>NZ_JBHUGZ010000030.1:0-640896 GCF_042682145.1 Mesorhizobium newzealandense | reverse complement strand
TGTTCGACATCTGGGTTCATTCGCCCGGCCATCGCCGCAACATGCTCGACCCGCGCTTCACCCGCTTTGGCCTCGCCTATGTCCGCGACGGCCGCGACAGCGCCATCCGCTACTGGAGCCTTGTGCTGGGAAAGTAAGCAGCCTTCGCCTGCCCTCAGTCCATATGCGCGGCTGGTGCGCCAGCGGCCGGCGCCTGCTTTGGCTTGCGCAGCAGGAAAACAAACGGGATGGCAATCAGCGTCATCACCATCAGTATTTTGAAATCATTGACGTAAGAGATCATCATCGCTTGGAGATTGACCATTCGGTCGACTTCCGAAAGCGCCATTGGATCGCCGCTTGCGGCCGCAGGAGAGACCGCCCACAGATTGGGATTGAACGGGTTGATGAAGGCGGAAAGCTCGGTGTGATTGATCTGCGTGTTGCGCACCATCAGAACCGTCACGACCGACACGCCGATGGACGAGCCAAGATTGCGCACCAGGCTGAACAAGGCGGTGGCGTCGGTACGGAAGCGCACGTCAAGCGTGGCGAAGGCCACGGTCGACAGCGGCACGAAGACCATGCCCATTCCCAGGCCCTGGATGACGCCGGAACTGATGATCAGCCAGTTGTCCATCTGCGGCGTGAAGCTCGACATGGTGTAGAGCGACTGAGCGGTCAGCAGAAAGCCGATGACGACGAGGATCCTGGCGTCGATCTTGCTCATGAGCCGCCCGACGACGAGCATCGAAATCATGGTGCCGACACCACGCGGCCCCATGACGACGCCGATGGTGACGGTCGGATAGCCGAAGATGGTCGACAGCATCGGCGGCAGCAGCGACATGCTCGCCAGGATCAGCACGCCCATGACGAAGATGAACGCCAGCCCGGTCACGAAATTGCGGTCGAGGAAGATCTTCGGATCGATGAAGGGATGATCCGACGTCACCGTGTGAATGATGAACACCCAGAAGCCGGTTAGCGAAAGACCAAGCTCGATCCAGATCTCGATCGAGGAAAACCAGTCGACCTCGCCGCCGCGATCGAGCAGCAGCTGCAGCGCGCCGACGCCGAGCGATATCATGGCGAAGCCGAAGAAATCGAAACCACGCACGCGCCGCGCGACGGCCGGCAAATAGGCGGCCATGCCGAGGAAGGCAACAATGCCGACCGGCAGGTTGATGAAGAACACCCAGCGCCAGTTGAAATTCTCGGTCAGCCAGCCACCCAGCGTCGGACCCAGAATTGGCCCCAGCATGATGCCGGCGCCCCAGATGGCCATTGCCTGGCCGTGGCGTTCCCTGGGGTTGATGTCGAGCAGGAAGGTCTGCGACAACGGCACGATCGCGGCGCCGAACACGCCTTGCATCAGCCGGAAGAAGACCATGGTCTCCAGGCTCCAGGCGATGCCGCACAGCATCGAGAACACGGTGAAGCCGACCACCGCCGTCAGGAACAGTTCCTTGCGGCCGAAGCGGTCGGCCAGCCAGCCGGTGACCGGCGTCATGATGGCCGCGGCAACGATGTAGGAGGTCAGCACCCAGTTGATGTTGTCCGGGGAGGCACCGAGATCGCCGGTCATGGTCGGCAGCGCAACGTTGGCGATCGTGGTGTCGAGCGCCTGCATGATCGTCGCCAGCATGAGCGCGACCGTTATCAGGCCACGATGCGGCACTTCTTTGAACGGTTCGGGCGTGCTCATGATGCGGAACTTCCGGCAGGTAACAAAATCGTGTACGGTGGGTTTCCGGGCGGCAAAGCCTTCCGTTGAGAGACCCTCATCGCGGTGGGACGCGATTGTCGATGTGGGGGTTACATCGACCGAAAGTCTCGATTGAGCGGATGCCTGCCGCCCGGAAACATGAGGACCGACGGGTCCGTGTCGAAGATTTCAGATCTCGATCAGGCCGCGATGCGGCTCGGCCCAAGCGCTGATCCTTCTCACCCCTCCCATCAGACCAATCCCCTGCCACTCGCTTCCACCCTTGGTTCCCCGCGGGTTTCCGCCGATTTTACTTTGCCGCCTCGCCAGCCGTGGCGTGGCCAAATATGGCGGGAAACCCGCGCGCCACGCCGGTATCGACCGTAACGGTCGCGCTCATGCCGGTGCGCAACGCCATCTTGGCGTCGGCATCGGTCAACTCCAGGCGCACCGGAATGCGTTGCGTGACCTTGACCCAGTTGCCGGTGGCATTCTGGGCCGGCAGCAGCGAGAACTCTGCACCCGTGCCGGCGCCGATCGCCTTGACAGTCGCCTCGAAGGTGCGCCCCGGATAGGTGTCGACCACGATCTCGGCCTTTTGGCCCGATATCATGTGGGTCAGCTGGGTTTCCTTGAAATTGGCTTCGATCCAGGTGTCGCCCGTCTCGACCAGCGAAAACAGCGGCGTGCCGGAACCGACATACTGACCGACCTTGAACGATGAGGCCTGGCTGACGACGCCGTCAGCCGGCGCCTTGACCGTGGTCTGCTCCAGGTCGTAGGCCGCCTTGTCGCGCGCGGCGAGCGCGGCCATCACGGTCGGGTGCTTGTCGGTCTCGATGTCGGGATTGCCGCCAAGGGCTGCCTTGGCGCTGATGATGCCTTGCTCGGCAACGGCCAGCTGCTGCTTGGCCTTGTCGAGATCGTTCTTGGCCTGGTCGAGCGACGACTTGGCGTTGATGCCCTTCTGTGCAAGGTCGGCGGCGCGGTCGAACTGCGACTGGGCGAAGGCGACCTCACTGGCATCGGACTTTTGCTGAGCCATCGACTGGCCATAAGCGGCACGCAGCTGCTCGACATTGAGACGCGCGCCCGCCACCGCCGCGTCGGCCTGGGCCAGTGCGATCCGGTAGGGCTCCGGGTCGATGGCAAACAGCACATCACCCTGGTTGACCAGCTGGTTGTCGGCAATGTCGACCTGAACGATGCGGCCCGCCGTGTCGGAAGCGATCGACACCTTGGCCTGCTGCAGATTGGCGTTTTCCGTCTCCTGGTAGCGGCCGCCGGTAACCCAGACGTAACCGCCGCCGATAGCCAGTGCCGCAGGCAGCGCAACCATCAGCAAAGAGCGGCCCAGCCGGCGCTTTTTCTTCACCGGGGCCGGCGCCGGCTGCGCCGGAGGAGCAACCGCCACCGGGGCCGCGGTCGGCTGCGCCGGCGCTTCCATTTCCAGCTCGGTCACCTTCTCGTCTATCTTGGCTGCGGCGTTCATGCTGCTGCGCCCTCTGTATTCTTCACTTTTTCAATGGACGGCGTCTCGTCGTCAGTCAGGTTGCGGACCATCGCCTCAAGCCCCTCGATGAGGACACGACGGGCTTCCGGCTTCACGCCGACCAGCGATTCCTCATAGACTTCTCCGGCAATGCTCTTGATCACGGCGTAGGCGTCGCTCGCTTTGGGCGTCAGGAAGATCATGCGGACGCGGCGATCGGCGGCGTCGGAGCGACGCTCGATCCAGCCCCCCTCCTCCATGCGGTCGACCAGACGCGAAACGCTGATCGGCTCGATTTCGAGAAGTTCGGCCAGCCTCGCCTGCGCGACACCGTCTTCCTTGGCAACGCGGACCAGAAGCCGCCATTGCGCCGAAGAAAGCCCCAAGCCACTGGCCCTCGCCTCGAAGCGCTTGCGCATCAGGCGCTGCACGTCGTGGATCAAGAAGCCCAATCTGTCTATGCCATCTGAAACCATGAGCGGCATATATAATAAGCGTGCTTATTATTCAAGATGCCGCGTTGCACCGGAAGCCGGCAAATGTGCATGACTGCCGTGCTGCGCAATTATGGTTAGCGATTGGTCAACGTCTGGCCGGTGGCCATGGCAGCCGGCATGACCCATCCACCGTATCAGGACGCGCGCACTGGGAGGCGCAGTTTCGACCGCAGCGGTCTATACTCTGGTCGCGTGTGACATATTGATGTACAGCCGCATATCAGGATCGGGGGATCAACGAAATGCCGACGCTTTACGCTCTCAAGCCGGCTTTCCAGGGAAGGCTGCGACCGCTGGTCAACCGGCTGGCGGCAATCGGCGTCACCGCAAACAGCATAACCATCCTGGCGGCCCTGATGTCGATCGCGGCCGGAACGGCCATCGCGATCTTGCATGAATGGCGCTCGCTGCTGCTGTTGATTCCCGTGGTGATGTTCGTGCGCATGGCGCTGAATGCCGTGGACGGCATGCTGGCGCGGGAACACGGGCAGGCCTCGACGCTTGGCATGTATCTGAACGAATTCTGCGACGTCGTTTCGGACCTTGCGCTCATCCTGCCGTTCGCCGTCTTCCCACAATTCAGCCCATGGGGCGTCGTCGCCTTCGCCATATCAGCTGTGCTGGCCGAGTTTGCCGGCGTGCTCGGCATCGCCGCCAGGATCGGGCGAAACTATGCCGGGCCGTTCGGCAAGAGCGACCGGGCGCTGGCGCTGGGCGTGGTCGCCGTGCTGTGCGCCGCCGGGCTCTGGCCGGCATCCATCGCGCCGCTTGTGTTTCCGGCCATGGCAACGCTTTCGCTGTTGACCGCCATAAACCGGATACGCGCCGGCCTTATTGGCAGCGCCAGTTGAGCATCGAGGCTCGCCATGCCGCCAGAGGGAAAGACCATGATGCACGAACCAATCGCCACTGTTGCTGCCGGAAGCCTTGAGCGGCAGGCGCAAGAGCGTGTCTTCCGCAGCCATGACGGGACGGAGATCTTCTACCGGTTCTGGCCGGCAGCTTCCGCCGATGCCAAGGGCGCGGTGGTGCTCTTCCACCGCGGCCACGAGCATGGCGGCCGCATGGCTCATCTCGTCGACGAACTGCAGATGCCGGACCACGCCTTTTATGCCTGGGATGCCCGCGGCAATGGCCGCTCGTCCGGCGAGCGCGGCTATGCCCCTTCTTTCTCGGCCCTGGTGCGCGACATCGACTGCTTCATGCGCGAGATCGCCGCCAGGGACGGCTTCGCCACGCAGGATATCGCGCTGATCGCGCAATCCTTCGGCGCCGTGCTCGCCGCCGCCTGGGTGCATGACTATGCGCCGAAACTGCGTGCCATGGTGCTGGCCTCACCGGCCTTTTCGGTCAAACTCTACGTGCCCTTCGCCAAGGAAGGCATCGCGTTCTGGCAGAACATCAAGGGCCGCTTCTTCGTCAATTCCTACGTCAAGGCGAAGTTCTTGACCCATGACCCCGTGCGCATCGCCTCCTTCGAGAGCGATCCGCTGATCACGCGGCCGATCGCCTCCAACATCCTGGTCGAGCTCTACCAGCACGCGGCGCGCATCGTTGCGGACGCCCGCGCCATCACCGTGCCGACGCAGCTTCTGCTTTCAGGGAGCGACTGGGTTGTGCGCCATGGCCCGCAGCACGAGTTCTTCGTCAATCTCGGCAGCCGCACCAAGGAGCGCCATGTGTTGCCGGGTTTTTTCCACGACACGCTGGGCGAGCGCGACCGGGCGCAGGCCCTCGACCTGATCCGGCCGTTCCTGGCCAAGCAAGTCGCCGCGCCGGATGCGCCGGTCGACCTGAAGCAGGCGGATATCACCGGCTACACGCGCGACGAGGCCGACAGGCTTGCCTCGCCGCTCGATCTTTTGTCGCCCAAGGGCCTCTATTGGGCATTCAGCCGTGCCTCCATCCGCATGGGCGCCTGGTTATCGTCGGGTATGAAGGCGGGCATCACCACCGGCTTCGATTCCGGCTCGACGCTGGACTACGTCTACGAGAACGACGCGCGGGGCCTTACACCTCTTGGCCGCGCCGTCGACCGCATCTTCCTGGAAGCCATCGGCTGGCGCGGCATCCGCCAGCGCAAGCTGCATCTCGAGGAGCTGATCGGCTCTTGCCTGGCGGCGCTCAAGGCCGCCGGCCGGCCGGCGCACATTCTCGACATCGCCGCCGGCCACGGCCGCTATGTTCTCGATGCCATCGTGAAGAGCCCCGACCAGCCGGCGAGCGTGCGCCTGCAGGATTATTCCGACCTCAATGTCCAGCTTGGCCGCAAGCTGATCGCCGAGCGGCAGTTGCCGGCCAGCGTCTCCTTCCAGCGCGCCGACGCCTTCGATGCCGACATGCTCGCCTCGATCGATCCGGCGCCCGATCTCGCCATCGTTTCCGGCCTCTACGAGCTGTTTTCAGACAACGCCATGATCGCCCGCTCGCTCGGCGGGCTTGCCCACGCCATGCAGCCGGGCGGCCTGTTGCTCTACACCAACCAGCCGTGGCATCCGCAGCTCGAGATGATCGCCCGCAGCCTGACCTCGCATCGCGGCGGTCAGGCCTGGGTGATGCGCCGGCGCACGCAAGGCGAGATGGACCAGCTCGTCGAAGCCGCCGGTTTCGAGAAGCTCGACCAGCGCATCGACCAGTGGGGCATCTTCACCGTCTCGGTCGCACGGCGCCGCTGAACAGGATGGTGTCATCGCTTGCATCCACGGTGCGCACTGAGCCTTACAGCCGGGTGGTCGTCAGGGCAGCCCTTTGGCTGGCCTTCCTGGCGCCGTTCTTCTACCTCTCCTACGGCTTCGCCAACTGGCTGGCGTCGCGGCGCGACGATGTCGGCAGCATCGTGTTCTCCTGGGAGCGCAGCATCCCTTTCCTCGCCTGGACCATCGTGCCCTACTGGTCGATCAACCTGTTCTACGGACTGTCGCTGCTGCTCAACGACAGCAGGCAAGGCGTCGACCGCCTGGCCGGGCGCTATCTCACCGCGCAGATCGTCGCCGTCGCCTGTTTCATCCTGTTCCCGCTGACCGCGACGTTCGTGCGGCCTGCAACGACCGGCCTGCCCGGCTTCCTGTTTGCCGTGCTTGGCGGTTTCGACAAGCCGTTCAACCAGGCGCCCTCGCTGCACATCGCTTTGCTGGTGATCATCTGGGACCACTGGCGCCACCGGCTCGGCGGCCTCCTCCTGCCGCTCTGGCATGGCTGGTGCTTCCTGATCGGCGCTTCGGTGCTGACGACCTGGCAACATCATTTCATCGACATCCCGACCGGCGCGCTGCTCGGGTTTTTCGCCCTGTGGCTGTTTCCGCGCTCCGGCGCGTTGCCGTTTTCAGCCGCTCGGCTGACCGGCGATGCGAAAGCGCGCCGGCTGGCGCTGTTCTATGCGCTGGGCGCCGTCCTTGCGCTGGCCGGCGCCGCGCTCGGCGCCGTCTTGTCCGCCACAGCGCTCTTCCTGCTCTGGCCGGCGCTGGCGCTGGCTATCGTCGCCTTCGCTTATTCCGGGGCCGGTGAAAAGGTGTTCCAGAAGACTGCGGAAGGCCATGTGTCCCTGGCAAGCCGCGTCCTGCTTTGGCCCTACCGGTTGGGCGCTGGTGTGAATGCCGCGATATGGACGCGCAAGCTGCCACCGCACGTCGCCGTCCGTGATGGCGTCTCTCTCGGTCGCTTTCCGACGGCAAGCGAGGCCAACGGCTTTGGCACGGTCATCGATCTTGCCGCCGAACTTGAAAAGCCGGCGGGGACAGACTGCCGCTGGATCAGCTTTCCGATGATCGATCTGTTGCCGCCGCCGGTAATAGTACAGCAGCAGGCCGCCAGCGCGCTTGAGAGCGCGCGCCGCGACGGCACTGTGCTGGTCTGCTGCGCGCTCGGTTTCCAGCGCAGCGCCGGCGTTGTCGCCGAATGGCTGGTGGCGACCGGCAGAGCCAGGACGCCGACGCTTGCCCACGAGATGCTGATGGCCACCGGCCGGCCGATTCATCTCGCCGCGGCCACGGAGCGGGCGGCGTCATGACGGGCAATGCCTACCAGGAACGCGCCGGTCGCTTCGCCCGCATGCTGATGCAGCAGGCCGCATGGCCGGCTGCGGTTGTGGTGACCGCCAGTATTCTTGTGCCCCTGGCTGCTTCGGCGCGCGGCGCTTTCGAGGCTTTGCGCGCGGCCATCCCACTGTCGGTCTCGGCCGCGAGCGCGGTTGCGGTGCTGGCGCTGTCGGCGCTTCTGGTGTTCGACGCACTGTTGTTCCGGCTGATGGCCAGCCACAAAGACGAGGCTTCCGGTGGCGCCGCGGTGGATGACATACTGGCGCGCATGCGCCTGAAACCTTCGCCGTCCACGACACGCCCGCTCGATGACCGCATGGCCGGCACCCGTCGCTTGCTGTTCAAACAGCGCGCAGCCCTGGCCCTGTTTGCCGCAGCGCTCCTGACGGCGGGGTTTTGGGCGCCGCGATGAACAAGCTTTCGCTCAAGACCTTCACCTTGCTGCAGACCGTAACCTCCGTCGGTCTCTCGGCGCTGGCCTGGGTGGTGACCGGGGTGCGTCCGATCTGGAATGGCAGTCTGCCATCCGACCGGCAGCGCATCTATTTCGCCAATCACACCAGCCATGGCGACTTCATCCTGCTGTCGGCCTGCCTGAGCGAAAAGGAACGCGCGATCACCCACGCGGTTGCTGCCGGCGAGTACTGGGGAAAGTCGCGGCTGCGCCGCTTCATCGCCGAGGACATGCTGTCGTCGGTGCTCATCAACCGGCAATGGACGAAACCTGAAGAAAACCCGATCGAGATCATGCTCTCGGTGCTCGACCAGGGCCATTCGCTGATCCTGTTTCCCGAGGGCACCCGCAACATGACCGAGGAGCCGCTGCTGGCCTTCCGCTCCGGGCTCTACAATCTGTCGATGGCGCGGCCTGAGGTCGAGCTGATCCCGTGCTGGATCGAGAACATGTCGCGCGTGCTGCCCAAGGGCCAGTTCCTGCCGGTGCCGCTGCTGTGCCGCGTCGTCTTCGGCGCACCGGTTGCGGTGGGCCCGGGCGAAGAACGCCGCGCCTTTCTCGAGCGCGCCCACGCCACGCTGCTGGCGCTCAACCCGCGTCCCGAGCGAGACGATTGATGCGCCACGAGATTTCCATTCTGATCATCGGCCTGCTCGCGGTGCTGACCACCGCCAGCATCATTGCCGCGATACTTTCGGCGCGGGCGCCCAAGCCGCTCAGTTCAACGCTGGTCAATCTCACGCAGCGCATCAACGCCTGGTGGGTGATGGTGGCGCTGATGACGGTCGCCTTCTTCTTCGGCCGCTACGGCATGACCATCCTGTTCGCGCTGATTTCCTTCGCGGCGCTGCGCGAATTCGTGACGCTGACGCATACAAGCCGCAGCGACCATTGGGTGCTGCTCGGCATGTTCGGCATCATCATTCCGTTTCAATACTGGCTGGTGTGGACCGCCTGGTACGGGCTGTTCGTCATCTTCATTCCGGTCTACTGCTTCCTGCTGATGCCGGCGATCACCGCGCTGCATGGCGACACCGAGCGCTTTCTAGAGCGGATCGCCGCGCAGCAATGGGCGGTGATGATCTCGGTCTATTGCGTCAGCCATGTTCCGGCGCTGCTGACCCTCAATGTGCCGGGCTTCGAAGGCCGCACCCTGTTGCTCATCGCCTTCCTGATCATCGTCGTGCAAGGCAGCGACGTGCTGCAGTACATCTTCGGCAAGCTCTTCGGAAAGCACCGTTTTTCGCCGAACGTCTCGCCGTCGAAAACCTGGGAAGGTCTGATCGGCGGACTGGTGTCGGCGAGCCTGCTCGGCGCGCTGTTGTCCTTCGTGACACCGTTCTCGCCGCTGCAGGCGGCAGCCGTAGCCTTCATCGCCTGCTCCATGGGCTTTCTGGGCGGGCTGGTCGCCTCGGCGATCAAGCGCGACCAGGGCGTCAAGGACTGGGGCCATCTGATCGAAGGCCATGGCGGCATGATGGACCGCACCGACAGCCTGGTCTTCGCTGCCCCGGTTTTCTTTCACATCGTGCGCTATTTCTGGACGGTCTGAGGCGGGAACTCTTGCCCATCGCGATAGGACCCATCGCGATAGGGCCCACCGCGATCAGAGCCGATTGCGGATGAGCATGGTGACGACGAAGAACGCTCCGACCGAGCTGGTGATGATGCCGATCGGCAGTTCCTGCGGCGGCAGCAAGGTTCGGGCGAGAAGATCGCTAACCAGCAACAGCACCGCGCCGAAGACCGCGCAGCTGGCAACCAGCCGCAGATGCAAAGGACCCGCCAGCGGCCGCGACAGATGCGGGATCATCAGTCCGACGAAGCCGATGACGCCGGCGACCGAGACCAGGATCGCCGTCGCGAACGCGGCGACGAAGAAGGTCATCCTGCGCATCCGCGCCACCGGCACACCAAGGCTTTCGGCGGCATTTTCGCCGGCCAGGAAAGCATCGAGCCGGCGGTGGTTCCATAGCGCATAAGCCAGGATGGTGCCCGCACCCAGCGCGCCGAGCCAGATGTTGTCCCAGCGTGCCAGGCCGAGCCCGCCCATCGTCCAGAACAGCACCGAGTGGGCGGCGCGCTGGTCGCCGGCAAAAACCAGGTAGTTGGTCAAGGCGGTGAACATGAACGACACGGCAAGGCCGGCGAGGATCAGCCGCTCCGGCCCTTGCCCCCTCACCCGCGCAACCAGCAGCAGGACGACGCCGGCAGCCAGTATGCCGCCGGTGAAAGCCGCGACCGGCAGCGTCCAGATACCAAAACTGTCGCCGAAGACGGTGATGACGGAAACCGCGCCTGCAGCGGCGCCGGACGACAGGCCGAACAGGAACGGATCGGCCAGATCATTGCGGGTCACCGTCTGCAGCAGCGCACCGACGACGCCCAGGCCGGCGCCGACGCAGATGGCCAGGATCGTGCGCGGCAGCCGCAGGTCGACGACGATCTTGCCGACCGGGCCGGACACGTCGTGTCCACCCAGTCCAATCGCATGGCCGAGCGAAGCCACGACGTCGGTCAACGGAATCAGCGTCGAGCCATAGGCGATCGACAGCAAGGCGAGAGCGGCGATCGCCGCCGCTCCCACCATCATGGCGAGTGCGAATGCCTTGTGTCGCAAGCCTGGAAATGCGTCGCGTCCATCAGGGCTCATGCGACGCACTTCCCGGATCTTTTCTTCATGCATGTCGTTGCCAAAAAACCGCAGCGCACTTTTGGGCGACATGCATCAAAATGCTTCCGGATGCATCGCCTTGGCGATCTTGTCGATCGCTTCGATGTTGGCGGGTCCAGGCGTCAGCTCGGCATAGCGCAGGGCGACGAAACGCTCGTTCTTGACCGCGTCCGTTTCTTTCATCGCCGGATGCGCCTTCAGGAAATCGAGCAGTTTCTTGTAGCCGCCGCCGTCCTGGTAATCGAGCAGGATGAGGAATTGCGGATTGCGCGAGGCCACCGTTTCCCAGTCCGTGTTGCCCCAGCTGGTGTCCATGTCGGCCATGATGTTGTCGCCGCCGGCGGCTGATATCATGGCGCTGGGGATGGCGAACTTGCCCGCGGTGAAGGGCTTGTCCTCGCCGGAATCATAGAGGAACACCCGCGTGCCCTTGCGGTCGCCGACCTTGGCGGTGATGTCGGCGAGCTGCGTCTTCCAGCCTGAAACGAGCTTTTGCGCCTCAGCCTCCTTGCCAAAAATCTTGCCCAGCTTTTCGACGTCGCCATAGAGCAGGTCCATCGAGGCGGCAGGGCGGTTCTTGTCGAGATGGACGCAGCTTTCCGTCAGCACCAGTGTCTTGATGCCATGCGGGGCAAGCGTTTCGGGCGTCACTTCGCCGCCCGGCTTCATGCCGTAGTACCAGCCGGCGAAGAAGAAATCGGGCTCGACCGCGACGAGGTTTTCAAGCGTCGGATATTTGGGAGCGAGTTCAGGGATCGAGCCCTGCTCGGCCTTGAATTCGGGGCCGACCTTGTACCATCCGGTGATGCCGGTCAGGCCGACGATCGACGGCTGCAGTTTCAGCGCGAAAGCCATCTCGGCCATGTTGAGATCATGGATGACGGCGCGCTTCGGCGGCGCGTCGAAAGTCAGCGGTTTGCCGCAACTGTCGACGGTCACAGGGAAGGCGAAAGCTGTCGAGGCCAGCAGCGAGAAGACGAGCGAAAAAGCGAGGCGTTTCAAGGGTATTGCTCCGTTGTTGAACAGGGATTGGGCGGAACGGCTTCGATCAGGATGTCGGCACGGCGCGGTTCGGCACCTCGAACACCGTCAGTTCGCGGTCTTCAGTCGGATGGCGCAGACGAAAGACGTCGACGCCGAACACCTCGCGGATCAGCTGTTGGGTCAGCGCTTCGCGCGGCGCGGCGAACGCTTGCAGGCGGGCATTGTTCATCACCGCGACCCTGGTAGCGAAGGGCGCCACCAGGGCCAGATCGTGCAGCACCGCGATCACCGTCATGCCGAAGCTGGCCACGAGTTCGAGCAGTTCGCCGCGGGCGCGCGGGTCGAGATGGTTGGTGGGCTCGTCGAGGAACAGAATTGTTGGCTCCTGCGCGATGGCGCGCGCCAGCTGGGCGCGCTGGCGCTCGCCACCCGACAGCGAGCCGATGGTGCGGCCAAGCAACGGCAGCAGGCCGGTCCGGCGCAGCGCGTCGACGACAATGTCGCGTTCGTCGCTCCTGCGCCTTAGCCCGGCGTGCGGAACCCGGCCAAGCTCGACATAGTCGATCACCGCCAGCCGCGGATCGGGCTGGTCGGTCTGGCCGACCACGGCGATCTGCAGTGCGCGCTCGGCGGCCGAAATCCTGTCCAGCCGGCGCCCGCCAAGCTTCACCTCGCCGGAACTTGGCCGCAGCATGCCCGACAGCATGCGCAGCAGCGTGGTCTTGCCGGCGCCGTTGGGGCCGATGATGGCGAGGCGATCACCTGCGCCCACCGAGAGGCTGACCGCATGGACCATATCTCGGCCATTCGCCATGGCACTGAGGTCACGCGCTTCGAGAACCGGCGCTGTCATCGGCTGTTTCCCGCCAGATTGCCCGGACCCGGGATGCGGGCCAGCGTCTTGCCGGCCAATCCCGCCGGGCGCTGTCCCGAATTGCACCAGCCATCGGCGAGCGAAGCATAGAGCTTGGCGAATCGCACGAGATCGCCGACATCGGCCTGCGCATCGATGGAGCCGAAGAGATAGGCGGCCTTGCCCGATGCCTGGAAGGCAACCGTCAAGGGCCGTGCACAGCCGGCCATGCAAGCCACGCCCTCGACAATGAAGCCATTTGCCACGGCGGGTTCATGGTGGGCCGAGAGCCGGGAACGTAAATCGGTGCACAGATTCTCACCCGACCTGATCCCTGTCGGGACGTCGCGGCAAAGCGTGCAGACAATAATGCGGTGAATACGATCGGTAGCGCCGTCCAACTTTTCCGTCTTTCTCGATTGGCGACGGAAGGAAGTTGGCGAATCGGCCGACAAGACCGACGTCCACGTCTCCTCCCGGCACACCCCGTCCGGTCAACTCATGCTGATGGCAGGTCTCCTGGCTCGCGGGTCGTGGCGCCATCCTGCCTTCCCAGCCTTGCCGGCCAGTGGCATTTACGGATTTTGCTCGCCGCTTACAGTTGCGGGGGCAGCCACGGCCTCGACCCTTGGGGATCTCACCGTGTTCCCTTTTCACCCCTTGCCTTGCGGCCAGGGGACCATCACCGGCCCAGCGTAGATTTCCATCGATCGCATCGCAATGGTTTTTTGCGACGTCGCTGCTCCATCTAAATGTAATAACATTACATTTGAAGCGATATTCCCCGACGATGTCAACCCCGCTTGTCGCGCAATACGGCGGCGGCAGTGGCAGCTGCTCGGAACGGGCTCGCCGCCGGAGGTAGAAGGTGGCCGGGGGGCAGAGCGAGTTGGCATTACGGTTGCCGAGGGCGAGAACCTTGACGGCGCAAGCGGCGGCAGTCTGTAGTCGCGGCAGGCTCGGCCGGCAGAGGAGGTGCCATATGGAAAAGATCATCCTGGACTGCGACCCTGGGCATGATGACGCTATCGCCATCCTGCTGGCGGCAGGCAATCCGAAGATCGATCTCCTCGGCATCACTACGGTTTCGGGCAACCACAATGTCGAGAACACCACGCGCAATGCGCTTTCCGTATGCACCGCCTATGGCATCAAGGTGCCGGTGGCGAAGGGCTCTCCCGGGCCGCTCCTCATCGATCAGGTGCTGGCCGTCGAGATCCACGGCGAGACCGGGCTCGACGGCCCCGTACTGCCGCCCGCCTCGTTCGAGCTCGACAAGCGGCACGCCGTCGACTTCATCATCGACACCGTCATGGCGCATGAGCCAAAGACGATCACTCTGGTGCCGGTCGGTCCCTACACCAACATCGCGCTTGCCGTGCGCAAGGACCCCCGCATCGTCGAGCGGGTGAAACGGGTCGTCGCGATGGGGGGAAGCTATACCAGGGGCAACATCACGCCCGCGGCGGAGTTCAACGTCTATGCCGATCCGGAGGCCGCCGACGTGGTGTTCCGGGCCAAATGGGACGTCACCATGGTGGGTCTCGACCTGACACATCAGGCGCTCGCCAC
This sequence comes from Mesorhizobium newzealandense, assembly GCF_042682145.1. Lineage (NCBI taxonomy): Bacteria > Pseudomonadati > Pseudomonadota > Alphaproteobacteria > Hyphomicrobiales > Phyllobacteriaceae > Mesorhizobium > Mesorhizobium newzealandense. The sequence continues at coordinate 626,649 of NZ_JBHUGZ010000030.1, read as the reverse complement.
CACGAAGCTTCAGGACCGGGTGCGCGCCGTCGGCGGCGAGATAGCCAAGTTCATCCTCGATATCTGGGAGTTCATAGCGACCACGCATGGGGGCCTCCTGCAGATCGAGTATCCCGCCGTCCATGACGCGTGCTGCGTCGCGGCTATGATCGACCCGACCGTCTTCACCACCGAGAAGGCCGATATCCGCGTCGAGCTTGCCGGCCGGTGGACCAAGGGCATGACCGTCTGCAATTTCGAGAAGATGGGTGGCATGCACCATTTCGGGGGCACGGCGAGCGAGCAGGTCGACTTCCGCCACACCGTGGCGATGAAGCTCGACCATCAAAAATTCTGCGATTTGATTGTGGATGCGCTGGAGCGTCTAACCAAGAACAAGGCGTGACCCGCACCCTTCGCGACGATACAGCAGGCAGCAAGAGACAACTGGGCGTTCTTCGGGCCAATCGGCGGGAAGGTAGGTCACACGACCGCTCGCGCTATGCGTGCCAACGATGTCTGCTTTGAGGAAGCGGTAAACTGATCTCTGCGACTGTCATCAGGCGCGAAGCAGCCATTCTTTGCAGGATTGGTCTTGCCTCCAAAACACAACAAGGCCCCGCGCGGGGCCTTGTCATATCCAACCTTAGTGGCTGGCTCCCCTCACTTCCCCATCATCTGCTTGGCATTTTCCGCCGTGATCGCCGTCGTCTCCACTGTCACTGTCGGCTCCACCGAAGTGGCGCAATCGAGCAGAATCTTCTTCGACATCTCGATCGCTTCCTTGGCACCGGTCGGATAGGTGAAGGTCGCCGCCCAGTCGCCTTTCGCTACCGCTTCGATGCCGCCGGCAGGTCCCGGCAAGCCATCGGTGCCGATGATCTTGACGTCCTTGCCGGCACCCTTGGCGGCAAGCAGCGCGCCGGCCGCCATCATGTCGTTGCTGGCATAAAGCACCTTGATGTCGGGATGCGCCTGCAGCATGGCCGAGAAGGCGGTCTGGGCTTTGTCCGGCACCCAGTCGGCGGCCTGCTCGGCCACGATCTGGATCTTGGCATTCTCCTTGACGCCGTCCTTGAAGCCGTTAAGCCGCTCGACCGCGGGCGTCGAACTCGGCAATCCCTGGAGCACCGCTGCTTCGCCGCCGTCGGGCAGCAAGGTCTTGGCGGTGTACTTGCCCGCCTCGAGCGCGATCTTGTAATTGTCGCCGCCGATGAAGGCGGTGTACTCCTTGCCCGGATCGCCGACCGTCTTGCGGTCGAGTTCGATGACCGGGATGCCGGCATCCATGGCGCGTTTGACCGCCGGCGTCAGCGGTGCCGCCTCGAAGGGCGAGATCAGCAGGATGTCGACCTTCTGGGTGATGAAATTGTCAACCTGCGAGGTCTGCGTGTTGACGTTGCCGGCGCCGTCGGCGATCTGCAGCGTGAAGCCTGGAACTTCCTTGGCCGCCGCCTCCAGCTCCTCGTTGACGTGCTGGCGATAGGGTTCGGCGTTGTTGGCTTGCGAAAAGCCGATGATGAACTGGCCATCCTTGGCGCAGGCCTTGACCATCGGGTCGGCAGCCTGGGCGGCTCCCGCGATGCACAGGCCAGCGCCTGCCAGAAGCGCGACTTTCTGGGCACGCCTTTGTCTTGTGGTTTTCATGCTCACTCTCCTCCTCGTCGGGCCGGGGGCCAGACCTTGGTTGACTTCCACTTGCTGCCGCATTCCTCCTAACGACCCAAACCCTCGCGGCGGCGAACGAGGGATTGAAGCACTGCCGCAAGCACGATGATCGCAGCGGTCGCGAGCAGCTGCATGGCGGGGGTGATGTTGTTGAGCTGAAGGATATTGGCGAGTGCGCCCAGCATAATGGTGCCCGCGACCGTGCCGACCATCGAGCCGGCGCCGCCGAACAGGCTGGTGCCACCGATGACCACGGCGGCAATCGCGGTCAGCTCGTAGCCCATGCCGTCATTGGCACTGCCAAAATTGAACTGGCCGGCATGCACGATGCCGGCCAGTGCGGCGGCAAAGCCGGTGATGGCGTAGACCGATATCTTGACCATCGACACCGGCACGCCGGAAATGCGCGCCGCGCGTTCGTTGCCACCAACGGCAAAGACATAGCGGCCGAAGCGCGTCGTGTTGAGCACGATCGTTGCGATTGCCGCAAAGACGATGAACACGATCGTCGCCACCGGCACGGTGTTGTTGAACAGCCGCTCGCCCAGCACCGCGAACACCGGTGGCGCCAGCCCCGGCCCGTCGCCATAGGAAATGTTGATGTACTGATTGCCCGAGACGACCAGTGCCAGCCCCCGCGCCGCCTGCAGGCCGGCGAGCGTCACGATGAACGGCTCGAGCCGAAAGCGGCTGGAGATGGTGCCCTGGATGACGCCGAAGGCGATACCCATCACGAGTACGGCCAGGATTGTAGGAATGAGTCCGAAGCCGCCCGAGATCATCATCGATGCGGTGACAACGCTGGAGAGCCCAAGCACCGCGCCGACAGAAAGGTCGATGCCGGCGGTAATGATGACGAAGGTCATGCCGATGGCGATGATGCCGGTCTCGGACACGGCGCGAACGATGTTGGCGATGTTGTCGGGGTTGAGGAACAGGATTTCGCCATGCCGGCGCGGCGAGAAGATGACGCCGCCGATTGCCACAACGACGAGGCCGATCAGGCTCTGGAAGCGCACTACAAAGGCTAACGGATCGCGATGCACCGGTGCCGCGGCCACCGGGCTGCCTGCCGCCGAAATCTTCTGCTCAGACATCAGGCCTCCCTGCCATTTGCCGCGTTAAGCACTGTGTGCTCGTCGACGCCGCCGATGAATTCCGCCACATTGCGTCCCTGGCGCAGCACCACGATGCGGTCGCACAGGCCGATCAGCTCCGGCATCTCGCTGGAAGCGACCAGAATACCGAGGCCCTGCGCCGCCAGTTGCCGCAGCCGCGTGTAGATCTCGCCCTTGGCGCCGACATCGACACCGCGCGTCGGCTCGTCGAGCAGCAGCAGTCGGGGATTGCCGAGGATCTCCTTGGCCAGTACCACCTTCTGCTGATTGCCGCCCGAAAGCGCGCCGACGGCGATGTCGGGATTCTTTGGCCTGATATCGAACTGGCCGAAGGACTGCTTCACGGCATCCGCCTGCCGGCGCGCCGACATCAGCCCGAGGGGTGAGATGCGCCGGATCACCGACATCACCAGGTTGAGGCCCACCGCCATCCTCAGCATCAGGCCGCTGCCGCGCCGATCGTCGGTGACGAAGGCGATGCCGGCGTCGCGTGCGGCTTTGATGGAATCGAGCTTGACAGGGCGGCCGTCGACCGCGACATCGCCCTCCCAGCGGCCGGCAAGGCCGGTGCCGTAGAGCGCGCTCAACAACTCGGTACGCCCTGCCCCCATGATGCCGGCCAGCCCGACGATTTCGCCCGCCTTGACGTCGAGTGAGATGCTTGTCGGCGGCTGCCATCCAGCGCTTTCATGGGCGAGCCTGAAGCTCGCATCGCGCAGGCTGAGCAGTGTCTTGCCAGCCTCCCTGGCGCGTTCGGGAAAAAGCTCATCCAGCGGTCGCCCGACCAGAAGGCGCACCAGCTCGGCCTGCGGCGCGTGCGGCTGCGTGATGCCGGCGACACGACCATCGCGCATCACCGTCACCCGATCGGCGATTTGCGGCACCTCCTCAAGGCGATGGGAGATATAGACGATGCCAACGCCGCTCGCGGCGAGCTTGCGCATGATGTCGAACAGTCTCTCGACCTCGCCCACCGTCAAAGCCGCGGTCGGCTCGTCCATGATCAGCACGCGCGAGGCGTAAGACAGCGCTTTGACGATCGCCACCACCTGGCGCTGGCCAATCGACAGGTTCGCCACCATGCTGGCGGGATCGATGGCAAGCTCTATGGCCTCGAGCCGCTTGCGGGCCTCGCTGCGCATTGCCGGAACGTCGAGGAAGCCGCCCGGCCGCATCAGTTCGCGGCCGAGGAAGAGGTTGGCCGCCACGTCGAGCGTTGGCACCAGGTCGAGCTCCTGGAAAATGGTGGCAATGCCGGCCGCCTGCGCTTCACGCGGGTTGTTGAAGCGCACCGGCTTGCCGTCGATCTGGATGGTACCCTCGTCTGGCGCATAGACCCCCGACAACAGGTTCATGAGGGTCGACTTGCCAGCGCCGTTTTCGCCGAGCAGCGCGTGGATCTCGCCGGACTTGAGGTCGAAGTCGACGCCACGCAGCGCCTGGACGCCGCCGAAGCGCTTGACCGCGCCGGTGACCGACAGCAGCGGCGCACTCATGCCGGCCTCGCGCAGGACTGACGGACCTGCAGCGCGGCCTGCAGCCGCACCGCCTGCGGCTCCAGACCGCTGGATGCGATGCGGGCGCAGAGCAAGGCAGCCGCCTGCCGTCCGATCTCGGTACAGGGCTGCGCGACAAGCGTCAGCCGCGGCTCGAAGCAGTCGGCCCATTCGAAATCGTCGAAGCCGGCAAGCGAAAGGTCCGCCGGTATCGAGAGGCCTCGTTCGCGGATCGCCCGCACCGCTCCGATTGTCGTCATGTTGTTGCCGGTGACCAATGCCGTGGGCGGCGAAGGCAATGACAGGATGGCGTGGGTCGATGCCGTTGCGCTCGCCGTATCGACGTTTTCCGGCGAGACATAGTGCGGCAGGCACTCAAGTCCATTGGCGGCCAGCGACACGCGAAAAGCACCGATGCGTTCGCGCGTCGTCGCCAGACCCGGCTGGCCGGAGATGTAGCCGATGCGTTTGTGGCCGAAGGAGGCGACGTGATCGATCAGCGCGCGCATCGACGACTGATTCTCGACGCCGATCTGGTCGAAGCGGTCGTCTGCGAAGCGGTCGATGAGCACGCACGGCAGCTTCTTCTCCGCCAGATAATCGATGGCCCGCTGCGGCGCGCCCGACGGCGCCAGGATGACGCCGTCGACCCGCCGCTGGTGGAAGGCGCGCACCACCGAAAGCTCGCGGTCGGGATCCTCCTGCGTATCAGAGAGGAAGACCATGAGGCCAAGGCGCGCGCATTCGGCCTCCACCGCGCAGATAATGTCGGTGAAATAGGGGTTGGAAATCGCCGAGATCGCCAGGCCGACGCTGTTGGTCGAGGCCACTTTCAACGACCGCGCCAGCTCGTTGGGCTGATAGCCCATCGCGGCGATCACATCATTGATGAGCTGCGCTTTCTCCGGCGAGACAAAGCGGGTGTGGTTGATAACATGCGAAACGGTCGAAACCGACACGCCGGCGCGGCGCGCGACCTCAGCCATTGTCGGCATGGTGACTCAAACGGAGTGCTGGCAAGCGCTCCTCCCTGATGATGCGTTCCAGTCCGCTCTCATTGGTTTTGGCGGATTTTCGGAAATCATAAGGCCATCGAAACGTTTGCGCAATCGCTTCGACAGCCTTTTCCGGCCCAATTCTCGTCGCCCCTGCAAGAAGGGCGTATTGCCGGATCGGCCGATCACCTTCGTTTCGATTTTGCTCGATGCGCATTCGATGAAACTGACCGGGGTATCGCTTGGCGCTGTTAAGCGACGCTCTTCCGAGGCTTGTCCACTCAACGCAACAGTCCCGGCCCGCCGTGCCGCGATCCTTGCCGCGCGGATAGCTCCAGCCAGTGGCGGCGCCCGCACAAGCAGACGACCAACTCAACCAAACATCGGAAAATTTTCAGAAACGAATCGGGATTTTTCGGGCCCGAAATCGCAAGACCGTGCGGCTGGCGGAAAAGTCCGCATGTTCAAGGAGAAGAAAAATGAGCATGTCAAAGACGAAGGTCCTCATTGCCGGCGCCGGGCCGACCGGGCTGACGCTCGCGCTCTGGTTGACGCGGCTCGGAGTGCCGGTCCGCATCTTCGACAAGGCGTCCGCTCCGGGCGAAACCTCGCGTGCGCTGGCCGTCCAGGCACGTACGCTGGAGTTCCATCGCCAGATCGGCATCGTCGAAGACGTGCTCGCCGCCGGCGTGCGGATCGAACAGCTCACCGTGCACACGCCGGCCGGCATAGCAGCCAGGCTGCCGCTGGCCGACTTCGGCCGCGGCGTCAGCCCCTACCCGTTCGCTTTCGCGTTGCCGCAGGACATCCACGAGCGCCTGCTGATCACGCACCTGGAACGTGCCGGCATCGTGGTCGAGCGCGACACGGAGCTGGTCGCCTTCGAGGACAAGGGCGATGCTGTCGTCGTTACCTTGAATAGGGACGGCCGCACGGAAACGGTCAGTGCCGCCTACCTGGCCGGTTGCGACGGCGCTCGCAGCGCCGTGCGCCACGGGCTGAACATCGGCTTTCCCGGCGGCACCTACGAACAGTCCTTCTACGTCGCCGACGTCGACGGTCGCGGCGACGTTACACGCAATGGCATGGACACTGTCATCAGCGCCTATGGCTTCGCCATCGTCATGCCGGTCCGGCAATCGGGCTCCCTGCGCCTGATCGGCATCGTGCCGAAAGCGCATGAGGCCGACGAGTCGATCACCTTCGAGACGATCCGCGCCGATGTCGAGCGTGACACCGGCGTCAAGGTCCATCAGGTCAACTGGTTCTCGACCTACCGCGTGCATCATCGAGTCGCCGAGCATTTCCGCATCAGCCGGGTGTTCCTCGCCGGCGATGCTGGCCACATCCACAGCCCGGCCGGCGGCCAGGGCATGAATACCGGCATGGGTGATGCGGTTAACCTCGCCTGGAAACTGGCCGCCGTGGTGCAGGGGCGCGCCGACCAGCCCCTGCTCGACAGCTACGAACCGGAGCGCATCGCCTTCGCCGGCAAGCTGATCGACAGCACCGACCAGGCGTTTCGGGTCGCCACCAGCCGCTCGCGGCTGGTCGGGCTGTTCCGCCGCTACCTGATGCCGAAGATCCTGCGCATAGCGCTCGGGACGACGGCGGGATCGCGCGCGTTTTTCGGGCTGATTTCGCAGACCCGCATCCGCTACCGCGAAAGTCCGATCAGCAGCGGCAAGGCCGGCAGGATCGAGGGTGGCGACCGCCTGCCATATGTCGCCGGCACCAGGGACGACAATTTCGAGCCGCTGCGATCGCTGGATTGGCAGGTGCATGTCTATGGCGAACTCAATGCCGAGTTCCGGGCGATGCTTGCGCCCGCCGGCATCCCAATCCATGCCTTCGCCTGGTCGGACATGGCCAAGGCCGCGGGTCTGGAGCGCGACGGCGCCTATCTGGTGAGGCCGGACGGCCATGTCGCGCTGGCCTCGCCGGTCCAGGAGGCAGCCTCCTTCCAGCGGTACATCGCAGGCCTCGCCATCAGGCCGCGGATCGCCGAGCGCGCGCCCTATCGCATCTCGGGCACCATGCACAGCCTGGCTTGAAATGCGCGGCGCCGGCCGACCGGCCAGTCCCCATCAACAATGCCCGCCAACCGGCCACCCCAAGGCGCGCGCATTCGCGCGTTCTAAAAAGAAAGTTTCATCATGACCAACATCGGGAGAGAGAAAATGCCCATCGAATCCGTGAACAAAATCAGCGTGATCGCCACGGCGGCCGCAATTGGCCTCGCCGCTGTCGAGATCATCGGCAGCACCGTGCCGGCGCTGTCGCTGGTCAGTCAGGCCGAAGCGCGTATCGGTCAGCCCTGGACGCCCCGCAGTGCAGCAGGTGTTGTGCGGCGGACCACAGCATGGCGCGTGCTGAGACACACCTCGGCTTGGGTCGCCACACTGCCGGCAAGCTGCGTACGCACCAAGGTCAACGGCTTCGACGTCTGGCGTTGCGGAGGCACCTATTACCGTGCCTATCAGGGCCGCTATATCGTGGTCGTTGTCGATTGACCGGCCTCGGATGTGGTTTCGCCGAGGGCGAGTCTGACGCCTTCGGCGAGATGCTCGGCGTCGGCCTTGTTCTCAAACGGCACGCCGCGCAGAGCATAGTCGATCGGCGAAAACGGATCACCCTCCTCGATGAGGGCGATCTGACGCCGCGCCCGTTCCATATCGCCTATCTGGGCATAGCAGGCCGCCAGCCTGGTGCGTATCCAGGGTGCCGGGCGCGTGGCCAGCTCCAGCGCTTCCGCGGCCTGCCGGTATTCCCCCATCATGTAGAGCGCCAGAGCCCGGTCAAACTGGTACCAGTGCGGGTGCAAGGGATCGATGCGGATTCCGCGCGCCAGCCATGTCAGTGCATCTAGCGGCCGGCCGCGCATGGTGAGTAACATTCCCATCTGCTCGATGCAGTCGGCATCGTAGGGATTGAGCTGCAGAGCGATACGCATGTGGTGCTCGGCGGCTTCATGGTCGCGCATATAGAGCCTGATCAATGACTGCACACGGTGGCCGGTTGGCTGGTCCGGCGACAATGCCAGGCCCTTGTCGGCGAGATCGCGCGCATTTTCCAGCACTGCGTCGCTGGCGCGTCCGAATTCTCCGTCCAACGCCCGCGTCAGAGCGAGGTAAGTGTAAGCCAGTCCATAGTTCGGATCCTTGGCGATTGCCGCCTCGAACAGAGCCTCTGCACCTTTCTGGTCGGTCTGGGCCGGATCGCGCAACAGCGCAAAGCCGCGCAAAGCCAGTTCGTAGGCGGCAAGGCTGGTGACCGGCTTGCGCGATGCCTGTTGCAGCCCTGCATTGGTGACCCGCGTAACCAACCTGCCGACGATCTGCTCGACGACCTCCTGCTCGATCGCGAACAGGCCTGTGCCCTGCGACTGGTAGCGGTCGCCCCAGAGTTGGCTTGCGGTCGCGATGTCGATCAGGTTCACGGCTGTTATGACTTGCTCGCCTTGCCGGCGCAGCGATCCTTCGACAAGATAGTCGGCGCCGATGCGGGCGCGGATTTGAGACCACTCGTCGCGCCCGAAGGAGGCGAACGAAAAACTCGAATTGCGGGCGAGCACCGTGATCGTCCCAAAGCGCGCCAGGCCGTTGATGATATCCTCGGCAAAGCCGTCGACGACCGCCTCGTCGGCCGGATCACCGCTGTCGTTGCGAAATCGTATCACGGCCACGACCGGTTGGGCGCCGATCTCCGGCGCAGTCTCGGCTTCTGCGGCGAGCATATAGCCGCGCTTGGATACGGTGCGCACCATGTCGTCGCCGAGCACCTTGCGGATTTCGCGGATCGACTGGGTCAGCGAATCCTCGGTGACGTAGACACCCGGCCATACGACATCCATCAGTTCTGATTTCGGAACGACGCGGCCCATGTTCCGGGCAAGGTGCGAAAGCAGCGCGTAGGCCTTCGGGCGCAGGAACAGCGGCTCGTTGACACCGCGCAACGTTCCCCTGGCGAGGTCGAGCGTGAATCCGCCAAACCGGAAAAGCTGATCGGCGGTCGCCGTCGTCATTGGGACCCCTCCCCGGACACTGCGCAGCATGCCGCGTCGAACCCACATCAACGCGGCACGGGATTGGTGCATTATTGCCCAGTGCGCAATTTCAATCAAACTGATCGCTTGGAGAGAGAGCAACATGATCCGGCCAACGCGAGGAGAAAAATGAACCCGACCGAGAAAGCGCTGTGGTTCGTCGAGAGCCATCTGCCGGAGGCGGTCTCGCTCGACGATGTCGCCCAAAGCAGCGGCGTGTCGCGTTTTCACGTGACACGGGCTTTCGGCGCTGCCACCGGCCGCTCGGTGATGGGCTACATGCGCTCACGCCGGCTGACCGAGGCGGCCCGCAAGCTGGCTGGCGGGGCGCCCGACATCCTCTCGGTCGCGCTCGACGCCGGCTACAACTCGCATGAGGCATTCACCCGCGCCTTCCGCGACCAGTTCGACACCACGCCGGAGCTGGTGCGCGCGCAAGGCACGCTCGACAACCTCGACCTCGTGGAGCCAATCCTGATGAACCAGTCCGTTCTTGCCAGCCTCGAACCACCGCGCTTCGAGACCAGCCGGCCGTTCCTGATCGCCGGCCTCGGCGAGCGCTACAGCTGCGAAACCAGCGCCGCCATCCCGATGCAGTGGCAGCGCTTCGGCCCCTATATCGGCAACATTCCGGGCGAGACCGGCGACGTCGCCTATGGCGTCTGCGTCAACGGCGACGATGCCGGCAATATCGACTACATCGCCGGCGTCGAAGTGTCGGACTTTTCCGACCTGCCGAAGGAGCTCAGCCGGGTGCGCGTGCCGGCGCAGAAATATGCCGTCTTTGCCCACCGCGAGCACATCTCGACCATCCGTCGAACCGTCAACACGATCTGGAACAAATGGCTGCCGGCCTCAGGCCATGAGATCGCGGATGCCCCCGAATTCGAGCGCTACGGCCCCGAATTCGATCCGCGCACCGGCAATGGCGGGCTGGAGATCTGGATACCGGTGAAGGCGTAGTCGTTCACGCCATCGGCAGCGCCGGCCAGCGATCGGCAATCCTGCCGCCGGAAAACACCGCGATCGATCCGAACTGCTGCAACACGGCCTCGCTCTGCGTCGGGCGCAGGAAGGCGTAGTCACCGGGCTTTGCGGTCGCACCAGCCGGCAAGCCCATGAATTGCTGGTTCGAGGAGAGGCCGAGCAAGCCATTCGCCCTCATGCCTTCGGGAAACACCGGTTCGGCCATCCATTTGCCGCCATAGAGAAAGCAGCCTCTGCGCGGAAACCGGCCGAGCGCCTGCAGCAGGCGGGTGACGGCCGGCGGGCCGGGCAGCATCGGCTCGACGACCTTCAGGATCGGCGTGGCGATGAAGGCTGCCGGCTGGAAGCCTTCGAGGCCGGGCGTATCGAAATCGCTGGGCAACACAAAGGCCGAGCCCATCGACACCTCGTTGGCAGCACTGCGATGATGAAGCAGCGCGGTCTTGCTGCCGCCGATGTTGAGGATACGGCGCTGGTCGGCGCCCAGACACGCAATGAACGCGGTGGCCTGTTCCGAGGCTTTCGCCAACGCCTTGGCCGCCCCGCCGAACAGGTCGGGAATGTGTGGCGCATGCGCTTCGTAGGCCATGACGCCTTCGCAATGCAGCCGTTTGTGCGCCGGCAGCAACTTAAGAGCCTGCGACAAGGCCTCCGGGCTGGCAAAACCGCCGCGATGCAGCCCGACATCGATCTCGAAAGCAATGCGCAGCTCGGCGCCGAGTTCGTCCGCGAGCGCACCGTACTCGGCCAGCCTCTCTTGGGTATCGATCAGCCAGCACACACGCGACCAGTCGGCGCCACCTTTCACCAGTGCTGCCCTTGCCGCGTGGACCGGCATCGGCTTGCCATAAAGCAGATCCGCATCCGGAAATGCCTTCAACACCGCCGCGCTGATCGGGGGATGGAAAGTCATGAAGCGATTGGTGCCCAGAGCCTTGCCGATGTGCGACAGCAGCGGCAGACAGGCGAGCGACTTGTCGACCAGCCGCACGGCAAGGCCGGGGTCAAGCCGCTCTTTCGCCAGCGCAATGTTGCGATCCAACCGGTCGAGATCGAGCAACAGGCAGGGCTGGAAGATGCCGGCTTCCTCCAGTCCATCCGAAAGCGTGGCGAAATACGCGCTCATCGTTCGATGCCGAACAGGCCGGCCAAATAGGGCGAGATGAAGCGGTTCTGCGGATCGATGTCGCGGCGCACCGCCATGGCGTCGTCCCAACGCGGATAGAGTTTTTTCAGGTCCGCCGCTTTCAGGCTGTGCAACTTGCCCCAATGCGGCCTGCCGCCATATCTGCGGAAGATCGGCTCGGCCGCCCGCATGAACGGCAACGGATCGCTCGCCGCATCGTGATGGATGGCGATCGAACAGGTCTGCCTGTTGTAGAACGGCGAAAGCCAGAACTGGTCCGGTGCGACCGAGCGCACCTCCATCGGGAAATAGACTTCGGGAAAGCGCTTTTCGGTCAGTTCGATGATCTCGGCCAGCGCCTTCGGCCCCTCCTCGAACGGCAGATGATATTCCATTTCGTTGAATTTGGTCTGCCGGTCGCTGGCATAGACGTTGAGCCAGTCCTGCACATAGTCCTCGGCCGGCACTTTCGCGACCGCGTCGCGGATCAGCCGGCGGCGGAGCGATGGCAGCCAGGCGAGCCCGGTGCGCAGCCGGCGCAGCGTCCTCAACCCACCCTCGTCATCCTCGGTCGGACGCGTGGTGGTCGCCGTCGTGCTGAAGTCGCTGGCGATGAACTGCGCATAGCCGGAAAACGGAATGTAGTAGAATTCGGCCGAACGATGCGCGGCCATCATCGTTTCGAAATCGCGCAGCATGTCGGTGATCGGCAGCACCCATTTGCGGCGGCGCAGCCGGTAGGTCGCAATGTTGTTCAGCGTCACCTCGGTCATCACGCCGAAGGCACCGAGCGCGACGCCGATGGCGTGAATCGTCTCCTGATCCCCTGCCCGCTTGAAGTCGCGCAACTTGCCCAGCCCGTCGACGATCTGCACCGTCTCGAGCTGCGTGTGATAGGCGCCGAGCGTCGGCCCCGAGCCATGCGTGGCGGTGCCGAGCGCGCCACCGATCGCCTGGCGGTCGATGTCGCCCATATTGGGCAGGCCCTGGCCAATGCCTTGCAGGATGTGCATGAGCGGGCCGAGCCGGGTCCCTGCCCGCACGCGTGCCTGATGTTTTTCGGCGTCGTGCGAGACCAGCCCTTCCAGCTTCTCCAGGGACAGGATCGTGCCCTCGGATTTCACCAGCGGCGTGAAGGAATGGCCAGCGCCGACGACGCGGACCGGGCCGGGTGCGGTGCGAACGAGATCACCGAGTTCGCCGGCATCGGTGGGGCTGGCAATCAACTTCGGCTCAGCGCTTACATAGCCCGACCAATTGCTCCAGATGTTCGACATGCTGCCCCCGTGCTCAGGCAACGGCGCGGCGACGCCGCGCCACGAAGACAAACAGGCCGAGCAGTGCCACGCTGGCAACGGCGCTGGCGGCGGCGAATTCCGGCACCGGGCGAAAATCCTTGCCGTCGATGAGCGCCGACGCCGCGATCGGCCCGATCGCCAGGCCAAAAAGCTGCGCGGCCGGCACCAGCAGCACGGCGGTGCGCGTCCCGTCGGCGGTGATCGCCAGCCGGATCTGGTAGGGGACGATGAACAAGAGGATGAAGCCCATGACCAAGGCGGCAACCCAGAATGTGGTGAGGCCTGGTCCGCTGGCGAGGACCAGGGAGCAGACAAACGCGACGACACCGATCGCCGCGATGGCAAGGCGGTAATCGATGCGCGCCTCGAACACGGTCGCCGTCATCGCGCCCAGGACCTGCACCGCGAGGCTGGCCGAGACGATCAGGCCAACGGTGCGGCCATCGATGCCGTATTGTGCGCCAAGTGGCTCCAGAAAGGCCCAGACCGCGCCGAAGAACATGAAGTAGCAGAAGACTGACAGCAGCGCGGTCATCGAAGGGACCGTCAGCACATTGGCCAAATTCTCGTCCTTCGGCAGGTCGGCATAGTCAGCGGGGACGCTGAAGGCGACCGCCAGTGACGCGACGCAGACGACCGCAAGAACGATGAAGCCGCCCGCCGACCCAGTGGCCGGGATGACATAGAGCGCCAGCAGCAGGGCAAGCGCGCATTGCGCCAGTGTCTGCATGGTGACGAAATAGCCGCCGATGCGCTCGGCACGCCGCGAACGCGCAATCAGTTCGGTCGCGACCGCCACCAGGCCGCCCTCGGCGAGGCCGGCCATGGCGCGGGCCGCAATCAGCGTGTTGGCGCTTGCGGCATAGGCCGTCCACAGGTTCGCCAGTGCCAGCAGGAGCAGAAGAGCCGCACTTTTCCAGCGCATTTTGTTGGCCGACAGCAGCATCGCCACAACAGCCGAGCCGATGGCGATGGCGATCATCTCGGCGGTGGCGACCAGCGCCAGTTCATCGCCGCTGACATGGCCCTCGGTGTAAAGGGCGCCGAGCAGTACCGGCTGCAGCCCGAGGATGAGCAGGCCGACCGACCCGATCCACAGGGCCGAGGCAAGCTGTCCGCCGGTCGGATTGCCGACCAGCCAGTCGCCGCTTCCGATATGCGCGTTGCCAGATGCCAAAGCCGCCTCCCAACGTCCCTTGCCGTACCGCAAAAAAGCTGACAATCTGTCAGCATTTAGAAAACTGATACTTGATCATATTACTTTGTCAACCATGGACCCGGAATTGTCGCGGAAGATCGGTGAATGACGGAAGCAAGGCGGACGGTGACGAGGCTCAGGCGAAAACCCAAGCAGGAGCGCAGCCGCGAGCGCATCGACGCGATCCTGTCGACAACCATGCGGCTGATCGGAGAAAAGGGCATCGACGCCGTCACCATGAAGGAAGTCGGCATGCTGGCGGGCGGACCGATCGCCACCGTTTATCATTACTTCCCCAACAAGTCGGCGATCCTGGCGATGCTCTACGAGCGGTTTTCCGAGGTCAGCCGTGCACGATTGACAGCGATCATCACCGACGTCCGCGAGGCCAAGGACGTGATCATGGCTGCGGACCGGTTGCTTGACGACTATCTCAGCCGTGTCGCCGGTGATCCGGCCATCCAAGATCTGCAAAACGCCATCCAGGCCGACAAGGCACTCAAGAATCTCGACATCGCCGAAACCCGACATCAAGCCAAGATGTTCTGCGACCATGTCATCGCCCTGCTCGAGCCCGAGAAGCGCGAGCAGTTCGAACGCATGGTTCTTCTGATCTTCCAGCTAGCCGGTGGTGTGGTGCGCCTGGCGCTTGCCGAGGGCAAAGCGGAAAGTCACCAGACCATCGAGGATTACCGGTCGATCATCCACACCCAGCTGCGGCTCTTTCTCTAGTCGAGCGCGGCGCGGCGGCGGAACTCAACGCCCAACGCATCGAGGTGTCGGGCGGAATGAGCATCTAGTCCAAATCTGTCGGCAGCAAGGTTGGTGACGTGATGGTAGTGGGTCAGGCCGCTCGCGGGCCATACAACAAGCAGAAAATCTGATATTGTCTTTTCCTCCACGTCGGAGGGTTATTATTTATGACCCGTCATTGCATTATGCTGACGGATGATGGTTTGAACGTTGGGAGGTGGCAAATGCGCTTATTCTCTCAATTCGCTCTGCGGACTGCACGAACGCTCGCACTCCTACTGCTGGCTCTTACATTTGCCCGCCCGGTCAGTTCGCAAACCACGGCGCCCGACACGATCCAGGTCATTGCTCAGCAGCAGAAAGTGATCAGTCAAACATACAAACTGGAAAGGTACGGCGAGGGGGGTCATGTATCTGGAAACTCTTGCGCTGCTCGCAGCCTATGGCGGCTGGTCGCGCTATGACCCAGCAACCGCGGCATCGATGGGGACGAAGCGGATAGAAACCCTTAAACTACAGGAAATGGTGGGGGGACTAAAGCCGAACCTGGTCCATGCAATGACGGCAGTACAGCGAAACAAAAGCGTGTCCGAGGACGAACTGAAACGGTTTTCAGATATCTACCATAATGTCGAGACTCTATGCGCGGTGGCAATTGACGTGCATGACCTGATTGTGGACGGCAAGATCGACGAAGCCAACGCTCTCTATCGCGACAAATCTATCCCCTTGATAAACGCGATAAAAGCAGATTCATACACATTGATTTCGAGCTTGGAGGGCAAGATAGATAAAGCTGCACTTCATCGTCTCGCCAAGTAGGACGACGGGCGCGCCTCCCAACTCGCCGTAATCATAATCGCCGACGGGGTTCATAGGCAGAACCGCATACCGAGCATCGTCCTCGTCGGTATTGGCGCGAATGGTTTGCTGTTTGACCTTTGAGACACAAGAAATTGGGTTCCGCTTAGGGCGTTGACTAAGAGACCGCGCGACGGTCCCCACAGACGCGATGGGCAAATTCCACGTTGGCCCCGCGGCAACCGGCACATTCCGGAAACGAGCGGTTGCGGAAAACAAAATTTCACGCGCATGGGCAGTTCCGAACGCCTTGACTCTCGCCAGCCGCGAGCCTATTTCACCGCCACGTTAGCACTCGCCATTGGTGAGTGCTAACCATATGTCCGGCGCCGCCGGGCTGAGGAACTGTTCTCACCGTTCTCATCGAGGAAGAAAAAATGGCAAAGTCGAAGTTCCGCCCGCTTCATGACCGCGTGGTCGTTCGCCGGGTCGAATCCGAATCCAAGACCGCCGGCGGGATCATCATCCCCGATACGGCAAAGGAAAAGCCGCAGGAAGGCGAGATCATCGCTGTCGGCTCCGGCGCTCGTGACGAAGCCGGCAAGCTCGTCCCGCTGGACGTCAAGGCCGGCGACCGCATCCTGTTCGGCAAGTGGTCGGGCACCGAAGTCAAGCTCAATGGCGAAGACCTTCTGATCATGAAGGAATCCGACATCATGGGCATCATCGGCTGATATCAGGCCTTTCCGTCAACTGAATTCCCGGGCTCAATCCAAGCCCTTGCCAGGAGTTAAAAATGGCTGCCAAAGACGTAAAATTCTCCCGTGATGCCCGTGAGCGCATGCTGCGCGGCGTCAACATCCTCGCCGACGCGGTGAAGGTCACGCTCGGCCCCAAGGGCCGCAACGTCGTCATCGACAAGTCGTTCGGCGCCCCGCGCATCACCAAGGACGGCGTCACCGTCGCCAAGGAAATCGAGCTTGAGGACAAGTTCGAAAACATGGGCGCGCAGATGGTCCGCGAAGTTGCTTCGAAGACCAACGACATCGCCGGCGACGGCACCACGACCGCGACCGTTCTGGCGCAGTCGATCGTCCAGGAAGGCCACAAGGCGGTTGCCGCCGGCATGAACCCGATGGACCTGAAGCGCGGCATCGATCTGGCCGTGACCGAAGTCGTCGCGGCGCTCGGCAAGGCTGCCAAGAAGATCAAGACCTCCGAGGAAGTTGCCCAGGTCGGCACGATCTCGGCCAATGGCGACGAGTCGGTCGGCAAGATGATCGCGGAAGCGATGCAGAAGGTCGGCAACGAAGGCGTCATCACGGTTGAGGAAGCCAAGACCGCCGAGACCGAACTGGAAGTCGTCGAAGGCATGCAGTTCGACCGCGGCTACCTCTCGCCCTACTTCGTCACCAACGCCGACAAGATGGTTGCCGAACTCGAGGACGTCTACATCCTCCTGCACGAGAAGAAGCTCTCCAACCTCCAGGCCATGCTGCCGGTTCTCGAAGCCGTAGTGCAGACCTCGAAGCCGCTGCTGATCATCTCGGAAGACGTCGAAGGCGAGGCCCTGGCCACGCTGGTCGTCAACAAGCTGCGTGGCGGCCTGAAGATCGCCGCCGTCAAGGCGCCGGGCTTCGGCGATCGCCGCAAGGCAATGCTGGAAGACATCGCCATCCTCACCGGTGGCCAGGTCATCTCGGAAGACCTCGGCATCAAGCTCGAGAACGTCGGCCTCAACATGCTCGGCCGCGCCAAGAAGGTGTCGATCTCCAAGGAGAACACCACCATCGTCGACGGCGCCGGCAAGAAGGCCGAGATCCAGGGCCGCGTTGCCCAGATCAAGCAGCAGATCGAAGAGACCACGTCGGACTACGACAAGGAGAAGCTGCAGGAACGTCTCGCCAAGCTGGCGGGCGGCGTTGCGGTGATCCGCGTCGGCGGTGCGACGGAAGTCGAAGTCAAGGAAAAGAAGGACCGCGTCGATGACGCCCTCAACGCGACCCGCGCGGCCGTGGAAGAAGGCATCGTTGCTGGCGGCGGCGTCGCCCTGCTGCGCGCTTCGGCCAACATCAAGGCCACCGGCGCCAATGCCGACCAGGCTGCTGGCATCAACATCGTGCGCCGCGCGCTGCAGGCTCCGGCCCGCCAGATCGCGGCGAACGCTGGTGCGGAAGCATCGATCGTTGCCGGCAAGATCCTCGAGAACAAGGGCGCGACCTTCGGCTACAACGCCCAGACCGGCGAATATGGCGACATGATCGCCATGGGTATCGTCGATCCGGTCAAGGTTGTCCGTACGGCTCTCCAGGACGCGGCCTCGGTCGCCGGCCTGCTCGTCACCACCGAAGCCATGATCGCGGAGGCTCCGAAGAAGGAGTCGGCTGGCGGCGGCATGCCTGGCGGCATGGGCGGCGGCGGCATGGGCGGCATGGGTGGCATGGACTTCTAATCCAGCCCCTATCAGCCTTCAGATACGGAAAGGGCGCCGAAAGGCGCCCTTTTTGTTAGGCATGCACCTTGATCGCCGCGCCTTGATCGGCCTCAGACGGCGGCATCAGCACGTTGCCGTGCCACCCCAGACAGCACCGCGCCTTCAATCAGCGCCGCGACTTCGTCCGCCACCGCCAGCAGCGGGGCGCGGTCGCGGGTGGCGCGGGCGATCACCATCAGCCCTTCCAGCGACGATTCGACCAACAGCGCCAGAGCATGCGCGCGGCGCTCGGGCACCCCTGCCCTGACGAAAGCCTGTTGCAGAAGGCCGATCCATTGCTCGAAGGCCGACCGGCACAATTCCGCCAGTTCCGGCACGTCGGTCGGTGAATCCAGCACCACGGGTGCGATCGGGCAGCCGAGCGTGAATTGGTTCTCCTCAAGCATGCGTCCAACCGCCTGGTAGATATGGTGGACGGCCACTGCCGGATCCCGCTCGGCGGCCAGTGCCGCGCCCAGCCTTTCCGTCACCTGGTCGACGCTGTCCCGCGTCACCTCGATGACGAGCTGGTCCTTGCCGCCGGGAAAATGGAAGTAGAGCGAGCCGCGCGGCGCGCCGCTGGCGCTCAATATGTCGTTCAGCGAGGTGCCGTGATAGCCGCGTTGCCTGAGCAGCAGCGCCGTCGTCTCGAGTATGCGGGTGCGGGTGTCGTTCGCCATGTCAACCTCTGTCAGCAGCAATCATTATAGGCCTTGCGTCGAATATGACAATCGGTCTACATAATATGTAGATCAGTCTACATATTTAAGGGAGAGCCGCCATGCAGGCCTATCGTCTTGAAGGGTTCGGCGGGACCGAATGCCTGGTGATGCGCGACGAGGCGCAAGCTGAACCGAAACCGCATGAGATCGTGGTGCGCGTTCGTGCCACCTCGCTCAACCGGCGTGACACGATGATCCTCAACGGAACCTATCCGCTGACGCCGCGCCAAGGCGTCGTTCCCGTGAGCGACGGGGCTGGCGAGATCGTCGCCATTGGCGATGCCGTCACCCGCTTTGCCGTTGGCGATCGCGTGACCGGCAGCTATTTCGCCCGCTGGATCGACGGCCGCATCAACGCCGGGCTCATCGACCAGCTCGGCTGCACGCTGGACGGCATGCTGGCCGAATATGTCGATCTCGACGAGCAATGGGCGGTGCGATTGCCCGATCATCTCGACTGGCATGAGGCGGCAACGCTGACCTGCGCCGGTCTGACCGCCTGGAATGCGGTGACGGACGCCGGAATTCCGAAGCCTGGCCAATGGGTTCTGGTCATCGGCTCGGGTGGCGTCTCGCTGTTTGCGCTGCAGTTCGCCAAGCTGCTCGGTTGCCGCGTCGTCGCCGTCACCTCACGGGGCGAGAAGGCCGACAGGCTGCGAGCGCTAGGCGCCGACCTTGTGATCTCGACATCGGAGATGCCCGAATGGGGTGCGACTGTCCGCGACCAGACCGGCGGCATCGACCTCATCGTCGAGACCGGTGGCCCGGCGACATTCGCGCAGTCGCTGATCGCCAGCACACTCTACGGGCACATCGTGCTGCTGACGCTGCAGGACCTGCAAGGCAGGTCAATCGAGATGCCGGCAGCGCTCTACCAGCGCAGCCTCGCCACCATCAGCCGCCTTTTCGTCGGCAGCCGGACCAACCTCGAAGCCATGTTGCGCGCTGTTTCGCAGCACCGGCTGCGGCCCGTCATCGACAAGGTCTTTGCCTTCAGCGAGGCCGGCGCTGCGTACCGCTATTTCCAACAGGGCGACGTCTTCGGGAAGGTGGTCATCGACGGCGCCTGACCACTCGATTTCTCACAATCAACGGAGGAGCAGACAATGACAATTCGTGAAGCCTCGGCCGAGTGGCAGGGCACGCTGCGGGAAGGTTCAGGCCGGCTCCGGCTCGGCAGCGGCGTGTTCGAAGGCGCCTATTCCTTCCCCTCGCGTTTCGAAAACGGTCCGGGCACGAATCCGGAGGAACTGATTGCGGCAGCACATGCCGGCTGCTTCTCGATGGCCTTGAGCGCCATACTGGGCAGAGCCAATCACATCCCGACAAACATCAGCACCGTCGCCAAGGTGCATCTCGGCGTTAGCGCTGCCGGGCCGACGATCGTCCGCATCGAGATCGAGACGCAAGCCGAGATCCCGGGCCTTGCTCCGGACGAATTCCAGGCCCTCGCAGAAACGGCGAAAGCGACATGCCTTGTCTCGCGCGCCCTGGCCGGCGTGGCAACCATCACGCTCAAGGCCGGGCTCGTCGCGGCCGCCACCACGGAACATGAAATCAGGAGATGAGATGAAACAGGACAGCACCGTGACGCTTCATCCGGACGAACACTCCAGGCGCACAGCCGAAATCATGCAGCGCTTCAACGACGTGTTCCAGCTGCACGATCCGTCGGCGCTGCCTGGCCTGGTCGCCGAGCACTGCGTGATCGAAAACACCGTCCCGGCACCGGACGGCGCCCGTCATGCCGGCCGGGCGGCCTGCGTCCAGCTGTGGTCGGCGATCGCCACCCAGCCCGGCACGCGTTTCGACCTTGAGGAGACATTCGTTGCCGGCGAACGGGCAACGATCCGTTGGCGCTACTGGTTCGCCGACGGCAACTCCATCCGTGGCGTCAATCTGATGCGCGTCGAGGACGGGCTGATCGTCGAAGCCATGGGATACGTCAAGGGATAGTCCCCTCGCCCGCTCGCCGCTACCGGTCGGCCAATGCCAGCTTTGCGCCGAGCATGACGAAGGCGCCGGCGAAGGTCCGGCGCATCCAGGTCAGCACCATCGGCCGCGACACGACATGGCTGCGGATCGACGCGGCGAAAATGCCGTAGCCGACGAAAACCACGAAGGTCAAAAGCATGAAGACGGAGCTGAGTTCCAGCATCTTCGACAGCGCGTTGGGTTCGGTCGTGCTGACGAATTGCGGCAGGAAGGCGAAGAAGAAGATCGACAGTTTCGGATTGAGCACGTTGACGAGGATGCCGGTGCCAATCACCTTGCCGGCCGAGCGCGGCGTCACATCCTGCTCGACGCTCAGGCCACCCTTCTCCTTCAGCGTGTTCCAGGCCATGTAGAGCAGGTAGGCGACACCAAGATATTTCAGCGTCTCGAAGGCAACCGCACTGGTGTGGAGCAGCGCCGCAAGGCCGGTGATGGCGGCCGCCATATGCGGAATGATGCCGAGCGTGCAGCCGAAGGCGGCGATGATGCTGGCGCGCGCGCCGCGCGAAAGGCCGGCGCTCAGCGTGTAGAGAACGCCGGTGCCGGGCGAAGCCACGACGATCAGCGACGTCAACAGAAATTCGATGCTCACAATGGTTTCCTCCGGCGCCCTGCCCTGTCGCAGCGTAGCCAGCAAGGAGGATGCGCACAAGCCGCCGACAGTCGTTGCCAGTGCATGTTGCCCAAACTGCGCAGCGGTTCTGGGACAACGACGTGCACGAGACAAGGACTTTAAGAGGTTGGCAATCCGTGCGCCCGGCGGGCCATCAGGCAATCGTCGTCACCAGGCATGCAGGCGCGGCAGACATCCGGGCGGACTTCATAGATGCCGCAAGCGGTCGACTTGCCGATCTCGCCGGAGAGGGCCGAGCAGCGCACGCCCTCGCAGCGCATGCCGGACAAGTTGGCCGCCACATATTTTTCCGGGATGCGGTCGAGCTGCGCATCATCCTCGGTGGAAAAGCGCGGCCACTCCGCCGAATAGGAACAGCAGGCGCCGCAGCTCTGGCAGTCGAAGACAGGAGCGGTGCCGTGTTGCGGCGACGAAAGGTTTGTGGCGGCTACCAGGGCGAGCAGCCCCGGCGCGGCAGGATTGCGATCGGCGTCTTGCGGCAAGGCGTTATTTCTTCTTGCCTGTCTTGCCTTTTGGCGCATCGACCGGCGACTTGAACAGGTCGGTCGCAGCCTCGGCGGCTTCGCCGGCTTTCGCGGCAACCGGCTTGACCGGTTTTGCAGCGGCAGCTGGCGTTGCAGGCTGGTCCTTGGCGGAGAATTTTATGGCCATGTCAGTCCTCGTCGGCGAAGCGCGATGATGGTGCGCGCGGATTGCGCAAGCGGCCGATCAGCGCCGAAACCGCCGTGATGTTCATTTCCTCGGGCGACCAGTTCTTCACCGCCTCGATGTGGTGGGGCGCCAGTTCGCGATGCGTGCTGCCGCTGTAGGCAGCGTCCTGATGGGTCACCCGCTCATGTGTCTTGGCATCTTCGCGGACATATTCGATCAGGTAGTTCGGGCATTCGGCGCGACCGCGCACACCGACCCGCACCTGGGCATCGCCATGGGCGCGCTTGCAGCGCTCGAGCTTCTCAAGTACGCGCCGGACATATTCGACCGGCTTGTTGAGGCCATCGACCACGTCGGCGATGGTCGAGTCGGCGGCGATCAGTTTCGGAGGCACGCGCTTGGTGGCCATCAGCGTCTTCCGGCTCGTTTCGGCAAAGCGGAGAGCGCCGCAGCCGCTGCCATCTCGTCAGCCTCCTTCTCGAGGCGCTGTTCGCGCAAGCGCGCGGTCTTGGCTTCCCGCGCTTCGCTTACGGCATCGCGCTCGGAAATGATGCGGTTGAGCGACATCGACTGGGTCTGCGTCTTGCTGAACAGGGACACAGCCTGATCAGGAGCTGTCTTCGGATTGGCGGTCAAAATCTTTCTCCTGTCAGGAGCCTGGTGCCGATAGGGCGAGACCGGGTCTTCGGTCAGGACCACGCACAAAGCAATACGGCAGCGGATTCAAATTGCTGGAGCGTCCCTTAGCACGTTCGGGCCGACGCGCAGCGCATTTTCGGCGGCAAGACGCGCAAAATGAAAAAGGCCAGGCACCGCCTGACCTTCCATGAGAGCGCCGCGCATCCAGATGGATGCACAGGGAACGCCCTTCTCATGCGCATGACATGCCGTGGAAACTCAGGTCTCCGCGGCCACGCGCTCGAATTCGCCATTCACCGGTGCCAGTACATCCGTGGTCACCGGGAAGGCTGAATTCTGTCTTCAGGCCGCCTTCAACTGGTC
This sequence comes from Mesorhizobium newzealandense, assembly GCF_042682145.1. Classification (NCBI taxonomy): domain Bacteria; kingdom Pseudomonadati; phylum Pseudomonadota; class Alphaproteobacteria; order Hyphomicrobiales; family Phyllobacteriaceae; genus Mesorhizobium; species Mesorhizobium newzealandense. Next base: position 603,708 of record NZ_JBHUGZ010000030.1, on the reverse strand, counting down.
GGCGGACATCTTGCCCGACTTGTTGTCGCGGACCATCTCGTAGCCGAGCTTCTGGCCCTCGACGATGTCGCGCATGCCGGCGCGCTCTACGGCCGAGATGTGGACAAAAACGTCGGCGGAGCCGTCGTCAGGCTGAATAAAACCAAAACCTTTGGTGGCGTTGAACCATTTAACTGTGCCGGTGCTCATGACGAACCCTTTCCATGGCAAATATTCGTTCGACGTCATGCGGATGCACAACGTCGTTTGTCCCGATTTTTGATGTTGGAAGTTCGTCAAAGGCGCGCTGCAAAGCGCGGATAACAAAAGTCAGTCAAACAAACATCGACAAATTTCTTGTAGGCTTCTTTTAGCGTCGTGTCAATTTCTGGTTTTCCACTATCAGGATTCAACGCAAGGTTGTCCGGCGCAAGGGACATCAGCTTGCGATTCCGGGCGCAGAAACAAGGCGTTCCTGTTCCCTCAAAAAAATTGCAGCATGCCGGGAACCAATTCCGCGCCCGTGCATTTGGGTGTTGTCAGCAGTTTTAGAGAGCAATCTCAGGAAGGCTGACACAAAGGACGCCTCCCGTACGATAAAAGGTGCGAGGGGCGTTCTTGTATGGTGGCGGGCTTTCCGGCCGCATGAGCCGTCGTGGCCTTGCCTACACCCTTTCCCGGATCATTTTGATGCCCAAGGGCCGAGCGCCGAGACCCGCGCCTTGCAGCCTCTCATTCGTCTGGGCCGGGCTCGGGCCAAGTCTCCTTGGCCGCTTCCGCGTACCAATGGCGCATTGCCGGGGTCGAAAGCACCGCATCGACATAGGCACGCGTATCTGGCGCCAGTGTGCCGCCATAGGTGTCGAAACGAGTGACAACCGGCGCATACATGGCGTCGGCTGCGGTGAAATGGCCGAACAGGAATGGGCCGCCCTTGCCGTGTTTTTCCCGGCACTCGCGCCATAGTGCCTCGATGCGCTCCCGCTGCGCCTCGCCCTCGGCGTCGAGCGGCTTGTGGCCTTTTGGCCGACGCAAATTCATCGGCCAGCCATAGCGGACCTCGCGAAAACCGGAATGCATCTCGGTCGCCACGGACCGCGCCAGCGCGCGGGCACCGATATCGGCCGGCCAGAGATTTTTCTCCGGAAACAGGTCGGCGAGATATTCAAGGATGGCAAGGGTTTCCCAGATGATCCTGCCGTCGTGATTCAAGACCGGCACCAGCCCGGTCGGCGAGATCTTGCCGAGATTGGCAGCGGTCTCAGGCGTGCGCAGCCGCACGAACCCTTCCTCGAACGGGATCTCCAGATGCTTCATCGCCACCCAGGGCCGCAGCGACCATGAGGAGAAGCATTTGTTGCCGATATGGAGTGTGAATTCAGCCATTTTTCTCCCCGCTCGCACGATTGCCGTCAAACCCTTTGGCCTGTGCGTCATCGCAGCCTATAGCCTGCCAGCCTTGCCGCCGAAAGCGGCGCGCGACTTGATCCGCTTGCGGAGGAGGCCTGGAACCGAAACGACACCGGCTCGTTAGCCTCCCGCGGTTGAATTCCCCCGAATTCAAAACTTCCAGGAGATGCGAAAAATGGTGAACAAGGATCAGGTCGCGGGCGTGGCCAAGCAGGTCAAGGGCTCGGTCAAGGAAGCCGCCGGCAAGGCAACCGGCAACAGGCAGACCCAGGCCGAAGGCACGGCCGACAAGATCGCCGGCAAGGTGCAGAAGGCCTATGGCGACGTGAAGGAAAAGGGCAAGAAAGCGCTCTGATCCCCACCGGGTATCGCTCTTGTCTGAAAAAGGCGGTCGCCACGGCCGCCTTTTTCATGTGCTCCAGTCCTTGCTGAAAGCATTGGTGAAGGCGACCTCGCCGTGATCACCGGTCGCCTCGCCCAGCACCACGTCCATGCCGTCGCTGGTCACCCTGGCCAGTGCAAAGCCACCCATATAGGCAGCCTTTGGCTTGATGAGGTCGAGCCCGTCACGGCGGTAGATCAGCGGCGTATCATGCTGGTGGCCATGGAAGATGGCGACGACATTGTAGCCTTTCAGCACCGCCAGCAATGCCTGCCGGTCTGTCTCGCTCCACCAGTGCGGTGCACCGGCACCGTCATCGTCGTAGGTCTTTTTGGCGGCATCCCACCGTTCTATCGAGAAGGTGTCCCAGCCATAGTGCTGGAACAGGATGACCGGGCGGCCATCCGCCGCGTAGGTCGCCAGATCCTGCTTCAGCCATGGCAGGCTGCTGTCGGCGCCGTGGCCGGTATCACCGGCGAAACGATGCGTCTGGACAAGATGCAGGCCGCCCCAGTCCCAGGAATAGCAGTCGGTGTCGACGTCGTAGTCGGTGGCCGGCACCGGTGGCTTGAAGAACACGCCGGCGCGGTGATTGACCTCGACATAGTCACGCAATTCGCGCCGATACCAGTCGACATGGTGCGGCGGGCCGTTCTGGTCGAGATCGTGGTTGCCGAGCCCGACATACACCGGCATGTGCACCCGATCGGAGCCGACGCCTTGCTGGTAACGCTGGCTGAACTGGAGCAGTTGGGTGCCCTCGCTTGGCTGGGTGATCTGGCCGCCGCCATCGTCGGTGATGTCGCCGCCGACGACAAGGCCAAGCGGCGAGCCGATACGGCTGCCGGCCGAGCGCAGGCCGGTGGCGGCGCCGTTGATCTCGGCGGGCCAGTCCTTGTCGCCGAGACCGTTCAGCGCTGCCACGTTGCGCAGCAGGGCGGCGTCGGTCTTGCCCTCCAGCTGGCAGTTGGGGCTCAAGCCGCTCGCCATGCGGCAGGCATGGGCATCGGCGATGAACAGGAAAGTGGCGTCGATCGGCTGGATGCGCTGCCCGGTCTGGCCAAACGCCTGATGTGACAGCGCGCCGGCCGCGGCAAATCCCGCGGCCTGGGTCAGAAAGCTGCGTCGAGAAAACAAACCAGGCGAACGGCGATTCATCATGCGGTGAATTTCAGCATAGAGAGCGGCCGGCCGTCCAGTTCACCGCGCGGTATCGCGACAACAGCGTGAAAGAGCAACTCGATAACGTTTGGGATCATGCTCTAGGCCTCGCCCAGCGCCGCCAGACAGTCCCGCAGCACGGTGGCATCCTGCGCCGTCTTGGCCATCGACATGGCGCCGGAATAGGTGGCCACGGTTAGTGCCGCGAAACGCTGCGGATCGGTGCCTTGCTCCCTGCCCGCCCGCTGGTCGGCCCTGGCCTTGTCGGCGATCGCCTGGCGCCACGCCGAAAAGATTGCGGCAAGGGCAATCCGGAAATCGGGATCGGCGAGCGACAGTTCATGCGCCAGATTGTTGAGCGGGCAGCCGCGCACGAAACCCTGTTGTTCCAGTTCCGCCGCAACGGCCTCGAACACCGCGCGCACGCCCTCGCGCACGGATGCCGCCGCCAGTACCGGCGCGATCCATGTCTCTTCGACTGCTGCCGCCACACGCTCGTCGATCACTGCCAGTGCCAGTGCCTTCTTGGTCGGGAAATGATGATGCAGCGCGCCGCCGCTGACGCCTGCCGCCGCCATCAGGTCGCCGAGGCTGGTGGCATGATAGCCGCGCGCCTGAAACGATTCCTCGGCAACATCGAGCACTTTGTTGCGCATGCCTTCGGGGTCGTTGATGCGTTTGCAGGCAAGCCGTGCCATCGCGAATCTCCCCCTTCACCCCTTGTGGGGGAGAAGGTGCCTGAACGAAGTGAAGGCGAATGAGGGGTGCTCCAGCTTGGCATAGACGGCGCTCCGTCCAGCACCCTCATCCGTCTTGGCGCTGCGCGCCAATCCACCTTCTCCCACAAGGGGAGGAGGCAGAAGAAGATACCATATTGACAAAACAGGACAACCGGTCTGTTTATAAACAGGATGATCACCCTGTTTAGGAGATTGATGGATGACCTTGCCCCTGAATGCCCCATCGGACCCCGCGGTGCCCGCCTCGCCTGTCGTCGAGTTGCGGCAGTACACGCTGAAGCCCGGCAAGCGCGACACGCTCATCGACATCTTCGACAGCAGACTGATCGAGGGCCAGGAGGACGCCGGGATGACCATCATTGGCCAGTTCCGGGATCTCGATCGTCCCGACATGTTCGTCTGGATGCGCGGCTTCGACGGCATGGACGCGCGCAAGAATGCACTGGCAGCCTTTTATGGCGGACCGGTCTGGGCGGCACACAGCAATGCGGCCAACGCAGCAATGATCGATTCCGACGATGTCTTGCTGCTCAAGCCGGCATGGGCAGGCGCCGGCTTCGACCTCTCGGGCACACCACGGGCGGGCTTGACGGCGAACAGGTTGCTGTCGGGCATTGTTGTCATCCAGATTCATCATTTGCGGCCCGGCGCCGAAACCATTTTCGCCAATCGTTTTGAGGCCGAAATAGCACCACTGATGACGGCACCCGGCGCACGCCTGCTCGCCGCGTTCGTTACGGAGCATGCCGAAAACAGCTTTCCGCGCCTGCCGGTACGAGCCAGCGAAAACGTCTTCATCAGTGTCACCGGCTGCGACAGCGCGGAAACATACGACGGCCATGAGGCCACGCTTGTCGGCTCGCCCGCATGGCAACCGTTTTGGCAGGCTGCCCGGCAGGATCTCACCAGACTGACGGAGACATTGCGTCTATCGCCGACCTCGCGTTCGCGGCTTGGGCAACAGTCCGCTTGATCAGCGGCGATTATGGAGTTGAAGCCCCTGCAGGATTTGCGACGGCCTCGCGCATTGTTCGGGCGCTAGCCGAACCCGAATGTCTTGCCTATGGCGTTGGCAACAAAGGCCGGATCCTCCCAATGAGGATTGTGGCCACACGCCTCGGCGTGCACGAGACTTGCCCCCACAAGGGAATGCGACAGTGCCTGCTGATGCGCCTCGCCAAACAGCGGGTCGCGCGCGCCGGCGATGATCAGCGTTCGAGCCTGCACGGCCCGCGCCGCGCCACTCAGATCGGCGCGGCGGATTTCCTTCAGGATCGCTCGCCAGCGCGACGCCGGCATCGCCGAGGCGTCTTTCGCCAGACCGGCGAGAAAGGCCTGGGGCACGCCAGGCCGGCAGGCATGCCACCAGGCATAGAACGGGTCGGCCGTCGATATCGGGTCGCGCAGAGCCTGAACGCCCACGACCAGTGGATGGTCCTGCGCCAGATCGGGCTTCAATGTGCCAGCCAGTAGCACCAGCCCGCTGATGAGCTCGTTGTGCCGCGCGGCCAGCGCGATAGCCACCATGGCGCCCAGCGAATGGCCGACGACCACCGGCCGGTCAAGCCGCAAGCGGCTGATCAATCCGGCAATGTCACTTGCGAAATCGGCGATGCGGCAGCCCTTGCCGGCTTGCGTACCGCCATGGCCGCGTAGATCCGGGATGACCAGCCGGCGGCCGGCAAGATGCGGCGCCAAGAGCGAAAAGCTGCGGCTGGTGTCGGTGAAGCCGTGCACCAACAGCAGCGCCGGCTCGGCACCAGCGATTTCGACATAGGCGATGTCGAGATCGCCACTGTCGACGGATTGCTTGCGGGCGGCCCAGGCGTCCTGTTGCGCACAGGCATTCGGCAAGGCATCAAGTGCTGCCGGTCTCACAGGCCGAGCTTTTCCTTGACCGCGGCAAGGCCTGGCTTGCCGTCGAATGTGGTGACGCCGGCGAGCCAGGTGTCGAGCCGATCCTTGTTCAGCGTGATCGCCTTCAGCCCCGCCTCTTCCGGCTTCATACCGTCATTGATCAGGTAGCCCATGCCGACATTCTCGAAATCGATGTCGAAGGCCAGGTTCTTCAGCAGTTGCCCGGCATTCGGGCACTGTTCGAGATAGCCCTTGCGCGCTTGCGTGGTCACCGTCGCCGCGCCGAGGTTAGGGCCATAAAACTTGTCGCCGCCAGTGAGATACTTGAAGTCGTACATGGTGTTCATCGGATGCGGGGCCCAGCCCTGGAAGACGATGAACTGCTTTTCCTTTATCTCGTAGCCGACCTCGGACAGCATGCCGGCTTCGCTCGACTCGACGACCTGCCAACCATTGAGGCCAAGCGACGGATCGGCGATGGCATCCATCATCAACTGGTTCGAGCCAGGTTCGATGCCGTACATCTTCTTACCGAACTTGTCGGCGAATTTGTGCAAGTCGGCGAAGTCCTTGACGCCGGCGTCCCAGATATAGGTCGGAACAGCGAAGGTGTATTTGGCGCCTTCGAGATTGACGCGCACGTTCTCGACCGAGCCGTCCTTCTTGTAGGGCTCGTAATAGGTGACCATGGCCGGGTTCCAGTAACCCAGGAACAGGTCGAGATCGTTGTTCTTCATGCCTTCGTAGATGACGTTGATACCGAGCACCGAACTCTGCGGCTGATAGCCAAGGGCTTCGAACAGAACATCGGCAACCCCGGTCGTGAAGGCCAGATCGTTCCAGCCGGGTTCGGCCATGCGGACGGCCCTGCACTGCTCGGGCTCAGTTGCTTGAGCCGCATGAGAGGCCAGCGCCAGGGTGGCGAGACAGACGCCATTTGCAAGGATGCGAAACATTCCGGTTCTCCTCATTGTCAAAATTGACCGACTAGTCTTTTTATTGTCCCATTGGTCAATTGTTGATCTGAGTGGGCGAAAATGTCAATGTGGATTCGCAATGCATGGATCGATCCGGTGAAACTCAAGCGTCTCAGCGACATACGCCGCAAGGAGCTGCGGCAGGCGGCGTTCGCGGTGCTGGAGCGCGAGGGGATTGCCGGCGCGACGCTGGAAAAGGTGGCGGCCCAGGCCGGCGCCTCCAAGGGAATCGTGCTGCACTATTTCCGCAACAAGCAGGAATTGTTCGAGCACGCGATGCGCGAAGCCAACGCCGTCCTGTGCCACGCGGTGATCGCGCGGCTGCGCCGGGCCAAAACTCCGATGGAGCGCATGGATGCCGTGATCGAGGGCAATTTCGAACCGCATCTTTTTCAGCCTCCTCTCTGCCACGCCTGGCTTTCGCTTTGCGCCGAGGTGCCGCGCGACGAGAAGATGGCGCGTATCCAGAGGGTGATTCACGCGCGCATGCGGTCGAACCTGTTGTCCGGCCTGCGCGGCCTTGCCTCGCCGGCGGATGCCGACGACATCGCGCTTGGCGTCACCGCGTTGATCGACGGGCTTTGGCTGCGGCTCGGCCTGCAGCCGGGCAGCGTCTCGCGCGAACAGGCGGTCCGCCAGGTCAAGAATTTTGTCGCGGGGCGGCTCGCCACCCGGGAGCCCATGCGAGAGCCGGCGGCGGTCGAAGTTCATACCGTGGGATAGACCGATGGCTTGACCGCGGCCGCTATATACGCTGCTCTCGAAGTGGCCAAAGCTGCCTCGGAGCGTCGAATGAGCCTTCATAACAAGCGCGCGCTGGTTACCGGCGGGTCGGACGGGATCGGCCTTGCGATCGCCGAGGCCTTTTCGCGCGAGGGTGCGGACGTCCTGATCGTCGGCCGCGACACCGAAAAGCTCGACGCCGCCCGCAAGCACCTCGGCGGCAGCGTCGAGGCGCTGTCGGCCGATCTTGCCACATCGGCCGGCATCGCAGCCGTTGTCGAGCATGTGAAACAATCCGGCAGGCCGCTCGATATCCTCGTCAACAATGCCGGGGTGGCTTTCCTGGTGCCGTTCGAAACCGTCAGCGAGGCGCAGTTCCAGCAATCCTTCGCGCTCAATGTGACGGCGGTGTTCTTCCTCACCCAGGGGCTGCTGCCGCATCTGCCAGCCGGCGCGTCGGTGATCAACATCTCGTCCTACTTCGCCAACAAGATGATCCCAAAGCGGCCGTCGAGCCTCTATTCCCTGTCGAAGGGCGCGTTGAACTCGCTGACCAAATCGCTGGCCTTCGAACTCGGCCCGCGCGGCATCCGCGTCAACGCCATCGCGCCCGGCACGGTGGACACGGCCATGCGGCGCATGACAGTCGACAATTTGCCGGCCGAGGCGAAGGCGGAGCTGAAGGCCTATGTCGAGCGCAGCTATCCGCTCGGCAGAATCGGCCGCCCCGACGACCTGGCCGGCATCGCGGTCTATCTCGCGAGCGACGAGGCGGCCTGGACCAGCGGTGGCATCTTTGCAGTGGACGGCGGATACACAGCCGGGTGACCCGCCCGGCTTTCCCGTCGAGGGGCAAGGGCTTCAACCGATTTGCATCCTCGCCGCCCGCAATCTCCGCTTGAAGCCGTTTGTGCAACGCGATACGCCGTTGCCGACTTCGACAAGGAGAGACCCGTGACCGCTGCAAAGATCAGAACCGAAACCGATACGTTCGGGCCGATCGAAGTCGCCGCCGACCGCTATTGGGGCGCGCAGGCGCAGCGCTCCCTGGGCAACTTCAAGATCGGCTGGGAAAAGCAGCCGGCGTCGATCGTGCGTGCGCTCGGCGTCGTCAAGCGGGCGGCGGCGGAAGCCAACATGGAACTGAACCGGCTCGATCCGGCGATCGGCAAGGCGATCATCGAGGCGGCGCAAGAAGTTATCGACGGCAAGCTCAACGACCATTTTCCGCTGGTCGTCTGGCAGACCGGCTCCGGCACCCAGTCCAACATGAACGCCAATGAGGTGATCTCCAACCGGGCGATCGAGATGCTGGGCGGCGTCATGGGCTCGAAGAAGCCGGTGCATCCCAACGACCACGTCAACATGAGCCAGTCGTCGAACGACACCTATCCGACGGCCATGCACATCGCCTGCGCCGAGCGCATTGTGCACGACCTGCTGCCGGCGCTGAAGCACCTGCACAAGGCGCTGGACGCCAAGAGCCGGGCATTCGCCCACATCATCAAGATCGGCCGCACGCACACGCAGGATGCCACCCCCCTTACCCTCGGCCAGGAATTTTCGGGCTATGCCGCACAGGTCGCCTCGTCGATCAAGCGCATCGAGCTGACGCTGCCCGGCCTGCAGGAGCTGGCGCAGGGCGGCACCGCCGTCGGCACCGGCCTCAATGCGCCCGTCGGCTTCGCCGAAAGGGTGGCGGACCGCATCGCCGCCATCACCGGCATCGCCTTCGTCACCGCGCCGAACAAGTTCGAGGCGCTGGCGGCCCACGATTCGATGGTGTTCTCGCACGGCGCCATCAACGCGGCGGCCGCGGCGTTGTTCAAGATCGCCAACGACATCCGCTTCCTCGGCTCCGGCCCACGCTCGGGCCTCGGCGAACTGTCGCTGCCGGAAAACGAGCCGGGCTCCTCGATCATGCCGGGCAAGGTCAATCCGACCCAGTGCGAGGCGATGACGCAGGTCTGCGTGCAGGTGTTCGGCAACAATGCCGCCCTCACCTTCGCCGGCAGCCAGGGCCATTTCGAGCTCAACGTCTACAACCCGCTGATGGCCTACAATTTCCTGCAGTCGGTGCAGTTGCTTTCCGACGCTTCAGTCTCCTTCACCGACAATTGCGTCGTCGGCATCGAGGCGCGGGAAGACAATATCAAGGCGGCACTCGACCGCTCGCTGATGCTTGTGACGGCACTGGCGCCGACCATCGGTTACGACAACGCCGCCAAGATCGCCAAGACCGCGCACAAGAACGGCACCACGCTGCGCGAGGAAGCGCTGGCCACCGGGCTGGTCAGCGAAGCCGACTACGACCGGCTGGTGCGGCCCGAGGATATGACGCATCCGGGGTAAGGTTTTTCGGCGGGAGAATTTCCTCTCGCCGCAGCCTGACTCGACGCGAATTTTGCGTAAGTTGCCCGATCACGGAAATGTAAGCGCTGTGAACAATGTGTCGCCAGTCTGGCGGCTTTGGTGAACAGTCCGCGTGCTCTATCTCAGCGGGATCAACCCCTTCCTGGAGAGAGTCACCATGTCCATCAACACTTCCGTCGCCGGTTCCGGCGCTTCCAATGCCTCAGCCACCATCCTCCTCGGTCGCGTCCTGCTCGCCGTCATCTTCCTGCTTTCAGGTTTCGGCAAGCTCACCGCGATCGCCGGCACAGCCGGCTATTTCGGCAGCCTCGGCCTGCCCCTGCCGACCGCGACGGCTATCATCGTCGGCCTGATCGAGCTTCTCGGCGGCATCGCCATCCTCATTGGCTTCCAGACCCGGATTGCCGCCTGGGTGCTCGCGATCTTCACCGTCGCCACCGCGCTGGTCGCCCATACCGGCTGGGCCGATCAGATGCAGATGATCAACTTCCTCAAGAACCTGGGGATTGCCGGCGGCTTCATCGTGCTGGCCACCTCGGGCGCAGGCGCCTATTCGGTCGACGCCAAGCGCGGCTGAAGCCACCAACAATCAAAGAAAAAAGGGGCGCGGAATTTTCCGCGCCCCTCTTTCGTTGTCTATCCGAGCGTCCCAGCTGACCAATTCCTGCTAGGATCGTGGCGTCGGGATGGGGAACGGTCTCAGCCACCCCTGCCCGATCGACATCGGAGGTGACAAGCATGCCCCGCAACGCACTGCTTCTGCTTTCCCGGCTGCTTCTTGCCGCCCTGTTCGTGCCCTCCGGCTTCCACGCGCTTTCCGACATTGCCGGCACGACAGGCTATTTCGCCGGCCTCGGCGTGCCGCTGCCGACACTTGCCGCCTGGGGCACAGGCTTGTTCGAACTGATCGCCGGATTGCTCGTCCTGGTCGGCTTCCAGACCCGGATCACGGCGCTGCTGCTTGCCGCCTTCTGCATCGTCGCCGGTTTCATCGGCCATTACGGCCAGGGCGGCGGCGACGCGATGCTCACCTTCCTGCACCAGCAGATGCTGATGAAGGACATCGCCATATCGGGTGGTTTTCTGGCGCTGGCGATGGCCGGGGCCGGCGTGTGGTCAGCCGACGGGCGTGTTTCGGCGTAAGGCCTACTTCACCGACACACTCGGTCCGCCCTCGACGGCCAGCACCAGGCGGCGGTTGGTTATCCTTGCCAGTTGCGCCAGGCGCCCGGCCGGCCGTTCGCCATAGAGGTCGGCCAGCGATGCGGGCAAGACCAGCGCCAATACGCCATTGCCACGCTGTTCCCATTTCAGCCTGGGCATGATGCCGGGCATCGACGCCGTCAGCAGGTAGACGACGCGCATCATCGCCGCCAGCACCCGTGCCCGCTCCAGATAACGCGGCGAAGCCAGCGCCTTGATCTCGGGGGCGATGGCTTCGTTGAAGATGCCATCGTGGCGATAGGCATTGGCCATCGCCAGGAAGGCACGGCCGGGATGGTCGACACCGAAGAAGGACGCGTGCGCGATGATGTTGAGCGACTGCTTGCCGCGATATTCGGGATGCGCGCGCCAGCCGATGTCGGCCAGCAATGCGGCAGCGTGGCGGTAGCGCGCCTCGTCCTCGGTCTCGTCGATGCCGAAGGCGGCAAAGGTCCTGGCGGTCCAGTCGACAAGTTCATGCGCATGGGTGACGGAGCGTGAGCGCAGACGGGCGAGTTCCTCCGAGGCCGAAATCAGTGGGTCCGCCTTCTGCTCGGCCTCGTCGAGCAGCGAATAGAGAAAGCCTTCGCGCACGCCGAGCGCCGAGACGATGATCTTCGACGGCTGCATCGCCGCCATGATCTCCTGCAGCACGATGGCGCCATAGGGCAGCAGCGAACGGCGATTCTTCGAAACGCCTTCGATACCCTTGACCTTCTCGATCTCGGCTTTGGCGACCTGCTTGAGGAAGTTCGTCGCACTGTCGGCGCTGATCTCGTAGTGGTGCATGACGCCAAGCGGATAATTGGTCATTTCCATGTGCAGCCGGGCGAGATTTCGCCAGGTGCCGCCAACGGCGTAGAAGGGCCTGCCCTGCCCGCCTTTCAATAGCTTCGCTTTCGCCAGTTCGTCGCGCGTGATCTTCGCCGCCTGGGTCAGCGAATTCTTCGCCATGTCCTGCAGGCGCAGGCCGCCCAGCGGCAGCGTTATGCCGTCGCCGATCGCTTCGCCGTTGACGTCGACCAGTTCGAGGCTGCCGCCACCCAGATCGCCAGCGATGCCATTGGCCGGGTGGAAGCCTGAAATGACGCCGAGCGCCGAATAATAGGCTTCCTGGCGACCGCTTATCACGCGGATCTCGGTCTTGAGCACGTCCTCGGCCCGGTGGATGAAATCGGGACCGTTGATTGCCTCGCGGGCCGCGGCGGTGGCCAGCACATACATGTGCTCGGCGCCGGCCTGGTCGGAGAGCGCGCGAAAGCGGCGGAACTCCTCCATCGAGCGTGTCACCGCCTCGGGGTCGAGCTTGCCGGTCGACACGATGCCACGGCCAAGGCCGGCCAGCATCTTTTCGTTGAACAGCATAGTCGGCGAGCGCGCCAGCCCCTCATAGACGACGAGACGGATCGAGTTCGACCCGATGTCGATGATGGACAGCGGTCGGCGGTCCTGCAACCGGCCCTGGGAATCAGACAGCATCAGCTGGACGCTGCGGCGTTCTTCTTGCGGCGCTTGAACTGCGCGATGCGCTTGGGTGCATGCGACTTCAGCGCGTCACCCCGTCCCGACAGGCTCGGATTGGTCATGAAATATTCCTGCGCGTTGAACGGTTCCTCGCCCTCCTCCAGCACGACGCGCCGGGAGGTTCCATCAGCCAATACGTCGAAACTTTGCTGATTGTCCATGATGTTGCCCAGCATGATCTGGCCCAGGATCTGTTCATGCACAGTTGGATTGGTGATCGGCACCATGGTCTCGACGCGGCGGTCGAGATTGCGCGGCATGAGGTCGGCCGAAGAGATGTAGACGATCGCCCCGTCCGAGGGCAGCCCATGGCCGTTGCCGAAGCAATAGATGCGGCTGTGTTCGAGAAAACGTCCGACGATCGACTTGACCCTGATGTTTTCCGACAGGCCCGGCACTTGCGGCCGCAGGCAGCAGATGCCGCGCACGACGAGGTCGATCTCGACGCCGGCGCGGCCGGCGTCATAGAGCGCATCGATGATGATCGGATCGACAAGCGCGTTCATCTTCATCCAGATGCGTGCCGGCCTCCCCTCCACCGCATGGGCGATCTCGTCGGCAATATGCTTCAAGATGCGGCTTCTCAGCGTGAACGGCGAGATCGCCAACCGCATTTCATCCGTCGGCTCGGCATAGCCGGTGATGAAATTGAACAGCTGGGCGACATCGCGGGCAATCGTCGGATCGGTGGTGAAGAAGGACAGATCGGTGTAGATGCGCGCGGTGACCGGATGGTAGTTACCGGTGCCGAGATGCACGTAGTTGCGCAGCTTGCCGTCCTCGCGCCGCACCACCAGCGACATTTTCGCATGGGTTTTCAGCTCAAGGAAGCCGAACACGACCTGCACGCCGGCGCGCTCCAGGTCGCGCGCCCAGCGGATGTTGGCTTCCTCGTCGAAACGCGCCTTGAGCTCGACCAGCGCGGTGACCGACTTGCCGGCCTCGGCCGCGTCGACCAGCGCGCGCACGATCGGGCTGTCGTTTGACGTGCGGTAAAGCGTCTGCTTGATCGCCACCACTTCGGGATCGGCCATCGCCTGGCGCAGGAACTGCACCACCACGTCGAAGGATTCGTAGGGATGATGGACGACGATGTCCTTCTCGCGGATGGCGGCAAAACAGTCGCCGCCATGCTCGCGGATGCGCTCGGGGAAGCGCGGATTGTAAGGCGTGAATTTGAGGTCGTCGCGGGGGACGGCGACGATCTCGGAAATCTGGCTGAGCGCCAGCGGCCCGGTCAGGACGCTGATGCGGCTCGACGACACGCCAAGCTCGCCGGCAACGAACTCACGCAATTCGCCGGGCATCAGTCTGTCGAATTCGATGCGGATCACCGAACCGCGGCGGCGGCGCTTCAGCGCCGTCTCGAACAGGCGCACCAGATCCTCGGATTCCTCCTCGACCTCGATATCGCTGTCCCGGATGATGCGGAATGTGCCGGAGCCCTTGACCTCGTAGCCGGGAAACAGCTTGCCGATATAGAGGCCGACCGCCTCTTCCAGCGGGATGAAGCGGACATGGTGCTTGCGGTCCGGCAGACGGATGAAGCGCTTCAGCGCCACCGGCAGGCGCAGCAGCGCGCTCATCTCCTCGCCATTCTTGCGGTGGCGCAATTGCAGCGCCATCGAGAAGCCGAGATTGGGAATGAACGGGAACGGATGCGCCGGGTCGATCGACAACGGGGTGAGCACCGGAAACACCTGCTCCTGAAAATGGTCTTCCAGCCAGACCTTTTCGTCCTTGGTCAGGGCATCGCGGGTGATGCTCTCGATGCCTTCCTTGTTGAGCAGCACGGTAAGCGCCGAAAGGCTCTTCTGCTGGTCTTCCTGCAGCCGCTCGACCTCCCGCAGCAGCTGTTCGAGCTGCTGTTCGGGGGTTCGGCCGTCAGGGCTCTTCAGCGTGATGCCCTCGCGCACCTGGCCGGCAAGACCGGCGACGCGGACCATGAAGAACTCGTCCAGATTGGCCGCCGAGATCGACAGGAAGCGGACGCGCTCGAGCAGCGGATGATTGAGATTCAGCGATTCCTCGAGAACGCGCCGGTTGAACTGCAGCCAGGAAAACTCCCGGTTGACAAAGCGATCCGGGTTGCCGCCCTCCGGGCGAACCACCTCGATATTCACGAATTCGCTCTGCACCGGCTTCAGTTCGTTCATGATTCCCGCTCTTCCCCGCAACCGCTCGCCGGTTAACCGGCTTAACTTATCCTCTGACAGGCTTTTGCGACAGTTTGATTTCATCGAACTTGCAAAGAGACGGGTTATGATCCAGATGCAGAGGAGACTGCGTTAAGGAGACGACGATGGCAGGCGGTTCCATTCCCCATTTTCAGAACGATGCGGGCCACCCGGCAATCGACATCGGCGTCAAGGAATTCATGTGCACGGGCGCCAACCCGCCTTTCGACCATCCCCACGTGTTTCTCGACATGGGCGACGACAATGAAAAAGTCTGCCCCTATTGCTCGACGCTCTACCGCTATTCGCCAAAGCTGAAGGCGACGGAAACGCTGCCCGCCGGCTGCATCTACATCGACCAGGCTGCCTGATTCTTTCGCGACAAGCCCGATGGACGACAGGCGGTCCCGGCAAGTCGTTATCGCCGGGGCCGGCGTTGCCGGGCTGACCGCGGCCGTTGCTTTCGCCGAACGCGGCTACCTTGTGCAGGTGTTCGAACAGGCGCAGCGCCTGGAAGCCGCCGGCGCCGGCATCCAGCTTTCTCCCAACGCAACACGCATCCTTCGCCAGCTTGGGGTGCTCGACCGACTGCTGCCGGCAACGGTGCGGCCGGAAGCCGTGGTGCTGAAGGACGCCGCGACGTTGCGCGAACTGGCACGTGTGCCGCTCGGACAAGCCGCCGAAGCCCGCTGGCAGGCACCCTATCTCGTCGCCCACAGGGCCGACCTGCAGAGTGCCCTGACTGCGCGCGTTGCCGAGATGCCGAACATTCTTCTGACCACCGGTGCGCAGGTCAGCAGTGTTGCCAAAGGCAGCCATGGTGTCACCGTGGCTGCCGAGATAGCCGGCGAGACGGTCGAGGCCGGAGGCTTCCTGCTGGTCGGCGCCGATGGCGTCTGGTCATCGCTGCGCGGCCTTGTCGACACAACCAAGGGGGCGGCGTCGCCAAGAAGCCATTTTTCGGGCGAACTGGCGTGGCGCGCCACCATTCCCGCCGACAGCGCTGCTGGACAAGCCTTTGCCGCGATCGGTGCCACCAATTGCGTCACCACCTTCCTGCATCCCGGCTTCCACATGGTCGCCTATCCCGTCAGCCAAGGTGATGCCTTCAATCTTGCCGCCTTCACCAAGGGCGAACGCATTGCCGAGGGCTGGTCCGGCAACGCCGACGCAGGGATTCTGGCCGGTGCGCTGCGCGGTACGGCGGCAGCGCTCGCCCGTCTGGTTGGGGAATCCGGCCCGTGGACGGCATGGCCGATCCATACGGTCGACAGCAAACAACCTTGGACGACCGATGGCATGGCGCTGATCGGCGATGCCGCGCATGCGATGACGCCGTTCGCGGCGCAAGGTGCCGCCATGGCGATCGAAGATGCGGCGACGCTTGCGGATGTCCTTGCCGACTTCCCCACCGACCCGGCACAAAGCCTTCAAATCTGGGAGAACCTGCGGCGGCCGCGCGTCGCAAAGGTCGCCCGTCGTGGCGCCGTCAATCGCCTTGCCTGGCATGCCGCGGGTCCAGTGGCTATCGCGCGCAATCTGTTCCTGAAAATGCGCTCGTCGGACAAACTCGCCGCCGATCTGGATTGGCTTTATGGCTGGCAACCGCAGAAAATCATCCGACGCTGAAAGGCCTGGATGCCGGCCCGTGGAACAGAGCTAATTGTAAAGCCGCATCGACACGCCGAGCGATATCGGCAGCGGATTCCACCAGCCGGTGCGCAGCCCGGCGGTGCGCAAGGCCGCCGCCGTCCAGGTGTTGCAGCCGACCAGCGCGTTGAAATTGCCGTTGGCTTCATAGAAGCGGTCGAACCTGGAGTAGGCCGCGTCCGGAACAAGAAGCGGACCGTTCGGCCCTCGCTGGAAACTCGCATCGATGAAATCGAGCAGCGCCGCAAAACGCTCCTCGCCGATATTGAAGCCGGCGACATCCGGATGCGGTTCGGCGATGTCACCGGCGACATCGACATGCATGACCGACGCGTCGACAGTCAGTGCCTTCATCACCGGCACCGCCTTCAACTCAGACCAGGTCGGCGTTTCCAGATAGAAGGCGCGGCCGCCCCAGCCGAAGACGATGTAGCGAACCTCCGGACTATCGGCCGGGATGCCGGCATCGACCAGGAAATGGAAGCGCTGGCGCACGGCATCATCGACCGGAATGGCGATGTCGGTGTGGATCGGGTTGGTCAGCACCAGGATATGGTGCGTGGCGGCGGGATGAGCGGCGGCTGTTTGCCAGAGTGGTCGCGGCACGAGCGTGCCCAGCGTCACCGCGAGCGCAACGACGATCAACAGAAGGCCTAGAAAACGTCCCAGCTTTTTCATGAATGGCGGCCCTGCAAACGCACCCCGGCGCGACACAAGCCGCCCGCCTCCTGCTCATCCATACGCAAAAGAGCCCGGCACTGTTTCAGCCGGGCTCTTTCTGGTTATCAAAGGCCTAGTGCAGGATCTGCGACAGGAACAGTTTTGTGCGCTCGTGGCGCGGATGGTCGAAGAACTCGGCCGGCGTGTTCTGCTCGACGATCTGGCCCTGATCCATGAAGATCACCCGGTTGGCGACCTTGCGGGCAAAGCCCATCTCGTGGGTGACGCACAGCATGGTCATGCCTTCTTCGGCAAGGCCAACCATCGTCTCCAGCACTTCCTTGATCATTTCCGGATCGAGCGCCGAGGTCGGCTCGTCGAACAGCATGATGCGCGGGTTCATGCACAGCGAGCGGGCGATCGCCACGCGCTGCTGCTGGCCGCCGGACAACTGGCCGGGATATTTGTTGGCCTGTTCCGGAATCTTGACGCGCTTGAGGAAATGCATGGCGATTTCTTCCGCCTGCTTCTTCGGCGTCTTGCGCACCCAGATCGGCGCCAGAGTGCAGTTCTCCAGGATGGTCAGATGCGGGAACAGGTTGAAGTGCTGGAACACCATGCCGACCTCCCGGCGGACCTCGTCGATCTTCTTCAGATCGTTGGTCAGTTCCTTGCCGTCGACGATGATCTTGCCCTTCTGGTGCTCTTCCAGCCGGTTGATGCAGCGGATCATCGTCGATTTGCCGGAGCCCGACGGGCCGCAGATGACGATACGCTCGCCGCGCATCACTTTCAGGTTGATGTCCTTCAGCACATGGAACTCGCCGTACCATTTGTGCATGGCGATGATGTCGATCGCGACATCGGTGGTCGAGATGTGCATCTTGGCGGCGTTGACCTTGATCTCTTCCGCGCTGACGGCATTTTCGGTGGCCATGACAGGGTCCCCTTGTTCTTTTGTTTAGCGTTTGTGGCCGGTGTCGAGCCGGCGTTCGGTGTACATTGAATAGCGCGACATGCCGAAGCAGAACAGCCAGAAGACGAAGGCCGCGAAGACCAGACCCGACTTGGCTGTCTGCGCCGTCGCCCAGTTGGGATCGGCGAAGTTCTGCTTGATGATGCCGAGCAGGTCGAACATCGAGATGATGAGGACCAGGGTGGTGTCCTTGAACATGCCGATGAAGGTGTTGACGATGCCCGGAATGACCAGCTTCAACGCCTGCGGCATGACGATGAAATACATCTTCTGCCAATAGCCGAGACCGAGCGAATCGGCGCCTTCATATTGGCCCTTGGGGATGGCCTGCAGGCCGCCGCGCACCACCTCGGCCATATAGGCGGCGGAAAACAGCGACACGCCGATCAGCGCGCGCAGGTACTTGTCGAAGGTGACGCCCGGCGGCAGGAACAGCGGCAGCATGACACTGGCCATGAACAGAACGGTGATCAGCGGAATGCCGCGTACAGCTTCGATGAAGATGACGCACAGCATCTTGACGACCGGCATCCTGGAGCGCCGGCCGAGCGCCAGCACGATGCCAAGCGGCAACGACGCGACGATGGCCACGAAAGACAGCGACAGCGTCACCAGCAGGCCGCCCCAGCGCGCGGTTTCGACATGTTCCAGACCGAAGGACCCTCCGACCAAAAGGAAATAGGACACGATGGGGAAAAAGACGAACAGCAGCAGGGCGTTGAGGCCCTTGCGTGGCACACTCGGCATCAGCATCGGCACCAGAAGCACCACAAACAATATGCCGGTCAGGATCGGCCGCCAGCGCTCCTCGATCGTATAGGTGCCGAACATGACCTGGCCGAACTTGGCGTTGATGAAGGCCCAGCAGGCACCCGACCAGCCATCCGGCTGGATACCGCCCTGCGCCACCGTGGCGCACACGGTCCGGTCCGGTCCGGTCCACACAGCGTTGATGAACGCCCAGTTGATGATTTGCGGCAGGATTATCGCCACCAGCGCGATGCCGACAATGGTCAGGATGGCATCGCCTGCTGAGGCGATCAGGTTCTTGCGCACCCAGGCACCGAAACCCGTGACGCTGGCTGGCGCCGGCTGCGCCAGCGCCATTTCGGTGCGCACCCAGGACATATCATGTTCTTGCATGTCCCTACCTCTCCACCAACGCCATTTTGGCGTTGAACCAGTTCATCAACAGCGAGGTCAGAAGGCTGATGGCCAGATAGATCACCATCATGATGACCACGCATTCCACCGCCTGGCCGGTCTGGTTGAGCACCGTGCCGGTCGTCGCCGTCAGGTCGGGATAGCCGATGGCGATGGCGAGCGAGGAATTCTTGGTCAGGTTGAGATACTGGCTGGCCAGCGGCGGAATGACGATGCGCATGGCCTGCGGCACAACCACCAGCCGCAACAGCTGGCCGGAGCGCAGGCCAAGCGCCTCAGACGCCTCGCTCTGGCCCCTGGCGACGCCGCGAATGCCGGCGCGCACGATCTCGGCGATGAAGGCCGCGGTATAGAACGACAGCGCCAGATAGAGCGACAGAAACTCCGGCTTGACGGCGAAACCGCCGGTCAGGTTGAAGGTCGACTGTTTGGGAAAGTCGAAGGTTAGCGGAAAGCCGCTCAGCGCATAGGCGAGCAGCGGCAGCCCGACAATCAGCGCCAGCGATGTCCAGAATACCGGGAATTGCTGGCCGGTAGCCATCTGCCGCTGATGCGCCTTGCGGGCGACGAACCACGCCATGGCGATGCCGGCAAACAGTCCCACCAGGATCAGCCAGGAGCCGTCGCCCCAGATGGCGCGCGGAAAATAGAAGCCGCGCTGGTTGAGGAAGGAGCCGAACGGCAGGTTGATGCTGTCGCGCGGCGCCGGCAGCACGGCCAGCACGCCGGAATACCAGAAGAAGATGACCAGCAGCGGCGGAATGTTGCGAAACACCTCGACATAGACGGTGCAGATCTTCTGGATCAGCCAGTTTTTCGACAGCCGGCCGACACCGACGATGAAACCGATGATGGTGGCGGTGATGATGCCTACAAACGCGACGATCAACGTGTTGATCAAGCCGACGATGATGGCGCGGCCATAAGTGGAGTCCGACGTATAGGCGATCGCCGAATCGGAAATATCGAAGCCGGCGCGGCCCTTCAGAAAGGTAAACCCGGAGGCAATGTGCAGGTTCGTAAGGTTCACGATCGTGTTGTGGACGATCCACCAGACACCGGACACCAGCAAAGCAACGACCAGGCATTGATAGAAAATGCTGCGGACTTTCGGATCGTTGATGAGAGAAGCGCGACTTGGCTCCTCTCGAATAACTTCCTGCGATGCCATTCGACAGTCCCCTGGAAAGAGAAACCGGAAGGCAGAGGATCTGCCTTCCGGATCACATTTCGATCAGCGGATCGGCGGAGCGTATTGCAGGCCGCCCTTGGTCCACAGCGCATTGATGCCGCGGGCGATCTTCAGCGGGCTGCCCGAACCGACATTGCGGTCGAACATTTCGCCGTAGTTGCCGACGGCCTTGACGATGTTGACGACCCAGTCGTTGGAGACACCGAGATCGGTACCGATCTTGGTATCGGCTTCCTGGCCGAGCACGCGCTTGATCTCCGGGCTGGGCGAGTTCTTCATCTCATCGACATTGGCCTTGGTGATGCCGAGTTCTTCTGCCTGCAGCAGCGCGAAATAGGTCCACTTGACGATGTGGTACCACTGGTCGTCGCCCTGGCGAACGGCCGGTCCGAGCGGCTCCTTGGAGATGATCTCGGGCAGCACGACGTGGTCGGCCGGCGCCCCGAGCGTCAGGCGGATGCCGTAGAGGCCCGACTGATCGGTGGTGTAGACGTCGCAGCGGCCGGCGTCATAGGCGGCGTTGACTTCTTCCAGTTTCTCGAAGACGACCGGGTTGTACTCCATCTTGTTGGCCTTGAAATAGTCGGCGAGATTGAGCTCGGTGGTCGTGCCGCTCTGCACGCAGACAGCGGCGCCGGAAAGCTGCAGCGCCGAATTGACGCCGGGCAGCTTCTTGGCATTGATCATGAAGCCCTGGCCGTCATAATAGGTGACGCCGATGAAGTTCAGGCCGAGCGCGGTATCGCGATTGATGGTCCAGGTGGTGTTGCGCGACAGGATGTCGACCTCGCCGGATTGGAGCGCGGTGAACCGTTCCTTGGCGCTGAGCGGGGTGAACTTGACCTTGGTGCCGTCACCAAAGACGGCGGCCGCGACAGCGCGGCAGAAATCCGCATCGATGCCTTGCCAGTCACCCTTGTCGTCCGGCGCCGAGAAGCCAGCCAGGCCGGTCGAGACACCGCACTGGATGAAGCCCTTTGCCTTGACGGTATCGAGCGTCGTTGCCGAGGCGGCCGACGCCATCAACCCAAGCGTGGCGGCGCCAAGAATGCTGATAGCAATATTTTTCATGACCCACAGACCCTTTTCTCTGTTTTTCAGGCAAACCCTGATCTTTTCCCTCGTGAACGCAGCTCCCATTCCGGCCCATACCCGGAAAACCCGCATCGCAACCGACGCGCCGCCTCCCATTCACGAATGGCATCGAAGGCGATAATTCCCGTGAGGTCAAGGAAAATGACCGAATTCCAAAGAGTTTGAAAACCAACCGCCGCAAATGCCTGAATTGCAGCCAAGGGCACCAGGAAATTAGCAAGCCGCGCAAACAAAATTGGCAAAGGCCGGTCAGCCGCAGATCCGGAATTTGCCAGCGAAATCCGTCTCCCGGATTTACCCTGCGTCACTGATTTTATCCCGGGATGAATTGGCGTATCCAAAGACTGTCACATGGCGAGCGACAGGGTCGCATGGTCGTGCCGCCCGGAAACGGGAGGAGCACATGCTCAAAGTGCTCGAACGAGCAGCCAGGCGCCCATTGCCGCCATCAGCGCGCCAGAGATGCGCGGGACCAGTTGCCCGGTCGGGACCCTCTTCTCCAGGAGAACAAGGATGGCGATGCCGGCGATCCACAGCACGTTCATGACGCCGCCGACGAACAGGAGCGCCATCAACGCCCAGCAACAGCCGAGGCAATAGGCGCCGTGATGGATCCCGAATCGAAGCGCACCAGGCGGATCGGAGCGGAACCCGCCATGACTGGCCAGAAATGCGATCGGTGCCTGGCATTGCTGCAGGCAGACGCCCTTCATCGGCGTCCATTGATAGAGGCCAGCGGCAATCAGGACGAGGCCGCCGAGAACCGTACTGTTGGTTGCCATCATCGGGCTCAGCAAGGTGAGGCTGGCCAGCAGCCATTGTGTGCCGGTCGCCGCCGCGCTGAAGGCAACCCAGACGAGCAGATAGCCGGTAAAAAACCATGCAGTCGATGCGATGGGCCGCCCGCCCGCCCGCGCCTTGCGGCCGACCCCGGCATAGAGCAGCACCATCGGCGCGACCGACGGCGTCATCATGCCAACCATCATGACGGCCCACATGGCGAAGATGAAAGCGAAGTCGGCTAGCGCCCAGGCCCGGAAACCGGGCGTCACCGCAGCGCCCATGTCCATGCCACGCATGCCCGACATGTCCATGCCATCCATGTCGCCACTTGTGGCGCTCGGCGTGGTAGCATCCGGCATGGTCATGTCGGCGGCGAGCCACAGCACATAGGCCCATGCGAGCACGGCAATGATGACGAGCGCAACCGTCACGACTGTGCGGTCGCGCCGCAGCACCGCCTCAAGGGCCGTGTCGCTCATTGGATCAGGTCAATGCACGATGCCACTCTGCGAGAGGTGCAAATTGGCGAAATGGCTGTGCGAGTCCGCCAGTTCGAACTTGATCGGGCCGGTTGCCTTGGTCCAGCCGCGCCCGACCTCGGCAAGCGAATATTCGAAACCATGCGTGAGGTCGATGCGCGCCCGATGCTCCGCGCCGGTGACGGGATTCTTGATCGGCTCGCCGTGCCCCGAGGTTACGCCCGGCACGTTCAGGCGAGCCGCTCGGGCATCGACGTCGACTTCGAAGTCTATTGCCGCGAAGATCGGATCGTGGACTGTCTCCAGCGTGGTCGAAAAGACCTGGAATATGGTCGCGCCGGGTTCGGTGTCCTCACCGCTGAGAATACGAAGCAGCGCTCCGCGCTGCGCCTCGGTCGCCCGCTCGTCGATGACCACCGCCGCCTCGCCCCTGCCGTGGTGGATTGCGCCAGGCCAGCGGAAGACACCGGCAAACCGCAAGCCATCCAGCCTGGTGTCGCCATGATAGCCGCTTTCGATTTCCACGCCGACCACCGCCCGGCAGGATCCATGCGTCGGCAAAGCGTTGAACTGGCACGGGCAGCCATAGGCGCAGTTGCAGTTGACGAACTCGCGCGCCTTGATCATCCACTTGACGTCGGTCATGGCATTCCTCTTCTTGGCTGCATTCGTTCTCTGCAAGCGAGATGCCCGGATCGCAGGGGATCAGGAGGGCAACCGGGAATGATCATCCGGCAGCGTCTGATCGAGGCAGTCCGACAAAAGTATTAGGATTCAATCATATATCTTTCCCGGCCGTCTTCAATAGCCGATAGGCCCAGGGCGCAATGCGCTCGGACCGGATTAAGACTGCGCGACTTTCACCAGAGACGACTTGGTACATCCGAAGTCGGTTCCCTGGCGGGTGCGGGCCGGTTGCACGGCCATTGCCGCCGCACTATGGCTAGCGCCTTATCAAACAAGGCGAAGAAGAATGGCGAAAGACGGCGACGGACTGGGTATCAACACGCGGCTTGCCCATTCGGGCAACAATCCGCATGACTATTTCGGGTTCGTCAATCCGCCGGTGGTGCATGCTTCGACCGTGCTTTATCGTGACGCGGCGTCGATGGCGGCACGCAGCCAGAAATACACCTATGGCACGCGCGGCACGCCGACGACCGATGCCCTTGCCCACGCCATAGATGCATTGGAAGGCTCGGCCGGCACGATCGTGGTGCCTTCGGGCCTTGCGGCGGTGACGATACCGCTGCTGGCCTTCTTGTCGGCGGGCGACCATCTGCTGATCGTCGATTCCGTCTATCACCCGACGCGCAATTTCGCCGACACGATGCTGAGGCGGCTGGGCGTCGAGGTCGAGTACTACGCCCCCGATGCCGGCGCCGGCATCGCGGCGTTGATCAAGCCCAACACCAAGGTGGTGTTCACCGAATCGCCAGCCTCCAACACGTTCGAGCTGCAAGACATCCCGGCCATCGTCAAGGCGGCGCACGCCGCAGGCGCCCTCGTCATGACGGACAACACCTGGGCGACGCCGCTGTATTTCCGTCCGCTCGACCACGGCGTCGACATCTCGATCCATGCGGCGACGAAATACCCGGCCGGCCATTCCGACGTGCTGCTTGGCACGGTCTCGGCCGACGAAGGCTGCTGGAAGCATCTCTACGAAAGCTTCTGCACGCTTGGCTGCTGCGCCGGGCCCGACGATGTCTATCAGGTGCTGCGCGGCCTGCGCACCATGGGCGTGCGCCTCGAGCACCATCAGCGCAGCGCGCTCGCCATCGCCTCCTGGCTCGAGGGGCAGAAGGGCGTGGCGCGCGTGCTCCACCCTGCCCTTCCCAGCCATCCGGACCACGGCCTGTGGAAGCGGGACTTCTCGGGCTCGAGCGGCATCTTTTCCATCGTGCTTGCCGGCGGCGGCCAGAAGCAGCAGCACGCCTTCCTCGATGCGTTGCAGATCTTCGGCCTCGGCTATTCCTGGGGCGGCTATGAGAGCCTTGCCGTGCCGGTCTGGCTCGGCGACCGCGTTGTTGCGAAAGGTCCGTATGAAGGTCCGTTGATCCGCCTGCAGATCGGCCTCGAGGATGTCGAGGACCTGAAGGCCGACATCTTGCGCGGCCTGACCGCCGCGGCGGCTGCCTGAGCGATCAGGGCACTCGGCCAAACTGATTCAACGGGTCAGTGCAAGCAGCTCGAAAGACTGGTGAACCGCCGCTTCGCCCTGCCGCGCCAAATCGGCACCGCGGCGGATGCGGCAACAACGTCACGGAATTCTATTTCTCCAAACCGCGACTTCGCGGATCAATTTGGCTTTCAACTTCGACATTGCCGCGTCATTGCGGTGCGATCATCGCGGTTTCGACTTCCTCTGGAATACCGGCTGAGTTCCCGACCCCATGGCCTTTCGCCTCTTTGTTCCCATTCTTGCCGGCGCGACGCTGCGCGAGCGCATCATCGCCTGCATCGGCGCGACGATCGGCATTGCACTGACCGGGGCGATCGGTGGTCTGGTGCTCGGCAACGGCCCGCACGTGCCGCTGCTGGTGGCACCGATGGGAGCATCGGCCGTGCTCCTGTTCGCGGTGCCGGCCAGTCCGCTGGCGCAGCCATGGTCGATCATCGGCGGCAACACGATATCGGCCCTGGTCGGCGTGATCGTCGCGCATTTCATCC
The DNA here is from genome assembly GCF_042682145.1 of Mesorhizobium newzealandense. Taxonomy (NCBI): domain Bacteria; kingdom Pseudomonadati; phylum Pseudomonadota; class Alphaproteobacteria; order Hyphomicrobiales; family Phyllobacteriaceae; genus Mesorhizobium; species Mesorhizobium newzealandense. The sequence continues at coordinate 578,530 of NZ_JBHUGZ010000030.1, read as the reverse complement.
ACGAAACCGCCCTTGCCTCCGGCATCGCTGTGGCGCTGGCAATCGCCGCCATGTCGTTCACGCGCTGCCTGCATCCGCCGGGCGGTGCGGCCGCCCTGACCGCCGTGCTGGGAGGGCCCGCCGTCATCAGCGCCGGCTTCCTGTTTCCATTCGTGCCGGTGGCACTGAACTCGATCCTGCTAGTGGCGCTCGGCTATGGCTTCCACAGGCTGGCCCGACGCAATTACCCGCACGTGCCGGTTTCAGCACCAACGAACAGCCACGGCACCGTCGATCTACCAGCGCAGTTGCGCGTCGGCTTCCAGCCCGAGGACATCGATGCCGCGCTTGGTGCGCTTGATGAGACGTTCGATATCGATCGCAACGATCTCGACCGGCTGTTGCGGCAAGTCGAATTGCAGGCGATGGTGCGCGCGCACCAGAACCTTCTGTGCGAGGACATCATGTCGCGCGATGTGATCTCGGTCGACGCACACACCTCCGCCGAAGCGGCACGCCAATTGCTGCTCGACCACAACATCCGTACCTTGCCTGTCGTCGACGCAGAGGCAAGGCTGGCAGGCACCGTGGGGTTGCGGGAACTGGCGCTGGCCTCCGGCACGCTCGGGTCCGTCATATCACCCGCGGCGACAGCCGCCGCCGGTTTCACCGCCATGGGTCTGCTGCCCGTGCTCACCGACGGCCGCAGCCATGCGGTCATCATCGTCGACGACGACAGGCGGATTCTCGGGCTGATCACCCAGACCGATCTGCTGGCGGCCACGGCACGCCTGCAGGTTGCTGACAAGCCTTCGCCGGAAGCGCTACGGTAGCCACCGCCGGACCCGGCGAAAACGGCCGGGAACCTTTTGCCGGCAATGTCATCCAATCTCTCAATCGGGTTCTGGTCCGAGATTGGGTCGAGGAACTGGCCATGCCTGCTGTCTTGACGGCGATGCCTTCTGTTGCTTCAGGCGACATGCAGCTCGTACGCCGCGCCCTGGCGCGCGAGGGCGATGCTTTCCGCACCATCATCAAGACGCACAATCAGAGGCTCTACCGCATCGCCCGCGGCGTGGTGCGCAATGACAGCGAGGCCGAGGACATCGTGCAGGAGGCCTATGTCAGGGCCTTCGCCCATCTCGATGCCTTTCGCGGCGACTCCTCGCTCGCCACATGGCTGTCGCGCATCGTCATCAACGAGGCGCTCGGCCGCCTGCGCAAAAGGCGCAGAACGGTGGCAATGCCGGAAAATCCGCAAGCCGAGATCATCCGGTTCCCCCTCAACCCCAGCGACGATCCGGAGCGGACGATGGCGCAACGGCAGATCCTCCAGCTGGTCGAACAGGCCACCGACAGCCTTCCCGATGTCTACCGGACAGTGTTCGTGGCGCGGGTGATCGAAGGGCTGAGCATCGAAGAGACCGCCGATCTTCTCGGCGTACGGCCACAAACCGTCAAGACAAGGCTGCACCGCGCCCGCGCCCTGGTGCGCAAGGCCCTGGACGACCAGATCGGGCCGGTGCTGCTCGATGCTTTTCCCTTCGCCGGCCGGCGTTGCGAAAGGCTGACCAGCGCGGTGATGCGGCGGCTCGACCTGGAAAGCTGACCCTCGTCGTGTTGGCTCATTTGGCGGGAACGTTTGCCGCTGCCCTGCATCCAATGACCGTCAACTGAAAAAAGCTGTCCGGCGCGATTCCCGCTCCGGGCGAAGGAGATGCCATGCTTATTCGTCACACCGCTGCCCTGGCCGCCATGCTGCTGCTTGGCACTGCACCGTTCGCACAAGCCGCCGACAAGCCGACCGACCCGCAGATCGCCCACATCGCCTACACGGCCGGGGTCATCGACGTTGAAGCGGCCAAGCTGGCGATCGAGAAATCGAAGAACAAGGACGTCGTGGACTTCGCCAAAGACATGGTCCGCGACCACGAAGCCGTGAACGTGCAGGCGCTCGACCTGGTCAAGAAGCTGAAGGTCACGCCGGAAGACAACGCCACCAGCCAGGCGCTGAGCAAGGCTGCCGCCGAAGAAAGGACCAAGCTCGCCCCGCTCGAGGGTGCCGCCTTCGACAAGGCCTATGTCGACAACGAGGTCGCCTACCACAAGCAGGTCAACGGCGCTCTCGAAACACTGCTCATCCCATCGGCCAGCAATGCCGAACTGAAGAGCCTGCTGGAAACCGGCCTGAAGATATTCCAGGGCCATGAGCAGCATGCCGAACATGTCGCCGGCATGCTGAAGTGAGGACAGCGATCATGTCGAAACGCCATCTGTGGATTGCGTCGACGCTGGCCATCGGTATCGTTCCGGCACAGGCTGAAACCATCCAGGTCACCATCGACAAGCTGGTGTTCTCGCCAGCCACCGTCGAGGCGAAGGTCGGCGATACGATCGAGTGGGTGAACAAGGACGTGTTCGCCCACACGGCCACCGTCAAGGGCGGTTGGGAGGTGATGATTCCGCCGAAAAAGTCCGCGAGCCTCACCCTGGAGACGGCGGAAACGGTCGATTATTTCTGCCGCTTCCACCCCAACATGAAAGGCCGTTTAGTGGTGGCGCCCTGAGGCTGGCGGATCGACGGCGAAACGACCACCTCGCCGTCGATTGCTGCTTCGAGATGGCTGAAGCCAACAGCGCCTGGGCGCCATTCGAAGACCTGCTGCTGGCACTCAAACCTTTGTTTCCACGCTATTCAGCTCTGCTTGCGAAAGCAGCCACTCAATCATTTGCGCCGCCTGGGCAGGCGGCCGGTCTGGAGCGAGCACTTCGAGGCTGAGGCCACTCAGGACGCGTTGGGAAAACGGCGCCACAAGCGCGCCGGACGCCAAGGCGCGAGAGACCAGAACCTCGTGCCCCATCAGAACGCCGGCACCATCGGTGGCAGCCTGAAGCGCCAGGCTGTAGAGTGAGAATTCCGATCCGGCATCGATCGACGGTCCTTTCACACCGACACTGTCGAACCACAGGTTCCAATCGCCGGTCCATGTGGTGTCCCACAGAAGAAGCTGCGAGGCGAGATCCGTGGGTGTCTTCAACTGCTCCGCCAAAGCAGGGGTGCAGACCGGAAATATGACATCATCGCACAGCTTGAACGAGCGGCTGCCGCTGGCCCTGTGGCTTGTCAGGAAGATAGCGAGGTCAAACGGTTCCCGTCTGAAATCCGGCGGCTCCTCCAATGCATGGATGGAAGGCCGAAGGGCGGGCAAGGCAGCACGAAGCAGCGGCAGACGCGGGGCCAGCCAGAGCTGCGCAATGGACGGCAACGCGGCAATGCTTACTTGCGATTTCGGAGCCCAGATGCGCAGCTCCTGAACAGCAAGGCCCAAGGCGTCAAAGGCGGTGGAGAAGACCGGAACGGCCGCGCGTCCAGCCTCGGTCAGATGAAGCCCCTGAGCGTGCCGGACAAAAAGCGACGAGCCAAGCCACGCTTCGAGGGATTTGACCTGATGCGACACGGCCGCCGGAGTAACGCCCAGTTCATCCGCGGCCTTGGCGAAACTCTCATGGCGAGCGGCGGCCTCGAAGGCACGCAAGGTGTTGAGAGGCGGCATTCGAGGTCGTGGCGGATTTACGGCCATCGTCCGACGTTCCAAAATCGCGTCGGCGACCGATGCGGGGCCGCCGACGCGATGTTTCTATTTGAGGGCGACCGGGGTCAGCTTGCCGTCGACCTTCCGCCACTCAAATACGACGAACCCCGGCTGCTTGATATCCCCCTTCTCGTCATAAGAAATCGAACCGAGCACCGTCGGGATGCTGGCGCCGGAATGGAGATAGTCGGCGGCGGCCTTGGGATCGTCGGCCTTGGCCTTGACGATAGCCTCGGCAAGTATCTGCGTTGCCGCGTAAGCGTAGAGGGTCACCGCCTCGGTGGGCACGTTCCTGGCCTTCAGATCGGCGACGGCGTCCTTGGCTTCCGAAAAGGTCGCAGGATCGGGGAACGAGGTCATCAGGGTGCCAACCGCACCGTCACCACCTATGGCACCGAATTCGCTGTTGCTGATACCGTCGCCGCCCATCAGGATCGCGGTGACGCCCTGATCGTGCATTTGACGGACGATGAGGCCAGCCTCCGTATGCTGGCCGCCGTAATAGAGGAGGTCGGCACCCGATTGCTTGATCTTTGTTGCCAGCGGGCTGTAGTCCTTCTCGCCCGGGTTTACCTCCTCGTGGAGAACTTCCTTGCCGCCGCCGGCATTGTAGGCCTCGGTCATTTCATCGGCGAGACCTTTGCCTGCCGTCGACTTGTCGTCGACAATCGCGATCTTCTTGTCCTTGAAGCGATCGAGGATGAATTTGGCGGCGATGGAGCCTTGCTGATCGTCACGGCCGCATGCCCTGAAGGCGTTCCAGAGGCCGCGCTCCGTCACTGTCGGGTTGGTGGCTGTCGGCGTTACGAACAGCACGCCATTTTCCGAATAGACCTCGGAAGCTGGAATGGTGACGCCGGAATTATAGTGCCCGACGACATAGTGAACGCCATCGGCGACGAATTTGTTGGCGACCGAAACGCCCTGCTTCGGGTCAGAGACGTCGTCACCGACCGAAACGACAAGCTTTTGTCCGAGGATGCCGCCATTGGCGTTGATGTGTTCGACCGCGGTTTCGACACCGACGCGGTACTGTTCTCCATAAGCCGCGTTCGGCCCTGACATCGGACCCGCGACGCCGAATACGATATCCGCCCTCGCAGCGCCTACAGCAGCGGTAGTCATAAGGACAGCAGTCATCATCTGCACGATCATGCGCATTTTTATTCCCCTGTTTTTTGAGTGGCGGGCATTTGCCCGCGGGTTCTGGCCGTCAGTTCACAAAATGAAGTTTGTTGAACCGGCGCCGGAATGTCGTGACGTCCGCAGCAACCTGTTCGCTGGCGTCATTGCCGCACAGTCCCCTGGCAATGAGAGCCGCAAGTTCCGGCATGTCGTCTTCGGTCATGCCCCAGCGGACGATCTCGGGGGTGCCAAGGCGCAGCCCATTCATGTCGCCGTCAACCGCGTCGATCGGTAAGCCGATGCCGCAGCTCAGAATATTGGCCGACCGCAACTTTCTTGCCGCTGCCTGGCCACCGCCGAACTCGGCCCCCTTGATGGCAAACTGGTGCGATGTCGTGTAGCCCTTGTTCGTCGAGAACACCGGCAGACCGCGATCGGCAAGGCTGTTGGCCAGTGCTTTTGCTGTCCGTGCCATCATCGCGGCGTAAGCCTTGCCGTGGTCTTTCCAGTCAAGAAGGGTGATAGCAAGAGCAGCCGACTTGGCGGCATCGAAATTGGCCGTCATGCCGGGAAAGGCGATCCTGTCCAGTCTTTCGGCGACAGCGGCGTCGTTGGTGACGATCAACCCTGACGCTGGACCGCCAAGGCTCTTGTAGGTGCTCATCGTCATCAGATGAGCACCTTCCTGCAACGGCTGCTGCCAGGCATGCCCGGCAATCATGCCGCACAGATGTGCGGCATCGAAGAGAACAAGCGCGTCGACCTCGTCGGCTATCGCCCGGATCTCGCGAATGGGATGGGGCAGCAGGTTGAGGCTGCTGCCTATCGTTATCATCTTCGGCTTTATCGACCTGGCCAGGTCGCGCAATTTCCCGACATCGACGGTGTAGCCGTCGGCATCGACCGGTGCGGTGTGGATATCCAGCCCATAGAGACCAGCGCAGCCGGCCATATGGTGGGTGACATGGCCCCCGATCGCCGGCGAAGGGACAATGATCCTGTCGCCTGGTCGAGCAGCGACCATGAAGGCGTAGAGATTGGCGATCGCGCCGGACGGCACCCGGATCTCGGCGTATCTGGCGCCGAAGACTTCAGCTGCGAGTTCCGCCGCGATCACCTCGATCTGTTCGACACCTTCCAACCCCATTTCATACTTGTCGCCGGGATAGCCGAGCGACGGGCGCGATCCCAGGCCGGATGCAAGCGCCGCCTCGGCCTTCGGGTTCATTACATTGGTCGCAGGGTTGAGGTTGATGCAATCGGCCTCGTGTATCGAACGGTTCAGCTCGATGCCCCTGTCGATTGCCGCCATGACGGCGTCGGTCGTTTGATGGCTGATTGTCTGCGCCAGTTGCTGGGCGAACTCATCGCAATGCGATGAAATCCAGGGCCTGCGAGCGAGAGCGACCAACGATGCCTCCATTGCCATTCGCCGATGATCCGGCTGCGAATGGTGTCCAGAATGACGCTGGTTGTTGGCTTGGCGCAAACAAGTAGTTCTAGCGCCTAGGCTTAGGAAAACTAGGTCTATCGACTTTGCCCTATTTGGAGGTTGGTGGTTTCTGCCGCTTCCATCCAGATATCAAAGGCCATGAGGCAGTGTCTTGATGTTGTTCCGCAAGCTGATCCAGCGCCAACGAGGCCCGCCTGGCCTCGTCCGGCCGCGCGACATGCGTCCGTGAGCCGTCATAGCGGGGCTCGCGGCGCGCAAGCCAGGCATCGAGCCCCTCGCGCAGGTCGGCGGTCGGAGCCATGCGGGCGAACTGCTCGGCCTCGACCAGCAGGCCTTCGGCGATGCTCTGGTTGAGACCGCGCGCCACCGCCGTGAGGATGCTCGCGACCGCCAGATCTGAATGCCGCAGGATACGCCTGGCCAGGCCGATTGCGGCCGGCATCAAATCGCCATGCGGCACCACCTGGTTGACGAGGCCAAGTTCAAGGGCGCGCTGCGGCGGAAACCAATCGCCGGTCAAAAGCAGTTCGAGCGCACGCTTGCGCCCGGCGAGTCTGGGCAAGCGCTGCGTTCCGCCAAAGGTCGGTGGCATTGCGAGGTTGATTTCCGGCTTGGCGAACAGGGCGCGTTCGCTGGCGATGGCGAGCGGCACGGCCTCGGTGATCTCGCAGCCACCGCCAAAGGCAATGCCGTTGACGGCGGCGATGACCGGTTTGCGGAATGCCTCCAGCCTTGCCGTCAGCCGCTGCCCGCGCATGACGAAGTCGCGCATCGCGACATCGGTCCCAAGCGCCACGCTGGCCGAGAACTCGTGAATGTCGCCTCCCGCCGAAAACGCCCGCTCCCCTGCGCCAGTCAGAATGACCGCGCGGACGCCGTCATCGACTTCGATGTCGTCAAGGATCGCAAGCAGGCGATCGATCAGGGCATAATTCAGCGCGTTGAGTTTCTCCGGCCGGTTGAGGGTGAGGATGGTTACCCCGTCGCGGGTCTCGCTCAGGACAAGATCGGTCATTGTTCTTCCTTTCCAGATACCTCTGGAAAGGATCACGCTTTCGATTGCTTGTATATTTACTAGTCGGTATACATCACTCCATGCCTGAAGCGTCGAGTCCTACCCGCAAACGCATTGTCGAAGCCGCGACGAAGCTCTTCTATGCGGAGGGAATCGGCCGTGTCAGCGTCGATGCCATCGCCGAAAAGGCAGGGCTCACCAAGCGGACGCTTTACTACCACTTCAAGAGCAAGGACGATCTGATCGCCGCCTATCTCGATGGCCGCGACCAACCCAATCTGAAGCGGATGGCCATCTGGTTCGATGCCGCCGAAGGCGGGGCGGATCGCAAGGTCGAGGCGATCTTCACCAATCTGGCGAGGGCCGCGCGCCATCCGAAATGGAAGGGATGCGGTTTCCTGCGCACGGCTGCAGAATTAGCCTCGATGCCCGGACACCCGGCGATCAAGGTCGGGTCGCGGCACAAGTCAAATTTTGAAACATGGCTGGCCGGCGAATTCTCTGACCGCGGCGTCGAGGAGCCGCAGGCCCTGGCACGCGAGATCGTGCTGCTGATAGACGGCTCGTTTTCGATCATGCTGATCCACCGCAACCCCGATTATATCGAGGCAGCCGGCCGCGCCGCGGCGACGCTTGTGCGGGCGCGAATTTCAAGCAACCGGGTCTAGAATCCCAACGCCAGCCATGCCGTGCCCACGGCAAGCGTTATCAGCGTCAGCGGCAAGCCGACCTTGAAGAAGGCGCCGAACGACAGCTGTGTGCCGGCAGCCCTTGCCTGCTCGGCGACAATCAGGTTGGCGACCGAACCGAGCAGCGTGAAATTGCCGGCCAGCGTCGAACTCATGGCGACGACCAGCCAGGCACGTTCGGGGTTTTCGAGGCCGGGTATGAAGGGCCTGAGCGCAAGCACGGCCGGCACATTGCTCATGATGTTGGAGAGCACCGCGGTGAAGCCGGACAGGCGCCAGACATCGTCCAGCCCGAGATCCTTTGCCGAGGCGATGATGTCGGGCGTCAGCAGCGTCTTTTCCGCACCGGCGACGACCACGAACAGACCGGCGAACATGAACAGCAGCGGACCGTCGATCTCGCGGTAGATGCGTTCCGGTTTGATGGCACGGGTGAGCAACAGGATGGCACCGCCGACGAGTGCCGCCTTGGCGACGGGCACGCCGGCGAAGAAGGCGACGGCCAATCCGATGCAGACCACCACCGCCTTCAGCACCTGTCCCTTGTGCATGCGGCCACGCGAGACCTCGGGCGTCAGTGTGACCGTGCGGGCGAATTCGGTCCGGTAGACGATGCGGATGATGACAATGACGGCGACGAGGCCAAACAGGGCGACCGGCGCGAGTGCGGCCGAAAAGGCAGGATAGGAAATACCCGACAGCGCGCCGATGACCATGTTTTGCGGATTGCCGGTGATGGTGGCGACGCTGCCGCAATTCGACGCAGTGGCGGTGGCGATCAGATAGGGGATCGGGTTGCGCTTGATGACGCGGGTGACGTGGACGACGATCGGCGCCATGACAAGGCAGATGGCGTCGTTGACCAGGAAGGCCGACAGCACGCCAGTCAGCAGCGTCACCATCACGAGGAGCATGAAGGGCGCATGCGCGTGTTCGATGGCGACGGCGCCGAGGCCGCGAAAGGCGCCGGAGACCTTCAGATGCGCCACCACGATCATCATGCCGAGCAGAAGCGTGATGGTGTCGAAATTGATCGCGCGGTAGGCATCCTCCATGCTGAGCGCGCCGATGGCGATCATCGCGGCCCCGCCGAGCAGCGCGATCCCTGCCCGGTCGAGACGCAGGCCCGGTATGCGGCCAATGGCGACACCAGCGTAGGTCAGGACCAGGATCAGCAGTGCCGCCGCGCCCATCAATGTCATCGGTAGGAAGTCCTGCTCGGTCTGTGGCGCGCCGCGGCCCGTCCGCCCGGTGATTCGCTCGCATGCCAGCTTTAGCGCGATGTCGAGATCGATGACAAACGGGCCGGCATGTTGTTGCGCCGAGGGTGTCCGCAAAGCCCAGCAGCTGACGTGCCGCTAACGCAGATAGAAATCCAGCCGCTGTCGAAGCGCCTGCGAGGAAAACAGCTGCTCGACGGTCCGCCGCGCCTCGCGGCCCACTGTCGCCCGCAGCCCCGGATCGGCTTTGAGGTTGGCCAGGATCTGCCCCGCCTGTTGAGCCGTCTCGAACAGAAAACCGTTTTCGCCATGCCTGATATGGTCGGCGTAGCCGCCATGCGAATGGCAGACCACGGGCAGACCACAGGCCATCGCTTCGAACACCACCCGGCCGAACGTCTCCACATGCGAGCCGCTGCGATAGTAGAACACGTCGAGCGTCGGCAGGAACTCTTCAGCCGCAAACCGGCCTTGCGGCAGGAGTTCGAGTTGCGAATGCGGCTTGAGCCTGTCCTTGAGCACCATCCCGCCCTGAATCCGCAGCGCGACGCCACCCGCTAGCAATGCTTCGTAGAGCGGCACATCGTCCGCATGATGTTTGTCAGGGGTGTCGCGGCTCAATCGTCCCAGCGTGAACGGACGACCCGGCTTGGCCGGTTGCGGTAGGAAACGCTCGATATCGATCGGCGACGGATGCACGACGCCCTCGACCCCCAGCATGCGTTTTTGAAAATCGGAAATCAGCACCAGCTCGGCATCGGGCCAGTTCAGCATGCGGGGCATGCGCGTCGTCAGCGCGATGACTTTCGGGTGAAAGGTATTGAAGACATAGATCAGCCGGCGCGGCCGGGGGATCAGGTAAGGCCATATCTTGTTGCGCCAATGCGCGCCGAGGAAGACGTAGGTCCCGCCGTCCGGCACATTCCACTTTGCCAGTGAGATGCGGCGAATCGGAAGTTGCCACATCAACTCGCGGGATACTTTTGAGGACGTTGCCCACAGACGCACCTCGGAGTCGGCGCTCAGCAGCCGGTACAGCTCCAGGGTTTCGAGGTCACTGCCGCCAAAGGGGTTCTGAAAGCCATTGAACAGATGAATCATAGTTGCCGCGCTGATCTTGCCGTCCCGCCATTCGTTCGCCGGCATCGAGACAAGCGGTGACTGGACCGCCAGCCCGGACGCTTGGGGAACTCAGGAGCGCAGGACCGTTTTCAGCGGTGATCCATACATCACCGACGCGGAGGAAGCACGGCGACATGGGGACGTCAAGGAAGCGGTCCACGCCAGCTTCCTTCTCAGTTGTCAATGCACCGTGGCGATGCTGGGCAGAGGCACCGGAGAGGCACCTGCCGGATCGAAGCTGACTTGATCGCGCCCGTTCGACTTGGCCGTATAAAGCCGTCTGTCGGCCGCCACGAAAATCTCTTCAAAGGTGGTCGGGCCGGTAAAGCTTGTGCCGCCGATGCTGACGGACAACGGGCATGGCCGCCCGCCTGGAGAAAAGTCCATTTCACGGATCCGCCGGCGGATGCTTTCGGCAACCACCCAGGATTGCGCGGGATCCACGCCGGGAAGAAACACGCCGAATTCCTCGCCACCGATGCGGCCAACGATATCGCCGCCGCGCAGCTGCCCTTTGATCGCCTGCGCTATCAGCTTGAGCGCCTGGTCGCCGCAGTCATGCCCGAGCCGGTCGTTGATCAACTTGAAATGGTCGGCGTCGATGATCAGCAGTGCCCCTGAATTGGCGTGCTCCTGCCTGCGGGTCTGCTCGAGATAGGCCTCGACCAGCATCGAGAAGGCGCCGCGGTTCAGCACCGCCGTCAGGCTGTCGGTGGCGGCTACGATGCTGAGATCGCGCTGGGCGATGGCCAGTTGGCGGATCTTCCACATGAGGAAAGACAGAAACGAGCCGCCCAGCACCAAAGGCAGCATCAGATCGGTCACTTGCGCCCGCCACACCGCCTCAGGTGAGAGATAGGGGAAATTGAAGGAATCGACGAAGAACGCCACGGCAATGAAGAACGCCGTACCGGCTGCCGTGACAACGATCACTCTGCCCCAGCTCGTCGGCGACAGATCGAGCTTCATCGCATTCCACTCCGTTAGCCGCCGCTACTATGACGCACCAACGCAAACAAATTGATAAGACTTTCCTTCCAATTCGATATCGGGAGACACGGCAGCCGAAGATCAACGGCACCGATGGCAGCCGGGCTCGCCGGTGAGAGTGAGACAGTCCCTTTGCTGGACTTCGGGCTAATGCGGGGAAATCCTAAATGTCAGCGGTTGGGCGCCGGTCCACTCCCGACAACGAAGGATGCCGCGATCAGGTCGTCGGCGTCCAGTCGTAGGGCGCCGTCGCCTGCCCCCATGATGGCGGCGACCTTGTGAAACGTTTTCATCTCATGATCGGAGATTTCGGCATCCCGCATTCTGGCTTTGAGTTCAGCGATACGCCGCCCCAATGCGGGGGACGTTCCATTTTCACGATTCGACATAATCTGGTTTCTCCTCCCCCCAACCGCGCTTGTTTTACCCCACCCAATTCGTAGGCCCGCACATTGTCTTTTTATGAGGCACCGCGAATACAAGGCCCGGAACGCGTGATGGGAGCTAAGGTTCCGATCCTACCGGATCACGAAATAATTCCGGATCGCTGCACGAATGGGCGGCATGTCCAAGGCTCAACGTCCTGTTGCATAAGGTTGCGGGCACCGGCAGTCGCGGGACGGCGGATCTTGCGGCCTTGATCAGACCGACTGGCGCAAACCTTTGAAAATATTTGGCGATCCCGACAGGATTCGAACCTGTGACCATCGGCTTAGAAGGCCGGTTCCATAGCGCTTCCTCGTGCTGACACAACGCTTACTTTTCCACACCAAAGCCTTGCATTCAAAGGGTTTTGCGCTTACTTTCGCGCCTATTGTCACGCCTAACGCTTCCCCTGACTTACCGCGTTTTGCTGACATGGTGCTGACACGCGCCAGTTTGTGTCAGCAAAAATCGGAGGTAGGCAAGTGCCAAAAATCAGCAAGCGCGTTGTCGATGCCGCAGCTCCTACAGATCGCCGGTTCTATGTCTGGGATGACCAGATCAAAGGCTTCGGCCTCCTTGTGCTGCCGACCGGGGTCAAGAGCTACATCTTCCAGTATCGAACCCCTGAGGCCCGCGAGCGCCGGGCCACGATCGGCAAGCATGGATCATTGACGGCTGAGGAGGCCAGGGACAAAGCCGACGAGATGCGCGGCGCCGTTAAGGCTGGGCGAGATCCACTCGATGAAAAGCAACAGCGGCGGAAGGCCGCGACGGTCAATGACGTCCTCGATATCTATCTCGAATCGGAGGCATTCAAAGCCAAGGCCGTTGGAACACGCGCTACCGACAAGGGCAGGATCAACAGGCATCTAAAGCCGCTGCTCGGCAAACTCCATGTAGACGCTTTGCGCCCTGGTGATCTCTCAAAGGCCTACGCCTCAATCCGCGACGGCAAGACCGCTATCCGGGAGAAGATGGGAAAGCGTGGTTTGGCGAGGGTCAGGGGCGGCGAAGGCGCCGCAAGGAAATCGCTCCGGCTCCTTCGCAGCACCTTTGCCTGGGCCGTGACCGAAAAGCTTATCGGCAGCAACCCCGCAAAAGACTTCAAGACCAGCGTCGATGGAGTCCGGGAGGTCATCCTTGATGATGCCGCCGCCTATGGACGCCTATTCAAGACGCTCGACGTCATGGACGCGGAGAAGCGTGTCCGTCAGCCTGTAGCCGACGCCATCAGGGTCATTGCCTTGACGGGCGCTCGTCGTGGCGAAGTGGCAGGTTTGAAATGGACGCACGTAAATCTCAAAACCGGAATGTTGACGCTGCCGCCGGCCTCCCACAAGACGGGTGGCAAGACAGGGAAGCCGCGGATCATCGGCTTGCCGACCGCAGCGCAGGCTCTGATTGCTCGACAGCCGGCCGGCGATCCTGACGACTTCGTTTTTTCACCCGCGAAAGGTGAAGGGCCTGTGGTCTTGTCCAAGATATGGAACAAGGTTCGCGTCGAGGCGAAACTGCCCGATCGCATCGGCCTGCACGGCTTGCGTCATTCCCTCGCCTCGCACATGGCTATGGCTGGCGCTCAGGCCAGCGAGATCATGACCGCGCTCGGCCATCGCGACTTAGCTACCTCGCAAAAATACGTGCATTGGGCTGAAGACGCTCGGCAGGCCATTGCCGAGAAAGGCGCGTCGGTCGCATTGGCAGGGCTCGCCTCGTCCAAGGGCGAACCGAAGGCCGATGTTGTGCCGCTGAAAGGCGGTGCGCTATGAAACGAGATGACGATGGGTGGAAGGTTTCCGGCCAGAATTTGCAGAAGTATTGGCTTACTGTGATGGCCAATTTTGTCGGTGACGCTCCTGCCCAAATAAAGGCGCTGGAGCGCTCCCTTGCCGAAGACGCTCCATTCCTAAATTGCGTCATTCAAGCGCACAGAGGAAATAACGGGCCAATTATAGAGATCCTTCGGTCGGATTACGAAATTACGCCGGATGATCGCCAAGCGTTGGCGTTCTATCTTCAAGGCGGGTTTGCTGGACCCAAAAAGCGCCGGGGTCGGCCAAAAGGAGCCGAGAACGAGGCGGCAACGATTGCAACTAAGTTTTACAGGGAATGGAAAGACCTCAATCGCCGGCTCGGTATTCGCGACCATGGAAAATCAGATCAGATGAAAGATGAGGCAGCACGTTTCGTCGCTGATGAATACGTGTCTCGCCTCCAGGCCAATACGGACACCACGCGCGAAAATATGGAACGTGGGAAAAACCGCCAGAATTAGCTCGGAATTCTGGCCATAACTTTAAGGCCCTAAAGCTGGAATTCCTTCCCTTCGCAAGCAACCACAAGCGAAGGAGACGGAAATGCAACCAGACGCTTACCGGGATCGCCGCGAAGCAGCGGCCTATCTCACGGCCAAGGGTCTTCGGACCAGTTGGCGCACTCTGCAAAAATTGGCCTGCATCGGCGGCGGTCCTCAGTACCGCATCTATGGCCGACTTGCGGTCTACACTGATCAAGATCTCGACATCTACGCAGATGGCAAGCTCTCGGCGCCGCGTTTCAGCACGTCGGAGGCCGCATGATGACCCCCGAGCGCGAAATTGAATTGATTTTGGCGGCGGCGACCTGGCTGGCCGAAACGCCGAAAAATCTTCGCCCAAGACCTGCGGTTGTCGAACTTCGCGAGCGCTTCGGGCTCCGGGCAGCGGACGCGATTGTCGCTGTGCGGATGGTGACCGAGAGGCAGTACTGGGGAGGCGCGAATGACAACGGCGCCTCCTAAAGTCAAAAGCCCAGCCGCGGCAAGCGGCCAGGCCTTTGGACAGTGGTCGACGGGCGGGGGCTCTAATCGACGGTATCAAGATACCGCAGAACACCCCGACCAGCAAGCGGTGCCGGCTCCCGTCCTTTCGTCCGTCCGCATGGCTCGCGGCCATCTCATGAACGCCGTGTTTCGTTTGGACGACGAGGGCTATTCCTGCCGCCTGCTCAACAGCCTCAACGATGGAACCGCCACGCTGCTCGCAGAATGGCATGGCCGGCGCCGTCCAAGCATCGAGGAAGTTCCCGACTACTTCGTCCAAGCCGCAATCGAATGGCGCGCGTTGCGAGATCGGAGGCGGGCATGATCGACATCGATGACGTGTTCGCCGGCAAAGCCGATCTGCGCCGAGAGGGCAAGCAGCACGACTGGCGCGCAGGCACATTTACAGCCGCTGCGTTGCAGCAGATGCGCTTTCCCGAAGCGAAATACGCCGTCCCCGGCTTGATCCCCGAGGGCCTGACGATCCTCGCCGGTCGTCCGAAGCTTGGCAAGTCGTGGATGGCATTCGAGATCGCCGCAGCCATCTCTGCCAATAGGATATGTCTGGGCAGCTATGAGCCTGAGCAGGGAGATGTCCTCTACGCGGCGATGGAAGACAATCCGCGCCGCCTTCAGCGCCGTCTCGACAAGATCTTGCCGGCGCTCAATGGCGCCTGGCCCGATCGCCTGACGCTTACGACATCGTGGCGCCGGCTAGATAAGGGCGGCGTAGACGACATCGCAGAGTGGGCGCGCAATGCTGGCAATCCCCGGCTTGTCATCCTCGACACCCTGGCCGGCGTAAAGCCTATCAGGACGCAGCAGGGCTATGAACTCGACTATGCGGCTCTCGAAGGGTTGCACCGCCTAGCCAACGATATCGGCATGGCCATCGTGGTTTTGCACCACACGCGCAAGATGGAAGCGGAGGATCCGCTCGACACGGTTTCCGGGACGCTAGGTCTGGCCGGCTGCGCGGACACCATCATGGTGATCGCCAGGAACTCCCAAGGCACGACGCTCTATATTCGCGGTCGCGATGTCGAGGAAGCCGAACACGCCCTAACTTTCGACAAGGCAAGTTGCCGCTGGGCGATCGTCGGCGCCGCTGCCGAAGTTCACCGCTCTGAACAGCGTGGCGCTATCCTGGCGGCGCTGGAAAGCTCGGATGAGCCGATGGGCCCCCAGGACATCGCCGCAGCCACCAGGCAGCCGGTGACCAATATCAAGTTCCTCCTGCATAAGATGATGGAGGCCGGTGAAGTCGAGAAGGAAGCCCGTGGCCGCTATCTTCACCCGCGCAAACGCAAACCCCAGACCCCCGCTAACCTAGCTAACTCACTAACTTTGGACCGCGAAGGCCCGGAAACCAAGGACATCAACACCAAAGTTAGCGAGGTAGCGAGGTTAGCACCCCTCGCAGAACAGCCTGAGTTCGGAGGTCTGTCATGACGGCGGCGGACAATGACAACCGGCGCCCTATCGTTCGCACGGTTCCGTGTCGGCGGCTTGCAGGTGCGTTCGAGGTTCAACAATTCGAGCAGGGAGGATGGCGCGCAAAGGCCGTCTTTCCATCGCGGGGTGATGCCGTCGCCGCTGCGAAGAAACTGATCGAGACCGCTATCCTGGCACATATGGAAGCGACTGATCATGACGGAGCTTTTCCGGCATGAGCCCCGCCGCAACCTATCTCATGATGCTCGTTTCCGTTGCCGTCATAGGCGCCCTCATTCTCGGGGCGCTGCCATGACGACGGCGCGCTCGACGGTCTCCCGGCAAAAGGCAAAGGCCGGTTTGGTCTGTTTGCGCACATGGCACGACGAAGCCCATGTATCGGCGTTGCTCGTCGGCGCGGGCTTCCTCCCTGCACATCTGGCCGACGACAAAGAGGCGATAGCCAGGGCGCTCGAAGCGTACATCGCCGCTGGCGAGGCCGCGCTGTTCGACGTCTGAAGCCCCTGCGCAACACGTTGCGTCACGCGTTTGCGATACGTGCGAATCTCAAGGCGACTGATTTGAAGGAGACGAAAATGCGCGGTTCAATCCACGTCGCCAACGCCGACATCGACAAGGGCATGGATTTCGCCCGTGTTGCCCGTGTCATGGCTTACTACAAAGATGCCGGCGAACTGGAATATGCCGACGCGCCGCCCCGTATCCTCGACGCCATCAAGGCCATGAAATCCGCCGTTGTCGGCGGCAGCATCGGCAACGGCACCTGGGGCTCCGAATTGGCGCCCTATCGGGTCGTCTCCGACGCCTTCATGGAAAGCTTGAGGAACGTCGGCTGTTTCTTCCGCATCCTCGACGCGATGCTGAAGGTGCCGCTTCGCAGCCAGCTTGTGGCCTTCACTGCGAATGCGAGCGGCTATGTCGTCGGCGAAGGCAGCGCCAAGCGCATGACGCGCATGTCCTTTGAGAACGAATACGTGGATGCCTTCCGAGCAACCGCTTTCGTTGTCGTTTCGAACGAATTGCTGAAGCTCGGAGCGCTCGCGGACCCGATCATTTCTCAGGAATTGCGCGGCGCCGTTTCCTATACGGCCGACCAGCAGTTCCTCACGATCCTCGATGCCGGCGCAAATACGTCTGTCAGCATTGGCAGCACGGTCGACGCGGTTCAGCAGGATCTGAAGGTCGCACTCGCTGCCACCGACCTTGGCGCGATGTCCAAGCTGTTTTTCATTGCGCATCCAGACCGCGTGAAACTACTCGCCACGATGACCATCGACGGCGGCTACGCCTTTGCCGACATCAATCCTGTGAGCGGCGGTTTGCTGCTGAAGACGCCTCTGCTTCCCTGCGATGCCTGCGCATCCGACGCCTTCTATGTGGTCGACGCAAGCGGCATCGCCGGCAATGCCGACGTTATCCAGGTCGACAATTTCCGGCACGCCTCGATTCAATTGGACGACAGTCCCGATTCACCCGCTACGGCGAACACGACGCTGATCAATCTGTTTCAGCGCGGCCTCACGGCCATTCAGGCAAGCACGTATGCCGGCGCGAAAGTCGTTCGTGCAAACAGCGTCTACAAGCTGACCGGGGTCGATTGGGGCAGCGCGAATAGCCCGTGAGGATAAGCTGATGGAACGCGCTTACGCCGTCATTTCCGTCAAGTCCTTTGACCCGAAGAAGCGTACATTCTCGGGCTGGGCTACGACTCCGGCTGTTGACAGGGTTGGAGATATAATTTCCCCGCTCGGCGTGAAGTACGCGCCAGATTTGCCGTTGCTGCTTCACCACGACGCGCGTCTCCCGGTGGGCCGCGCCAGGTTCAACAAACCGACGAAAGCAGGCATCAAGTTCGATGCCGATATCCCGAAGATTGACGAGCCAGGCGTGCTTCAAGACCGGACCCAAGAGGCTTGGCAATCCGTCGAAAGCGGCGTCATCCGGGCTGTTTCCATCGGCTTCCGGGCACTGGAAGATGGTGTCGAGCGCCTTCCGTCTGGCGGGCTGCACTATAAGTCGATTGAAGTGATGGAATTAAGCCTTTGCGCAATTCCGGCAAACCACGAAGCGACGATTGAAAACGTCAAGCGCTTCGAATTCGGCGGCAGCAAAGATATGGCCGTCATCACCAATGAGCCGGTCCTCGATCTACGCGCTGCCGCGCTTGCCAAGGTGGATGGCGAACTTACCCGGCTTCAGCGCCAGATTGCCGACAAGCAGGCACAGGTAAAGGCCGACACATCGAAGCACGCGCTCGACCAGGACGAAGGCATGCAGCGCCGCCTCAACGCGCAGATATCCACGCTTTCCCAAACCGTCGAGAAGCTGCACGAGAAGCGCTTTGCCGTCGAGATCGGCGAGGCCGAGAAGCCTAAGCCGGCAATTGCTCATCAATCGGCACGTGAGGTAGGCGCCTCCAAGGAATATCTGGCCGCCGAGGTTGCCGCGATGAAGGCGCTCGGCATGTCCCATGAAGCGAGGAACGTACCCTTCACGCTCGGCGAGCATGCAATTTTCTTCGTAGAGATCACGCAGGCCTTCAATCGTGTCCGCGAGCGTATCGAGGCCATCGAAGCGACCGGCCGGCAGGACGCCTACAAAGGGGTCTACCAGCGCGCGCTGCCATACGGCAAAGGCGCAATGGTCACGCACGACGGTTCGCTCTGGGCTGCCCTGCAAGACGTGCAGGAAGGCACGTTGCCAGGCACCAACCCGACATCGTGGCAACTCGCCGCGAAAGGCACAACCAATCCTCCGAAACTTGGAAAGGCACACACACGAGTTGGCGGCATATCTCACGAAACGCAAGGCAGAGCTTGCGCAGTGGAAGACCGACAGCATCGAGGAGTTCAAGCGCTTCGCTCTGGACCCGAAGGCGCACGGCTCCGTGTATCTGAGGAAAAAGCAGCGACAACTCGCCGACCGGTCCCCGGAGATTTGTTGTCATAAACGGTAACAAAAAAAGTTTTCGATGACACAGAAACCTCGCCACAATTCACCGGACGAACAGCGGCTTCACATTGCCCGCAACGTCATCCTGTCAGGCATCGAAATGGCCTTTCTGGTCAGCGGCTCCGGCATGGCAGCGCTGGCGGAGACTGAGGCCGCAATGAGTGCCTTCCTGGCCGCGCACAATCCCCAGTTTGCCGCAGAGATCGGCCGCATCAAGACCGAAGGGAGTGCCTGATCGTGGTTGCAACAGTCGGTTCAATTTCGATCGATTTGTCGACAAATTCGCAGAAGTTCGCGGACGGGTTTCGCAAGAGCGCGGCGACTGTCGAGACGCAAAGCCAGCGCATGTCCAAGAGCCGAGACGCAAAGCCAGCGCATGTCCAAGAGCATTGCGGCGATAGAAAAACACACCGCACTGGCGGCAGGCACGCTGAAGACGTTCGTCGGTGGTCTCGCGGCCGGTGTCGGTCTAACGGCGCTGGCTTCTCTTGGCGGCGCCTTCGACAAACTGAAGGAGACCATTTCCGAATATGACGAGATAGCCACCAACGCCAAGCAGACCGGACTTAAGCCAGAGACTTATCAGGCGCTTGGTTTCGCGGCCAAGCAAGCCAACGTTGAGCAGGAGAGCTTCAATTCAGCGCTGACAATCTTTGCCAAGAATGCCGGGCTGGCAGAGCATGGAACAGGCGCATTGTACGCCGGCCTGAAGAATTTAAACCCGCAACTGCTACAGAACATCATCAACGCCAAGGACCAGGAGGAACGTCTTAAGCTCGTCGCCGATGCGATGGCTCAGACCACCGATGCCACCCAGAAGGCTGCGCTTGCCGCGGTGGTGTTTGGCAAGGGCGGCGTCGAGATGGCGCGATTCCTCGATCAAGGCCGTGCCTCGATCGACGCGATGAAAAAGTCGGCTCGGGATCTGGGCATTATCATTCCTGACGATTTGCTTCAGCGTGCCGGCGAACTCGATGACAAGCTCGATGTCCTCGCCAAGGTTACCCACGTCCAACTGGGAGAAGCGCTGATCAATCTGGCGCCCTTGCTGGTCGACGCCGCTGCCGGCTTTGCGAACCTTTCGAAAGAGATCAACAACGGTTCCGCCGCGGTTGATAAGTTCATAAACGATCCTAGCTGGGCGAGCTTCAATGAACTTCTGGTTGCCTTGGGTAGCGCGCCGATCCGTGAAGGCAGCGTCTTGGACAGACTGGCCAAAGGCAATCTGGTGGCTCCTGGCTCGGCAGATGTTAGCGAGTTGACCAAGGGCATCGACTTCCTGGAGCAAAAGCTGGCCGAACTGAAGGCTCAGGCCGAGCAGGGCGCGAATGTGAAAGTCGAGATCGATGACGCTACCTCCAGCCTCAATGATCTTAAAGCCAGATTGCTCGAAGTTCAGGGCGTTGGCGTGTCGGCGGCGAATGAAATCAGCGCCGGCTTTGCCGAGGCCTTCCGAGCCGCCGAGAATGCCTCGATGGAAGCGCTGGCGTCGATGCGCGGAACGACAACGGGCGCCCTTCCAAATGTCACCCGGTATGGCGGCGATCCGAACAGCATCACCTTGCCCGGCAAGGGTGCCCCGGTAGTTCAGAACAATGCCAACAGCTCCGGCGTCAACGTCACGAAATACAGCAGCGAGACCGCCGACAATACCAGCACGACCGCCGACAACGTTTCCAAGCTCGACCGCAACACCAAGGGCTATCTCCGCGATCTTAGCAACGACATGGGCCAGTATTCGCAGCAGCAAGTTCAGCAAGAGCAGATAACTATCAGCAAGTTGAGCGATGTCGTCAGGGGGAATATCGGCGGCCTGTCCAGCTCTATCCTGGCGGCGCTCGTTGCCGGTGGCGGCCCTGGAAAAGCTGGCGGCATCGGTCCAGGTGCCTATGCATTCGGCGATGCCTTCGACCCGAGCATTGGCAGTTACATTTCCAGCTGGGGCGTTGGTTCGGTCGAGCGGCCTAGTCTTCAATTCCCGAGCACGGCGAGTGACGGCAGCAGCAACACCGACGTTTCAGTCGCTCAACCGGGCAATTCGTTCACTCTGAATTACCATGCCGCTGCCGGCGAAAGCACCGATACGGCAAAACAGCGGGCTCGCGAAATGTATGACGAACTGATCAACGCAGCAGCGAGCGCTTAGAAAGGATCTCTGAAAATGTTGCTGTGGACAGGTCAGATGTTTGGGAATGCTGCGCCGCCGCCCGCGACATGGTCCCCACTGTCACTCGGTGCCGCTTTGCTTGGATGGTACAAAGCCGACGAGATAACGGGATCTGATACCGATCCTCAGTCAGGCTTTGTGGATGCATCGGGCAACGGCAACGATATGACCCAGGGGACAAGTGGGTCTCGCCCCACGCTGGCCGCTGCCAACCTCAATGGCAAGAACGTCGTTCGGTTCAACGCTCCGGTTGCCAATCAATATTTCGACGTGCCGAACATCTTCAACGGCAAATCGGCCGGCTCGATTTACATGGTGATTAAAAAGAACGCCGATCCGTCTGGCTCTGGCGGAGCGAACGCCGACCAATACTCTGGCATTCACCGCTTTGGCTCAGTGACCGGCACCGGCTCCAGTGGGCACATGACGTACACAGACGGGAATATCTATTCCGAGTTTGGAACGACCGTCAGAAAGTCAGCCGGCAACCCGACGCCCTCCCTGGCCTCATGGCGGATCATCAGCATCCACAGCGTGGCATCTGATTATGGCATCTTCATCGATGGTGGTGTCTACACAGCAGGCGTTGCCGCGCCGTTCTTCTCGACGGGGACCAATACTGTAGGGTTCGATTCATCTCCTAAATTCGGTCGTTCCGTCAGAGACCCCGCAGGAACTCCGGTGTTCAAATACATGGAAGGATGGGCCGCTGAAATTCTCTTGATCGACGGCAAACTCTCTACCGCCAATCAGCAGAATGTCGAAGGTTATCTGGCCGCGACTGCTAGATGGGCGCTTCAGGGCAATCTCGACGCGGCTCATCCCTACAAGTCCAGCCCGCCACCGGCCTGACCTCCGGGGGGCCGAAACGACAAATCGCCCCAATAAGCAGCGACCGCTCGCGGATCAAAAAAAGGCACAAAAGCAGATTAAAATCCTAGAATGTCCAATCTGGCTAAGCCAAGTGTTTGTTATAACATAACAATATGCCGATATAGGCCTTGAAATCGGGCCTGTTTTCGGCCTTTTTGGCCCAGAATCGCGAGTTTTGCGCGTCCTGACAAAAAACCTCGGAGTTTCGCGGAAACTAGCGTTGCGCTGGGCGAGCGGTAGCCGAGATAAGTCGGCAAATTTGCCGGGATACCCCCCCGGCTTGACGATTCTGCGATTTGAGAACATCGTAGGCGCACCGGTCGGCAGCGTAAACTGTCGACCGGCACTTGCCACCGGAAGCCTTGCAGGGCCTCGAAGTGACCGACACCAGTTTTATCATTCCGATCACGATTCGCTAGGCGTTGCCTGGCTTCCTCACCAAACAATGGAGAGGAAGTTTCTATGTCTCATGCACTCACACGACGCGCCGCACTAGGCGCAATAGCCTCGCTACCGGCCATAGGAGGCGCTGTAGCGGCTTCGACAGCCGCCGCGGCTGTAAACCCCGTCCCTTCCGAAAATCCACGCCTGATTGAACTTGGCGATAGCCTTCATGCCTTGGAAGCCGCCTGCCTCATGGCGAGGGATAAGGTCTATGCGATCGAAGCCGAGTGGGGTCCGCGCTGGCCGAAGACGCCTACGGCCCTGCTCGGGGAGGGCGACGAGATAGACCGCGACTTCCAAGGCTATGCTATCAACGAGCCCGGCAAGCCGCTGCGGCATCAGAAGTACGCACTACCGCGCGACATCGACTGGCGCGTCGACAATGCCCGCCGCATTGTGCGAGGCCGCACCATCGATAAGCGCAATATCCATGGCGGCGGCCGCGCCGAATGGGAGCAGGAACTTGCAGAGGTTCGCCGGCTGCTCCCAATTGCCAAACGCCACGAAACCCGCCGCGCGCGAGCCATGAAGCAATCCGGCTATAAGGCGGCGAAGACCGCTCGCGAAATCGCGATGCGCAATCTCGGCGATCTGGTGAGCGAAGCTGTGGCCTTGCCGGCAACGGGCATGGCTGGCGTCATGGTCAAGGCGCAGGCGCTGGCCGCATGGGGTCGCTACGCGGATGCGCTCTGGAATATGTCCTATCCCGGCGCGCTGACGTGGGGCTCTGACTTTGCGGGCTCGTTCCTCCGCACGGCGACGGAAGGCGGTGCAGCATGAATACCGCGACCGCCGAAAAGCCAACGTTCAAGGAACGCTTCAACGACCTTGAACCTCTTGTCTGCGACGCCGACGACATGCTTGGCGTCATGGCCCACATGCTGGAGCTATCATTTCGCTGACTTCAACGAAGGCGCGAACGTCGTCTTGACCAGTGAAGAAGCCCAGCGCTTGCTCTATATCGGCTACAAGGCCGCCGAGCTTTCCCTAAAGCTGCGCAAGGCTTACTACGCGACGGACGGCGGCGGGGGCGAGCCATGAGTGCGGCCGCGCTGATTTGTCGCCGCTTTCGTGATGGGCTTCCTGATCGGCGATCGGCGCGGCGTCAAGCAGGCAAACGCCATCCTAGACCACAACAACCGGGCGCTGCTTGACGCCATGCGGGAAGACCGGAGCGGCTTTCCATCGGATGATGCTGGGGACGAGACGGCGCTGCCGACGCGGCATTAACCGGAAACTGGTTGACGACATTGGCCCGGCGGCTCGCTTCCGGGCCTTTTTCATTCTGACATGGTGCTGACACGGCAACAGACCGGCGAAAACTCGTTTTTCGGTAAGCCGAAAAGCTTAGTGATTTCTGGTAGTTATTGGCGATCCCGACAGGATTCGAACCTGTGACCATCGGCTTAGAAGGCCGGTGCTCTATCCAGCTGAGCTACGGGACCGCTGGCCGGCCGCTGGGCCGGCTGGATATTTGGCGCTGGCCGCCGGTCAATGCGTCCAGGGCGTCCGGCGGTCATAGCGGAAATTCTCCGCATAGGAAATCTGGCGACGCTTCGTCTCTTTCGGCTCCTCGACGCGGTAGGCCAGCGCTTCCTTTTCGGCGTAGGCCACCGCCTCTTCCCTGGTGTCGAAGGTGAGCCTGATCTGGCTCCTCATGTCTCCCGACGTCGTGTAACCCATCAGGGGATCGATCTTCTTGCGCATCTCGGGATCGAATTCGAGCACCCAGTGGCCGGTCTTGGCCTTGCCGGACTGCATCGCGGTTTTGGCTGGGCTGAAAATGCGCGCGGACATGGCCACCTCGTTATTGTGCAAGGCAGCATCGCCACCCTTCGCCCGTCATTACTGCGCAATGCGCACGGCGGCAAGGTTTTTGCACTTGCCATGCAACACTGAAATGAATAGGCAACAGACCGTTCGGAGTGTAGCGCAGCCTGGTAGCGCATCTGGTTTGGGACCAGAGGGTCGGGAGTTCGAATCTCTCCACTCCGACCATCCTCTCATATTCCACGAGATCTAAGCGTTTGTGCCCGCGACGAGAGCGGCAACCACGGCCGTCGCATCTGTCATCCCCTTGATCGTCTTCGTTTGGTCGGAGAATGCAATCCAGCCCTCGTTGAAGCCGTCGAGCATGCGCAGGCGGGGCTGCGGGTTCTTCATGCCTTGCGAACGGAAAAGCGTTTCCCAGGTTTCGCGCGGCACCGGCACGGCGCGCACCGGCCTGCCAAGTATTGTGGCGAAGGCTGCGGCAAGGTCGTCAGGCGATACACGGGTCGGGCCTTCCAGTTCGACAATGCGCGTGCCGGTCCAGTCCTGCTGGATGAGTTCCGCCGCCGCTCGCCCGACATCCTCGGCGGCAACCATCGGCAGCGCCCTGTCCGTCGGCAACAGGAAGCTTTGGATCAAGCCCGTTTCGCGTGCCGACGTTACGTCCCAGGCGGCATTGTCGAGGAACCAGGCGGGCCGCAGGAAGGTGAGTGTCAAGGGGAGTGCGCTCAGCGCGGCCTCCATCATCGTGCGCTGTGACAGCAGATTGTCCTGAACCGCATCGGCGCCGATGGTCGACAGGCAGACGACTCGGGCGGGTCTTGCGGTTTCCAACGCCGCTACGACGCTGTCGATCACCGCTTGCGCTTCGGGATAGCCGGGCTCGGGATCGAACACCGGCGGCGGCAGGATGAATACGGCCTTTGCGCCAGTGAAGGCTTCGGTCAGCGCTTCGGCATCCTCCATGGCAGCGACCGCGACTTCACAACCGAGTGCAGCCCATTGCGGGCCCTTTGTGGCGTCACGCACAACAGCGCGGACTGGCTGGCCAGCGGCAAGCAAGCTACGCGCCAACGCGCCACCAACTTTGCCGGTAATGCCGGTGATTGCATACATGATCCGTCTCCATTCATCTCTCGGGGCCACGCCTCTACGGCGTGCGATGCTGGATCTCTAGCCCGGCACTCACTGTTGCGGTGAGTGCCATTAAGTCATAGTATTGTTGATCTAAAATCATCGGATAGCAAAATGACGTTTGATGGACGCGTGATCTCCAATGTCGGCGTGCTGGCCGCGATTGCCGAAGGCGGCAGCTTTGCCCGGGCGGCGGACGCGCTCGGCCTGTCGCGATCAGGCGTCAGCCGCGCTCTCTCGCGCCTCGAGGCCCGCGTTGGCGTGCGCTTGCTCGACCGGACGACACGAGCGGTGTCGCTGACCGACGAGGGCCGCCGGCTTTACGCCGAGGTCGCACCGCTGCTGACAGGGATCGAAGATGCGGTAACCGTCACCTTCGGCACGTCTGTCGCCGTGCGCGGCCGGCTGCGCGTCAACGTCGATGCCTTCTTCTCGCGCCAGTTGTTCACGCCGCATATCCGTGAATTCCTGTCGCTCTATCCCGACCTATCGCTCGAACTGGTCGCGCGGGACCAGTTGGGAGACCTGGTGGGCGAAGGATTTGACATCGCCATCCGCTTCGGGACACCGCCTGTGTCTTCCCTGGTGGCGAGGAAGCTCGTCGAGACGCGCACGGTAACGGTTGCGGCGCCGACCTATCTGAAGGCGCATGGGTGTCCGGTCGCTCCCTCCGACCTCGTGGATCATGCCTGCATCCAGGTTCGGGATTCGCTGACCGGTTAGCCGATCGAGGAGTGGCGGTTTCGACGCGCCGACGAGGTTGTCGACATCAAGACCACCGGCCGTCTCATGGTCACCGAGTTTGGCACCATGCTCGGCGCCTGCCTCGACGGCGTCGGCATCGCCAGGATCAAGGCAATCGGCGTGCAGCACCTCATCCGGCAGGGTGTGCTGGTCGAAGTCCTGCCGGACTGGCATGGCGAGAGCTTTCCGCTCTATGCGCTCTACCCATCGCGCCATCTGCCGCCGGCCAAGGTGCGCGCCTTCATCGACTTTGTGCAATCGCATCTGGGTTGAACGACGCCCGGTCTGACGTCAGCCCGCTGACGCACCGTTTTGGCCAATCCGGCCTAGATCTCGAACTCGCCCTGCCCCTCGTCCATGGCGCTGACGGTTTCGGCCGCCAGTGCCCGCGTGATCGGCGTCTTGCGCTCGAGCGCGGTGCGGTCCAGCCGCTCCACCACGCGCATCGCTGTCGCCAGCGAGCGCTCGATGCGGCGGACCAGATACTGCACGACATGCGGCTCGACCTCGATCTGGCGATCGGCGAACAACTTGGTGATGACGCCGGCGAGCAAGTGATCGTCGGGCTCATGGATCTCGACCGTCGCCGCCGCTTTCAGCCGTGAGGCGAGATCCGGCAGCCTGATACCCCAGGCCGACGGGAAGCGCCGCGCTGTCAGGAGCAGTGTCGATCCGGCACCACGCACCGCATTGATCAGGTGGAACAGGCCTTGCTCGTCGACCGCCCCGGTATCGACATCGTCGATCAGCGCCGGCCGGGCACCGAGACTGGCGATGCTGTCGCCGATGCGGCTGGCGTCGACCGCCACCGCGTTGGCGCGCGCACGCCAGATCCAGGCGAGATGCGTCTTGCCCGAACCCGCGGGACCGGCCAGCACCACCACCGGCGAAGGCCAGTCCGGCCAGCGATCAACCAAGGCCACTGCCTGGTTGTTGGTGCCGGAGACGACGAGGTCGTCACGCGAATAGCCGGTGCCATGGCCGAGATCGAGCGGCAACTGACGCGGCGGGTCGGTTTTCTGGTCACTCATGCGGGCTCAGCCCTGCTGGCCGGCAAGACACCTGGTCGCCGGCCGGATCATGGCTTGATGGCCTTGCGCCGATCGGCCGGGAGCTCCGGCGCGGTTCCATGGCCCCTGTAGAGCGGCGATTCGAGATAGCGGGCTATGGCAAACCGCACCAGCACTGCAACTGCCGCCGAAGCCGGCACGGCAATCAGCAGGCCGACGAAGCCGAACAGCGCACCGAAGGCAAACAGCGAGAACATCAGCCATACCGGATGCAGTCCGACGCTCTTGCCGACCAGCCGCGGCTGCAGGATGTTGCCTTCGATGAACTGGCCGATGAAGAACACCACCGCAACGGCGACGATCATGGTCCAGTCCGGCCAGAACTGGACGAAGGCAACGCCGACGGCCAGCACCAGCCCGGTCAGCGAGCCAACATAGGGGATGAAGGAGATCAGCCCGGCGAACAGGCCGATGAGGATGCCGAAATTCAGCCCGGTCAGCGTCAGCCCGGTGGCATATATTGCGCCAAGAATCAGGCACAGCGTGCCCTGGCCGCGCACGAAGCCGGCGGTGGCGGTGTTGATGTCCTTGGCGATGCCGCGCACCGTCGCCACATGGTCGCGCGGTACCCAGCTGTCGATGACCGCGACCATGCGGTCCCAGTCGAGCAGCATGTAGAAAGCGACGACCGGCGTCACCACGAACAGGCTGACAACCGAGACCAGCGCCACTCCAGAACTCCAGATCGAGGTAAAGACCGTGGTGAGCAGGCCAAAGCCGGAGGTCAGCAGAGAGTTCAGCCCATCGCGCAAACTATTGGCGTTGACGCCGAATTTCTGTTCCAGCCATTTCGGGTCAAACGACGTGATCAGACTCTGCAGCCGGGTCAGATATTCCGGCAATTTGCCGGCGAAATCGGCCATCTGCGTCGCCAGCACGGGAATGAGGATGACGAAGGCCAGCACCAGCACGATGAGGAAGGTGATGAGGATGACCACCGTCGCCATGATGCGGGACAGGCCGAGCCGCTGCAGCCGGTCGGCGACCGGATCGAGGAAATAGGCAAGCACCATGCCTGCAACGAAGGGCAGCAGGATGTTGCTGAAGACATAGAGGAAAAGCGCGAGCACCGCGGCACCGGCCAGCCAGAAGAAGATCTGCCGGCGGAAGGCGGAGGACGCAGCAAGATCGGCAGCCGCAGCCTCGATCACTGCCGCTTCTCTCTCAACTGCCGCTTCTCTCTCAGATGTCCGGATTGGAGCTTTCGCCATAGCCGCTCATATGCCTCAGCCAAGCCACGAGATAGGCCGCGGCCGAAGCCACGGTCAAGACCCCGGACAGCAATATGAGGGCTGGCCGCATCGGGTCGAGGTGAACGGCAATGGCAAGTTCGCCCAGCACAACCGCCGCCAGCACGATCTGGATCGCGGTGTTGGCCTTCGACACGAGAAGCGGCTTCATCTCGACCGGATGGGCCATGACGGAGGACAACAGCACCGCGCAGACGATCAGCGCGTCGCGCGACACCATGGTGACGACCAGCCACAGCGGCAATTGACCGATGAAGCCCATCACGACGAAGACCGAAACCAGCAGCAGCTTGTCGGCCATCGGGTCGAGATAGGCGCCGAGCTCGGACTGCTGGTTGAAACGGCGGGCGATGAAGCCGTCGACGCCATCGGAAATGCCGGCAATGAGGAACCCGGCAAAGGCCCAGTCCCAGCGCGCCTGCAGCATCGCCAGCACCACCGCTGGCACCAGAACAAGGCGCAGGATGGTGATCAGGTTGGGGATGGTCAAATGCGTGCCTGTCGGGTTCGCTTGCTGATAGATGATGGCGACGCCGGGTGGGTGCAAGGGAGAAGCCGCCACACATAGCAAAGGTAGCTGGACGGCGAGGCACCGCGACCTAGGCTCACATTGAGATATTCTCTGGTTAGGCTGCAGACGCCTCAAGGACGGAAATGGGTCCTCGGGTCTGGATCACTCGCTCAAGGCGTAGCCCAGCGGCGTCGAACAAGCTTGCATATTGGGCCTGCGTCCTCTCCAGGCCACCAGTGACGGCGAGCATGACCACGTCGATACCCTTGATCTGGTTCGGTTCGTCACCTGGCGGCACGAGGGTCTCGGCCACAAGCACCTTTCCGTTCGGCAACATTGCCTTGCGGCAATTTCGCAGGATCTCCGCGGCACGCCCATCATCCCAATCGTGAACGACCTTCTTTATGACGTAGACGTCACCGGTGGGAACGCTTTCAAAGAAATCACCTGCGATAAATTCGGTGCGCGGCAGGTCGCCTCCGGTACCCTGGCGTGCTGCCGCGACGCCCGAAGGCAGATCGAAAAGCACGCCGCTCAAATGGGGGTTGCGGGCCAGGATCGCCGAGAGAAGCTGACCATGTCCGCCGCCAACGTCGACGATCCTTGTGAACGGCCTGAAGTCACAAGCTTCGGCAACGGCCTCGTTACTGCCTTGGCTCAAGGCGACCATGGCACGCTGAAACAAGGCAGCCTGCTCCGAGTGTTCCGACAGCCAGTCAAACCTTGGGCTCCCAAACACCTTGTCGAAAGCTGGCTTTCCGGTGCGGACAGAATGCAGGAGCTGCTCGAAGGCAAGATAGGCCTCACTGTTGATCATGCGGACGAAGTCACGGGGACCCGGCTGATCGGAGCGCAGCACGGCGCCAACCTCCGTCAACTCGAAATGACGGGGCAGTATTTCCCTGAAGACGCCTTCCGGTGCGAGAAGTCGCATTACACGATAAAGCGCGTCAGCATCCGACTGAGTGGCAGCCGCTAGTTCATCCACCGACTGCTCGCTGACAGCCAGGAGATCGGGGATGCCGAGTTCGATAATTACGCGCAACGCCTGTGACACGGCGAATCCAAAGCCTAGCCTCATGATCTGTTGCGACGGATTGAGCATGGCCTGCCCCCGATGCCTGATGCGAAGCAACAGAGCACCAACAACAGCCAGACACAAGGATGCAAAGGGGTGAAGGCGCAGACGCAGGTACGGGGTTTTGCCTCCGATAAAAAGCAAGGACAGGGGGATTTCACTCAAGGGGCGCTACCGCTGCCGAAAAACCCGTTCTCCACGCTTTTTATCGGGGCAAAACTTCGGCATCCCACCGTCATCCTTGCGGGGCGAAGCCGTTCATGCGAAGAGCCCGCAAACGAAACAACGATGAGCAAGCGCCAGAAATGAGCAAGCGCAAGAACGGGCTCACCTATGCCGAGGCCGGCGTCGATATCGATGCCGGCAATCTCATGGTCGAGAAGATCAAGCCGCTGGTGCGTGCCACACGCCGGCCGGGTGCCGATGGCGAGATCGGCGGCTTCGGCGGCCTGTTCGACCTCAAGGCGGCCGGCTTCACCGATCCGGTGCTCGTGGCTGCCAATGACGGCGTCGGCACCAAGCTGAAGATCGCCATCGATGCCGGCAAGCACGACACGATCGGCATCGATCTCGTCGCCATGTGCGTCAACGACATCGTCGTACAAGGGGCGGAACCGCTGTTCTTCCTCGACTATTTCGCCACCGGCAAGCTCGATCCCGACCAGGGTGCCGCGATCGTCGGCGGCATTGCCGAGGGCTGCCGGCAGGCGGGCTGCGCGCTGATCGGCGGCGAGACGGCCGAAATGCCCGGCATGTACCACGGCAACGACTACGACCTCGCCGGCTTTGCGGTGGGCGCGGCCGAACGCGGGCAACTGTTGCCCACCGACGACATCGTCGAAGGCGATGTGCTGCTGGGCCTCGCTTCCTCCGGCCTGCATTCGAACGGATTTTCGCTGGTGCGCCGCATCGTCGCCACCAGCGGCCTGGCATGGAGCGATCCGGCGCCGTTCAACGACGAGGCCCCTCTGGCCGAGGCGCTGCTCGAGCCGACCCGCATCTACGTCAAGTCGATCCTCAAGGCCATACGCGGCACGCATGGCATCAAGGCGCTCGCCCACATCACCGGCGGCGGCTTCCCGGAAAACATTCCGCGCGTGCTGCCCAAGGACTTTTCGGCCGAACTCGACCTCGAGGCGATCGACGTCCCGGCGGTGTTCTCGTGGCTGGCCAAGACCGGCGGCGTTGCGCCGGAGGAGATGATGCGCACCTTCAATTGCGGCATCGGCATGATTTTGGCGGTCGCTTCGGGCCAAGCGGCGCAGGTCGCCGCCGTGCTGCAGGAAGCCGGCGAGACGGTGACGCCGATCGGCCGCATCGTGCCGCGCCGCGATGCCGGCGTCATCTATCGGGGCTCGATCGGCCTATGAGCGCGCAGAGGAAACGCACCGTTGTCCTGATCTCGGGGCGCGGCTCCAACATGACAGCGCTGATCGCGGCCGCCAGCGACCCGGCCTTCCCGGCCGAAATCGTCGGCGTCATTTCCGACAAGGCCGACGCCGCCGGCCTCGGCATCGCCAAGGCGCGCGGCATCGCCACACAGGTCATCTCCCGCGCCGACCACGGCAGCAAGCAGGCGCATGACGCGGCGATCGACGCCGCGCTTGCGGCACTCAATGCCGAGATCGTCGCGCTGGCCGGCTACATGCGCATCCTCACCCCAAGCTTCGTCCAGAAATGGCAGGGCCGCATGATCAACATCCACCCTGCCCTGCTACCGGCGTTCAAGGGGCTCGACACCCATGCGCGCGCACTGGCCGCCGGTATGCGCATCCATGGCTGCACGGTGCATTTCGTCACCTCCGAGATGGATGATGGCCCGATCATCGCGCAGGCGGCCGTGCCGGTGATGGTCGGCGACAATGCGGATGCGCTGGCTGCCCGTGTGCTGAAGGCCGAGCATCGGCTCTATCCGCTGGCGCTGGGGCTGGTCGCCGAAGGCAAGGCGCGCATGGAGACCGGACGCACAGTGCTTGCCCACTTTGCCGACGATGCCGACAACGGCACCTCGCTGGTGATGGCGCCCGACCCGCTGCGCGAGGAAGCCGACCTCGAGCAGTTGGCGCGCATAACCCCCTGAGCCCAGACATGTGGTGATGAAACAGCTTCTCCTGCTTCGCCACGCAAAATCGAGCTGGGACGACCCTGACCTCGGTGACTTCGACCGGCCGCTCGCCGGGCGCGGATTGCAGGCCGCCAAGTCGATGGGGCGCGAGCTTGTGGCGCGCGACTGGCTGCCGGACCTGGCGCTGGTGTCGGCGGCGCTGCGAACCCGCGATACGTGGCGGCTGGTGGCGGCGGAGTTGCCCGCGCAGCCCCGGGTCGCGTTCACTGACGCGCTCTATGATGCTTCAGCGGCCGATATTCTGAGCCAGATCCATCAGGCCGACGCTTCGAGCGGCAGCTTGCTGGTAGTCGGCCACAATCCGGGTCTGGAAGATCTGGCCAAACAGCTTGCCGGATCAGGCTCAGAGGCCAAGGCGCGCAAGCGGCTCGAGGAAAAATACCCGACTGCAGCCCTTGCGCGCTTCATCTTCGAAGGAGATTGGTCCGGCCTGTCCTCCGCCCGCCTGACACATTGTCTGCGGCCGAAAGATCTGGGCTAGGGTGCGAAGGCAGATGTGACGGCGGCCCGCCGCGCACCTGCTCGAGACATCAGTTGCCCCAGATACCCTGACCGGGTTCGGGCCAACTGGTTGTGGTCTTCATCTTGGCATCCGCAGCCTTGTGCTCAGCCATATCCATGATCTTGACCGAGCCGGTGACGGCATGATCGACGCTGGCAACCGGCGCAACTGGTTGATTGGCATTGTCTGAGCCATAGTGATCGCTGCCGGCAAAAGCGCTGCCCGTGGCAACGAGGATGATGGCGGCGGCAAGAGCAATCCTGTTCATTTTCAAGTCTCCTGGTTCTTTCCGTTGGGCGGTGTCTTGGGAGGACGGTTCCGCTGAGGACAAGACTTCAGGCAGTCCGGTTTTATTCCTGGGCGCTGAACTTTTTTGCCGACTGCGAAGATGGCAGGCCCGGCCCTCGCCGCAGCTGGTGCCTATCCCTGTTGCGCAAAAAACAAGAGCGGCGGGGCAAGCCCACCGCTCTTTGTCGTCGTTCAGGATTTGAACGAATTAGCGGCCCCAGATGCCACGGCCAGACGGAGCCGGCACGTTGGCATTGGCGTCAGCCTGCGCCTTTTCGGACTTCAGGATCGAGCCGGTGTGCGTGGTGTCGATGTTGGAAACCGACTGGCTGGCAACCGGCTGGTTGACATCGTTGGAGCCATAGTGGTCGCTGCCGGCAAAAGCGGTGCCCGTGGCGACGAGGATGGCGGCGGCGGTAAGAGCGATCTTGGTCATTTTATTTACTCCAGTATTCTTTGTCCTGTCCGTCTAGTGGCGTGCCCTTGGGAGGAATTTCGCGTCGCTCGGACCACCCCGAAATGGGTTTGCCCTGTCGCGGATACCAATCACGAAGATGTTCCGCCGCAACCCGATTCCAGGCCTTGAAATTTCGCACAGGGCCTGGGCGGTCAGAATTTTATTTATCAAAATCAGATTGTTAGCATAAATCACCCACCGCATGACGCGGCCATTCACTGAGCCGGCGTTCACCACTGCTGCACGGTCCGTCAACGGAAAACGAACCGATCGGTTCGATTTTCGGATTCGGGAGACCGACCACGTCTTTTCAGAGGCCACAATCCGCGAGGGAGCAGATCGGCGCCTCGCCTGGTTCGCGCGGGGCGACTGCCCCGGCCTGCCCTGCTGACGCATTGTCCGCCGAGGCGCCGGCCGGCGCCTATCCCTGTGCGCAAAAACAAGAGCGGCGGGCCAGGCCCACCGCTCTTTGTTGTCGTCCAGGATTTGAACGAATTAGCGGCCCCAGATGCCCTGGCCGGATTCCGGCTGGTCCGAATTGGGCGTCAGCTTGAAGCCGTGGTACTCGACCGGCTTGCGGATCGAAGCCGTGAAGCTGTGGTCGATTTTGCCAGCGGGCACGGCCACGGCCGGCTGGTTGACATTGTCGGAACCATAGTGGTCGCTGCTGGCAAAAGCAGTGCCCGTAGCAACGAGGATGGCGGCGGCGGTAAGAGCGATCTTGGTCATTTTCTTTAATCCAATAGTTCTTGGTTCAGTCCGTCTAGTGGCGTGCCCTTGGGAGGAATTTCGCGTCGCCCGGACCACACCGAAATGGGTTTTTCGTTCGCCGACTTCCAATCACGAAGATG
Source organism: Mesorhizobium newzealandense (assembly GCF_042682145.1). Classification (NCBI taxonomy): domain Bacteria; kingdom Pseudomonadati; phylum Pseudomonadota; class Alphaproteobacteria; order Hyphomicrobiales; family Phyllobacteriaceae; genus Mesorhizobium; species Mesorhizobium newzealandense. The sequence continues at coordinate 544,447 of NZ_JBHUGZ010000030.1, read as the reverse complement.
TTCCAGCGCGCTCCGAATCCAGACCTTGAAACGGGGCCAGCAGCTGAAGCGATCAAAATTTTCTTCTGTAATATCAGATAGTTATCAGATTTACTCGGCAAATTGTACGGTCGCTCGCTGAGCCGGCGTTCACCATCTCATCACGGTCCGTCAAAATAAATTGAACCGACTGGTTCGATTGCTTTTGGGGATTCCAACCTGTCGCAGGTGGAGGCGGCGGTTGACGGTGTCCGTCGGTCCGCGCATTTGCCTTGCCGGTCGATCGATATTATCGCTTGTGCAGGATCATCAATCGGACGCGACCTCGCCGCGCCGGTCGAAGAACAGACGGAATTCGGATGACCTGCCTCCCAGGACAGCGATAGAAATGCGGCTGCTGCTCGTCGAAGACAATCGCGAACTTGCCGACTGGCTGGGCAAGACCTTGCGCCAGGCGAACTATGTCGTCGATATCGTCCATGACGGCGAGGATGTCGAGCACGCGCTGGCCGCCGGTGACCACGCGCTTGTCATCCTCGACCTGGCATTGCCCCGCATGGGCGGCCTGGAAGTGCTGCGCATGCTGCGAGCACGCGGCAACCCCGTACCGGTGATCGTATTGACCGCCAATGCCAGCCTCGACGGCCGGGTCAAGGGCCTCAATGAAGGCGCCGACGACTATCTGGCGAAGCCGTTCCAGATCGAGGAACTGGAGGCGCGCATCCGCGTGCAGCTACGTCGCGCCAACGACCGCACCGCGCCTGTCGTTGCTTGCGGCGATCTCGTCTTCGACACCAACACACGGCTGTTTTCGCTGGCCGGCGAAACGCTGGCGCTGACACCGCGCGAGCATGCCGTGCTTGAACAATTGATGGTCAAGGCCGGGCGCACGGTGAGCAAGGCGGCGCTGTCGGCGGCGATATATGATTTCGAGACCGATGCCGACCCCAGCGCCATCGAGATCTATGTGCATCGTCTGCGCAAGAAGCTCGAAGGATCGCGCGTCCAGATCGCCACCTTGCGTGGCCTCGGCTATCTCTTGCGTCATGAGGAGTAGCAGCCTCCGTTTGCAGTTGTTGGCCTGGGTGGTGTTGCCGCTCGCCGGGCTCGCCACGATCAATCTGTGGACCAGCCACCGCAGTGCGCTGGCGACCGCCGATCTGGTCACGGACCGGATGCTGCTCGGTTCGGCACGCGCGATTGCCGAACAGGTCGCCATAGTGGACGGCGTGCTCGATGCCACGGTGCCGCCGGCGGCGATCGAGATGTTCGATACCGGCGACCGCGACAGCGTCTACTATCGTGTTGAGACGGCCGGCGGGCGGCTGCTGACCGGCTATCCCGACCTGCCCGAGGATCCGAAGCACCCCAGCATGGAAGCGGCCTATCGCGACCACGTGCTGCGGCTGCTGACATTCAGTCATGCAGTGGTCGGCGCTGGCGCTGACTCGCCAATATCCGTCACCGTGGGCGTCACGCTGGCCGGACATGATGCGATGGTGAAACGGCTGTGGCTCAGCGCCTTTGCCCAGCAACTGGCGCTGGTGGCGATCGCCGGCATCTTCGTGCTGCTCGGCCTGCGTCGCGGCCTGGCACCGCTGATCCGGCTGCGCGACGCGGTGCAGTCGCCGAGCCGCAGTGACCTCGACCCCGTCGAAGTGCCAGGTGCGCAAAGCGAAATCCGGCCGCTGATCGATGCGCTGAATGGCTATATGGAGCGGGTGCGGGCGCAGATGGCTGCGCAGCGCCGCTTCATCGCCAATGCGGCGCATCAGTTGCGCACGCCATTGGCGTTGCTGTCGACACAGGCGAGCTACGCGCTGCGCGAAAGTGCCGCCGAGTCGCGCCAGGAAGCCCTGGTTGCGCTGCAGGCAAGCTCCGGCAGACTGGCGCGGCTGGCTGAACAGCTCCTGACCCTGTCGCGCGCCGAGCCGGGCAGCCGGCGGCCGCGCGCCGACCGCGTCGACCTCACCGAAGCCGCCCGGCACGTGCTGGAAACGCATGCGCCGACAGCAATCGATCGCAACATCGATCTCGGCCTCGAGGAGGCCGGACCTGTGCCGGTCATCGGCGACGGCACCATGCTACGCGAGATGATCGTCAACCTTGTCGACAACGCGCTGCGCTACTCCCTGGCCGGCGGCAGCGTCACAGTGAAGCTGGCGGCCGTCGACGGCGAGGCCGTACTGACGGTCGCCGATGACGGGCCCGGCATCCCAGTGGAAGAGCGAGACCATGTGTTCGAGCGCTTCTACCGCATTGCCGGCTCCACCGAGGACGGCAGCGGGCTTGGCCTCGCCATTGTGCGCGAGGTTGTCGAAAATGCCGGCGGCCGCGTCACCCTCGGGGATGGCGCGACCGGCGGCCTGGTGGTTGAGGTCAGGCTGCCTTTGGCCTGATCGCAGCAGATCAGACGCGGATCATGTCCCCTGCTCGCTGAACGGCGCCGGCCGCCATTTGACGACATAGTTCTCGAAGCGGGTGATGATGAACTCCACCACCAGCGCCATCACCGCCAGGATGATCATGGCGGCAAAGACGCCGTTGGCGTTGAAGGCGCCCTGCGCGGTCGAGATCAGCAGGCCCATGCCTTGCTTGGCGCCGAGGAATTCGCCAACCACCGCGCCGACCAGGGCAAAGCCGAAACTGACATGCAGGCTGGCCAGGATCCAGCTCATCGCCGAGGGAATGATGACGGTGCGGGTGATCTGGAACGGCGAGGCGCCAAGGATCTGGGCGTTGGCGATCATCGCCCTGTCAGCCTCGCGGACGCCCTGGAAGGCGTTGGCGAAGACGACGAAGAACACCATCACCACGGCCAGCGCCACCTTGGAGGCCATGCCGAGGCCGAGCGCGATGATGAACACCGAGCCGAGCACGACACGCGGCACCGAATTGGCGATCTTGATGTAGATCGAAAAGACATCGGCGAGCAGCCGGTTGCGGCCGAGGACGATGCCGGCGGCGATGCCGCCAACGGCGCCGATGACGAAGCCGAGAAAGGTTTCCTCCAGCGTGACGTAGATCTGCACCCAGAGCGGACCTTGCGATGTGCCTTCGGTGATCCACACCCAGATCTGCTGCCAGATGCCGGACGGACTGGCGAAGAAGAACGGGTCGATGATGTTGTAGTCGGCGCCGAGTTCCCACAGGCCAAGAAAGGCGACCAGGATAGCCAAGCGCAGGCCGATGACCAGCGCATGGCGGCGGCGCAGCCGTGCCCTGGCCCGGCCTTCGGCAACGGCGATGGAGGCGTCGCGGACGGCAGCCTGAGAGGTGGTGGCAGAGATGGCGGTCATGGCGGCGTCTCCTCTCAATGGCCGGTCTGCAAGGTGCGGCTCTGGCCGAGCTGCACTTCCTCGCGCAGGTCGTTCCAGATCACCTTGGCGATCTCGACGAATTTGGGGTCGTAGCGGATGTCGGCCATGACGCGCGGGCGCGGCAGGTCGATGCGGTAGACGCTCTTGACCGTTCCCGGTCCCGCCGTCAGCACATAGACCTTGTCGGCCAGCGCCACCGCCTCCTCGAGGTCATGGGTGACGAAGACGACAGAGGATTTCTGCTCCGACCACAGACCCAGCAGCTCGTCCTGCATGGCGGTGCGCGTCTGCATATCGAGCGCGCTGAATGGCTCGTCCATCAGCAGGATCTTGGGCTGGTTGATGAAGGTCTGGGCGAGCGCGACGCGCTTGCGCATGCCGCCCGAAAGCTGGTGCGGATAGTGCTTTTCGAAGCGGCCGAGGCCGACACGGGCGATCCAGTCGCGCGCCCGCTCATAGGCCTGCGCCTTGGGCGTGCCGCGATAGAGCGGGCCGGCAGCGACATTGTCGATGACGCTGCGCCACGGAAACAACGCGTCAGCCTGGAAGACAAAACCGATGTCGCGGCTGATGTCGGTGACCGGGTTGCCCATGACACGGACATTGCCGGTCGTCGGCCGCAGCAGGCCGGTGACGAGATTGAGCGTCGTCGACTTGCCGCAGCCGGTCGGCCCGACCACGCAGGCGAATTCGCCGCGCGCCACCGTCATGGTGAAATCGCGGATCGCCGTCATCATGTGGCCGTCCGGCGTGACGAAGCGCAGCGTCACGTCGTCGATGGCGATCGCCGCATCGGCTGGCAGCGCGGCCTGAGACAGCTTCTCGGCCGCCATGGGTTGCAGTTGCATGGCATACTCCTGTCGCTATGGGGCAAGGAGCCCCGCAACACTGCCGCGGGTCTCTCAAGTGTTTTGGGAACGGCCGCGCTGCTGCCGATTTGAATCAAGCGAACAGCGCAAGCCCTTGTTCTCTGGCGGGCGGTACGTGGCCCTTCAGCGTGCTGCTATTTGGCGGCGTCGACGAATTCCGTCGTGTAGGTCTTCGACAGATCGATCTGCTTGCCCTGCAGGCTCTTCGAAAATGTCGAGAGAACCTTGAGAACGGTCGGCGGGCCATCGGCCGGCATGCGGCCGTCGGGCGTGAACATCGCCTTGCCGCCGGCCAAACCCTGTACGTAGAGATCCCTGTTGCCGGCGTAATAGTCCTTCGGCATCTTGTCGGCGATCTCCTCGGCCGAATGGCTGGCGATGAACTTCATCGTCATGACGAAGGCATTGGCGAGCTTCTGCGCCTCGTCCTTGTGGCTTTCGAGCCAGCTCGATTGGACGTAGAAGGAGGCTGCCGGATAGGGCCCACCCAGCGCTTCCTTGGTCTTTTCAGGGGTACGCATGTCGACCAGGACGCTGGCCTCGCCGGTCTTCAGCAACTGCGCAATGGTCGGCTCGGTGGTCATGCCAGCCTGGATCTGGTCCTGCTTGATGGCGGCGATGAAGGTGTTGCCGGCGCCGACCGGCAGCAGTGTGTAGTCGCCGGGTTTCAGGCCGTTGCGCACGGCAAGGTATTGGGTGAGGAAATCGGTCGAGGAGCCGAGGCCGGTGACGCCAAGCGTGGCTCCCTTGAAGTCGGCCGGCGACTTGATCTCGGGGTGCTTGGCGGAGACCAGCTCGACCTCGCCCGGCGCCTGGCTGAACTGGACGATCGACTGGATGTACTTGCCCTTCGACTGCAGGTCGACGGTATGGTCGTAGAAGCCGACGACGCCCTGCACGGCGCCGGCCAGCAGTTCATTTTCGGCTTCGACGCCGGCGCGCGAATTGACCAGTTCGACATCGAGCCCCTGGTCCTTGAAGTAGCCGAGCTGCTGGGTGAGCATGGCCGGCAGGTAGATCTGCTTTTCCATGCCGCCGACGATGATGGTGATCTTGTCGGCCGCCGATGCCGCGCTCGCGCCCGTGGCGACGATGGCAAGGGTTAGCGCGCGCAAGGCGCACTTCGAGATGAAACCGGTCACGAAACTTCCTCCACTTGGGCGACGCGCCGTGAAGCTGCGCCGCATTCTCCTCCTCGCCGGCCGCTCAAGGACCGGTCATGCGGTGACACCGCGACCCTGTCATGGCACGCCCAAGCTTTCAGCTGGCTTTCAGCCGGCTGACGAAAAGGATCAGCCGCAATGCCGTACCGGGGCGCTCAGTCCCAGCACGTCGCGCATGTCATATTCACCGGGCGGGCGCGCCGCCACCCAGAGTGCGGCGGCGATGGCGCCACGGGCGAACATGATGCGGTCGCCGGCCGAATGCGACAGGGTCACGGTCTCGCCCTCGGCGCAAAAGCTGACGCTGTGCTCGCCGACGATGCTGCCACCACGCATCACCGCAAAGCCGATCTCGCCGGCCGGCCGCGCACCAACAACGCCATCGCGGACGCGCCTTGCGACCGTGTCCAGTTCCATATCGCGTCCGCCGGCTGCGGCCTGTCCCAGCATCAGTGCCGTCCCGGACGGCGCATCGATCTTGTGACGATGATGCGCCTCGACAATCTCGATATCCCAGTCGTCGGGATCGAGCGCTCGCGCCGCCTGCTCGACCAATCCGACCAGCATGTTGAGCCCGAGCGAAAAGCTGCCGGAGCGGACGATGGCGACGCTTTTCGCGGCATCTGCGATGGTCACCAACTCAGCGGAATCGAAGCCTGTCGAGCCGATGACAAGGGCGGGCCCGCCACGGTCGGCGCAAAACCTGGCCAGATCGGCCGAGGCAGCCGGCGTGGTGAAATCGATGACCACGTCGGCCATGGCAAGTGCCTCGTCACGGCTCACCAGCCCGTCGCCGACGATGCCCGGCCGGTGGAAACGGGCGGCAAGCGCCAGTCGGGCATCGGCCAGCACGGCGTCCGCCATCTGGCGGCCCATGCGGCCCTGTGCACCCGCGATGGCAATCCTGATTGGCGGTTGGGACATGGCGCTATCCCCGCGACTATTTCCACATGCCGCGCATGCGCGCGCCGATGTCGACGCGCACCTCCGGCCGGGGTGTCCTGCCCTGTGCCGCCTGCGCGGTCGGCCACGAAACCTGCTGGAAGGCAGCGAGGATCGAGGCCGGAATGAAGCGGGTGCGAGAGGCATAGAGGTGGCGGTCGCCGCGCGCCGCCTGGCCATGCGGAAAGAACCGCTGCGGCATGACCAGGTTGAGATTGTCCTTGGCCCGTGTCATCGCCACGTAGAGCAGCCGGCGTTCCTCCTCGATGTCCTCCTTGGTGCCGACGCCGAGATCGGCCGGGATGCAGCCGTCGACCGTGTTGAGCACGAACACATTCTTCCACTCCTGGCCCTTGGCCGAGTGGATGGTCGACAGGATCAGATAGTCCTCGTCGCGATGCGGCGGTCCGGCCTGGTCGCTGGTGGCGTCCGGCGGATCGAGCGTCAACTCGGTGAGGAAGCGTTCGCGCGAGGCATAGCCCGAGCCGATCTGTTCAAGCTGCAACAGGTCGGCCCGGCGCGTGATCGCATCCTCGTGGATGCGCTCCAGATGCGGCTCGTACCAGAGCCTGACCTGTTCGAGGTCGGCCGGCCATTTGGCGCCGGCCCGCAGGCCGGAATAGAGCGCGACGAAGCCCGGCCAGTCATCCGCCGCGCGTTGCGGCGGGCGCCAGCCGGCCAAGCCCATCGCCTCATCCAGCGCCGTCGTCATCGTCTCGACGATCTGCGCAGCGGCCGAAGGCCCGATGCCCGGCATCAGCTGCAGCACGCGGAAGCCGGCGACACGGTCGCGCGGGTTCTCGGCAAAGCGCAGCACCGCCAGCACATCCTTGACGTGGGCGGCATCGAGGAACTTCAGGCCGCCGAACTTGACGAAGGGAATGTTGCGCCGCGTCAGCTCGATCTCCAGCGGACCGCTGTGGTGCGAGGCGCGAAACAGCACCGCCTGCGATTTCAGCGCCGTGCCAGCTTCCCGTTCGGCCAAAATGGTGTCGCAGACGAAATTGGCCTGCTCGACCTCGTCGCGCACGCTCACCAGTCTTGGCTTGTCGGTTGATTTGCGCTCCGACCACAGGTTTTTGGTGAAGCGCTCCGAGGCCTCGCCGATCACCGCATTGGCGGCTGCCAGAATGGTCTCGGTCGAGCGGTAATTGCGCTCCAGCATCACCACATCGGCGGCCTGCGCGAACTGTTTTGGAAAATCGAGGATGTTGCGTACTTCGGCGGCGCGAAACGAATAGATCGACTGCGCATCGTCGCCCACCACGGTCAGCCCGGCGCCGTCGGGTTTGAGCGCCATCAGGATCGAGGCCTGCAGGCGATTGGTGTCCTGGTATTCATCGACCAGCACATGGTCGAAACGCCCACCCAGATGCGCCGCTATTTCAGGTTCGGCTGCCATCTGCGCCCAGTAGAGCAGCAGGTCGTCGTAATCGAGCACGTTCTGCGCCTGCTTGGCCTCAACATAACCAGCGAACAACTGCTTCAACTGCTCGGCCCAGCCGGCGCACCAGGGGAAGGCGGAGCCCAGCACTTCGTCCAGCGGCGCCTGCGCGTTGACGGCACGCGAATAAATGGCAAGGCAGGTGCCTTTGGTCGGAAAACGCGCTTCCGTCTTCGAGAAGCCGAGCTCATGCCGGACCAGATTCATCAGGTCGGCGGAATCCTCGCGGTCGTGAATGGTGAAGGCCGGGTCGAGGCCGATCTCCAGCGCATAGTCGCGCAGCAGCCGGGCACCGATGCCGTGAAAGGTGCCGGCCCAGGTCAGCGCATCGGTGATCACCGCGGCGTCGCGGCCGAGCACCTCGCCAGCGATGCGCTCGACGCGCCTGGCCATTTCGGACGCGGCGCGGCGCGAAAATGTCATCAGCAGGATGCGGCGCGGGTCGGCCCCCTTGACGATCAGATGGGCGACGCGGTGCGCCAGCGTGTTGGTCTTGCCGGAGCCGGCGCCAGCGATGACCAGCAGTGGCCCGGCGATCTGCCCGTCGCCATGCTCGACGGCCCGACGCTGGGCGTCGTTCAGCCGGGCGAGATAGGCAGGCTGGAGGGTCGGTTCCCGAAAGATCGAATCAGGGGTGGCGAGGTTCATCGCCCATCAAGCATCGTTTCTGCTTTGTTCGCAACGTCGATGCGAGGATGTCTTGGCGCGCGTGAGGAACACCCTAGCGTTGCGGGTCGATCCCCATCGCCACTGACTGCCGGCGCAAGGCCTCACGATCATATTGCGACGGCGGCACCAGCAGCGGGTCGATTGTATCGGGGACGTCCTCGACCATCTTCCTGGCGATGCGATAGGTGACATAGGCCAAAGCGCTGGCGACAAGCAGACGGAACATGGTTGCAATACTCCATTGGAGCAGGACCAACCGAGGAGACGGCATTTGGTTCCTTCCGCCGACTGTCTTGACAGCGCGGCAAAGAGATCGAGGGGCGACGATCGCTTCCGCTAACGCGCACATTTCTCCGGTATTTCGGTGATGCATTCCTCGAGACGCTGGAGGCGGAACTTCGCGTTGCGAAGTTCGTGTCCTGCCTCGTGCCGCTTATGGCGCCCCTGAGGTGACGTCGACATCAGATCGCGCTCCAGTTCGGCGATGCGCGCACGCACCTGCCGAGCCTCGTCCTGACGCAACGCCTTGATCCATCCACGCCCGCGCATCGATCTTCCTGCCAGCCACCCCAAAGGCATGCCAAACTTATGACCGAATGACGCTAATTTCCGGCAAGCCGAAATGCTCTAAATTTATTTTCGCTAATTTAGCATCAGCAGCAGGGAGGACTTTTGAGGAAGAAGGCCGGCGCCGCTTGGGAGGAAGAATGAAGCGCCGGCCAAGCGGATAATAGGTCCGCCGCAAAGCAGAGGCTAGCTGAGTCTTTCCCTCGCGTCATCGGGCGATTGTCTTCGTTAAAAGCGTACCGATTTACACGAGTTGCTGGTCGCCGGCCCGTTACGCGCGTGTCTTGATCATCATTCCGGCAATTTCCTTGAGGAGTTTTGCCGCCACGATGGCGGTCAGATTGGCGATGTCGCGAGGCGAGTTTAATTCAACGATATCAGCTGCCACGATCGGCTGGTTGACCGATTGAATCAGGTTGATGACCTGACGCGTGGTCAAACCACCGGGTTCGCGGTGCGAGACACCTGGCGCAAAAGCCGGGTCGAGCCCATCGAGGTCCATCGAGATATAGACCGGCGTGTTGAGATCGAGCTGGAGATTGTCGCTGAACCGCGCCGCCTCGATCACCTCGGCACCGAACCGCTTGAACTGGTCGCGATGATGATCGTTGACGGTCCGCAGGCCAACCTGGATGAGGCGATCGGCAAGCCGCTCTTCCATGATGCGGGCGAAGGGCGAGGTGTGGGAGCGCGGATTGCCCTGATAGGCATCATACATGTCGGGGTGCGCGTCGATGTGCAGAATGGTCAGGCTGGGATGCCGGCGGCGCACCGCGCGCAGTATGGGCCAGGAGATGGCGTGGTCGCCGCCGAGGCAGATCAGCGGATCGCCCGGCTCCAACGCTCGTCCAACCTCGCTTTCGATCAGGTCCCATGGATCGGTGGCGGCGTCGAAGCGGACGTCGCCATGATCGACAAGCCTGTCGGTCAGATCGAAACCGGTTTCGCTCCACATGCTGTAGGCATCGGAGAACAATTCGGGACGGATGTGGGCGGGCGCTTGCGCCGGGCCTTTAAAGAAGGACGAGTTGTCGTCATGGGGAATTCCCAGAAGTGAAATCCTGGTCATCAGCGTCCGATCTCCGGCAATGAGTCCAACAAGAATTGGGGAGTTCAACAAAGACTGGGAGAGATCAATAATCTCGGGAGCTGGCTGCCGATAGCGATGGTGTTTGGGCCAGCGGCGAGCGCAGCCTGGCAATCAAGCCGCGATCATCTTCCAGTTTCGCCGCTCAGTCGTTGCCTGACCACGGCGACATGAAAATTCGTGCCGAACAGCAGCCCGTCATCGTTGAAGTCGTAGCTGGAATTGTGCAGCGGCGCCGAGGTCTCGCCATTGCCGAGGAAGACGAAACAGCCCGGCACATGATCGAGGAAGCGGGCGAAATCCTCCGAGGCGGTCATCGGTTGGCGGGCGACGGCGATGTTGGCGGGCTCGAAAACGCTTCCGGCGGCGGCAAACGCCGCATCGACCAGTTCGGCATCATTGCGCAGCGGCACGAACTCGCGGCTGTAATTGACCTCGGCGCTGACATTGTAGGCGGCGGCGGTGCCCTCCGCGATGATGCACATCTGCCGCTCGATCTCGGCGCTGACCTCGGGGCGGAAGCTGCGCGCATCGCCGAGGATGCGGGCAAGACCGGGCAGCGCGTTGCGGGTGCCGTCGGTGATCAGCTCGGTCACCGAAACCACTGAGATGTCGGCCGGGCTCAACCGGCGTGAGACGATGGTTTGCAGATTGGTGACCAGCGCGCAGGCGGCGACCAGCGTTTCATTGCCCGAATGCGGGCGCGCGGCATGGCCGCCGAGCCCTTTCAGCACGATCTCGAAATTGTCCTCGGCCGACATGATCGGCCCGGCGCGTGTCTCGAAATGCCCGATGGGCAGGCCGGGCATGTTGTGCAGACCAAAGATCTCGTCGAAGGGGAAGCGCCGCATCAACCCATCGTCGAGCATGGAGAGTGCGCCCTTGCCCCATTCCTCGGCTGGCTGGAAGACGAAGCGAACGGTGCCGTCGAAACCGCCCTCACCGGCCAGCAGTTTTGCAGCACCGAGCAGCATCGCTGTGTGGCCGTCATGGCCGCAGGCATGCATGATGCCGGGATTGCCGGAACGGTAGGGCGCGGCTGACTGCTCGGTGATGCGCAGCGCATCCATGTCGGCCCTGAGCGCAATCGCCCGGTTGCCGCTGCCGCGCTTCAGCGTGCCGACTACGCCGGTGCCGCCGACACCTTCGGCGACATCGTCCAACCCGAATTCGCGCAGCTTGGCGGCGACGAAGGCCGCGGTGCGCTTTTCCTCGAAGCCGAACTCCGGATGCGCGTGCAAATCGCGCCGCCAGAAAATCATCTCCTGCTTCAGCGCGTCACGATCGAGTTCAGACATTTCTTCTGCCCCTCCTGACCTACTTTGCAAGCTCTGTGACCACATCAAGCAGGATGTTGGCGCCGGCAACAAGCTCGGCATCTTCAGTGTGTTCGCGCGGATTGTGACTGATGCCGCCGGCACTCGGCACGAAGATCATCGCTGCCGGCGCAATGCGCGCCATCATCTGTGCATCGTGGCCGGCGCCGGACGTCATGCGTTTGACGCCAAGGCCGTGGTTTTTCGCGGCGGCTTCGATCAGTTCGACAATGCGGATGTCGAAGATCACCGGCTCGAAGCGGGCCAGCCGCTCCACAGAGATCGCCACGTTCTCGGCGGCGGCAAGGTGCTCGAGATAGGCAGCAAGTGCGGCCTCCTCCGCCTGCAGGCGCTGCTCGTCGGGATCGCGCAGATCGACGGTGAAGATGGCTCGGGAGGGAATGACGTTGATGGCATTCGGCTCGAAGCGCATCGTACCGACGGTGGCGACCGTCGGCTTGTTTGAGGCTTTGGCCCTATCGTGCAGGAAGGTGATGACCCTGGCGGCAGCGTGGCCGGCGTCGCTGCGCATAGACATCGGCGTGGTGCCGGCATGGTTGGCGACGCCGTCGATGGTGATGCGTTGCCAGGAGATGCCTTGCAGATTTTCCACGGCGCCGATCGGTACGCCTTCGCGCTCCAGCACCGGCCCTTGCTCGATATGCAGTTCCAGATAGGCGTGCGGCTTGAGGAAGCCGGGCTCCTGGTCGCCGGCATAGCCGATGCGGGCAAGCTCCTGCCCGAGCACGCTGCCATCGGTGCCGACGGCCGCCAGCACCGTCTCGACGCCGATGCCGCCGGCATGGACCAGCGAGCCCATCATGTCGGGCGTATAGCGCACGCCCTCCTCGTTGGTGAAGGCAGCGACCGCGACCGGGCGCGATGGCGAAAAGCCTGATGCCTTGAGCGTCTCGATCACCTCCAGCCCGGCAAGCACGCCGTAGCAGCCATCATAGATGCCGGCATCGATGACGGTGTCGATGTGCGAGCCGATGAGCAGCGGCGCCTGCGCTGCATTGTCCGCGCTTTGCCAGATGCCGAAAATATTGCCGACCCGGTCGACGGCGATATCGAGGCCTGCCTGCCTGAGCCAGCCGACGAAGAGGTCGCGGCCCAGCCTGTCGGCATCGGAGGCGGCAAGGCGCACCAGCCTGCCCTCGCCGTCGCGACCGGCGGCACCGAGTTCGCGGATACGGCCAAGCAGGCGCTGCGCGTCGACCGCGATCACAAATTTGCTCCTGCAAGCATCTTGCCGGCCAGCACATCGGCCGGGCTCATGCCAACCAGTTCGGCATAACGATGCGGGTCGGTGGCGCCTTCGGTGTTGATCACCAGCACGCGGGATTTTCCGTCCGGTCCGAGATCGGCTTGGTTGTCAGCCACCGCCCGGATCAGCCCGGCAAGGCCGACGCCGCCGCTTTCGCCGGCGATGATCACCGGATCGCCGGCGGCCGGCCGCGCAAGCCGCCGCATCCCCGCGATGGCCTCGTCCTCATCCACTGTCATGAAGGCATCAGCGGCACGCGCCAGCACCCGCCAGGCGACCGGAGAGGCCTCGTAGCATTCGAGCATGGCCATCACGGTCGACTGGTCATGCGCGACCTTGACCGGGCGCCCGGCCTGGGCGGCTGCAAAAACGCAAGCGGCACGAGCCGGCTCGACCACGACAAAGGTCGGTCTGGCGTCACCGAGCACGATGGCCAGATGGCCTGCCACCGCGGCGGCAATGCCGCCGACACCGGCCTGCACGAAGACATGGGTCGGCGGCTCCCGGAGCTGGCGCAGCGCCTCGCGCACGATTGCCGTATAGCCCTGCATGACGAGGCCGGGAATGCGCTCATAGCCCGGCCACGAGGTGTCTGAGACCACGGTCCAGCCATTCTCATCCGAAACTTGAGCGGCTTGCCTGACCGAGTCGTCATAATTGCCGTCGACGCGGATCATCTCGGCGCCATAGCGAGCGATGGCGGCGACACGCTCTTCGCTGACGCCGGCGTGAACGAAGATCGCCGCACGCGCACCGACGAGTTGCGCACCTTGCGCGACCGAGCGGCCGTGGTTGCCGTCGGTCGCACAGGCAACAGTCATCGTCGCAGCGATCGCCCGCACATCCGGCTGGTGGAGATCGGCCACATCGACAGGCCGGCCAAGCGACCGGCTTGCCTCTTCCAGCACCAGACGGAAGACAGCATAGGCACCGCCAAGCGCCTTGAAGCTGCCGAGGCCGAGGCGAAACCCCTCATCCTTGACATGCAACGCACCGAGGCCGAGTTCGGCAGCGAGCGCCGGCAGCGTATGCAATGGCGTTTCCCGGTGATTGTCGCGACGGGCAAGGAAACGCTCGACCGTATCGGAACCGGCAATTCCAAGCGTTTCGGCATCGGCCTGGTCGAGCGGCTGGCGGTGCAAGACGTTGTGATTGAGCAGGAACACTGGCGGCCCTCCTTGGCGTCCAGCGAGAACATATTGCAGGACCGATGCAAAGAGCGCTGTAATATGGCCTTTGAATTGCAAGTTTGTTTCGTCAGGGACATGTCTATTGCCTGAATCGCTGCCTCCACTCGACAGTTTCGATCTCGCCATCCTTGCCATCCTGCAGCGGGACAACGCGACGCCGCAGCGGCTGATCGGCGAAGCGGTGAACCTGTCGGCGCCGGCGGTGCAGCGCCGCATCAAGCGCATGGAACAGAGCGGCGTCATTGCCGGCAATGTCGCCATCGTCGAGCCGGCGGCGGTCGGCCAACCCATCACCATCTTCGTCGAGGTGGAGCTCGAGAGCGAACGCGCCGAGCTCATCGACGCGGCCAAGCGGCAGTTCTCGGCCGCGCCGGAAGTGCAGCAATGCTACTACGTCACCGGCGAGGCCGACTTCATTCTGGTCATCACCGTGGCCGACATGGGTGCTTACGAGGCGCTGACGCGAAAACTGTTCTTCGACAGCAACAATGTGCGGAAGTTCCGCACCTTCGTTGCCATGGATCGCGTCAAGGTCGGGCTGACGGTGCCCTTGCCAGGATGAGAATTGCCGCCCTCGCCTGACCGCCATGTTTCTGACATTCTCGGCGTCACGAATTCGGCGGCGGAGGCGCGGTTGGACGACATCACTTCAGTTGCAATCATCGGTGCCGGGCCGGCAGGCCTGGCGATTGCTGCATGCCTGCGACAGACAGGTGTCGACTTCGTCATCCTCGAAAAAGAGGAGCAGACCGCACCGGCCTGGCGACGCCACTATGAGCGCGTCCACCTGCACACGACCAAACGCTATTCCTCGCTGCCCTTCGTACCCTTTCCCAAGAATTATCCGCGCTACGTGCCGCGCGATCTCTTCGCCGACTATCTCGATGCCTACGCGCAACGCTTCGATCTGCGGCCCCGATTTGGAGAGACGGTGCGGGCGATTTCCCGGCAAGGCAGAAGCTGGCATGTCGAAGCGACATCCGGCATCGTGCATGCCTCCCACGTGGTGATCGCATCGGGTAACAACGCCGAGCCACTGATGCCCGGATTTGCCGGCGCCGATGCCTTCAGGGGTATGAGGCTGCATAGCGCCGACTATCTCAACGCCACGCCTTTTGCCGGCCAATCGGTGCTGATCATCGGTATGGGCAACACCGGCGCCGAGATTGCGCTCGATCTGGTGGAAGGCGGCGCGCGACCAACGATTTCGGTGCGCGGCGGCGTTCATATCGTGCCGCGCGAGTTGCTTGGCGTGCCCATCCAGATGATCGGCATGGCGGCGCGCCTGATGCCGCAACGCATCAATGATGCGTTATTCCCTCTCATTCTCGATCTGGCGCTCGGCCGACTGGAGAAATATGGGCTCAAGCGGCCGAGCCAAGGGATGTTGCAGCAGATCGCCGTGGCGGCGCGCATCCCGGTGATCGATGTCGGCACGGTCAGCAAGATCCGCGAAGGCGCGATCAAGGTCGCACCCGACATTGCCGAGATCACCGAACAAGGCGCCCGTTTTGCCGACGGCAAGCAGGGCGAGTTCGATGCGATTATCTTCGCCACGGGCTTCCGGCCGGGCTTTGCCAGATTGCTGGAGCCCGACGTCCAGCCGAGCCGCAGCGGCGTCAATGCGCGGGCTTCGGAGCTCGGCCTTTATCTCATCGGCTTTCACAATCCGGTCACCGGATTGCTGCGCGAAATCTCGATCGAGGCAGAGCAGATCGCTGATGACATCCGCCTGCGGCGAGACCGAAAAAAGGCGGCCGAAATACTGCCGGTATGATTTGGCGCCAGATGAGCGGAGTTCTCTTCAGCCTCAACTTGCCGCGCGCAGCCACACCTTGTTGTCGTGGAAGGCAGCGCCGCCATAGGGTGCGGGCGCATCGGCGCCGGTCAGCACGTTGATGCCTTCGCCGCGCTCATGCGCGCTGTTTGGCCAGATGCCTTCGGCGATGACGACGCCGCGCTTGATGCCGTTGAACAGTTTTGCGTGCAGCACGACTTCGCCGCGCTCGTTGCCGACCTCGACGCGGTCGCCGTCGGCGAGCCCATGAGCTGCCGCATCGTCGGGATGCAGAAGCAGTTCCGGCCGCACTTCCCTGGCCTTCGACACCGGTGTTTCCGAAAATGTCGAGTTGAGAAAGTTGCGCGCCGGCGATGTCGTCAGCCGGAACGGATGCGCCTCATCGGCGACCTCGATCAGATCGACATGGTCGGGGAATTCCGGCAGCCGCTCCACCGGGCCGAACAGGCCCATGCTCTTCGGCGGCCGGTTGGGGGCCGCCTGCCCGGTCCAGTCGGCGCGGAAGCGGAATTTCCCGTCCGCATGGCCAAATCCCTTGATGAAATGCGCGGTGTCGAAATCCGGCTGCAGGTCGACCCACTTGTCTTCCTTCAAGCTGTCGAAACTGCCCAGCCCGCGCTTGCCAAGGATGATGTCGATATGCTGTTGCTCGGTCATGCCGAAGCCCGGACGGTCGGCGACGCCGAGGCGCTGCGCCAGTTCCTCGATGACGAAATGGTTGGTGCGTGGCCCTTCCGGCGGGTCGATCAGCTTGGGGCCGAGCGTGATGTGCTGGTTGCCGCCGCCCTTGTAGATGTCGTCGTGCTCGAGGAACATCGTCGCCGGCAGCACGACATCGGCGAGTTTTGCGGTGTCGGTCATAAACTGCTCGTGCACGCAGGTGAACAGGTCGTCGCGCAGAAAACCCTGCTTCACCAGCCGCTGTTCGGGCGCGACATTGGCCGGATTGGTGTTCTGGATCAGCATCGCCGTCACCGGCGGGCCGCCATAGAGCGCATCCTTCGCCCCGGTCAGCACCGGGCCGATGCGCGAATGGTCGAGGTAGCGGATACTGGGATCGCGCATCTTCGTGCCTTCCAGCACATCCTGGTTGAGCTTGAAGATGCCGGAATTGGAGTGGAAGGCGCCGCCGCCCTCATATTGCCAGCAGCCGGTGACCGCGGCGATGGAGGCGGCCGCGTGCATGTTGACCGAGCCGTTGCGCTGGCGCGCAAAGCCATAACCGAGACGGAAATAGGTCTTCTTCGTCGTGCCGACGAGGCGGGCGAAGGTCTCGATCTCGGCAACCGTCAAACCGGTAATGGCCGCTGCCCATTCCGGTGTGCGAGTCCTCAGATGCTCTTCCAGCCCCTTGGGATCGTCGGTGTACTTTTCGAGATAGGTGCGGTCGGCCATGCCTTCCCTGAAGAGCACATGCATGACCGCGCAAGCCAGCGCGCCGTCGGTGCCCGGCTTCAGCACCAGGGCGAGATCGGCCTGCTTCATCGTCGCGTTCTCATAGACGTCGATGACGACGATCCTGGCGCCGCGCGTCTTGCGCGCCTTGATCGCGTGGGTCATGACGTTGACTTGGGTGACCACCGCATTGGTGCCCCAGATCACCACGCAGTCGGATTTCGCCATCTCGCGCGGATCGGGCCCGCGCAAGGCGCCGGCTCCCATCATCCAGCCGGTCCAGGCCAGATTGGTGCAGATCGAACCGAAAAAGCCGGAGTATTTCTTGGCGTGGCGCAGCCGGTCGATGCCGTCGCGCTGCACCAATCCCATCGTGCCGGCATAGTAGTACGGCCAGACCGTCTCCGAACCGTATTTCTCCTCGGCCGCGATGAATTTTTCGGCGACGAGGTCGAGTGCGGCCTCCCAGCTCGCGTCCTTCCAGACGCCGTCGCCCTTGGCGCCGGCCCGGATAAGCGGTTTCAGCAAACGGTCGGGATGATGGACACGGTCGGCATAGCGGGCGACCTTGGCGCAGATGACGCCTGCCGTATAGCTGTTGGCCTTGGCGCCATGGACGCGGCCGATACGGTTGCCATCAAGCAGCTCGACCTCGAGCGCGCAGGTCGACGGGCAATCATGCGGACAGGCCGAATGGCCGATTCTGAGCTTGGCGTGCTGGTTCATGGCACCTGTCTAACGGCTTTCAGGCGCGGCGTGTAGGGCCAGCTCTTACCCTCCCCTTGATGGGGAGGGTCGGCGCGCAGCGCCGGGGTGGGGTGAACCGTCTCGCTGCCCCACCCCGCTCCGCTTCGCGGATCGACCCTCCCCACAAAGGGAGGTGTGCCGTCGCCGCAGGGCCTCATCGCCGGTCGAAGCTGACGTTCTTGTGGAGCGCGTTGTAGGCACCACATTTCGGGCAGTGCATGTGCCGCTCGACATGATCCTTACCCGCCTTGGTGTCGAAGACGTCCAAATCTGCCTCGCCGCATTCAGAGCATTTGACGCTTGTCTTGGGGTCGTTCGCTAGAAGGCCTCCTTGATCCACAACTCCTTGGACATCAGTTGCCCCTCCAGACACTATTCTTTGCGCAGCGTTTCGCCCAAGCTGCCGAGGGCAACAAATCTCATGGCAATCTCATCAAAGAACAGGCGGTGATAGCGCTCAAACTGCTTGTTGTCTCGATTGTAGGGCTCCTGGACGCGAAGCTCGAAGTCAGCCTGGAACATGTGGTCCGCAAGCAAGTAGTTCGTCCCGTGATCGGTGCCGATCTCAATCAGTCTCAGAATCTGCAGTGCTCTTTCGGCCGCAACTGGATCGAATTGTCGTTGGTGAAGGCCGAGGAAAAAGCCATCCTCGCGCGTAAACTCGTCCATGAAATCATCGGCTGCCGCCATCGGGACTCCTCCGTTACCTGAGGAATGAGATTAGCGGGGTGTGAGGGCTGCGTGTAGGGGCAGATGGGCGAGGCCCAACAACCCCCGCTGTGCTATTCGTCCGAAAGGCCGATCAAGCCCAAGAATTCGTCAAAGTCCAGTGCAATGGGCCAAACGCTTTCGATCAGATCACTATTTGTGATGTCGAAAGCAACGAGCGGATAAGGCCCGGCGGTGCGTAGATCGAACGCGATCGCCTCGCCGCCCCCGTTGCTGCCGATGACGAAAAAACCCGGAAAGAACTCCTTGAAGGTCCCCTGCTGTTCTGTTTCGATCACCTCTTCCGCGGCATCCAAGGCCAGCCATAGCGGCTGGGTTGGCAATGGGCCTTCTCCACCGTTGGTGAGAGAGAGAAGGGCAAAATAGCTTTCAGGCAGGACAACAGGCGCAACATCTCTGAGTTTCTGGATCGCCTCGTCTGATGCTCCACCGTTCTTGCGCCACTCCCGACCTTCAAGCATCTCATCACCCCTTCAGCACCTCACTCCGCGAAGCACCCCTCATCTGTCGCCTGCGACGACACCTTCTCCCACAGGGGGAGAAGGCAAGAACTGCGCACCCTACTCCGCCGTGCCTTCCTCGTATTCGGCCGACATGGTCAGCCATTTTTCCTCGTGGCCAGCCAGCGTCTGGGCCAGTTGTGAGCGCTCCTTGGCCAATCGGGTGGCCGTCGAGGGATCCTTCTCGTAGACGGCCGGATTGGACAGCTCGTCCTCGATGCCGTCGATGCGCTTGCGGATGCGGTCCATCAGCGCTTCGGTGGCGCGGATTTCCTTGGCCAGCGGCTCGAAGGCAGCGCGGCGCGCTGCCGCATCGCGACGGCGGTCGGCCTTTGACGCCTTGTCCGCCTCGCGCTTGCCGCGGCGGTCGCCCGACACACCGGTGACCAGCGTCTTGTAGTCTTCGAGGTCGCCGTCATACGGGTTGACGGCGCCGTCCTTGACCAGCCACAGCCGGTCGGCGGTCGCCTCCAGCAGATGGCGATCGTGCGAGATCAGGATCACCGCACCGGGAAATTCGTTCAGCGCATGGATCAGCGATTCGCGGCTGTCGATGTCGAGATGGTTGGTCGGTTCGTCGAGGATGAACAGGTTCGGTCCCTCGAAGGCCGACAGGCCCATCAACAGCCGTGCCTTCTCGCCGCCGGACAGATCCTTGGCGGCGGTGTTCATCTTCTCGGTGGTGAGGCCGAACTGGGCGACGCGGCCGCGCACTTTCGATTCCGGCGCCTCCGGCATCAGCCGGCGCACATGCTCGTAGGCATTTTCCTCAGGCCTGAGATCGTCGAGCTGGTGCTGGGCGAAGATCGCCACCTTCAGCCCGGGCGCCACCGTCATCGTGCCGCTCTCCTGCTTCAGCCGGCCGGACAGCAATTTGGCGAAGGTCGACTTGCCGTTGCCGTTGGCGCCAAGCAGCGCGATGCGGTCGTCGGCGTCGATGCGCAGCGTCATCTTCTTCAGGATCGGCTGCCCCTCGGTGTAGCCGACATTGACGTTGTTCAGCGCCACGATCGGCGAGGCCACCGTCTTGACCGGTTCCGGGAAGGAGAATGGCCGCACCGTATCGTTCACGATCGCGGCGATCGGCTTCATCCTCTCCAGCGCCTTGATCCGCGACTGCGCCTGTCTCGCCTTGGAGGCCTTGGCGCGGAAGCGCTCGACGAAGGATTCCATATGCTTGCGGGCGGCTTCCTGCTTGACCCGGCCCTTCTCCTGCAGTTCCTTCTGCTCGGTGTACTGGCGCTCGAACTGGTCGTAGCCGCCACGCCAGAAGGTCAGCTTCTTCTGGTCGAGATGAACGATCGAATTGACGGCGCGGTTGAGCAGGTCGCGATCGTGCGAGATCAGAAGCACGGTGTGCGGATATTTCGACACATAGTTTTCCAGCCACAGCGTGCCTTCGAGGTCGAGATAATTGGTCGGCTCGTCGAGCAGCAAAAGGTCGGGCTCGGCAAACAGCACCGCCGCAAGCGCCACCCGCATGCGCCAGCCGCCGGAGAAGGACGAGGCCGGGCGGCGCTGCGCGGCATCATCGAAGCCGAGACCTGCAAGAATGGTGGCCGCGCGAGACTCGGCTGAGTGCGCGTCGATGTCGGCCAGCCGCATGTGGATGTCGGCGATGCGGTGCGGGTCCGTTGCGGTCTTTTCCTCTTCGAGCAGTGCCGTCCGCTCGAGATCGGCTTTGAGCACGATCTCGATCAGCGGATCCTCGGTGCCTGGCGCTTCCTGCGCCACCTGGCCGATGCGCGTGTTCTTGGGCAGGCTGATCGA
The DNA here is from genome assembly GCF_042682145.1 of Mesorhizobium newzealandense. Lineage (NCBI taxonomy): Bacteria > Pseudomonadati > Pseudomonadota > Alphaproteobacteria > Hyphomicrobiales > Phyllobacteriaceae > Mesorhizobium > Mesorhizobium newzealandense. Next base: position 523,695 of record NZ_JBHUGZ010000030.1, on the reverse strand, counting down.
GCCGGTCTCGGAAGCCAGGTCACCGGTGATGGCCTTGAACAGCGTCGTCTTGCCGGTGCCATTGCGGCCGACAAGACCGGCCTTGGTGCCAGCCGGCAAGGTCAGCGAGGCGTGGTCGAGAAGCAGGCGTCCGGCCATGCGGAGCGAAAGGTCGTTGATGATCAGCATGGCCGCGCTTTTGCACCGGACATCAACGCTTCGCAAGACCTTGCGGGCCTGTTGGCCGCACAAGGCCTGAAAACGACGCCCGCGAGGGCGCCGTCAAAGCAGCCGATCAGCGGCTGGCCTACCCGGCCAGGCAGCTTTCAGGTAGCGGCCTTGCGCTTCGTCGCCTTGGCCACGGCGGCCGGCGCTGCTGCCGGTTTGCGGCCAAGTCCTGTCGACTTTGCCAGTGCCGACCGTGTCGCCGAATAGTTTGGCGCAACCATCGGATAGTCCGGCGGCAGACCCCATTTGGCCCGGTAGTCGTCCGGGCTCAGGCCGTAATCCGTCCTGAGGTGCCGCTTCAGCGACTTGAACTTCTTTCCGTCCTCAAGGCAGATGATGTAGTCGGGAAACACCGACTTCTTCGGGTTCACAGCCGGAACCAGGGTCGGGCTTTCCACGACAGGCGCACCAGCCAGCTTGCGAACCGAAGCGCTGACGCTGGCAATCAACTCAGGCAGACCGGAAGCCGGAAGCGGATTGTTGCCGATATAGGCCGAGACAATATCGGCCGTCAGTTCGATAACGGTCTTATCATCGATATTTGACAATTCTTTCACCCTATTTGCGACAAAGTCATCCACCCCAGCGAAGACTTATGTCGATGTATCTCTTTAGGCGCGTCCCCCAACGGACCACGAAGTCTCAAAAAGGAATTAGGACTCGCAACAAGTATTTTTCATCGGAAATCGACGTCGCGCAAATTAGAAAATCTAATACTTGGAACTGGCAGACTTCGCAGCATGGCCGTCGGCCAATATCTCTAGAATACGCTTCCAGCGGGCGCAACGCCCGAAATCCTTCTGTTCTATCGCCTTTTCGGCCTTCATCGCGGCGTAAAGCGGGGCCTCGGCGCCGAATTCCTTGATCAGCCAATACGCTTCCTGCCTGGCGAGACGTTCATTTTCGTCAAACATGATTTTCGGCCTCCGAACGCTCCAAGCCGACCGCGACACAACTGCCGATGACGAGGATAGCTCCGACGATGGCCGTCAACGTCAGCGTTTCGCCCGACAAGGTCAGCAGCAGCGTCGAAGCGATCGGCGTGAGATAGGCGACGACCGCGACCTTGCCGCTGCCTTCGAGCTTCAAGGCGCGCGACCAGAAGTAGTAGCCCAACCCCATCGGACCAGCGCCGAGATAGAGGCCGAGAACCAGGTCCGTGCCAACGGGCCAGGCGAAACCGTCGCGAGCGCACCACAAGAACGTCAAGGCGACACCGATCAGCGACGATGGCAGCAACAGACGATCCGGCGAGGTGGCAAGCCGTCCCACCATGACCGAATAGAAGGCCATGCACAGTGCGGACCCGAATGCGGCGAGATAGCCGACGAGATCCCCCTGGAGCCAGGATTGGTTGCGCCCTCCCGAAACCACCAGTGCAACGCCGATGAAGCCCACGATCGCGGCGCCGCCCAGCAATGCCGGGCGCCGCGGGCTCTCCAAGGCGATGACCGCCGCCGCGACCATCAACGGCCAGGTGTAGGCCACCAGATTGGCCTCGATCACCGGCATCGAGGCGAAGGCGATGTATTGCAGCACCATGGTGCCGACCAGACCGATGAAGCCCACCGCGAGAGGCACGAATGCTGCCCTCGCCGTGACGGGCGCGGCACTATCCCTGCTCATCAACCGGATGGCGGCGAAGACGAGTGCAGCTCCCGTAAATTGCAGGAACTGCACCTTCGACACCGGATGACTGGCCAGCAGGGATTTGCCGACCAGCGCATTGGTCGACCACAACGCCACCGCGCCCGCAGCGAAGACCAGCGCGGATATCGAGCCTGATCCATGCCTAAAGAAACCGTATGGGGTTCTATCTCTGTCTTCGACCATGATCCTGTCCGAAAACCGGTTCCCACTTTTCGGGATCATGGTTCATTACCATGATTCCCTGGCTCCGCCCGGAACCGGTGCCTCGGGCGACGCCGGAACGAGACGCTCTTCCTCGAACCGGCGATAGGCCGGCAACTGGTTGGTCCAGACGTCTTCGGCCAACTCGTTGACCCATTCGCGGTCATGGTCGTTGTCGGCAGCGAGATAGAACATGCGATTGTCGTCGACATAGGGCTTGGCCACCGAGCGCTGGTTGAGCACCAGCGTGACGCGCTCGCCGAATCGGATCGGCGCGGTGCGGTGCAGGACGCCGAGAAACTGCCCAAGCGTCGCGTAGTTCATCTTGTGATCGATGCGCATGACACGGTTGCGCGGAATCTCGCGGCCGGCTTCGAGGATGGCGCGGCCGGTTTCCGAGTCGTCGCAGTAGATTTCGAGGTGGCCGCCGACCAGCGGATTGCTGATCGACAGCGGAATGAGCTCGGTGACCGGAACGCCATCGCAATGCCATTCCACGGCGCCGTCCTTGGGATTCATGAAGGTCACTGTCGAGCCGACGATCGACAGCGGATAGGGCTCCAGCTTGGTGCCCATCATGTCGGACAGCCGCTCCAGCCGCAGCTTGTCATGCAGCAACTCCTTGATCTCGGGGATGAAACGGTCGGCGCCGGTGATGAAGGTCAAGTCGAGGTGCTTGTGCACGGCATGGCTGGCCTTGAGCTTCAGTGCGGCCTCCTCGATTGCGGCAAGCAGTGCCGGGTCATAGCCGTGCAGATATTGCGCGACGCCGAAACTCGACACTTTCCAGGCGGTTTCGTGGCCGATGATGGCTTCGCGGCTCATCGCATAACGCAGTTCGGGAATGGTATGGGCGTTCATTGTACTTCTCCAGGATGGGGGCAACACTTGATAAACAGTCGATTAATTCACCCACCCCTGTAAAATTAGGAATGCTAGTGCTAGCGTAAGCGCAGCTTAAGGTCGAAACCGTGCGTCTGCTCAGTCAGGTCAACCTCAACTCGCTGAAAATCGTGGAGAGTGCTGCGAGGCATAGGAATTTCACGCGCGCCGGTGAAGAACAGTTCATCACCGCTTCCGCGGTGAGCCAGCGCGTCAAAAGCCTGGAGGACCAGCTTCGCTTCAAGATATTCCTGCGTGGCGGCAATGCCGTCTCGCTGACGCCGGAAGGCGAGACCTATGTTTCGCGGGTTCGCGAGGCGCTGGAGCGAATCGTTGCCGCCAGCATGGAAGCGACCGGGCAATCGCAGGAGCATGTGTTGAAGATTTCAGTGTTGCCGACCTTTGCCGCGCGCTGGCTGTTTCCGCGCCTGCCGCTGTTCCAAAGGCAATACCCGGACATCGAGATGCGCGTCTCGACCTCCTACGCGACGCATGAATTCTCGACATCGGAATTCGATGTCGAGATCCGCTATGGCGACGGCCGGTTCCCCGAGCTCAGCGCCGACCTTCTGTTCAAGGAGGACCTGACGCCGGTGTGCAGCAGGAAACTCTTCCATGAAATCCTGGGCGACAAGCCGCTGTCGAAGGTGAAGCCCGAAGATCTGCGCCACTTCACGCTGCTGCATTCCGACACCTGCACCCAGAACTGGCAATCATGGCTCGACTTCGCCGGCGCCGGCTCCGTGCTCCACGAGACCAAGAGCATCTATTTCGATTCTTGCTTGATGTCCTACGAGGCGGCCGGTGCCGGATTGGGATTTGCTGTGGCCAATCGTGCCTATATGGCCAGCGATATCCGTGCAGAAAGGCTGGTGGCTCCTTTCGCGGTGCACCACCCGAACACGGCGGGATGGTATTTCGTCTGTCCCGACAAGACGCTGCCGGCGCGCAAGGTATCCCTGTTCAAGCAGTGGATCACGGCGGAAGCCGCTTTGACGCAGAGCCAGTTGGACGCAGAGATCGGCGGCTGAGCTTCGACCCCCGGAAATCTGTTACGCAAGTGTCGGATTGATTGTCCACCGACGAGAGTCGACCGATCAGAAGCAATGTCCGAAGTTGAGAACCATCGGTCAATAGACGGCCAATCCATGCAACCCAGCCTGGTCGGCAAGATCGTTGAGCTCACGCCGCTTGAGCAGGACCATTCGTCGGCGCTTCTGAGCGCGGCTGCGGATGGCGAGCTGTGGAACCTGAAGGCCACCGTGGTCCCGGGACCGGGTTCGATCGATGGGTATATTGCCAACGCCCTGGCTGGACGACAGGCCGGCACTGTCATGCCTTACGCGATCGTGATGCGCAGCACGGGGCTGATCTGCGGCAGCACCCGGTTCTGGAAGATCGATCGCACCAATAGAACGCTGGAGATTGGGCACACATGGCTCAGCAGCTCGGCTCAGCGATCAGGAATCAATACCGAGGCGAAGTATCTTCTCCTGACCCATGCATTCGAGGTCATGGGATGTGTCCGCGTGCAATTCACCACGGACGAACTGAACGACGCGTCAAGGGCAGCCATTCTGCGAATAGGGGCAAAGCAGGAGGGGATCGTTCGCAACGAGCGGATCATGCCGGACGGCAGGAAGCGCAATTCCGTCCGGTTCAGCATCATCGATTCCGAGTGGCCGGACGTAAAGGCAATGCTGAAGCACAAAATGCAGCGATAGTCAGCGCGGGCCGTTCAACCTTGGACTTTCAACGAAAAACGTCATGGGATCAGGCGAAAGCCCTGCCCTCCTCGGTGCGCTGGAAGAGCATCAGGTCCAACCCCAGGCTTGGCCGTCCCAGGATGGTGAGAATCGTATGCGCCTGGCCGCGGTGATGGGTCTGGTGGTTGAAGACATGATCCAACGCCGGCGCCAGCCTTTGCGACACCGTGCGCATGTCCGAGACAGTCATGTAGGTGAAGCGGCCCGTCAGCGCCTTGTCGCCGAGCCCGCCGACCCAATCGATGATCCTCTTGTCCTCGGCTTCACGCGCCTTCCGCAGGCCGGGCAAGCCCCGGTGCAGGACGGCGTCCAGCGTCGTTGGCGCGTCGCCCTCGCCGGTGAAGCGCTTCATCCAGATGCGGTCGGCTGTCAGCAGGTGGTTGAGCGTGCCCATCATGGAGCCGAAAAAAGCCCCGACGTCGCGGTTGAATTCCTCTTCGTCGAGCTCCGCGGCGGCATCATAGATGCGGTTGTTGGCCCATTGATTGTAGGCCGCAAACATCATGAAATGCTGTCTCATGGTTTCCTCTCGGCTCGCGTCGACACGGAGGCCTACCTACCCCGCAGGAACGCCGACGCCAATGACCATTCTGCTCTACGACCTCGTCGGACGCGACACCACACGCCCGTTCAGCCCGCATTGCTGGAAGGTGGCGATGGCGCTTGCGCACAAGGGGCTCGCCATCTCAACCGCGCCGACGCGTTTTCTGGAGGTGCCCGCTGTCGAGAGCGGCGTTTCGAAAACCGTTCCGGTGATCCGCGACGGTGAGACGGTCGTCGCGGATTCCTTCGCCATCGCGCTCTATCTCGACGAAGCCTATCCGGATCGGCCGACGCTGTTTGGCGGTGAAGGCGGCAAGGCGATGGCACGCTTCATCGAACGCTGGTCGCAACTGACCATTCATCCCTATGTCACCACCGCCGCGATCATCGACCTCCATGCCATGCAGGACGAAGAGAACGCCGCTTATTTCCGCCGGAGCCGTGAGCAGCGCCTCGGCAAGAAGCTGGAGGATGTCGTCACCGCGCGCGACGCCGGGCTGGCAACATTCCGCGCCGCACTGGAGCCGCTGCGTTCAATGCTCGGCTACCAGCCGTACATTGGCGGTGCTTCGCCACTGTTTGCCGATTATATCGTCTTCGGTGCGCTGCAGTGGGCGCGCATAGCCACGCCCTACCAGCTGCTCGACGACAGCGACGTGGTGGCGCAATGGTTCGCCCGCTGCCTCGACCTGCATGGCGGGCTGGGGCGGAAGGCTGCCGCAGCGGCGTGACGGTGTAACGCCTGCCCTGCCGCCAGGCAGCACGAGCGCCGTCAATCCCTTGCGAGCAAGGTCAGCAGCGAGATAGCCAGGCCTTACTTGGCCGCAGCCTTTTTGGGCTTGCTGGTCTTTGGGGCAGCCTTCGCCTCCTTGGGGGCGGCTTTTGGCTTGGCGGCGACGGCTGCCTTCTTGACGGGCTTTTTGGCTGCCGGCTTGCCCGCGGCGTCCTGCTGGTCGACGTCGGCTGCCGCCTGGTGCCAATGGCGATCATGCTGGCCAGCCGGTTGTCCCTCTTGCAGCCAGATCTGATGCGCGCGGTTGCGAATGCGTTCCTGACGATCGTCTGCCATGGTCATATTGTCTCCATTCGGGCCGACTTCAGCGCGGCGCCGACACGCGACTATAGCAAGCAAAGCATCGCATTACAGCCATCCGATCTCGCCTGCTGGTCTGTCCCATCGGCGCCGGCCTGGCGCAGAAACGCGCAGCGTTCCAGTCCTTCGCTCCCGCTCCGGGCGTTCGTCACTCGGAAAGCCAAGCAATTGGCTTTCCGTCCGCTTGGCGGACCGTTCCTCACCCCTTGGCAATGGGCCGGGCGACTTGTATAGAGCCCGCCACTCTCAATTCCATTCTCATCAGAAGGACGACCCATGGCGCTCGAACGCACCTTTTCCATGATCAAGCCGGACGCGACCCGGCGCAACCTCACCGGCGCCATCACCAGAATGCTGGAAGAGGCCGGCCTGCGCGTCATCGCTTCGCGCCGGGTCTGGATGAGCCGCCGTGAGGCGGAAGGCTTTTATGCCGTCCACAAGGACCGTCCGTTCTTCGGCGAACTGGTCGAGTTCATGTCGTCGGCACCGACCGTCGTGCAGGTGCTGGAAGGCGAGAACGCCATTGCCAGGAACCGCGAAGTGATGGGCGCCACCAACCCGGCCAACGCCGCCGAAGGCACCATCCGCAAGGTGCATGCGCTGTCGATCGGCGAAAACTCGGTGCACGGCTCCGATGCGCCGGAGACCGCGGCGGAAGAGATCAAGTACTGGTTCTCGGACACCGAGATCGTCGGCTGAGCCGACAATCCCGAGCTTGGATCACGCAAAAAAAGGCCGGCGTCTCGCCGGCCTTTTTCATTGGCGCAACAATCAGGTCTCGCGCACGAACTGCAGCATGTCGGCATGCAGCCGGTCCATGACGCCGAACCGGGAAATCAGCTTGCGGCACTGAAGCGCAGGATCTCGCGGCCATCCTTGTCTGATATGACGAGCCTGCCGGCATCGACACTGTATGACGCGGCCTTGGTCAGTGCATGGAACAGCGCCTTTTCCTCGGCCATCACCTCGGGCGCACAGGCCTTGTAGGTCGAGCCGATGTCGCTGATGGCGATCGTCTGGCCATCGACCTTGGCGGTGGCGAAATAGGTGTTGCAGGGGCCGCTGCCGCCTGCCTTGCCGGCCTCGCTGACCCTGAATGTCGCTTGCGGCGCGGTGATGGCGCCAACGCCGTCGACATAGTCGACCAGCCAAACCTGACCAAAGACAGCATCCGCCGACTCGGCGTTCGGTGCGACCATCTTCAGCACAATGGTCTGCGGCACGTCGGTCAGCGGATCAATCTGATGGCGCATATCGGAGACGAACAGGAGCTTGTCGTCGACAGTGATCCGGGCCTGCAACGCGTAGGTCATCTGCGGCCGGATAATGGAAGGGTCGAATTTGATCTCGAAGCTGATCGGCACCTGACCGGTCGGCTTCACGGTCTGCTTGCCGATGATCGCGGCAGGCGCGTCAGCCAGCGACACGTCGGCAAGCTGGACGGAGAGCACTGCACTGGGCGGCAAGGCGATGCGCTCGCGATAGATCACCTCGCCGCGCACGGAATTTTCGGCGGCGACGGACAATTCCGGCACGGCCAACATGCCGACGACCAGAGGCACGAAACCGAAGACGAAAAATTCGGCGATCCTGTCCAGCATGACCATCTCCCTTGCCCAGGCTGACCAACCGCGGTCAATTGGCCAAAGGATTGCGGTCAATGCATGGCTGCAGCAGGTTTTATTCGGACGGTTTCCAGCGTTGCGCGGCCCTGGCGTCGGCTTCCTTGGCCTCGACCCAGCCGCCCTCGGAGCCGTCGGTGCGATGCTCCTTCTTCCAGAACGGGGCGCGCGATTTCAGGTAGTCCATGAGAAAGTTCGCGGCCTCGAACGCCGCCTGGCGATGCACTGAGGCGGCCACCACCAGAACGATGTTCTCGCCAGGCGCAATCTTGCCATGGCGGTGAATGGCGGTGAGGCCTTGCAGCGGCCAACGCTGAAGCGCTTCGGTGGCGATGCGGCTGATCTCGGCTTCCGCCATGCCCGGATAATGCTCGAGTTCGAGTGCCGAGAGCGCACCTTGCTCGTCGCGGCAAAGGCCCGAGAATGATACTACGGCGCCGATGTCGGCGCGGCCCTGCGTCAGTCTGGAGATCTCGGCGGCGACGTCGAAATCCTGTGCCTGGATGCGCACTGTCGGCACCACGGCGGCTGACATGGGTCAGCCCCCGGTCATCGGCGGGAACAGCGCAATCTCGCGCGCACCGGCGATCTTTTCGCGATGCTCGACATGTTCCTGGTTGATGGCGACGCGGATCACGTCGGGATATTGCAGCGCGTGCTCGTAGCCCTCGCCACGTGATTTCAGCCAGCGCAGGAGGTCGGCGACCGTCTCGATGCCGGCAGGCAAGTCGACGTCTTCCTCAGGCAGGCCGATCCGCTCGCGCACCCAGGCAAAATAGATGAGCCGGGTCGTCATCTCACTCGTCCATGATGTGCTTGAGGCCGGCGCGGAAATAGTCGTAGCCGGTGTAGAGCGTGACTAGCGCCGCGATCCACAGCAGCACCAGCCCGGTCTGCGTGGTCAGCGGGAAGATCTTGTCGCCGGCCGGCCCAGCCAGCAGGAAGGCGATGGCGACCATCTGGATCGCCGTCTTCCATTTTGCCAGCTGCGTCACCGGCACCGAGACCTTGAGCGCCGCCAGATATTCGCGCAGGCCCGAGACGAGGATTTCGCGGCACAGGATGATGATCGCCGCCCACAGCGACCAGCCGGCGATGCCGGCGTGGCGATCGGTGTCGGCCGCCAGCAGCAACAGGCACGTGGCGACCAGCAATTTGTCGGCGATCGGATCGAGCATCTTGCCGATGTTGGAGGTCTGCTGCCAGGCGCGCGCCAGGTAACCGTCCAGATAATCGGTGATCGAGGCGAGCAGGAAGATGATCAGCGCCGACCAGCGGGCGAATTCGCTCGACTTCAGATGTCCTTCGAGAAAAAAGCACAGCACCACCAGCGGCACCGCGACGATGCGGGCGTAGGTGAGCATGTTGGGCAAGTTGAACGCGCGCTTGGCCATGTCTAGGGAACTCTTTCTGCCTGCCTACTCAAATCAGAAGCTGTTGTAGGGGGTCAACAGGCCAAAATCGATTGGCCAGCCGAAAAGTGCTGAAAGTGTGATGCATGTCGTCGCCCCAAAATCGCTGCGCATTTTTGGGCGACATGCATCGGCTCTCATCGAAATAATTATTCACGACAAATTGCGCAACTTTCCCGCCCCCTCGCTAAAACATCGGCGGATACCTGCGAACGTCGCAATGTCCCGAAGCCTGCAACCGCGCCGCTGCGCGCAACTCGGCAGCACGTTTCGTGCATCGCTTTCCGCAATATAGCTTCTGGCCATTGTGGCGCGTTCGCTTCATGCGCTTGTCACAGATCACGCATGACAAGGGTGGTCTCGGCGGCTTCGGCTTCCTAGGCATCTATGCCGCTTTAGCACGCTTTGGTGCGACATAGGCGCCATATACCATTAGATGCCGATCCCGACACGCCCAGACAGCACAGGCCGTGCGACCCTTCCCAGCAGACACTCCCATACATTTTCAGCTCTCATGAAAATGATTGTAGACCAGTTTCGCCACCTGTTCGGAAATGCCGTCGACTTTCCTCAGATCCTCGATGGCGGCACGGCTGACCGCTTTGGCGGTGCCGAAATGCATCAGCAGGGCGCGTTTGCGGCCGGGACCGATGCCGCTGATCTCGTCGAGCGGGCTCTTGACCATCTCCTTCTTACGGCGCGCACGGTGCGAACCGATGGCGAAACGGTGGACCTCGTCGCGCAGCCGCTGGACAAAGTAGAGGACGGGATCGCGAACCGGCAACGAGAACGAATCTCTGCCCCTGACGAAGAAGCGCTCGCGGCCGGCGTCGCGGTCCTGGCCCTTGGCGATGCCAATGGCCACGACACGATCCTCGATGCCGAGATCAGAGAGAATCTTTCGCACCGCCGTCATCTGGCCCTGGCCGCCGTCGATCAGGATGACGTCGGGCCAGGCCGGGAAACTGCCGGAGATGTCGTCCTCGATATCCGCCGCCTCGCCTGCAGCCGCGTCGGCCACGACGACATCGCCATGCTCCTTGAGCAACCGCGAAAAACGCCGCTCCATAACCTCGCGCATCATGCCGAAATCGTCGCCCGGCGTGATCTCGGTCGAGCGGATGTTGAACTTGCGATACTGGTTCTTGACGAAGCCTTCCGGCCCGGCGACGACCATGGCGCCGACGGCATTGGTGCCCATGATGTGCGAGTTGTCGTAGACTTCGATGCGCACCGGAGGCTTGGCGAGACCAAACGTCTCGGCCATACCGGCAAGCAGGCGGCCTTGCGTCGAGGTTTCAGCCAGCCGGCGGCCGAGCGCCTCACGGGCGTTCTGCAGGGCGTTGTCGATCAGGTCCTTCTTCTCGCCGCGCTGCGGCACCGAGATCGAGACCTTTCGGCCAGCGCGGGTCGACAGCGCCTCGGCCAGCAGTTCCTGGTCCTCGACGGTTTGCGACAGAAGGATGGTGCGCGGCGTCGGCTTGTCGTCATAGAACTGAGCCAGGAACGAGCCCAGCACTTCCGATCCCTCCAGCGCCGGGTCGGCCTTGGGGAAATAGGCGCGATTGCCCCAGTTCTGGCCGGTGCGGAAGAAGAACACCTGGATGCAGACCTGGCCGCCTTCCTGATGGATGGCGAAGACATCAGCCTCATCGACGGTGGCCGGATTGATGCCCTGATGGCTCTGTACATGCGACAGGGCCGCCAGCCGGTCGCGATAGATCGCGGCGCGCTCGAAATCGAGGTCTTCCGAGGCCTGCTGCATGGCAGCCGAGATTTCCGTCTTCACCTTCTGGCTGCGGCCCGACAAGAAGTCCTTCGCCTCGCCAACAAGCTCGGCGTAGTCCTCGTGCGAAACCTCTCCGGTACAAGGTCCGGCGCAGCGCTTGATCTGGTAGAGCAGGCACGGCCGCGTACGGTTCTCGTAGAAGGAGTTGGTGCAGCTGCGCAGCAGGAAGGCGCGCTGCAGCGAATTGATGGTGCGGCCGACGGCGCCAGCCGAAGCGAAGGGTCCGTAATAATCGCCTTTGCGGGAACGGGCGCCGCGATGCTTGTAGATGCCGGGCGAGACATGGTCGCCGGTCAGAAGGATATAGGGAAACGACTTGTCGTCGCGCATCAGCACATTGAATCGCGGCCGCAAGCGCTTGATGAGGTTGGCTTCGAGCAGCAGCGCTTCGATCTCGGTGCGGGTGACGACGAACTCCATCGTCGACGTCTCGCGCACCATGCGGCCGATGCGGTTGGTGTGGAACCGGCCTTGCGCATAGTTTGTGACGCGCTTCTTGAGGCTGCGCGCCTTGCCGACATAGAGCACGTCGCCGGTGGCGTTCATCATGCGGTAGACGCCGGGCGCGTTGGGCAGCCGCTTGACCAGTGTCTGGATGACCTCGGCGCCGACCATGCCTTCGGCGTCGCCGGCATGCGGCGTCCAGTCGATGGCGGTGAAGGCTATGTCGGGCCCGGCGGGTTCGACGATCTCCTCCAGCGCCTCGTCCTCGAGGTCGAGTTCGACTTCGGGAGGCATGTCGTCGCCGCCACTACGTGGCTTGCTTTTCTGATCTACAGGACTCATTCCGCCATGCCTGTCACATCGGGTGTCTGCCACGCAAGATGCTGGCCGCCATCGAGCGCGATCATCTGGCCGGTGACAGAGCGCGCTTCCCAGAGATAGCGGATGGTGGCGCCGAATTCCGGCAATTCCGGGCCGCGCTTGAGGATCAAGCCATCGAGCTGCGCGGCGAAATCGCTGTCATCCTGGCGAGCATTCTTCAGGGTCGGCCCCGGGCCGATGGCATTGACGCGGATGCGGGGACCCAGCGCTTGTGCCATCATCTGCGTGGCCGTCCACAGCGTCGACTTGGACAGCGCATAGGAGAAATAGCGCGGCGTCGGCCGCCAGACGCGCTGATCGATGATGTTGACGATCAGCCCCTCCTGGCCTTGCGGCAACGCCAGGACGAAGTTCTGCGCCAGCAATGCCGGCGCCTTCACATGCACGGCAAAGTGCCGATCCCAGGCCCGCCAGTCGAAGTCCAGAACCGAATCGTCCTCGAACAGCGACGCATTGTTGACCAGCAGCGAGAGCGGTCCGAGCGCGGCTTCCGCCTGGCCGACGAGGTCGCCGACGGCGTCCATATCGGTGAGGTCGGCGGCGACCACGGCGGCGCGGCCGCCGGTCCGGTTGATCAGGCCGGCCAATGCATCCGCTTCGTCGCGCGACCGATTGCAGTGGATGGCCACGGCAAAACCGTGGGCGGCGAGATCCTCGACGATCGCCCTGCCGATCCGTTTCGCCCCGCCCGTCACCAGCGCCGTGGCAGTGGCTTTGCTCATAGGGTGTCAATCCTCAATTTCGGCCCGAAAAAACGATGCCGGCCAAATATGGCCCGGCAGGCGTCAAATGGCGTTCGCACCTTGGGCAGCATTGTGGCGAAACGACCAATTGGCATTCCGACTTGTCCTGAACTTGGAGCCGCCCGATCGCAATATAGGACGCTGGACTCCTTGCACCAAGCGGTGTGCAGTGCAGCATGCAGCGGCTCCTGCCATTTCGCTGTTGCGAAGATGCAACGTCAAGGTTCCGCCTCAATCGCGCCGGGGAATGACCCAAGTTCAGGTTCGCTTCAGCCGCATTTTGACACGACATTTGGAACCGACGAACGCCAGATCCGTTTCACCCCCCGGACGGGTCGATGGCGATCGTGAGAAACAAGCCTGTGTCCTGTGGCTTAAGGAGTAAAGAACAATGCAAGCCAATCTCAAATTCGCACGGCCGCTGGCCGTGGCGCTCGGGCTCTTCGCCCTCAGCGGAACTGCCTATGCCGCGGACGTCGTCCAGGAAGAGCCGCCGGCACCCGCGCCGGTTGCCGAACTTCCGGTCGCTTCGTGGGCAGGCCCCTATGCCGGTCTCAACGTTGGCTATGGCTTTAGCGGCCGTACCAAGGAGAGAGATTTCGGCGTTGAAACTGATACCAAGGGTTTCGTCGGCAGTGCCTTCGGCGGCTACCAATGGCAGCAGGAGAACTTCGTCTACGGTGCTGAAGCCGAACTCGGCTACAACGGCGTCAAGGGTGACGACAACGGCATCGATTCCAAGGGCGGCTTCGAAGGCTCGCTGCGTGCCCGTCTTGGCTACGCCGTGACCCCGGAAATTCTGCTCTATGGCACCGGCGGTCTCGCCGGCAGAAGCCTTAAGGTGGAAGACAGTGTCCTTGGCAGCAGCGATAGCGCAACCATGCTCGGCTGGACCGCCGGTCTCGGCACCGACATCAAGCTGACCGACAACGTGTTCGGCCGCGTCGAGTACCGCTACACCGATTTCGGCAGCAAGGACTTCGGTGGTGGCATCGGCAACGTCAAGGCAACCGACAACCGCGTCACCTTCGGCGTCGGTATGAAGTTCTAAGTCGTTCAAGCCACGACACGAAAAAGCCGGGCCTCGTGCCCGGCTTTTTTTGTGTCCGATGGTCGGTTGAGCGATCGATCGATAACGCGGGGTGATCACTCGATCACCCGGGAATACAGCCTTTCAGCTCCGGGAATTTTTCATCGAAGCGTGCCGCCCAGCGTACCAGCCGAGCGCGACCCTTTTCCCATTTTCCGGCAAAGCGCAGTGCGAGATAGCCAAGGCAGGCGCGCAGCGCCATGTGGCCGGCGGTGATTTTCTTGGGCAGCTTTGGCGGGTTGGCGTTGAGCAGATCGAGCGCTGCGGTGATCTTCGCCCACTGCCGGTCGAGCCATGGCTCATAGACCATCGCGTCAGGCCGCGTGCGCCGCTCATAGACCATCGACAGCGCGCAATCGCAAATGCCGTCCGCCAACGCCTCCAGCACCTCCACCTCGAGGCGCTTGTCAGGATTGCGCGGAAACAGCGCGCTCTTCGAAACACGGTTGAGGTGCTGGGTAATGGCGCGGCTGTCATGGATCGAGCGGCCGTCGTCGAGCACCAGCACCGGGATCTTGCCCAGTGGATTGGCGCCGACCAGTTCGGCCGGTTTGTCCTCGGTCTTGATCGGCACGAGATCGATGGCGATGCCGGCATAGGCCGCAGCCATACGCACCTTGGAGCTGTAGGGAGAAGTGGAGGCATAGAGCAGTCTGGGCATGATCGGTTTCCTGTTTGCCGGACCGGCACTTTTGACCGGGAGTGGCTGCCCGGCAATGGCCAGGCGACAAAAAACCAACTGCCAGAAAACCGGTGATGGTTTCCTGCCATGACCATTGCGGCATGGCTAAAGTGACATGGCTACAGACGGATCCGCGATCGAGATGGAGCAAGAAAATCTCCGCAGAGCGGAACATCCGATCTGCTTTTCAATCCTCCGCAACCCCGGCTTCGCGGCGGGGCATTCGTCTCATAACCGGCACGAAAGAAAGCCAAACCGCGCGAGCAAGCGAGGCAGCCTGTCCGGCGCCTCGCTTTGCTGCCCTGGCCCCCTCTCCGACGGTCCTGCGCACGGCCCGAAAACCAGCGTCGGTTTCCGGGATGATCATGCGCCGATCGCAAGTGTCAAAGCGTTCTCCGCGCATCCGCCAGGACACACGGTGCTCCAACAAGACCCAGACTACTTCTTGGCCGGGGCCTTCGCCTTTGCCGGCGCTGCCTTGGCCTTGGGGGCCGCGGCTTTCTTCACGGCAGGCTTTGTTGCCGCAGCCGCCGCTTTCTTGGCCGGTGCTGCCTTTGCGGCGGGCTTGGCCGCGGCCTTCGCGGGCGCTGCCTTCTTGGCTGCGGGTTTCGCCGCTGCCTTGGCTGCAGGCTTCTTGGCCGGTGCTGCCTTTGCGGCCGGCTTTGCCGCTGCCTTCGCCGGCGCTGCCTTCTTCACTGCCGGTTTTGCAACGGCCTTGGCTGCTGCCGGCTTCTTGGCCGGTGCTGCTTTTGCCTTTGCCGGTGCTGCCTTCGGCTTGGCCGCAGGTGCTGCTTTCTTCACTGCTGCCGCGACCTTCGCCGTTGCTGCTTTCACAGGTGCTTTCTTTGCCGGTGTCTTGGATGCCGGCGCCTTAGACGACTGCTTCGCCATGTCATGCCCCTTGCGTTACGCCGACGGCCGTGAATGACCTCGACGGGCAATGCATATCTGACTCGCGGCTCTCTAGCCAGCGAAGCATAAGACTGATTTTCGCAGCTTAGATTTTGGTTACTGATGGCACACGATCATGCTGATCATCGCAAAAATCCTCCGCTGATCTTTGACCATTGCCGGAAGTTCGCCGCCGACATTCTTCGCACCGTGTGAGACCGCCCCGCCGTCAAGCTCCGAAGGTCAGCGAGCATGATCTGCGGCATGATCGGTGCGATCATCTCGTGCAAGCCGACGATCTACACGGATCACATGAGCAATGCGATCACCGATCACTGCATCACCTTGTCAAGGCGATCCCATGACCGCTTGTCGCGAATTGACAGATAGCTCTACATCACAGAGTATTCTGCATTAGATGTAGGAGTGCTTCGATGTCTATCGCACAGGAGCAAGCGGCGCTGTTGCTGTACCGGATCACCGAGATGGCGCCCCATGGCAGCGGCCTCGTCGGTGATGGTCTCCGGCTTCGCTGCGCCGGAGCCAATCGATGAGCGCCGACGAAATCATCCACCAGAGCACGCGGCTCAGGATCATGGTCGCCCTGAACATGCTGGAAAGGCGGGAGGTGCTGGAATTCACCCGGCTGAAGGCCATCGTGGACGTCACCGACGGCAATCTCGGCGCGCATCTCGATACGCTGGCCAGGGCCGGTTATGTCGAGATCGAAAAGCTGTTCGTCGGACGCCGGCCGCAGACGCGGGTCAGGGCAACGACGAGCGGACGGCGCGCGTTCCGCGGTCACGCCGCCTTCCTGCGCAAAATTCTCGATCAGGCCGAGGCGACGCAGCGCAGAAAATAGTGCCGCGATTGGGCGAATCTCTCTATTCTTGTTTTGACGCAATTGCGGACGGAAAACCGTTTCGCACTTTTCCTGGAATTGCTCTAAATCTCTTGCTTTGACGCTATTCCGGACGGAAAACCGCTTCGCACTTTTCCTGGAATTGCTCTAACGCGTGGCGACCACGACGACGCCGGCGCCGATCATCACTCCGCCAGCCGCACGGTTGACGCGGCGCACGATCCTCGGCGTGCGCAGCAGGGTGCGGGCGCGGCCGGCGAGGATGACATGGCCGCCGATCACCACGAATTCGACAGCCAGGATCACCATTGTTAGCACACTGAGATGGCCAACATCGAGCGACGCGCCGACGACGTTCGGCAGCAGCGCCACATAGAACAGCGGCATTTTCGGATTGCCGAGATTGAGCGCAATACCCGTGGCGAAGATCGTCAGCAGCCCGCGCCGCCCGGAGATGGGTTGCAGTTCCGGTACCACGGGCACGGCAGTCCACAACCTGATGCCCATCCAGATCAGATAGGCCGCACCGCCATAGCGAAGCACCGTCATGACGATCGCCATCTTGGCGGCGATGATCGACAGGCCGAAGGCGGCGAGGACCAGGAAGATGAGGATGCCGACCACCGTGCCTGCGCCATAGGCAATGCCCGACGCGGCACCGCTGGAGATCGTACGGGCGACGATCGTCATGTTGTCCGGACCAGGACTGGCGGCGAACACGAAGAAGGCAGCCGTGAAGGCAAGGATGGTGGCAAGGTCCATGAAGACTCCCGAAAGTGATCTGTCGCTCTCGGGCGTTCAGGCTAGCCGATTTGCCTGTCAGCGACATCAGGAAATATCGGGTTAGGCGCGACGCGCATTGTCGTCACGGCTGATAGCCGAGGCAGATGGCGCCCAGCGCGACAATGGCGCAGGCTCCGACCCGCCGCGGTGTCAGCATCTCGCCGAGAAACAGGCGCCCGATGAAAGCGGCGAAGACGACGCTGGTTTCACGGATCGCTGTGATGGGACCGGCCGGCCCGAGCGCGAAGGCGGCGACCACGACGCCATAGGCCAAAAGCGCGAACAGGCCGCCGCCCAGCGCCTTCCAGGTTTCCGGCGCCCGCAGGTCGACGATGAGCCGGCCACGGCAGGCAACGAAGGTCGCCGGCAGCAACGCGCCGTAGATCACGAGAACCCAGGCGGTGTAGGCGCCGGCATTTCCCGCCGCACGAACGCCGATCGCATCGACCGTCGCATAGGCGGCGATGATCGCTCCCGTTGCCAGTGCATAGAGTATCGATGTCGTGGCGGCCCTGCCTCTTCCGAGCGAAAGGCCCATGATGCCGCCGGCGACCAGCGCGACGCCGACGGTCTGCGGCGCGGTGAGCTGCTGGTTGGCGAGGAAAAACCCGCCGAGCGTGACAAGCAGCGGCACGCTGCCACGAACGATCGGATAGACCTGTCCCAGTTCGCCATATCTGTAGGCGGCGACCAGAAAGCCGCTGTAGCCGACCTGAAGGCAAGCCGAGAGCACGACATAGGGCCAGGCCGGCGTGGCCGGAAGGGCATGAAAGATGGCGAAGGGAATGGCGAGCGCCGTACTGGAAAAGCTCATGACGGTGACGGTCCACAACCTGTCGGCCCCCGTTCGCAAGAAGGCGTTCCAGGTTGCGTGCAAGATCGCTGCAAACAGCGCGAGCCCGATGACCAACGGGCTCATTGCGGACGGCGCGAAGCCGCGATGATGCTCAAGGCCGCCTTGCGGGCGTCGCGTACGGCGGTGTCCGCCTGCCCCATCTGCGCCAGCAGGGTGGCACCTTCGATCAGCATCAACAGCGCCGCAGCCACACTGCCAGCGCGGCCACGCGGCATCTCCTTCTCGAGGATTGACTGCAAGCGCCGCTTGAGGCCGTTCTTCTGCCTGGCCACAGCCTTGAACACCGGATGCTCGGGATCGCCGAACTCGGCCAGCGCGTGCGCAAACAGACAGCCGTGGAAATCCGGGCTGCGGAACCAGCGCTCGTGCCAGTCGAAAATCTTTTCAATCTTCTGCTCGGGCGCGGCCACCTCTTCGGCGAGGCGGTCCAACTGACGGTCAAAACGCCTGGCGCGATAGTCGAGCACCTCGACGATCAGCTCGTCCTTGCTGGGAAAGTGACGATACATCGTCATCTTGGCCACATCGGCCTCGGCGATGATCCGGTCGATGCCCGTGGCATGGAAACCGGCGCGCTTGAACAGCGCATAGGCCGTTTCGACGACGTGCTGGCGTTTGTCGGAAACAGGCGACGAGGTCATGGCGCTTACCGGTGATGAGACAGGTCTGTCTCATATCTATGTGATAGTTCGCGCCTACAGTCAACACAGCACGAAAAAGCGCCTGCAGCTGACCGAGCCGCAGACGCCAAGGAATTGAGAAACGGAAAGCCGCGTTCAGCGCAGGATGCGGCAGCGGCCGTTGTAGACCATCCAGCGGTCGAAGCCCGAGACGCAGAATTCGACATTGTCGCCGATCGAAGCGAAGCCCTGGCCTTCTTCGATCAGGTACCAGATGGTGCGATCACGGCCGTCCGACAGGCTGACGGTGGCGCCGCAGTAGCGGCGGCCGATCGGCCAGGTTTCGTTGGCCGCCAGATAACGATGCTGGTGAATGCGCCGGAAATCGGTGATCTGCACGTTCGGCAGATGCGGCACGTGATGCACCTGGTAGGAGAAGCGGCTGGTGATCTTGTTCAGCACCCATGGCTGGCCGCAGACGCCGCCATCATCGTCGGAATAGACGCCAAGGTCGGCCGCCTGCACGGCCTGGGTGACGCCGAGAGGCGTCGCGAGCGGAGTGCAGAGCGAAATCAGGGCAGCAAGTGCGGATTTGGCAAAGCGAGTCATGACAGCCTCTCAAGGTCGATTGCGCGCACTGTGCGGATTCGCTTGGCGGCGGTCAAGCGGTTGCAGAAACAATGGTTTCCAGTTTGAAACTGCGTTGGCCAAAGCCGGATTTGCATGGAACCGGAATGGCTCCGCCACGTTGATCCCTAGACCCAAGAGAGCGCAAGCCCCGGGGTCGTTAAAGAGCCCGCCTTCCTGACCCCTCCGGAATGCGGGCTTTTTCGCGCCTGCCGGCGTTCCATTGGGTCGCTTCGATAAGGGGCCGCCGCGGCGCTACTCGCTGGCCAGCCATTCCAGCGACCAGTGCGCCGGCTTTTCCACGGCGAGCACTCTGTGCAAAGCCGGCAACAGTGTCCGCAGTTCACCCTCGAGCGTGAAAGGCGGGTTGACCACCAGCAGGCCGCTGCCGTCGAGGCTGGGTTCCGAAGAGGCGGGCCTGATCTCGAATTCTATGTCGAGCAGCTTAGGAATGCCGGATTGCCTCAGCGCCTTCCTGAAAGCGATGATCGCCTTGCGATCCTTGATCGGATACCACAGCGCATAGATGCCGCCAGGCCAGCGCTTGTGCGCCCTTATGAGCCCATCGACGAGGCGCTCGAACTCGCCCGCTTCCTCGAACGGCGGATCGATGAGCACCAGGCCGCGCTTTTCCTTCGGCGGCAGATGCGCGCCGAGCGCCAGCCAGCCGTCGAGCTCGATGATGCGGGCCTGGAAATCACCGGCAAAGAGTGTCCTCAGCTTGCCTGCATCCTTGGGATGCAGCTCGATCGCCGACAGCCGATCCTGCTTGCGCATGAGATGACGCGTGATCAGCGGCGAGCCCGGATATTTCTGGATGCCGGCCTCGGGATTGAGCGCACGCACCGCGTCGAGATAGGGGGCCAGAAGTGCCGCCACCGGCGCGGCGAACGAGGCATCGATCAACCGGCCGATACCGCCTTGCCACTCGCCGGTCTTCTGCGCCTCGACCGAGGACAGATCGTAGCGGCCGATGCCGGCATGGGTGTCGATGACGCGAAACGCCTTGTCCTTCTGCTTGAGATATTCGAGCAGTCGCGTCAGCACGACATGCTTGACGACGTCGGCAAAGTTTCCGGCGTGATAGGCGTGGCGATAATTCACTTGGAACCCCTGCCCCAGCGCGGCGGTGGCGGCTGCGAATTCGGATTTTCCGGCCTGCCGCCACCAGTGCGCAAGGTCAGCAAGAACCCGATCAGACCGATCGCCATCAGCGAGTAGCCGACCGGCCGCGCGCGGCTGTCGATCTCGCCGACACCGGAGCGCAGGATGAGATCGACCGCCCGCATCGGGATATCCTCCGCGTCGCCCGGGCCGACGGTGAAGAGGTAGGCGCCGGGCCTGACGGTCGCGATGAGGCCGGCCTCATCGCGAAAGATCTTGTCGGGTAGTTGCGGGCTGGCCTGGCGCGGGTTGTCGGAATGGTTGAACTGCAGCGTCGAGGCGAGCACCGTGCGGCCATTGGTGGCGGCGGTCAGCGTCAGCACCGTGCGCTGCTGCGAGACGATGCGCTCGGCCCGCGCGGTCAGGTCGACAAGCACCCGCACCGGCGCGTCGCGGCTGCCGAGCGGAACCGTCAGCGGCTTGAAGCGGCCCTGCTCATAGACGCGCCAGGTGCCGATCTCATGGCCCGAGAAATTGCCCATCGCCCAGGGATAGATGACACCGATGCCGCTGCCGGCGAGCAGGATCAGGACAAACAGAAAGCGCATGCGAATAATGCCCCCTTGATGCGACTATCCTGCATTGGCACTGTCGCGGATACGCTCCATCTCGTCCAGTAGCATGTCGAGGCCGAACTCGAAGGTCTTGTCGAAACCGGCGCTACCGACATAGGCCCGGCTGTCTTGACACTGGGAAAGTCCCTCGCCAGTTGCTCGTCACCGGCCGTGGTCACCGCCGAAGGGCCTTTGGCGTGGCCGCAGTCTCGTCGAGGATCGCACCGAAGCCACCTGCTTCGAACAGGGCGATTCCAGACCAATCTGTGAGAGCGCGGTCGCCTTGTTTCGTCGCTGACCCCTGACAGTGATGGCCCGCAGATGCGGGCCATCACTGTCGCCGGCATGTCACGACCAATCGCATCTGTTACGCTCATATCCGCTCATTCACAACGAGGATATGCCCTGTATATCCAAAGGTCTGGCCGCGAAGCCAACGCCGGCGTCATGATTAACCATTCGCAAACAGCGATGGTTAAGGTTTCGCTAATTTAGTTGACTAGGATTTCCACAGGTATATTTTCAATGCGTTGGGATGTGCAATTTGGGCGAGTAAATCGACGATGATGGCACTGGGCGTGTGATCGCGATTTTTGGGGCGCAGAGAATGCTGAACGGCAGCATACAGGTCGTGTAGTAGCACCAGCTCCGCGAACCCAGAGAACAATTTAACGCACATCGATGATGGCGATTCCGCAGACGCGGAGGGTTGTCACGTTCTCAAGGACGTGGCCGGGCAACGCTTTGTCACGGCCCGGCGGTAGCGTGTGCAGTGCGTGAGAGGAAAGCATGGGTAAGCTTACCAAGATTCTGAAACTGGAACCCGGGCACAGTCAAAGGGGCGCCAACCAAAACCGGAGCCGCGCCCTTGTCGCCGGAGGTGCGGGATTTTTGGGATCGCATCTGTGTGAACGTCTTTTGCGGGACGGATATGACGTTGTCGCGCTGGACAATTTCCACACCGGCAAGAGATACAACCTCAATGCCCTTCTGCGTAATCCGAGGTTCACGTGCATCGAGCACGACATCGTCAATGCACTGCCTTTGGGTCTTCAGTTCGATGAGATCTACAATCTCGCCTGCCCAGCCTCTCCGCCGCACTACCAGGAAGACCCGATCCATACCTTCAAGACAAACGTGCTTGGTTCGCTGAACCTTCTGGAACTGGCGCGACAGAACAACGCCAAGATATTCCAGGCTTCGACGTCCGAAGTCTATGGCGATCCCTTCGTACACCCACAGCCCGAGAGCTACTTCGGCAACGTCAATACGCACGGACCGCGGTCCTGCTACGACGAGGGCAAGCGCTCGGCCGAGACCCTGTTCTTCGACTATTCGAGAACATACGGCCTCGATATCCGCGTCGCCCGCATTTTCAACACCTACGGCCGCCGCATGCAGCCCGATGATGGGCGCGTGGTTTCGAACTTCATCGTCCAGGCGCTGCGCGGCCAAGACCTGACCGTCTATGGCAGCGGCCTGCAGACGCGTTCCTTCTGCTATGCCGACGACTTGATCGAGGGCTTTGTTCGGCTGATGAATGCGCCTGATGCGCCCGCGCATCCGGTCAACCTCGGCAATCCGGGCGAATTCACCATCATGGAACTGGCGACATTGGTTGTCAATTACACCAATTCCCGATCCAAGATCGTGCATCGGCCGCTGCCCGTCGACGATCCCAGACAGCGCAAGCCGGACATTTCCTTTGCCAGGAACAATCTCGGTTGGGAGCCGAAAATCAGCCTGAGCCAGGGGCTCGCGCATACCGTCGACTATTTTGACACCCTGCTCTACGGAAGCAAACTGGTGAAAGGAGCCGCGGCGTCATGACTCGCCCGGCAATCCTGGTGACGGGTGGGGCCGGCTTCATCGGCAGCCATACCTGCAAGCAGTTGGCCGCCGCTGGCTATCTGCCGGTGGTTTTCGACAATCTGAGCCGCGGCAACGAGAAATCCGTCGCCTGGGGTCCACTTGTCGTCGGCGACATCCGGGACCGGGATGCGCTGCAGGGGGCGATGAAGACGTACCGGCCGGCGTCGGTTATCCACTTTGCGGCGCTGGCCTATGTCGGTGAGTCCGTTCGCGAGCCGGCTGAATATTATTCGACCAATGTGACGGGCACCATCGCGGTGCTCGACGCGGCGCATGCGAACTCCATCGAGAACATCATCTTCTCCAGCAGCTGCGCAACCTACGGCGTGCCGGAAGCATTGCCCGTTCGCGAGACATCGTCGCAAAATCCGATCAGCCCCTACGGGCGCACCAAGCTGATGGGCGAACAGATCATCGGCGACTATGCGTCCGCATACGGAATGAAGTTTGCGATCCTGCGCTATTTCAACGCTTGCGGCGCCGATCCCGACGGCGAGCTTGGCGAGTGGCATTCGCCGGAAACGCACCTGATTCCCAGGGTGCTCATGGCGGCATCAGGCATCATAGACGAGATCGAGGTTTTCGGCACG
Organism: Mesorhizobium newzealandense; assembly: GCF_042682145.1. Classification (NCBI taxonomy): domain Bacteria; kingdom Pseudomonadati; phylum Pseudomonadota; class Alphaproteobacteria; order Hyphomicrobiales; family Phyllobacteriaceae; genus Mesorhizobium; species Mesorhizobium newzealandense. The sequence goes on along the minus strand of NZ_JBHUGZ010000030.1, from coordinate 500,371 downwards.
GACTACGACACGTCGGACGGCACGTGCGTGCGCGACTATATCCACGTCAGCGATCTGGCCCGCGCCCATCTGAAAGCTCTCATGCACCTCGAGGGCGGGGGACAAAACCTGGCGGTCAACCTCGGCACAGGGCGGGGCGTGTCCATCAAGGAGATTGTCGAGGCGGTCAGCCGAATGACGTCAAGACCGGTTCCGGTCGTCTTCAGGACCCGGCGCCCGGGAGACCCGGCTGAGCTCTACGCCGATCCGGGAAGCGCCCGCGAACATCTTGGCTTTGTGCCGGAGCTTTCCGACGTCGACACGATCGTCAGGACGGCTGCCCCATTTTTTGGGCTGGAGACGAAACCGATGAAACGGCCGCCAACCAGGACGGCAGCGCCTGTCGCCGCTCGATGGCTCAGGAATAGCGGGGGCGGCAGCTCGCGCGTTGGCCAAATCCGCTAGGGGTGCAGATATAAGGCGAATTCCCCAGGAACGTGCCGCCATTGCCCGGATTGTAAGAGGCTTTCACCGGCGCCGGCGTGCGGACAGTGATCCGCCTTGGCGATGCAAAAGCGTAAGCTCTTTCAGTCGTGCGCACCGCGCTCGTCATCCGGATCAGAGGTTCGCTTCTGAGCGAATGAACCATGGACCAGGCGCGGACCGGCTGGACCGCGGATTTGCTGCGAAGCGAGTAGGCCACAGGCTTGGCGAAGACCGAATTGGTTTTGGTTGCATCCACACTCTGACAACCTGAAACCGTCGCGATCACCAGCGCAGCCACAATAATAAACGCGCTATTTTTGCCCGAGCGAAACGCGCCCATTGCGGAATTTTTCATCTTGTGTCCCCTGCCAAAGGCGAGTTGCGACATACTTTGCTTTCGCCGCTTTCACGCCGCATGAGCAACCGCTCGCTACCACATCACGCAGGAACATTAGACATCACTTATTAATATTCTTGAAAACCGTATGGTGAGCTTACCGTCTGGTCGTTCTGTCGGATATTATTAAGATGCAATCGATCAGCGGCAGGCGAGCCGACCACACTCGCCGGACCGCTTCAGGCTTCACGATAAGCGATTCGCCAATGTCTTGACAGGCGCCCGGCAAGAGCAGCCTGCTCAAACAGAGATGGATCCGCGGCTTGTCTGCTCAACCTGTCAGGAAGGGGTCCGGCGCGGGATTGCGAAAATGACTGCTGCGTCACGGCTCATGCCAGACGGCAGGCCCGCTCAACCGCCGCTTTTGACTGGTGCTGGCTGCCCGCCAGGGCTGATCATCTGACGCATCTTATCGAAGGTCGCAGCGGTCGTATCGCCGGATTTGAACTTGTCGTACTCCTGCCCGGGCTGCGCCGGCGAAGCCTGGAAAACATACCAGGAACCGCTGGGATCCTTCATCTGGTATATCGTGCCGCCCAATCGGTGATGGCTGAAGCAGGCTCGCCCCTGCGTGCTGCCGCCAAGCGTCTTCCACGTTGCATCCATGCATAATTTGCCATCCTTGGTGACCAACCACCTGCCCTGGCCGATCGACGCATTCGCGCCGCCGGTCCAGGCGCGAAATTGGCGTCCATCCCTGGCAAAATAGGCAGCGCCATTTTCCCAGACCCATGTGCGGCCGGCATAGAGGTGAAACAGATCCGCCGGGGTGAGCGGCGTGGCCGCGGCGACCGACGACATGTCGACCTCCTCGGCCGTCGCGGCGTTAGGGCCGCTGACCAACAGCGGCTGCGCAACAATCATCGACAACAGAAAGCAGCGGATCGACAGGATACCAACCACAGAAGTGATCCTCCAAATGACAACTGGCTGAGGGTGAGACAGGGCCGGCCAGCGTACCATCCCTCTCTTCTGCTTGTCACCGACTCTCGTACCAGCCAGGATCGAAGTAGAATTTGCGGTCGCCTGCCTCGCCCTGACCAGCGCCGGAAACCACATAGGCGATCCTGACGATGCGGACGCGACCGGCGCCCTGCTGCAGCCCGTATATACCTTCCAGCCCGCGGTCGTAAAATCCCGCCACCGGAACCGAGAGCGCGACACAGGCGAGCGATGCCTGCCAGGCGAGTTTCACAACATTGGCTCGCAGCGAAATCCTGTTCTCGATGAGGTGCCTGGTGACGATCACAACCACAAGCAGCCCGTAGAGCAGCGCATTGAATGCGGCCAGCCAGTAGAAGCCGGTGGCGTTCGAAGGACGATCTACGAGAAGAACCGGCAAAGACGCACCAATCGCAAGCACCACATAGGGAACGATGACGCGGGCGGGCAGAAGGTCTTTGGGGCCGCTGCCCTTGGGAGTAACGCGAAAATCGACGAACGATTTGGTCAGATAATCGCGGATCGACGACAGCGTGCCGGCGAGCACCCACGGCCAACGCGCGAAGAACAGGAACAGCGTCCCTTCCCAGCTGAGCGTCTTGGCGGTGATTGGGCGCGAAAGACCGAACGCCTTCAGCATCATCACGAGGAGAACCAGGGCAATCGAGTTCGGCGCGTAGTAGAACAGGAAGTCGGCATACATCACGTTGGCGAAGTTCTGGCCCGAACAAAGCGCGTAGATCGGCATGACGAACATCAGAAGCGCAAACACGGCGAACAGCGGATACCAAAGCTGGCAAAACAGGAACTGAAATTGCAACCGTCGCGGTAACTTGGGAAGGTAGCTGGGCGAGTATTCGAGCAAGATCGTCATCAGGCTCCGCGACCACTGGAATTCCTGCGTGACAAGATCGGCAAAGGTTTGCGGGCCATCGCCATGCGCGATGGCGTCGATGGCATGTACGCCGCGCCATCCGGCCGCATTGATCAGCATCGACGTTGAATGGTCCTCGGCCAGTTCCGGGCCAAGACCACCGGCTTGCCTCAGCGCGATGGTTCGCACGGCATAGTGCGAGCCGATGCAAAGTGGAGCCCCGCCGCCGGTATGGCCGGACTGCAACGGCCCGTGAAACATCCCTTCCGGAAACAGCCTGCCACGCGCCGACCAGCTCTCGGCGGCGTTGTTGTCGCAAATGCTCGGCGCCGAGACGTAGCCGACCGAGGGATCGGCGAAGGGAACCAGGATTTCCCTGAGATAGGTTGGCGTCGGTACGTGGTCCGCATCCATCTGAGCGACGAAATCATAGCGCTCATAGCCATAGTGATCGTAGAAAAATGCCAGGTTCCCCTCTTTGCAGCGCGTCCGGCGCGGCCACACCTTGCGATGATAATCTTCCCGGCCACGCCGTGTGGAAATCATGACGTTGCGGGCATGGCACCAGGCGATCGTCTCCTCGGACGGGTCCTCGTCTGCCAGCCAGGTATCGTGCGGATAATCCTGCGCCAGCATCGCTTCAAGCGTGCGCGCAACCACGGCAAATGGTTCGGACGGGGCCTTGGTGACCACCATCGCGACCCGCGAACCCGCCGGGATCATGTAAAGCTTGGACGGCCTTTTCGACGCGTGCACGTTCAAGAGGAAATACAACGGCATGAGCGTAAGCCATACCAGAATGAGCGTCGCGAATGCGTATGGCCCGACATGCTCGACATGCTCGGGCTTCAGCCACCAGAACCAGAAAAATCCGAGCGTGACGAACCAGAATGCCAGGGCCAGTCTCAAGACCCATTGCTGCATGGTCGACAGCACGGGCACCAGAAAGGGCCCCTTCCGCACAGCGGCGGCCAGAGCCGTATCGGACCGACGCGTCCGTCTGCTCGCATAGCCGACTATGCCTGCCCACACAGAAGCACTCATACACTTACTCGCCGCCACTTTGGGCTTCCGCCGACAGATGGCTGAAAGCTCTCAAATCCCGGCGATAGAATCGGTCCACGCTTTCTTAGAGTCAACTAAATTAAGCGTTCGCTAACCATGATTCTTGAGATCTGGTTAACCTAACGCCTTGAATCGGGAGAGGAATAACCGCCCCCGACCAACCTCGAAATGACAAGCCGGCAAATCTTTCAGCGTTGGAAGTTCGCTGACGGGTCGAGGCTGTTCGGTGGGGATCCAGCTCGAAAGCAGCGTTAACCATGTTTCGAATGACAGGGTTAAGCAACCGTTAATTGTACTTGACTCCTGGCCGCGACCGGCTCTTAATTTAGCGAGGGATGATATATCGGGATATTGGCGCGAATTTGTGAGTATCGCGGCGAACCTTCTCTCTCTGTAGCTCCTTTGTGCTGGCGCCTTGAGAGAGATAGATAATCGTTTGGTGGGGTCTGTGCGAAGGTTCGCACGCCCGCCAATGGTCGCTCAGAAATCCCGCAGATTCCACCAATAGAGCCGATTGGTTTTGGGCAATCGTGTCGATCAAGCATCGACGCGCACGGGCGAAGCTTCAATTTCCGCAGGATGTTGAAGCCATGGGAGATCAAACATGAAACACTCCGCAGCAAATGCACTTGCAATCGCGCTGGTATTGGGCGGAAGCGCCGCGTTCCCCACTGCGGGAAGCGCCGGCTCGGTTGCCGCGACGGACCCCGTTCAGACGAGCAGTGCCGCTTCGGCGTTCGGATCCTATGATCCATACGGGGACTTCAGTGCCGACAAGAGTGCCAGCATCGAGGAGCTCTTCCTGCCCTGGGAAGACGTCGATCTGGCGAGCCTTCCCTTGGCCGACGCCTATGCCCTTCAGCGAGGCAGGTCGCTGTTGATCACCGTCGAGCCGTGGACCTGGTCGAAGGACTGGCGCGTCACCCCGACCGAACTGCGCAATGGCATATTGAGCGGCAAGTATGACGCCAACATGCAGGCAATCTGCAACCTGGTGGGGGCCATGAAGAGCCCTGTAACCATTCGCTGGGCGCAGGAAATGGAGGACAATAACGGCCGCTTCACCTGGGCCAACTGGGCTCCCAAGGACTGGATCGCCGCTTACAAGCGCGAGGTCGATATCTGCCGCAAGGCTGCCCCCGCCGCCAAATACATGTGGTCACCCAAGGGCGAAGCGGGTCTGGAAAAATATTACCCTGGCGACGACTATGTCGACGTCATCGGTCTGTCGGTATTCGGTCTGCAGAAAAAGGACAATGACGAGACGGGTCATGACCGTACGTTCGCCGAAGCGCTGAAGCCAGGCTATGACCGCGTCGCTGGCTTCAACAAGCCGGTCGTGGTGGCGGAGCTCGGCTATGTCGGGAAGCAGGAATATGTTTCGAAATGGGAAATCGATACCCGCAAGTCCTATTCGGAGTTTCCGGCTCTGACCTCGGTCGTCTACTTCAACCAGAAGGAAGTGTGGCCGTGGTTGGGTGGCTATGGGCTGCCTGATTGGAGGATTACCCAGCATATCTTGCCCTAGGGGTGCTGTACCGGGTGAGGTGCAGAAGTGGGCGTGGCGTAAAATAGTGGGGTAGGGTTGTGAAACGAGTATTGGGGAATTGTGTCGGAACGGCGCTTGCCTGTTCCATTGGTGTCCTTGCCTTCCAGCTTCCCGCGACAGCCAAGACTGCGGCGCAGGTCGCCGAACTGGCCAAGCAGGCCGAGGCGGTGCCCGATGAGGGTCTCTACCAGATGTACCAGAACCGTTCGTGGCTCTGGGGTGGAAACGGCGCTGGATATTTTGCCGTGCAGCGCCGTCAGTTCAGCGCCTGGACCTCGGACAAGGGCAAGCTGGGTTACGGTGACGGCATCTGGTTCATCCCTGGAGGCGGAAAGCTTTGCTTCCGCGCAAAATGGCACGGAGCAGGAGGCGACGCCGACGCCCTCACCTGTTTCGAGCATCGCCAGGCCGGCAACGTGGTTTACCAACGCAAGATTCCGGATGGCGACTGGTACGTTTTCAGGAGTTCGCATCGCAACATGGCGGACGAGTTCATGAAAATAAAATACGGCGACTACGCCACCCGCAAACAAAACCGGATCAAGGCAAAGCCGTAGACAGTGTCACCTGCGACAAGCCGGTAGTGGCGTCGCCATAACGGTCGCCGATATTCTTCCTGTCGGCGTTCTTGGAATCGATCCGCTTGCATGGGCGCCGAGCGGTGCGCCACAGCCGCGCTCCTGCGGTCGCCTGCCCCGCCATAGACATAGCGCTCGATGACGCCGGTAGCGGCTTCCAACGACCATGGCCGAGCCCAACCTTTCGTCGAGCAGACGCGACGTCACGCATGCAGCCGGCACGGGCGCGCCAAGTCACAGTGATCTTGATCCGCATTCTCAGCCCCGCCGCGTGAGTTGGTGCCTATTTAACCTATGAAACGGTTGGCCAGATGATAGCAGGCACCGCTTATCCACAACCGGAACGGGAAAATGTGCATCGCATCTACAAGAAGGCTTTGCCGCCCTTGCAGATTGCAAGTATACTTGCCCCGCTTGGGACAAGTGGGGCGACTTTCTTTTGGTATCTATGGGATGCCGGCGCCGACTAAGGATCTGGCTTGCGGTAGATTGCTCTTTGTGTCCGCGATTATAGTCAATCAACTTTCCTGTTCCTGCTTTATGGTGGTTTATGGGCAATCCTCTCTCGCGCCTTATTTCTTCGATTTTTGGAGGTTTTCGCACAGCACGGGATGGACCTGACGGTGGCTCGATCAACGCCGATTGGCCTTCCGACCTCAAATTCCTTTTCATCGAGCCCTCTGGCAAGGATGTGGCGGAGGCGCTGGATGGCTGGAAATGGATCGGGTTGGACGGCCGTGAGCCAACCGCTGTTTCGGCCTTCGGCGATATCTTCTTCCGCGCCTCAGACGGATCGATCCATCTCCTCGACACGATCAAGGGCCGACTGAGGCCGGTGTCCACAAACTGGGATGAATTTTCGGCGTTGGTGCAGGATGCCGATGGCCAGGACGACTTGCTGCTCGCCGGTCTGGTTAGAGCGGCGCGCAAGAACGGACTGATCCTGAAGGCCGGCCAATGCTACGACTTTCAAACGCCGCCAGTGCTTGGGGGCAAAATGAGCGTCGAGCAGATGCAGACAACCTTCTTCGTGGTGAAGGTGCATATCGCGGGGCAGATCCACGGGCAGATAAAAGACCTTCCTCCCGGCACGAAAATCAACAAGGTGACGATCGGCAACGGCTAACGCCGCCTACGCCTTGCGCTCCCAGCGCCGGTCTGACGTCTGCTGCCAGTAGGTGACGGCGTGGCCGGCATCCTTCATCGTCTTCCAGTGCCCCCGGGCCGCCTCGACCTGGGCGGCATCGTGGCCGTCGAACAGGAACACGGCACGCTCGTAGCCGCCGAGCTCGGGCGGCATGGCGCCATCGACCAGGAAGCGGATCTTTGCCTCGTTGGGATTGCCGTCGCCGGTGGTCAACAGGATCGGCTGTTCGCCGGAATAGGCCTCACGGTCGGTCGCGTGCGCCAGGAACGAATCGTCACGGAAGGTCCACAGATGCTGGTCGAGCGCATCGCGGCGCTCCTCGGTGCCGGTCTGCACCACGGCGCGCCAGCCGCGGTCGACGCTGCGCTCCAGGAGGCCAGGCAGGGCATCCTCCAGCGTCGATTCGGTCAGGTGGTAGAACAGGACGTCGGCCATCGCTTCAGCCTATACCGGATGAACCCGCTCACTGCTCGTAATTGTCTCTTACCAACCGATCGAGCAGCCTGACGCCGAAACCGGAACCCCAGGACTGGTTGATCTCGTTCGACGGCGAGCCCATTGCCGTGCCGGCAATGTCGAGATGCGCCCAAGGCGTCTCCTTGACGAAGCGCTGCAGGAATTGCGCCGCGATGATGGCGCCGCCATAGCGGCCGCCGATGTTCTTCATGTCGGCGTTCTTGGAATCGATCAGCTTGTCGTACTCGGCGCCGAGCGGCATGCGCCACAGCCGCTCCTGCGTCGCCTGCCCCGCCGCCGTCAACCTTTCGGCCAATTCGTCATTGTTGGAAAAGAGGCCGGCATGGTGCTGGCCGAGCGCGACCATGATGGCGCCGGTCAGCGTCGCCAAATTGACCATGAATTTCGGCTGGAAGCGGTCGTTGCAATACCACAGAGCATCGGCGAGCACGAGGCGGCCCTCGGCGTCGGTGTTGAGGATCTCGATGGTCTGGCCGGACATCGAGGTGACGATGTCGCCGGGGCGCTGGGCATGACCGTCGACGGCGTTTTCGACCAGACCGATGATGCCGACGACATTGGCTTTCGCCTTGCGCGCGGCCAGCGCATGCATCAGACCGGTGACGGCGGCGGCACCTCCCATGTCGCCCTTCATGTCCTCCATGCCGGAGGCCGGCTTCATCGAATTGCCGCCGGTGTCGAACGTGACGCCCTTGCCGACGAAGGCAACCGGGCTGTCCTTTGGCTTGCCGCCGTTCCACTGCATGATCGCCATGCGGGCGCCGCGCGGCGAGCCCTGGGCGACACCGAGCAGCGAACCCATGCCGAGCTTCTTCATCTCCTTCTCGGCGAGGATCTCGACCTTGACGCCGAGCGCCTCGAGTTCCTTGGCGCGGGCAGCGAACTCAACCGGCCCAAGCACGTTTGCCGGTTCGTTGACAAGGTCGCGCGCCAGAAGCACGCCGTCGATCACCGCCTCCGCGTCAGTGAAGGCCTTTTTCGCAGCGGCCGGAGCGGAGGTGTGGATGGTGACCTTGACCGGCTTTTTCGGCTCGGCGTCATCCTTGTCCTTGCGGGTCTTGTATTTGTCGAAGGAATAGCTGCGCAGAAGAATGCCTGCCGCAAGGCTTGCCGCGTCCTTGCCACTCGGCGAGGCGCCAACCACGTCGAGCACCACGGCCACGTCGGTCGCCTTGCGCAGCGACGCGGCAATGGTGCCGCCAAGCCTAAGCCAGGCATATTCGTCGAGCCCCGACACCTTGCCGACACCGATCGCCACCAGCCTGTCGAGCGACGTTCCTTCCGGCGCCAGAATTTCGACGGTGCTGGCGAACTTGCCGGTGAACTCGGCCACAGGAAAGGCCCGTCCCAATGTCTTGCCCGGATCGCAAGCCTTTGCGGCATCGCTCAGGCCGCCCTCATCCGCCGACAGCACGAAGACTGTGCCATTCCTGGGTGCGGAAAATTTGGCGAAGGCGATCGACGGTCGTTGAGTCATCATGTCCTGCTTTCGGAAAATGCGTAGCTTTTGGGGAAGCGGTTCGAAGCGATGCGCGACATTTGGTCGTTTTCCGGCATTTGGCAAGACTTTGCCGAATTCGCATCCCATATGACCAACGGAATCGATGGTGATTCTTCGCGGCACGGCCCCGCTTTTTGCCGCAACCTGTTGTTAACCATCGATGTTCGCCCTTTCTTATCCATTCGCAACGACACTCCGGCACACCGGGGCGGGTGACTTGGGACGGGACTGGGCCGATCACCTGATGGAGCCAGTTGTGCAGGCGCCGCCGGACCGCTACCCTTGCGTGGTGGCATGATGCCGTTCGAAAAGATCGAGAAAAGCCTTCATGAAGGTCATTGAACGCTACATCATGCGCCGCGCTTTCGTGGTCTTCCTGGCCGCGCTTGTGTGGACGCTGGCCATTGTGTGGACGACGCAGGTGCTGGCCAAGATCGATCTGGTCACCGATAGCGGCCAGTCGTCGCTGACCTTCTTCGAGGTCGCCGCTCTCATCCTTCCCTCCATCATCCCGATTGTCGTGCCCTTTGCGCTGGTGGTGGCGGTGGCACAGACACTCTCCGTCATGAATTCGGATTCCGAGCTTGCCGTCGTCAACGCCGCCGGCGCCTCGCGTTGGACGATCGTGCGGCCGATCATGCTTCTGGCGCTCGCGGCAAGCGTCTTTTCCTTTGCCGTCGATAACGGCATCGACCCCTATGCACGGCAGAAAAACCGCGCCCTGGTGGCGGCGTCGCACGCGGATCTGTTGTCGCTGATCATCCAGGAAGGCACCTTCCGCAAGATCGAGGACGGGCTGTTCCTGCAGATCGGCGAGCGGCTTCCCGACAATCGGCTGGGCGGCATCTTCGTCGCGGATTCACGCGAAGAAGGCGTCAACCTCGTCTACTACGCCAAGACCGGCAACATCATCGAACGCGGCGGCGAAAAGGTGCTGATGATGAATGACGGCGTCATCCATCGCAAAACGCTGACCGGCGACCTGTCGGTCATCCGGTTCACATCCTATGCCTTCGATATGTCGGCCTTCATGGCGGCGGCTTCGGAGGTGAACCTGCTGCCGAAGGACCAGACGACCCAGTACCTGCTCAATCCAAACCCCAACGATAAGAACTACCAGCAAATTCCCCTTGAATACCGGGCCGAGCTCAACCAGCGGTTTTCGGAATGGACCTATTCCATTGTCTTTGCGCTGATCGCGCTCGCGGTCGCGGGGGACGCGCGCTCGCACCGCGAGGCGCGTGTCAATCCGCTGATCACGGCGATTTCGATATCGCTGTTCGTGCGTTGGCTGGGCTTCTTTGCCGCCAGCAAGGCCGATGAGATCCCGCAATACGCCTATATGGTCTATGGCGTGCCCATTGTGGCTTCGGCGGTGGCGATCTGGTTCATCGTCTCCAACCGGACCATGGAACTGCCGATAGCCTGGGCGGACTGGATGACGAACTTCGCCACTCGCATCGGTGACAGCTGGAACGGGCTGAAGCTGCGTCTGTCCGGGCGCGGCGCTTCCGGGCAAGGGGTCAGCTGATGGGCTGGACGCTGGGCCGCTATTTCTTCTTTCGTTACGTGACGATCACCTTCTGGTTCTTCATCGGCCTCCTGGCGCTGGTGTTCCTGATCGATTTCACCGAGCTTTCCGGTCGCACCACCGGCCTGCCGGGCTTCACCTATGGGACGGCAGTGGCCATTTCCGGGCTGCGGATGCCGATGATCATGCTGCAGACGGTGCCGTTTGTCGGCCTCTTCTCGGCTATGGCGACGCTGGTGTCGCTCAACCGGCGCTACGAGCTGGTCATCGCGCGTTCCGCCGGCGTTTCCGCCTGGCAATTCCTGTTGCCGTGCTGCATCGGAGCGTTGCTGTTCGGCGTCCTGTCGGTCGGCGTCATCAATCCGCTCGCCGCGCACGCCTTTTCCTGGTCCGAGCAGATCGAAACCCAGCTCCGCAGCGGCAAATCGAACACGGTTTCTGCCGATGCAGCACCCTGGATCCGGCAGAAAACCAGTTCCGGGGACACCATCATCGGCGCACGGGCCATCCTCGACCAAGGCCTCGAGATGGCCGATGTCGTCTTTTTCATTCTCGATCCGCAAGGCAACATCGTCGAGCGCAAGGACGCCGCGCGCGCCTTCCTGCGCGACGGCTATTGGGAATTGCGGGACGTCAAGACATTCCAGAACGGCACGATCCAGGCATCGGAAAGCGATCGCGTTCCGACCAATCTGAAGCCTGAATTCGTGCAGGAGCGGTTGGCGCGGCCCGAAACCATCCCCTTCTATGACCTGCCCGGAAAAATCGAGGTTGCCCGCTCCTTCGGCCTCAAGGCAAATGCCTTTGCCATGCAGTTTGATTCGCTGGTGGCGTTGCCGTTCCTTCTCGTCGCCATGACGCTGATTGCGGCAACAGTTTCAATGCGATTTGCTAGGATGGGGCAGTCGGCAACGATGATTCTGGGTGGCATCGTCGCCGGGTTTCTGCTTTATGTCGTTTCGGTGCTGGTGAAGGCATTCGGCGTGGCGGGGTTCGTGCCGACTGTCATAGCCGCCTGGGTACCGGTCGTGGTGGCTATGTTCTTCGGGGTGACTTTCCTGCTATACAAGGAAGACGGCTAGTGAGGGAGGCGTTTTTGCCCAGCAACAGGCAGGCCGGTTTGGCGCGCCTCTATGCGGCCAGCGCCTTGGCGTACCTGCTTGCCTGCGCCGTGCCGATGCCCGCGCTTGCGCAGGACGTCGGCGACATGGCGACGACGGTTCCGTCCGGCTCGCAGATGCTGCTGGCGGCCGACACGCTGGTCTATAACAACGACAACCAGACGGTGACTGCCGTCGGTGGCGTGCAGATCGACTATGGCGGCAATCGCCTTGTCGCCCAGCGGGTCGAGTACAACCGCAATACCAAGCGGATGGTCGCGAGCGGCAATGTCGAAGTCGTCAACAGCGACGGCACCAAGATCAATTCGGACCACATCGACATCACCGATGACTTCGCCGACGGCTTCGTCAACGCATTGCGGGTCGAAACCATCGACAAGGCCTATTTCGCCGCCGAAAGCGCCGAGCGTATGGGCGGCGTGCTGACGACGTTCCACAACGGTGTCTACACCGCCTGCGAACCGTGCGAGGACAAGCCCGACAAGGCGCCGACATGGCGCGTCAAAGCCAGGAAGATCATCTGGAACGGCGAGAAGAAGACGGTTCGCTTCGAGAACGCGAATTTCGAATTCTTCGGCTTCCCCCTCGCCTATCTGCCTGCGTTCGAGATTGCCGACCCGACAGTGAAGCGCAAGAGCGGCTTCCTGATCCCCAGCATCGTCTACAAGAGCGATCTCGGCGTCGGCGTAAAAGTTCCCTATTATTTCGCATTGTCACCGACCTACGACCTGACCGTCACCGGCACCGGCTACACCAAGCAGGGCTTTCTCGGTGAGGCCGAGTGGCGCCAGCGCTTCAACAATGGCCAGTACAGTTTGAAGATCGCCGGGATTCATCAGCAAGATCCCGATGCCTTCCTCGACGAGTCTGGCTTTCCCGCCACCTCTGGCCACAATGTCGATTCGGGCGAAGTTGGCGATCCGAACAAATTCCGCGGCATGATGGGCACCCAAGGCCAGTTCGCCATCAATCCGCGCTGGAATTTCGGCTGGGACGTGTTGCTGCAGACCGACAAGAACTTCTCGAACACCTATAATATCGACAAGTATAGCGCCAGCGTCCACCAGTCATCGGTCTACCTGACTGGTCTCAACGACCGCAATTATTTCGACCTGCGCGCCATGCATTTCGAGGTGCAGGAAGATACGCCCAACGGCAATATCGCGGCGCGCGCCAACCAGCAGCCCTGGGTGCTGCCGTCGCTCGACTATGCCTATATTCCCGACATGTCGGTGGCGGGCGGCCAGCTGTCGCTCAATGTCAACTCCCGCATCATCCGCCGCGACGATCTCGATCAAGCCTTTTCGACCCCGTATAACTCGGCCACTCCAACCGAACGTGTCCGTGGCATCGAAGGCGAATCCGGACGTCTCACCGCCGAGGCCGAGTGGAAGCGGACTTTCGTCACGGATGGCGGGCTGGTGCTGACGCCATTGCTCGCCCTGCAGGCGGACGCCGACTACCTGAACGCCTCGTCGGCCTCGCTTGCCGCCATCAACGAGATGGCGATGAACCCTGAAATAAATACCAGCGCCGATATGCGCTCGTCGTTTGCCCGCTACATGGCGACCGCCGGGCTCGAAATGCGTTGGCCTGTGCTGTTTTCGGCGACCAATTCAAGCCACGTGTTCGAGCCGATGGCGCAGGTCTTCATGCGCCCGAACGAGCAGTATGTCGGCGGTCTCGCCATTCCCAACGAAGACGCCCAAAGCATGGTCTTCGACGCGACCACCCTGTTCGAACGCGACAAGTTCTCCGGCTACGACCGTGTCGAAGGCGGTTCGCGCGCCAATGTCGGCCTGCGCTATTCCGGCTCCTACAACAACGGTTGGGGCACCAATGCCATTTTCGGCCAATCCTATCAGATTGGCGGCGAGAACTCCTTCGCCGCGCCGGATCTGGTCAATGTCGGCGCCTATTCGGGCCTCGAAAACACAAAGTCGGACTATGTCGGCCTGGTTGGCTTCAACAGCCCCAATGGCTTCGCGGCCTCGCTCAGCGGCCGTTTCGACGAACAGAGCTTTGAAGTTCGCCGCGCCGAGGTGAAAGCCGCCTACTCCGGCCTACCGGTGTCGCTGAGTGCCAAATATGCCTTCATCCAGGCCCAGCCACTGTATGGTTTCACGACCGACCGCCACGAGGTCACGCTCGGTGCATCGACGCATCTTGCCGAGAACTGGCGCGTCTTCGGAACCGGAACCTACGATCTGCAGGAAGCCCTGCTGGTCAAGGACGGCGTCGGCTTCGCCTACAACGATTCCTGCTTTACCTATCTGATGTCGTACTCGCAGTCGCGCGACCTGAACACCAGGGAGGTGACGCAGAGCATCGGCTTCAACCTGTCGTTCCGCACCCTCGGCGACTTTGGCTCGTCGAGCAATGCCCTCGGCACGATCCAGTAACAATCGGCGACATCGTTTCGCCGCATAGGGCTGGCACGGATTTCGCGCACCGGAAAAGATAAAATTGGGCGGGACCGGGATAGAATTGGGATACCAACGATGAGGAAATACCTCTTTTCAGCCGGGTTCGCATTGCTTGTGGCGGCGACGTCCCTGTCGATCGCCGTGATGACGCCGCCGGCTTTCGCCAGCGAGATCAAATATGTCGTCAACGACATTCCGGTCACCACCGGCGACATCGCACATCGCGCCGCCTTTCTGAAGCTGCAGCGCAAGAAGGGCGACGCGGCCCAGGAAATGATCGACCAGACGCTGCGCATGGCCGAGGCCAAGCGGCTTGGTATCCGCATCAGCGACGCTCAGGTCGAGGCCGCCTACCAGCGCTTTGCCTCGAGCAACAAGATGCAGCTCAGCCAGCTCGACGGCGTCATGGAGAAGTCAGGCGTCAGCAAGGGCCACTTCAAGGAATTCATTCGCGCCCAGATGGCCTGGAACCAGGCCTTGAGTGCGCGTTACCGTTCCGGCGACGGCACCGGCGCTGTCAGCGAACAGGACCTTGTCAGGAAGATGCTCGAAAAAGGCGGCGCCAAGCCGAGCGCCACCGAGTACATGCTGCAGCAGGTCATCTTCGTGGTGCCGGCGGCAGAGCGCAGCGCGACGCTGGCCAAGCGCAAGCGCGAGGCCGACGCCATGCGTGCCCGCTTCAACGGTTGCAACACGACGCGCGAATTCGCCAAGGGCCTGATCGACGTCACCGTTCGTGATCTGGGCCGCGTGCTGGCGCCGCAACTGCCGGCGGACTGGGCCGAACAGGTCAAGGCTACCAAGGTCGGCGGCGCCACCGCCACGCGCGAGACCGACCGCGGCGTCGAATTCATCGGCATCTGCTCGTCGCGCGAAGTGTCCGACGACAAGGTCGCCCAGATGGTGTTCCAGGGCGAAAGCTCCGGTGACAAGAATGCCGACGAGCTCAGCAAGAAATATGTCGACGAGTTGAAGGCGAAAGCCCGCATCGTCAAGCGCTGACGTGGGCAGCATGGTGATTGCGCTCGCGTTGAGCGCCGGCGATCCGTCCGGCATCGGGCCGGAGATCGCGATTGCAGCCTTCATGGCGCGCGAGGCTGCCGCCTTGCCGCCCTTCTATCTGCTCGCCGATCCGGCGCTGATCGTCTCCCGGGCGCGCCTCCTTGGCATTTCGCTGCCGATCGTCGAAACGACGCCCGCGCAAGCGGCGCAAGTGTTTGCACGCGCCCTGCCGATCGTTCCACTGGCCGCTCGCTGCATCGACAGCCCCGGCCGACCGGATCCGGCCAACGCGGCCGCCACCATCGAGGCCATCGATCGTGCCGTCGCCGACTGCCTTGCCGGGAAAGCCGCAGCCGTCGTCACCTGCCCGATCGCCAAAAAGCCGCTCTACGATGCCGGCTTCCGCTTTCCCGGCCACACC
Source organism: Mesorhizobium newzealandense (assembly GCF_042682145.1). Lineage (NCBI taxonomy): Bacteria > Pseudomonadati > Pseudomonadota > Alphaproteobacteria > Hyphomicrobiales > Phyllobacteriaceae > Mesorhizobium > Mesorhizobium newzealandense. Next base: position 484,875 of record NZ_JBHUGZ010000030.1, on the reverse strand, counting down.
GAGTATCTGGCGCATCTGGCGGCCCGACACAGCGGCGTCGAGGCGATGCCGGTGATGATGCTGGCCGGCCCCGACCTGCGCACCGTGCCCGTCACCATCCACATCGCCCTGGCGGAGGTGCCGAAGACGCTGACCACCGCATTGATCGTCGCGACCGCGCGCATCACCGCCGCCGATCTCACCCACCGCTTCGGCATCGCCAGGCCACGGCTGGCCATTGCCGGACTCAATCCGCATGCAGGTGAAGGCGGCGCCATGGGCCTCGAGGACGAGCGTATCGTGCGCCCGGCAATCGACATCCTGCGGGCAGAAGGCATCGACGCCTTCGGGCCCTTGCCCGCCGACACGTTGTTCCACGCCCGGGCAAGGGCCGGCTACGACGCGGCCCTGTGCATGTATCACGACCAGGCGCTGATCCCGGCCAAGGCACTGGCCTTCGACGAGGCGGTCAATGTCACGCTCGGCCTGCCCTTCATCCGCACATCGCCCGACCACGGCACCGCCTTCGACATAGCCGGCAAAGGCGTGGCGCGGCCCGACAGCCTGATGGCGGCGCTGAAGCTTGCCAGACGATTGGCCGACACCGGCACAAAGGCTGCCGCCGCATGAGCGCCTCCTGCCTGAGCCTGCGCGCATGAGCATCGACGGGCTGCCGCCGCTGCGCGAGGTGATTGAGCGTCATGGGCTGCAGGCAAAGAAGGCGCTCGGCCAGAATTTCCTGTTCGACCTCAACCTCACCGGCAAGATCGCCCGCACCGCCGGCGACTTGTCCGATGCGACCGTGATCGAGGTCGGGCCCGGCCCAGGCGGGCTCACTCGCGCATTGCTCTCCAACGGCGCGCGTCAGGTCATTGCCGTCGAGCGCGACGAACGCTGTCTGGCTGCGCTCGCCGAAGTATCGGATCATTATCCCGGCCGGCTGGAGATTGTATCCGGCGATGCGCTAAAGACGGATTTCGCAGCACTGGCCAGTGAGGGAGGCGGTGGCCCGGTGAAGATCATCGCCAACCTGCCCTACAACATCGGCACGGAGCTGCTGGTGCGCTGGTTGACGGTCAGCGAATGGCCGCCCTTCTACGCATCGATGACGCTGATGTTCCAGCGCGAGGTGGCCCAACGCATCGTCGCCGCACCCGGTAGCGATGCCTATGGCAGGCTTGGCGTGCTGGCCGGCTGGCGCACGCAGGCCAGAATCGCCTTCGACGTGCCGCCGCAGGCGTTCACACCGCCGCCCAAGGTCACCTCTTCAGTGGTGCATCTGGAGCCGCGTGCGACACCCCTGCCCACCGATGTGAAAAAACTCGGCCGCGTCACCGAAGCCGCCTTCGGCCAACGCCGCAAGATGCTGCGGCAGAGCGTGAAAAGCCTCGGCGGCGAGGCCTTGCTCGAACGTGCCGGCATCGATCCGACACGCCGCGCCGAAACGCTCAGCGTCGAGGAGTTCGTGCGCCTGACCAACACGGTGTAGCGCCGGCAGGCCTGGAATCGCCTCGGTCAAAGCGTAGATAATCTGGCGAACATGCCGGAGAACCAAAATGCCTGCCTATGTCATTTCCGATGTCACGATCCGCGACGAAGAGGCGATCGAGACCTACCGATCCCGCGCCGCAGCCTCCATCGCCCAGCATGGCGGGCGCTATCTGGTGCGTGGCGGCCAAGTGGAGACGCTGGAAGGCAACTGGCATCCCGGACCGCTGATCGTCGTCGAATTTCCTGACATGGAACGAGCCAGGCGTTGGTACGCCTCCGCTGAGTACGCGGCGGCGCTGGACGTGCGCGATGCCGCGCTCAGCCGCAATCTGATCCTGGTCGACGGCATGGCGCCCTGAAGCCAGTCAGCCCGTCTTCTCGTCCAACAATCCCGAGACGAAATCGAACAGGCCGGGCCGGCGGTCGCGTCTTAGCCGCTCGGCGACGACGATGCCGCGCACTTCGGCGAAGGCGCGGTCGAGGTCGTCATTGACGATCACGAAATCATATTCCTTCCAGTGCTCGATCTCGTTGCGGGCATTCTTCAGCCGCGTCTCGATCACCGCCTCCTGGTCTTCGGCGCGGCGCTTCAGCCGCGCTTTCAATTCCTTCATCGACGGCGGCAGGATGAAGATCGAGACAATGTCGGCGCGCATCTTCTCCTTGAGCTGCTGTGCGCCTTGCCAGTCGATGTCGAACAGCATGTCGCGTCCTTCAGCCAGTGCCAGTTCGGCCGGCTCGCGCGGTGTCGCGTAGCAATTGCCGTGCACCTCGGCCCATTCCAGCAACGCGTCGGAATCGCGCAGCCGCTCGAAATCGCGCATCGTCCGGAAATGGTAGTGAACACCTTCGATCTCGCTGCCGCGTCGCGGTCTGGTGGTGACCGACACCGACAGTTCGAGGCTGGAATCGCTCTCCAGAAGGTTGCGCGCGATCGTCGACTTGCCAGCGCCTGATGGCGACGACAAGACGAGCATCAGGCCCCGGCGGCGAATGCGGGACCCTAAATCCTTGGCAACCATTGGCTACTCCAGATTCTGGATCTGTTCACGAAACTGGTCGACCACGGCCTTCAGCTCCAGCCCGATCGCGGTGACCGTAGCGGCGTTCGACTTCGAGCACAGCGTATTCGATTCGCGGTTAAATTCCTGTGCCAGAAAATCGAGCTTGCGGCCGACCGCACCGCCACCCTCAAGCAGTGCCCGGCCAGACGCAACATGCGTTTTCAGGCGGTCGATCTCTTCGCGGATATCGGCTTTGGTGGCAAGGAAAGCCGCCTCCATGTGCAACCGGGTGACGTCCAGATTGGCGGAAGCATCCATCAGCAGCCTGACCTGCTCGGCGAGGCGTTCGCGGATTGCTACCGTCTCGCGTGACGGATCCGCCTCGGCTTGCTGCGTCAGCGCCTCGATTGCATCGATGTGGCCCGCCAGCAGCAAGGCCAGTGCGGCACCTTCGCCCTGTCGTGCCTGTTCCAGCCCTTTGAGGGCCACCTCGAGCGCGGCCATGATCGCGATGTCGAGCGCGGCGCGCACTTCTTCGGTTTCGACAGTTTCGGGAATATCAAGCACGCCGCGCAGCGAAAGCAATCCATCTGCCGTCGCGGGGGCAACGCCGAACTGCTCCTGCAACCGCTTGGCAAGCCCCGCCAGGTCCTTCAGGAAGGCTTCGTTGACGACTGGCTGCGCCTGCGCGCCGGCGGCACGGCCGATGGTCAGCGTCGCCTGGAAGTTACCGCGCGCAAAGCGCTTCTGAAGCGTCTGCCTGACGGCCGGTTCCAGCCGTTCGAAGCCTTGCGGCAGCCGCAGCCGCACCTCGACGCTCTTGCCGTTGACGGACTTGACCTCCCAGGCGATCGCGGTGCCTTCATGCTCGGCGACGGCTCGTGCAAAACCGGTCATGCTCTGCAAATTCATATCGCCACAAGTCCCTGGCGCATCAGCCCGAAACCGGTTGTCCGGAGAGGAGCACGTGCGGCTTGAAAATGACTGCGCCGCAGGTGCGTCGAAATCGGACGCGCGGCTCTTCCAAATGTCAGGGCGTCGCCTGGTGGGCAACGCCTTTTTTCATCCTACTGTGCAGCGCCCGCATCGCCGCCGCCATCACCGCTGTCGTCGCCAGCGTCAGCCGGCTTGTCGGCATTGCTGCCGTCAACCGGCTTGTCGGCATTGGTGTCACCGGCGCCGGTGGCCTTGGCCGCGTCATCGACCTGCTTCTTCTGCAACGCGCGATAGCGGGCGACGTTCTCATTGTGCTCTTCCAGCGTCGCGGCAAAGACGTGACCGCCGGTGCCATCGGCGACGAAGTAAAGGTCGTCGGTCTTCGACGGATTGGCCACCGCCTCCAGCGCCGCACGACCCGGATTGGCAATCGGCGTCGGTGGCAGGCCGTTGATCACATAGGTGTTGTAGGGCGTCTGCTTCTGGATGTCCGACTGGTAGATCGGCCGATCCGTCGGCTTGCCCTTGCCGCCGAACAGACCGTAGATGATGGTCGGGTCGGATTGCAGGCGCATACCCTTGGCAAGCCGGTTCAGGAAGACGGCGGCAACACGCGAACGCTCGTCGCCCTTGCCGGTTTCCTTCTCGACGATCGAGGCCAGCGTAACGAACTCTTCGACATTGGCCAACGGCAGGTCCGGCGCGCGCCGCTGCCAGACATCCTCGACCAGCTTCTTCTGATCCGCCAGCAGCTTGTCCACCATCTGCTGGCGCGTCGCGCCGCGGGTGAAGCGCAGCGTGTCGGTGGCGAGGCTGCCCTCGGGAGGAGTGGTCGCCGGCATATCGCCGCTCAGGGCAGGCTCGTCGGCGATGCGCTGCAGCGCCTGCTCGACCGTCAGCCCTTCTGGAACGGTCAGCGAATACATCACCGACTTGCCACTTTTCAAAAGCTCCATGATGTCGCGCATGGAAGCCCTGGGCTTGATCTCGTACTCGCCGGCCTTCAGTGCCGAATCATTGCCGAAAGCGCGCACGCCAAGGCGGAAGATCCGGGCGTCGCTGATCAGTCCGCGGCGTTCGAGCTGGTCGGCAATATCCTGGACGCCGGTGTTCGGCTTGACGAGGAAGGTGTCGCCATTGGCCGAGGGGCCAGCTTCAGTGAATTCCTGCTTGCCAAAATAGAGCGCGACGCCCGCCGTCAGAACCATCAGCATCACCAAGGAGATGACGAAGTTCATGAACACGACGATCTGGCTGCGCGAGGCCCGCGAGCGCTTCGGCGGTGGCGTGCCGGCCTCGGGCCGCAGCGCTTCGTTTGCAGTCTTCGGCATGATCGGACCTGATGTCGCCGGCCGTTGCCCGAATTCTCCGTTGCCGGCCGGATTAGTGTTCATTTCGCCCTGCCGTTTGATCGCTCAACGAATCCCCTGCGGCAGAGTAGGCGCGAATATGGCAAAATTGACGACATACCGAAGCGTCGCCCGGCAGCCGGGCGGTCAGCCATTGTAGCGCTGGAAGACCAGCGAAGCGTTGGTGCCGCCAAAGCCGAAGGAATTGGACAACGCCACATCGATCTGGCGGGCACGCGGCTTGTTGGGCACCAGGTCGATCGCGGTTTCCCGCTCCGGGTTGTCGAGGTTGATGGTCGCCGGCGCGACATTGTCGCGAATGGCAAGGATCGAAAAGATCGCTTCGGCAGCACCCGCCGCCCCCAGCAGATGGCCGATCGACGACTTGGTCGACGACATCGAAATCTTGGACGCGGCATTGCCGACAAGCCGCTCGACGGCGCCGAGCTCAATGGTATCGGCCATGGTCGAGGTGCCGTGCGCGTTGATGTAGTCGACATCGGCGGGCGTCAGCTTGGCCCGGTTCAACGCCGCCGTCATGCAGCGGAAGGCGCCGTCGCCGTCTTCAGCGGGCGCGGTGATGTGATAGGCGTCACCGGTGAGACCGTAACCGGTCACCTCCGCGTAAATCTTCGCGCCACGCGCCTTGGCATGCTCGAGTTCCTCAAGCACGACGACACCGGCGCCCTCGCCCATGACGAAGCCGTCGCGGTCGCGGTCATAGGGGCGCGACGCTGTTTGGGGCACATCGTTGCGGTCAGTCGACAGCGCCCGGCATGCGGCGAAGCCGGCAATCGACAGCCGCGTTACCGGCGCCTCGGCGCCACCGGCGACCATCACGTCGGCATCGCCCCACATGATCAGCCGGGCAGCATCGCCAATGGCGTGCGCGCCGGTCGAACAGGCAGTGACGACGGCATGGTTCGGGCCTTTCAGCCCGTGCCGGATCGAAACCTGACCGGAGACGAGATTGATGATCTGGCCCGGGATGAAGAAAGGGCTGATGCGGCGCGGGCCGCGCTCCTTGAGGATCATCGCGTTCTCGGCGATGCCCTCGATGCCACCGATGCCGGAGCCGATCAGCACGCCGGTGGCGCACTGCTCGGCATGGCTCTTGGGTTCCCAGCCGGAATCCTTCAGCGCCTCGTCGGCGGCGGCAATCCCGTACAGGATGAAGTCACCGATCTTGCGCAATTCCTTTGGCTCGAGCACAGCCTCGGGATTGAAGGTGGCATTGCTGCCGTCACCTCGCGGAATGACGTGGGCGATCTTGCAGGCAAGATCCTCCACCTCGAACTCGGTGATGCGCTTTGCTGCGCTGCGGCCGGTCAGAAGTTCCTTCCAGCTGTGCTCGAAGCCCATGCCGAACGGCGACAGCAAACCAAGGCCCGTGACGACGACACGCCTCATCGCAGGTCCTCCCCGGTGATGACTGCGGAAAGCGTCAGGCCGATGCCTTGTCGATATACTTCACAGCATCGCCAACGGTCAGGATGGTCTCGGCCGCGTCGTCGGGGATCTCGACGCCGAATTCTTCTTCGAACGCCATGACGAGTTCGACCGTGTCGAGGCTGTCGGCGCCCAGATCATCGATGAAGCTCGCCTGCTCCGTCACTTTGTCGGCATCGACGCCAAGGTGCTCGATGACGATCTTCTTGACGCGCTCTGCGGTGTCACTCATTTGGGGCATCCTCGTCTTTTGTTTGTCTGTCTTCGTTAGCGGGCAGAATGCCGCTAATCAAGCTGAAAGATGGTCCTGCCGGAAACGCAACGGCCACGGACCGGTTTTTGCCCGAACCGCCGGGTTGCGGGCCGCATTACACGAAAAATAGCCGAGGTCCAAGCCGAAATGGTCTCTTTTCACAAGCCGGCAACAACTCCGCCGGACCTCGTTCAAATCATCGCCATGCCGCCATTCACATGGATGGTCTGGCCGGTGACGTAGCCGGCTTCGTTGGAGGCAAGATAGGCAACGGCGGACGCGACTTCAGCGCTGGTGCCCATGCGGCGCGTCGGGATCGCCGCCATGATCGCCTCCTTCTGCTTGTCGTTGAGCTTGCCGGTCATCGCCGATTCGATGAAGCCCGGGGCGACGCAGTTGACGGTGATGTTGCGGGTGGCGATCTCCTGCGCCAGCGATTTGGAAAAACCGATCATGCCGGCCTTGGAGGCGCAGTAGTTGGTCTGGCCGGGATTGCCGGTGACGCCGACCACCGAGGTGATGTTGATGATGCGGCCGTGGCGGCGGCGCATCATTGGATGGGTGAGTTCGCGCGTCAGCCTGAACACGGCGGTCAGATTGACCTCGATCACGGTGTCCCAGTCGGCGTCAGACATGCGCACGAACAGGCCGTCCTTGGTGATGCCGGCGTTGTTGACCAGGATGTCGACACCTTCCAGATCGGCCTCCGCCTTCTGGCCGAGCGCCTTGACCTCCTCGCGGTTCGACAGGTTGGCCGGGAACAGCTTGACCCGGTCGCCAAGCTCGGCGGCCAGCGTCTCCAGCTTCTCGACGCGGGTGCCATGCAGGCCGACGATGGCGCCTTGCGCATGCAGCACCCTGGCGATCGCCTCGCCAATGCCCCCCGATGCGCCGGTGACGAGTGCCTTGCGGCCAGTCAATTCGAACATTTTTGTCTCCTGATTGAGAAGAGAACACCCTTCGCACGGGTGGGGTCAAATGGCATTCGATTAAGCAGGCGTCGCCAGTGCCGCCTCGACATCGGCCGCGGAGCCGACCGACGCGGTGGCGATGTCGCGGTTGATGCGCCGCGCCAGGCCTGAAAGCACCTTACCGGCGCCAATCTCGTAAAGCGTGGTGATGCCGTTTGCGCCGAACCATTCCACCGTCTCGCGCCAGCGAACCCGGCCAGTAATCTGTTCAACCAGACGCCGCGCGATCTCGTCGGGGTCGATCGAAGGCGTGACCGACACGTTGGAGACGACTGGGACGACCGGCACATTCTTGGCCACGCCAGCCAGGGCATCCCGCATGACGTTCGCGGCCGGCGCCATCAGCGCCGAATGGAAAGGCGCAGAGACCTGCAGCATCAGCGCGCGCTTGGCGCCCTTGTCCGTGCAGAGCCTTGCCGCCAGTTCGACCGCTGCCTTGGCACCGGAAATCACAAGTTGGCCGCCGCCATTGTCGTTGGCGATCTGGCAGACAGAGCCCTTGCCGGCTTCGGCGCAAGCGGCCTCGACGTCAGCCTGTTCCAGTCCGATGATCGCCGCCATGGCGCCCTCGCCGGCCGGCACTGCCGCCTGCATGGCATTGCCCCGGATGCGCAACAGCCGGGCGGCATCGGCAACCGAGACGAAGCCGGCGGCCGCGAGCGCCGAATACTCACCCAGCGAATGGCCGGCGACATAGGTAACCTTGTCCTTCAGCGAGAAGCCGCGCGATTCCAGCGCCCTGATCGCGGCCAGCGACACCGCCATCAGGGCCGGCTGCGCATTGGCGGTCAGCGTCAACGTCTCCTCCGGCCCTTCCCAGATCAGCTTCGACAGGTTCTCGCCGAGCGCGTCGTCAACTTCCTGGAAGACCCTGCGCGCCTCGGGAAAGGCCTCGGCGAGATCCTTGCCCATGCCTACAGCCTGGCTGCCTTGTCCGGGGAAAGTGAATGCAACGGCCATGCGTGGGCTCCCAAGGGCTGGTTTTGCTTGCCTGATAGTCGAGTTTTTCTTGCCTGTGACGCAAGGCAGGCCGCCAAGTCAAGCCCAGTTCGACCCTACCCGGCGGCACCATCGCCGGCCGAATGCCTGTTCCAAAAGGCTTCCTGGCGATCACTCCTGATGAAAACCGCTCACGAATCGTTTGCTGGCTCTTCTTATTTCCGCCACAGGCGCTAGCTTTCGGTGACAATAATATGACAATCGAGTGACATGTTTGTCGCTGGGTGGGGAAGTTAAGGTGACAAAGAGTTCGAAACGCGCCGCCAAGGCCGCGCCACAGTTCCTGGAAGACGATCCGTCCACCGGCTATCTGCCGGGCAGGACATGGCCGGTCGTACGCTATGGACTGATCAGCCTGGCAATCGCGGCCGTCCTGGTGTTTGCCATCGAATTGATCGTGCGTGGCGACTTTGCCGGCACGGTCTCCTTCTTCCTGCAGCCGCTCAAGCCGGGCTGGACCACGATCGTCGTGTTTGCGCTGATCCTGATCGGCCTCGATGCCGTGCTCGGCCGCAGCCACCAGAGCCTGATGATCGTCGCGCCGCTGACCCTTTCCCTTGCCTTCGTCGGCCACCAGAAGTCACACTATCTCGGCGATCCGCTCTATCCCACCGATTTCCTCTATGCCCGCCAGATCTTCGCGCTGCTGCCGCTCCTCGTCCGCGACCGGCCGATGACCGCGCTCGCCATGGTCGTCGGTATCGTCGCCGGCCTGTCGCTGCTCGTCTATGGCTGGCGGCTGTGGCGCCGCAAGGTTCCGGCGCTCAGCCGCAAGGGCCGCCTTGCGCGGCTGACGCTGGCGGTGCCGCTGCTTGCCTTCTTCGTTTCGATCATGGACTACGCCACCTTCTCCTGGACCAGGGACCGGCTGCAGATCATCCCGATCATGTGGGACCAGAAGGAAAACTATGCCTCCAACGGTTTTGCTCTGGCCTTTGCCCTCAACGTGCCGATGGCGCATGTCTCGGCACCGCCGGGCTATTCCGACAAGGCAGTCGCAGCGATCGACCGGACGGATGTGACCGCCTCGGTGCCGGCCGAGAAGCCCGACATCATCATCGTCATGAGCGAATCCTTCTGGGATCCGACCAAGCTGCCCGGCGTCACCATCACGCCCGACCCTATCCCCAATGTGCGGGCGCTGCGCTCCGGCTCGATGTTCTCGCCCGAATTCGGCGGCATGACCGCCAACATCGAGTTCGAGGCGCTGACCGGTTTCTCCAACGCATTCCTGCCGGCCGGCAGCATTCCCTATCAGCAATATGTGCGCACACCGACGCCTTCGCTCGCGACTTTTCTCAAGAGCGAGGGTTACCGGGCGCGCGCCATCCATCCCGGCACCAATTGGTTCTGGAACCGCGGCGCGGTCTATGCCGATTTCGGCTTCAACGATTTCAAATCCGAAGAGACGCTGCCGCCCATGCAAAAGCGCGGGCCGCTGGCCTCCGACGCGGCGATGACCGACGAGATCATCAGCGAGGCCGACGCCAGCGACGAACCGGTGTTCTTCTTTGCGGTCAGCCTGCAGAACCACGGTCCCTACGAGCCGAACCGCTATTACAATCCGACACACAAGGTGCAGGCACCGATCAGCCAGTGGGCGCGCGAATCGCTGCTCAGCTATGCCGAGGGCTCAGCCGACGCCGATCGCGGCCTTGAGCGCCTTGTCGAATGGGCGAAGAAACGCTCCCGTCCCACCGTGATTGCCTTCTTCGGCGACCATCTGCCGCCGCTGGGGCCGGTCTATGTCGAGACCGGTTTCCTGAAGGACAATGTCGCGCCGCGCAAGGAACCGACACCGGAAGCCGCACTTGAGCATCACCAGACGCCGCTGATCATCTGGTCGAACCGCTCCGGTCCGGTCGAGAATCTGGGCGCGGTGAGCCCGGCGTTCCTGCCCTACCATATCCTCACCACCGCCGGCATCACCCACCCCTACTACACGGGCTTCCTCGGCGAGATGCGCGAGCGCTACCGCGTCGTCGACCGCAACCTGTTGCTGACGCCGGCGGGTGAGGCAACGCCCGACTGGGCGCGGCAGAAGGAGATCGACCCGCAGATCCGCGATTTCCGCCTGTTGCAATACGACATGATGTTCGGCAAACGCCTCGCGGCACCGGATTTCTTCCCCGAAACGGTCGACAAGGTCGTCGCTCACACGAGTTGAGCCACTCGATCCCGTCAGGATCCCGCCCGGCGCCCTCGGGTCACGCGTTCAATTCGTCAATTGCAGTTTCGAGAACTTGTTGGCGATCTGCTGGAATACGTCCGGCAATTTGGTTGGATCGTTGACGGCATAATAGCCGCTGGGGTCCGAGGCACAGGCACTGTAAAGCGCGCGGTTGGCGGCGGTGTCGGATTGCAGCACCATCGTGTAGATCTGTACGCCCTCGTTCTTCAATTGCGTACAAACGCTTTTGGTCCAGCCGTCGACATTGCGCGCCGCGGTCGTCTGGTTGTCCGACCCGAAACGGCCACCCGCCAGATAGCCATAGGACGTGTAGTCGGACTTCGTCGGCTGTTCGCTGGCGCCATAGACGACGTTCTCCCCGTCGGTCAGCAACAGCACGATCTTGCTGACGCCAGGCGTCTTCCACGGCGCTCCATCGGTGTAGGGCGCGCCGGGCGACAGCACCCGCATGCCCCACGAGAGGCCTTCGGAGACATTGGTCCCCGAACCGTTCCACTCGGTCATCTGGCTTGCTGCCTTGCGCAGCTTGTCGAAATCGTCGGTCAGGGGGACGACCGGTGTCGGGCAAGCGCGGTTCGGGCCAACGGTGATGGGGGAGCCCGTCTCGGTGATGAGCTCCTTGGCGGGCGCAACATATTTGGCGATCTTTTCCTTGGCGGACTTGCCGGGCGTCAACAAATCGCCGACGAGATCACTAAGATCGATGCCGAGAAGGTTGTCCTTGTTCTTGGCGAGTTTGACCTTGTCGCTGACGTCGTCGAGATAGGAATTGTTGTAGTACTTGCTCGAATTGCCGTAGGAGCCAGACGGCATCTGAGCATCTTCCGGATCGTCCGGCGCGAAATACGGAACGAACAGCGTGTCGGGCTTTGCCGGGTCAGGCGGGCTGTCGGAAATGTTGTAGGCGCCCGGCCGCGCCTCGACGCAGCCTTTCCAGCCGGTGCCGTTCCATCCGGATTCAGTCCATCCGGTCTCCTTGAGCTGCTTGAAAAGCGCCATATGATGGGGACGCTTGCCGTCGATGACCGGGAAATTGACACCGTTGATGGAAGGCTTGCCGTCCATGTCGATCCAGGACGGGTCGAATTCGTCGCCATCGACGTTGACGGCCGTGACGAACGGGACCAGCGAGGCCCGGATATCGCGCGTCGGCGATTTTTCCGCTTCGAGAGTGTTGAGCAACGAATTCGTCGCCGTCCTCAGCGCCGTCATGCGCGCGCCGGCCATGGAGCCGGTATTGTCCAGCACCAGCACGACTTCGAGCTGGTTGTTCGATTCGACGGCGGCGGCATCGACCTCGATGTGCTTGGTGTTGCCGAACAGGAAGGCAAAGTTCAGATTGACGTCGGCTGAGGCCACCGCCTTCGTCTTGACGAAGTTGATACCCCTGTCGACGGTCAACGTCGCCTTCGCATTGCCGAGTTCGCCGTGGCCGGCGATGTTGGCCTGGAAATAGCGGTCAAAAGCGTCATTGCGGGTGATGTCGAGATCGCCAAGATGCGAAGAGGCAAGGTTTGCCGCATCGAGGGCATTCCGCAGATTGCTCCTAGCCCGCATGAGGGTGGAGACATCGGTTGCGAAGGCGATAGCCGTGATGATGGCCGGCAACCCCAAGCCCAGCACAAGCGTAAAATTGCCGCTCGTCGAGCGCCAGAACTTGTTGAAAAGCATCTTACCCCCAAATGCTCCCCGCTTTGTGCGCGGTTGTCCGGCTTTTGCGCCTCCCATGATGAATCGGCCGTTGACGGCGACGGCTCAACTGCACACAACCTGACAGTGTGGTTAAGGCCTGGTTGCAGGAATCACAAAGCCTGACCGTTGATGCTGCTTGATTTTTCAGCCCCTGCGACACAAGGGAAGGCCGCTTGCGCTTGCGTTGTGGGCGGATTGCTGTATAGACGCCCCCAATCTGCCGGTCCTAGCTGGGGGCTGAACGGAGGGCCGGAGGTTTTTTTCGAAAACCCTTCGTGTGAAGCCAGAAGTGCTTCCGCCTCCCGTGTCTCCGCTCTCGACCGTCTCGTGATGCTCCTTTCTTCCCCGTGCCCTTCGAGGGTTTGCGGGTCAGAGAAGTTGCAGAGGCTTTTGCCGCCGGGAACCGGGAGAGAAACGAAGAAAGGCACTGAATCATAATGGCTCTTTACGAACATGTGTTTCTTGCCCGGCAGGACCTCTCGCAGCAGCAGGTCGATGCGCTTGTCGAACAGTACAAGGGCGTCATCTCCGCGAATGGCGGGTCCGTCGGCCGGGTCGAGAATTGGGGACTGAAGTCCCTCACCTACCGGGTCAACAAGAACCGGAAGGCTTACTACACGCTGATGGACCTGAACTGCCCGCCGGCCGCCCTCAACGAGATGGAGCGCCAGATGGGCCTGTCCGAAGACGTGCTGCGTTTCCTGACCATCAAGGTCGAGGCGCATGAGGAAGGCCCGTCGGCCATGATGCAGAAGCGCGAAGAGCGCTCTGAACGCGGCGGCTTCGGCGACCGCGACCGTGGCGATCGTGGCCCGCGCTCGTTCGGCGACCGTGATCGTGGCGATCGTCCGCCGCGCTCGTTTGGCGACGCCGGTGCCGATCGTGGTCCGCGCCGTCCGCGCGAAGGCTTTGAAGGGGGTGCAGAATAATGGTCGACATCAACCAGATCCCGACCCGGCGCCCGTTCCATCGCCGCCGCAAGACCTGCCCGTTCTCCGGCGCCAACGCGCCCAAGATCGACTACAAGGACGTGCGTCTCCTGCAGCGCTACATTTCCGAGCGCGGCAAGATCGTGCCGTCGCGCATCACCGCCGTCAGCCAGAAGAAGCAGCGCGAACTCGCCAAGGCGATCAAGCGCGCCCGCTTCCTCGGCCTGCTGCCCTACGTGGTTCGCTAGGACTTTCGAGCGGGCGGCTTGCCGCCCGCTTTTTTCACCGGCCACGACGGGCGTGACCGGGTCGAACATCAAATCCCGGGTTGGATTTCAAAAAGAGATCCTAACTGCCTGAACAGGCAGGACAGCGACACCGGCGCCAATGCGCCCAAGCTTCCTGACCTGTTCCCAAAACATTCGGCGTCGATCCCGGTGATTGGCGCCCAACCGAAGGAACAAAACCATGGAAGTCATTCTTCTCGAACGCGTTTCCCGCCTCGGCCAGATGGGCGATACCGTCAAGGTCAAGGACGGCTTTGCCCGTAACTTCCTGCTGCCGCAGGGCAAGGCGCTGCGCGCCAACGAAGCCAACAAGAAGAAGTTCGAAGGCCAGCGCGCCCAGCTCGAAGCCCGCAACCTCGAGCGCAAGTCGGAAGCCACCGAGATCGCCGAAAAGCTCGACGGCAAGAGCTTCATCGCCGTTCGCTCCGCTGGTGAGACCGGTCAGCTCTACGGTTCCGTTTCGACCCGCGACATCGCCGAGCTGCTGACGGCGGGAGGTTTCACGGTCAATCGCAACCAGATCCTGCTCAACCAGCCGATCAAGACCATCGGCCTCACCAATGTGGCGATCGCGCTGCATCCGGAAGTCGAAGTCACGATCACGCTCAACATCGCGCGCACGGCCGACGAGGCCGAACGCCAGGCCAAGGGCGAGACGCTGACCACCGCCGAAGCCATCTACGGCGACGACATCAACGACAACGCCCGGCCGGAAAACTTCTTCGATCCGAACACCGAGTTCGAAGGCGGCGAAGACAACGCCTAATCATACGTCTCAAGGGATTGGAGCTACGCTCTAATCACTTTGTCGGCATCCTACCCACTGGACCAATGCCCGGGCCCCTTGCCCGGGCATTTTTGTGCCAAACGGAACTTTTCGAACCCCTATATATTGATGCAGAATGAGACAGCCTGTCTGACCGAGAGGGGACATTTGGTCATGAATATTCTGTTGAAGCGCGTTCTCGACCGCCTGGTGCGCACCGGCAATCTCAAGGTAACCGGCCCCAAGGGCGCGACAGTGGTTTTCGGCGACGGTAGCGGCGAGCCGGTGCACATGCACATCAAGACCGCGCATGCCGAGCGCGCCATCACCTTCGATCCTATGCTGGCGGTGCCGGAATCCTACATGGACGGCGAACTCGACATTCTCGAAGGTGGCGTGCTGGGTGTGATGCGCATCGCCTTCCAGAACATGGGCAGCGGCGGCATCGACGCCACCTGGTCGAAAGCCATCGAAGGTCTGCGTCACGCCTTCCGCCGCCTGCAACAGATCAACACCGCCTCGCGCTCGCGCCGCAACGTGCAGCGCCACTACGACCTGTCGGGCGACCTCTACCGGCTCTTCCTCGACGACGACATGCAGTATTCCTGCGCCTATTTCGAGCAGCCTGACATGACGCTCGACGAGGCCCAGGCCGCCAAGAAGCGCCACATCGCCGCCAAGCTCAGGCTGAAGGCCGGCCAGACCGTGCTCGACATCGGCTCCGGCTGGGGTGGGCTCGGCATCTATCTCGCCAAGGCGTTCGACGTCGACGTGCAAGGCGTGACGCTGTCGACCGAGCAGCATGGCGTCGCGACCGACCGGGCGCATGCGCAAGGGTTGGAAAGCCGCGTGCATTTCGAGCTCAAGGACTACCGCGAGCTCAACGAGCGTTTCGACCGCATCGTCTCGGTCGGCATGTTCGAACATGTCGGCGTCAACCACTTCCGTACCTTCTTCGACAAGAGCGCGACGCTGCTCAAGCCGGATGGCGTCATGCTGTTGCACACGATCGGCCGCTCCGGCGTGCCGTGGGCGACCAGTGCCTTCGTCCGCAAATACATCTTCCCCGGCGGCTATATCCCCGCGCTCTCCGAAATCATGCCGGCGATCGAGAAGTCGGGCCTGGTCGTCACCGACATCGAAATCCTGCGGCTGCACTATGCCGACACGCTGAAGCACTGGGGCGAGCGCTTCGCCGCCAACCGCGACAAGGCCAAGGCAATCTACGACGAGCGCTTCTGCCGCATGTGGGAGTTCTATCTGGCCGCCTCGGAAGCTGCTTTCCGCTGGCAGGATCTTGTCATCTTCCAGATCCAGATCGCCAAGAAGAACGACACCTTGCCGATGACGCGCGACTACATGGCCAAATGCGAGAAGGCGCTTGAGATGCGCGACATGGGCCACCGTGAAACGGCTCCCATCAAGAAGAGCCCGGCTGCCAAGCCAGCTCGCCGCCGCAAGGTTGCGGACTAAAAGCGCGTCGCGTTTGAACGGATCCCGGCGACGCGCTTCAGGTGTCGTTCTGCCAAAACTGGGGCCACTGTTGGGCGACATGTATTGGAAATAGTATTGCCGCTTGCCATTGCCTGCCCCTGCACTGAAAAAGGTCCCGTGATCGCCACGGGACTTTTTTCATGACCTATGTCCTCTATGTCGCTGCCGCTCTGGCCGAGATCGGCGACTGCTTTTCATTCTGCAGCGCGCCACACGGAGCCTGAGCATGGAATTGCCGGCCCCACTTCGCCAGGGTGTCGAGCGCCTGCTCGAAAACGTTCCGCTGGCGACACTGAAGCAAGCGGCAAAAACGCTGTCCGACCGCTATCGCGCCGAGCTGCGCGACGGCCGGCTGCATATGGCCGAGGGCATGGCCGTGCAAGCCTATCTGGCGACGCGGCTGCCGGCGACCTACGCCGCCGTCCGCGCCAGCCTCGACGCGCTGAGCGATGCCAGGCCCGGCTTTCAACCCAAGAGCCTGCTAGACGTCGGTGCCGGCCCTGGTACGGTGCTTTGGGCCACGATCGACCTGTGGCCCGATCTCGAACAGGCGGTGTTGTTCGAAGCCAGCGCCGCGGTGCGCAAGGTCGGCGAGACGCTTGCCACTGATGCGATTGGCGCCCGAACCAGATGGCTGGCCGGCGACGCCACCATCGACCTTGCCGACCTCGAGCCAGCCGACCTGGTCACTTGCGCCTATGTGCTCGACGAAATCGTCCCCGCTTCACTGCCGAAGCTCATCGATCGATTGTGGCAACTCACTGGTGATACGCTGCTGGTCGTCGAACCGGGCACGCCGGCCGGATGGCAGCGCATCCTTGCCGCGCGCCGGCAGCTGATCGAGGCGGGCGCGCATGTGCTTGCGCCATGCCCGCATCAGGCGCCCTGCCCGCTCGCCCCGCCCGACTGGTGCCATTTTTCCCGCCGCGTCGCCCGCTCGCGCCTGCACCGGCTGGCCAAGGATGCCGACGTGCCGTGGGAGGACGAGAAGTTCATCTATGTCGCCGCTTCCCGAGACGGGCCCATGTCCAGCCAGGCACGGGTTCTAGCGCCACCGAAATCCGGCTCCGGCAAGGCTCTGCTCAAGCTTTGCCAGCAGGACGGCACTGCCACCGAGCGATTGTTCACCAAGCGCGACGGCGCGGACTTCAAGCTGGCCCGGCGGCTGGACTGGGGCGACAGGCTGGGCAGGCGATAAGACCGCAACACCCACAATTTTCCTGTTTTGTTCTTTTTTAAGAACCGCTAGGCTCGCCACTTCGATTCGAGTCAACCAGGATTCTTTCCACCGAAAAATCTTGGCTGTGAATCGCGGGCATCAAAGACGGTTGGGCGGGCACTGATGCATATAAGTCAGCATCAAATTGTCGGGTTCTGATATCGAGAAGCCGGGATCGGAATCGGGGACATCATGGCAGAAGCAGCGCGAAAATTCGGCGTCGCGGAAACACCGCTTTATCGTGAGGCGCCAAACAACATCGAGGCCGAGCAGGCGTTGCTCGGCGCCATCCTTGTCAACAACGACGCCTTCTACCGCGTCTCGGATTTCCTGAAGGCCAGCCATTTCTACGAGCCGCTGCACCGCAAGATATATGAGGTGGCGTCCGAGTTCATCCGCATGGGCAAGGTGGCGACGCCGATCACGCTGAAAACCTTCCTGCCGGCCGACGAGAAGGTCGGCGATATGACGATGGCGCAATATGTCGTGCGCCTGGCGGTGGAAGCCGTCACCGTCGTCAACGCCACTGACTATGGCCGCGCCATCTATGACCTTGCGACGCGCCGCGCGCTGATCACCGTCGGCGAGGACATGGTCAACATCGCCTATGACGCGCCGGTTGACATGGCGCCCACCGAACAGATCGAGGATGCCGAGCGGCGGCTGTTCGAGCTGGCCGAGAACGGCCGCTACGATGGCGGTTTCGAGAGTTTTTCCGATGCGTTGAAGAACGCCGTCGACATGGCCAGTGCCGCCTATATGCGCGATGGCCACCTGTCCGGCATTGCCACCGGCCTGCGCGATCTCGACCACCGCATGGGCGGCTTGCAGCCCTCGGATTTGATCATCATCGCCGGCCGCCCCGGCATGGGCAAGACATCGCTGGCCACCAACATCGCCTATAACATCGCCGCCGCCTATGAGCCTGCCCAGCAGGCCGACGGCTCGGTCAAGGCGGCCAATGGCGGCGTCGTCGGCTTCTTCTCGCTCGAAATGTCGTCGGAGCAGCTGGCCACCCGCATCATCTCCGAGCAGACGGAAATCCCGTCGTCGAAGATCAGGCGTGGCGATTTGACGGAAGCCGATTTCGGCAAGCTTGTCGCGTACACGCAGGAGAACCACAAGCGCCCGCTCTACATCGACCAGACGGGTGGTATTTCGATTGCCCAGCTGGCGGCCCGCGCGCGCCGCCTCAAGCGCCAGCGCGGGCTGGATCTGATGGTCATCGACTATATCCAGCTCATGCAGGGGTCGTCCGCCAAAGCGTCGCAGAACCGCGTCCAGGAAATCACCGAGATCACCACTGGACTGAAGGCGCTCGGCAAGGAGCTTGGCGTGCCGATCATTGCCCTTTCACAGCTCTCACGTCAGGTCGAAAGCCGAGACGACAAGCATCCTCAGCTGTCCGACTTGCGCGAATCGGGCTCGATCGAGCAGGACGCCGACGTGGTGCTGTTTGTGTACCGCGAGGAATATTACATCAAGAACAAGGAGCCTGAGAAAGGCACGCCCGAGCATCTCGCCTGGGAAACAAAGATGGTCGAGGTCCAGGGCAAAGCCGAAGTGATCATTGCCAAGCAGCGCCATGGACCGACCGGCACTGTCAGCCTTGCCTTCCAGGGCGAGTTTACGCGCTTCTCCGACCTTGCCGAAGAGCATCATTTGCCGGAAAGGTTCGAGTAGTTTTTGACCTACCCTCGCGCACCGCGCCCAGGCCATTTTCAAGCGGTATCCAACTGATGGCCAAATCGCGCGTTCAGTTCATCTGCCAGAATTGCGGATCGGTGCACCAGCGCTGGGCCGGCAAATGCGATGCCTGCGGCGAGTGGAACACGCTGGTCGAGGAAGGCACGTCCGGCGGCATCGGCTCGGGGCCGGCCAACACGCGCAACGCCCGCAAGGGCCGCGCGGTGGTGCTGACCACGCTGTCGGGCGACATCGAGGACGCGCCGCGCATCATCTCGGGCATCGGCGAACTCGACCGCGCCACCGGTGGCGGTTTCGTGCGCGGCTCGGCGCTTCTGGTCGGCGGCGACCCCGGCATCGGCAAGTCGACGCTTTTGACCCAGGCGGCAGCTGCACTCGCGTCAAAGGGCCACCGCGTCGTCTATGTCTCGGGCGAAGAGGCCGTCGCGCAGATCAGGCTGCGCGCGCAGCGGCTCGGTGTTGCCTCGGCACCCGTGGAACTTGCCGCCGAGACCAATGTCGAGGACATTCTCGCCACCATCGCCGACGGCAAGCGGCCGGACCTGGTGATCCTGGATTCGATCCAGACGCTGTGGACCGACCTCGCCGATTCGGCGCCGGGCACTGTCACCCAGGTGCGCGCCGCCGCCCAGGCGATGATCCGCTATGCGAAATCCACAGGGGCGGCGATCGTCCTGGTCGGCCATGTCACCAAGGAAGGCCAGATCGCCGGGCCGCGCGTCGTCGAGCATATGGTGGACGCCGTGCTCTACTTCGAAGGCGAAGGAGGCCATCATTTCCGCATCCTGCGCACGGTGAAGAACCGTTTTGGGCCGACCGACGAGATCGGCGTCTTCGAAATGTCGGACAAGGGTTTGCGCGAGGTTGCCAACCCGTCCGAGCTTTTCCTTGGCGAACGCCATGCGAAATCGCCAGGTGCGGCGGTTTTCGCCGGCATGGAAGGGACAAGGCCGGTGCTGGTCGAGATCCAGGCGCTGGTCGCACCCTCCTCGCTCGGCACGCCGCGCCGCGCGGTCGTCGGCTGGGATGGCGCGCGGCTGTCGATGATCCTGGCGGTTCTCGAGGCTCATTGCGGTGTGCGCTTCGGCAGCCATGATGTCTATCTCAACGTCGCCGGCGGCTATCGTATCTCCGAGCCCGCGGCCGATCTGGCGGTGGCTGCGGCACTGGTTTCCTCGCTCACCGGTCTTGCCCTTCCCGCCGATTGCGTCTATTTCGGCGAAATCAGCCTTTCGGGCGCCGTGAGGCCGGTTGCGCACGCGCAACAGCGCCTCAAGGAAGCCGAAAAGCTGGGTTTTGGAAGCGCGGTTCTGCCCTTGGGCAGCGAGGAACTTGCCGGGGGGATTGGGGCCGGTGCTTTCCAGCCGACCGAGCTTGCCGACCTTGTGGCACGCATCGCCGGCTCACGCCGAAGCCGCGTGGACGAGCAAGACTAGGGCATCGGACCCAAAAGTGGGAACCGGTTTTGGGAAAACCCGATGCTCCGCGCTATAACGCGGCTCATGGAGTGGGGCGAAAGACATGCCGATTACGCTGCTTGACGGAATTCTCGTCGGCTTCACCCTGGTCTCGGCGATGCTCGCCATGGTTCGCGGCTTCTCGCGCGAAATCCTGTCCGTCGTCTCCTGGGCAGCGGCGGCAGCGGCGGCGTTCTTCTTCTACAAGCCGGTCCTGCCCTACCTCAAGCCGTACATCGACAACGAAAAGATCGCCATGGCGGCCGCCGCCGGCATCGTCTTCGTCATCGCGCTGATCGTCGTCTCGGTCATCACCATGAAGCTCGCCGACTGGATCATCGATTCCAGGATCGGCGCACTCGACCGCACGCTGGGCTTTCTCTACGGCGCTGCGCGCGGCATTCTGGTCGTTGCCGTCGCGCTGCTGTTCTTCAACTGGCTGGCTGGGGCCAAGGCACCGGCCTGGGTCACGGATGCCAAGTCGCGGCCGTTGCTGGAGCAGATCGGCGCCAAGCTCGAAAGCCTGCTGCCCGAGGATCCCGAAAACGCCATCCTCAAGAAGCTCAACCCGAATCAGCCGGCTACCGAGACCCCCGCGGCCCCCGACGCACCGGCGGCGGACGCTCCAGCGGGTGGCGACGATGCCAATACGCCGGCGCCCGACGACAATGACGCCGCAACGCCGCCCGCGGACAACGCCCCGGCCAATCCAGCACCGGCGGCACCGGCGAACTGACGCCGGAAAAGGGCGTCGAGAACTGACGATGGTGTGAACGGCTGCACGGTGCGCGTTGCTTTCGACGCGAACCCGCACTATATGGCGATTTTAGCGGAGCTTAAGATGGCAGACGCAGACGACGTGCTTTCCGCCGAGGCCGACGACCATTTCCACGACGAATGCGGCGTGTTCGGCATTTTCGGCCGGCAGGACGCGGCAGCCATCGTCACGCTGGGCCTGCATGCGCTGCAGCATCGCGGCCAGGAAGCGGCCGGTATCGTTTCCTATGACGGCAGCCAGTTCCACGTCGAACGCCATGTCGGCCTGATCGGCGACACCTTCACCAAGCAGCGCGTCATCGACAGCCTGCAAGGCAACCGCGCCATCGGCCATACGCGCTACGCCACGACGGGCGGCGCCGGCATGCGCAACATCCAGCCCTTCTTCGCCGAGTTGGCCGATGGCGGCTTTGCCGTCGCCCACAACGGCAACCTGACCAACGCCATGACCGTGCAGCGCGCGCTGCAGAAGCAGGGCGCGATCTTCTCCTCCACCTCCGATACCGAGACGCTTTTGCACCTCGTCGCCACCAGCAAGGAGCGCGATTTGAACTCGCGCTTCATCGACGCGGTGCGCCAGGTCGAGGGAGCCTTCTCGCTGGTGGCGATGACATCGAAGAAGATGATCGGCTGCCGCGATCCGCTCGGCATCCGGCCGCTGGTGCTCGGCGACCTCGACGGCGCCTGGATCCTGGCGTCCGAAACCTGCGCGCTCGACATCATCGGCGCGCGCTTCGTGCGCGATCTCAAGCCCGGCGAGATGGTCGTCGTCACCGCCAAGGGCATCGAGAGCCTGTTTCCGTTCGAACCGCAGAAGACCCGCTTCTGCATCTTCGAATATGTCTATTTCGCCCGGCCGGATTCCTCGGTCGAGGGCCGCAACGTCTACGAAGTGCGCAAGCGCATCGGCGCCGAACTGGCGCAGGAAAGCCCGGTCGAGGCCGACATCGTCGTGCCGGTGCCGGATTCGGGCACCCCGGCGGCGATCGGCTTTTCCCAGGCAGCCGGTATTCCCTTCGAGCTCGGCATCATCCGCAACCACTATGTCGGCCGGACCTTCATCCAGCCCGGCGATTCGATCCGCCACATGGGCGTCAAGCTCAAGCACAACGCCAACCGCCGCATGATCGAGGGTAAGCGCGTGGTGCTGGTCGACGACAGCATCGTGCGCGGCACCACCAGCCAGAAGATCGTGCAGATGGTGCGCGACGCCGGCGCCAAGGAAGTGCATATGCGCATCGCTTCGCCGCCGACGCGCGCCTCCTGCTTCTATGGCGTCGATACGCCGGAAAAATCGAAGCTTCTGGCATCGCGCATGTCGGTGGAAGAAATGGCCGAGTTCATCCGGGTCGATTCGCTCGGCTTCCTCACCATCGACGGCCTTTATCGCGCCGTCGGCGAGGCCGGCCGCGACAACGACCAGCCGCAATTCTGCGATGCCTGCTTCACCGGCCAGTACCCGACCCGCCTGCTCGACTTCGAAGGCCACGACAATGTGCGCACGCTGTCGCTGCTGGCGACGAGCGGGTTGTAGGATTGCCGGACCGTCCCTTTCCCTAGCCAGATTTCCGGAATCCATCGCATGACCCTCGACCTTACCGGCCGCGTTGCGGTCGTCACCGGCGCCTCGCGCGGCATCGGCTATTTCATCGCCAAGGAACTGGCTGCAGCCGGCGCGCATGTCATCGCGGTGGCGCGCACCGTCGGCGGCCTGGAAGAGCTCGACGACCAGATCAAGGCGGCCGGCGGCCAGGCGACGCTGGTGCCGCTCGACCTCGCCGACATGGCCGGCATCGACCGGCTGGGCGGGGCCATCCACGAGCGCTGGGGCAAGCTCGACATTCTCGTCGCCAATGCCGCCGTGCTCGGCGTCATCTCGCCGATCGGCCATGTCGAGGCCAAGACCTTCGAGAAGGTGATGACCATCAACGTCACCTCGACATGGCGGCTGATCCGCTCGGTCGACCCGTTGCTGCGGCTCTCCGACGCCGGCCGCGCCATTTTGCTATCTGCCAACTCGGCCCACTCGGCGCGTGCTTTTTGGGCGCCCTACGCTGCATCAAAGGCTGCGGTCGAGACGATGATGCGCTCCTGGGCGCATGAGACGGAAAGCCTGCCGCTCAGGGTCAACGCCGCCGACCCCGGCGCCACCCGTACCGCGATGCGGGCGCAGGCGATGCCTGGCGAGGATCCGGCGACGCTGCCGCACCCTTCGGAGATCGCCAAACGCATCGTGCCGCTGGCCAGCCCCGACCTGAAAGAGACCGGACTGATCTTCCAGGCCAAGCACAACCGCTTCGTCGCCTATCGCCAACCGGAATAGCTGCTTTTTGCCGGAAGATTTTCGGCACCGCCGACGTTCTTCGAATGTCAGACATTCGAACCTTGAACGGAGGACCATCATGCGCAGACTGCTTCTCACCACCGCCGCCGCCCTGATCGCAGCCGCGGGCGCCGCCTATTCGCAAGGTGCAACTATGAGCTTCTTCGTCACCAGCGTCGGTTCAGACAAGGGTGCCGACCTCGGCGGCCTCAAGGGTGCCGACGCGCATTGCGCCTCACTGGCGGAAGCCGCAGGCGTCACCGGCAAGACCTGGGCCGCCTATCTGTCGACCAGCGACACCGACGCGCGCGACCGCATCGGCAAGGGGCCGTGGGTGAACGCCAAGGGCATGAAGATCGCCGACGACGTCGCCTCCCTGCACAGCGACACAAACGGCATCACCAAGCAGACGGCGATGAACGAAAAGGGCGAGGTGGTCAACGGCCGCGGCGACACGCCAAACCGGCACGACGTGCTGACCGGCTCCAAGCCCGACGGCACGAGGATCGCCGACCAGACCTGCGGTGACTGGACGATGAGCGGCGCCGAAGGCGCGGCCATGATGGGCCATCACGACCGTACCGGCCTCGACGATTCAGCGGCCGCCAAATCCTGGAACTCGTCGCATGCCTCGCGTGGCGGCTGCAGCCAGGAGGCGCTGAAGGGCACCGGCGGCGACGGCCTTTTCTATTGTTTTGCCACCAACTGAGCCGACTGGGTTTCGAAAATCGGGGCTAAGACGCACCGTCACATCACGCGGCTGTGATGCGACGGCGGAAGGTTGCGCGGCGGTCATGCTTTCGTCATTTCGGCGGAGTTGATAGGATCCCAACGACTCCCGCAACAAACGCCCTGGCTGGGCAGAACAAGGAAATCCCCCATGGCTTCGACCGTAGCGTTGGTCTGGTATCTGGTAATCGCCGGCCCGCAGGGCGGCATGGTCGTGCTGCCCAGCACCTTCGACAAGCGCGAACAATGCACCGCCGCCATCACCGAATATCAGAAGCAGCCGACACCGACCGGCTGGTCGGTGCAATGCGTGCCGAGCGCCTCGCCCTTCACCGACGAGGGCGATGCGGAAGAGCCGGCGGCACAGTAAGCATCAGGCGCACGAGATCCGCGGCCCGGCGGCCGTGGATCTCGTGGCGTTTCAGCGCCCCGCGCTCACCGTAAGCTCCGGCTTCTGGTTGATGGTCTGGAACACCACGCAATAGCGTTCGGTCAGCTTCAGCAGCGAATCTATCCGCTCCTGCGGCTCATCGGTGTCGAGACTGAATTTGAGCCGGATGGCGCGAAAGCCGACCGGCGCATCCTTGGCGACGCCGAGCGTGCCACGAAAATCGAGGTCGCCTTCGGCCTCCACCGTAGCCGCGCCGAGCTTGAACTCCAGCGCCGTCGCCACCGCCTTCAGCGTCACCCCGGCGCAGGCCACCAGCGCCTCCAGCAGCATGTCGCCCGAGCAGAGTTCAAGCCCCGAGCCGCCGGTTGCCGGATGCAGTCCAGCAATAGCAATCGCCCTGCCCGTCTCCACCTTGCAGGCAACCGACTGGTCGTCGATCGAGCCCCTTGCCTTCAGCGTGATCAGCGCCTGCGAAGCGTCGTCGCGATAGGCCTGCTTCAGCGGCGCCTGCATGGCCTTCAGTTCGGTGGCATCCATGTTTCTACCCTTTTTCGTCAGTTGGTTTCACACCGCGATCGAGACAGGGCGGTTGTCTACAACAAGCTCGGCAGCCCGCCACAGAGCCGCCAAAGAGCAATTCGACAGATAACGTTCCAGAAATGGATTCTTGCCACAACCGCCAACTAAAGTCGCCGTCGAGTTTGTTTGGAGGGGGCGGCATTGATTGGAAAAGGGCTGTTGCATGCGCTGTCGGCTGCGCTCGGAGCGCTAACGGTCTTATGAGAGCAGCGTGCTTTGGGAGCGCGCCCTTCTTGACTATGGTCGCGGCGCTCGTGAAGCACCGCCCAAGATCAGCTCGATGTTTTGACTTTCCTGCGCCGGCATCCTGCGTCGTCGGACTTTGTGAAACCGGAGCATGCTTCGACCGCTGACAGGCAGGAAGGAGGACGCTGCATTTCCTTTGACTTCGATCGCCTCGGCCATACCTATGCGACAGTCGTTCCCGGAGGCGTCATGCGTACCAGGCTGAAACTCATTCCCGCCATCCTGCTGATACTCACCGCTCTCGTGCAACCCGTCTTGGCCGAAACAGCCGAGCGCCCTGCGCCGACGGATGGCGTGCTGTCGTTGCTGCCGCCCGCGCAGACCACGGACCATTCGATCAACGTCGCCGGGCGCAGCCTGCAATATCAGGCTACGGCCGGCACGCTGTCGCTGCTTTCCGGCAAGGGCGAGGTCACGGCGGAGATCTTCTATGTCGCCTACACGCTGCGATCGCCGGCGGGCGCGGTGAAAGACTCGCGGCGCCCGATCACCTTCGTGTTCAACGGTGGCCCGGGAGCGGCGTCCGCCTATCTGCATATCGGCGCGCTCGGGCCGCGCGTGATAGCCACCGGAACTGAGGGGGAATTTCTGCCTTCGCCGCAAAAACTCATCGACAATCCGGACAGTTGGCTCGACATGACCGACCTCGTCTTCGTCGATCCGGTCGGAGCCGGCTACAGCCGCGAGGCACCGGGCCAGGACACGCACGACTTCTGGGGTGTCAACCAGGATGCCAGTTCAATGGGGGCTTTCATCCGGCTCTATCTTGCTCAGAACAGCCGCACCGGATCTCCGTTCTTCCTCGCCGGGGAAAGCTATGGCGGGTTCCGGGCGGCGCTGCTCGCCAGGACACTGCAAGAGGATATCGGCATCAGTCCAAGCGGCATCGTTTTGATCTCGCCAGCGCTCGAATTCATGCTTGTCCAGCCCGACGAATTCGAGCCGCTGCATTGGGCGCTCGAACTCCCCTCGCTGGCGGCGGTGCGCCTGCACGCCGAAGGCATTGGTGGCGATGCGCTGCGGGAGAAGCTCGCCGAGGTCGAGCATTATGCGTTGGGCGATTACCTTGCGGCTCTCGCCAGCGGGCTGGAGCAAGGCGGGCGGCTGGCGAGCCGGCGCGTGGCGGAGATCACCGGCCTGCCGCTCGACCTCGTCCAGCGGAACTTCGCCCGCATCCCGACCGGCCTGTTCGCAAGGGAGTTCGCCCGCGCCAGCGGCAATGTGCTCAGTCCTTATGACGGCACGATCGCGACTGCCGATATCGCGCCGGAGAGCGCCGGCATTGCCGGTCCGGATCCGGTGCTCGACCGCAGCGTCCCGGCACTGACCTCGGCTTTCGTCGGCTACGCCCGTGAAGAACTGAATTTCCACACCGATATCAGCTACCGGTTGCTCAACAGCGATATCAGCCACAATTGGGATTACGGCATCTCGCGGCAAGGCTATGCCGGCGTGATGGATGATCTGCAGCGAGCGCGCTCGCTGAACCCTGCGCTCGGCGTGGTCATCGTCAATGGCTACACCGACCTTGTCACGCCTTACCTGGCTTCGCGCTACCTGGTGAGCCAGATCCCGTCACTCGCCAATGCCAAGCCCATCCGTCTCGATGTCGTCGAGGGCGGGCACATGATGTATTTCAGACCCGACGGTCGTCGCGCGCTGAAAGAGGCCGCTTCGGAACTCTACCGGGCGACGCAGTAAGGTCGCAACGCAGCTCGCCGAGGAACCCCTGCCCCAACGCAAGCATGAGGCTGGCGTAGCGCTGCGCTGGCTTTCGCCCGTATAGCTTGCTGCCAGAGCGCTGACTTCCCAGGCTCTTACATCGCTCCTCGCAGCATTTCTGTCGCCTTCCGCACCTTTGGTCCCGCGCCTTATGGCCGATATCGCCATTCTCGAAACACGCGAAAGGGTTCTTGCCGGAATCCTGCTGACTGGCGCTGCCTATCTCCTGTTTTCGACGCAGGATGCCTCGATCAAGCTGCTGGTCACCGGCATGACGGTCTGGCAGATCATGTTCTTCCGCAGCATCGCCATCCTAAGTGCCTGCGCGGCGATCGGCGGGCGGCAGCTGTTTGCCGACACGGTGCACTCGCCGATCGTGCGGCCGATGCTGGTGCGCAGCGCCTTCACGCTCGCAGCCTGGCTCTGTTACTACAACGCCGCCCGCAGCCTGCAGCTTGCCGAACTGACCACCGTCTATTACGCGGCCCCGATCATCGTCACCGTGCTTTCGGTGGTGATGCTCGGCGAAAAGGTGCCGATTCTGCGCTGGCTGGCGGTGCTGATCGGCTTTGCCGGCGTCTTCGTCGCTTGCGATCCGACCCATCTCGGCCTGTCTGTCCCGGTGCTGCTGGTGCTGGCAGCCGCTTTCTTATGGGGTATAGCCATCGTGCTCTTGCGCAGGACCGCGCTGTCCGAGCGCTCGATGATCCAGCTCCTGCTCAACAACTTCTATTTCCTGGTGTTTTCGGCGGGGCCGGCGCTGCTCTGGTGGCAGACGCCGGACTGGACCCAGTTGCTGCTCCTTGCCAGCGTCGGCGCGCTCGGCGGGTTTGCACAATATCTTCTCTTCGAAGGCATGAAGCGAACGCCGGCTTCGATCCTTGCACCGCTCGAATACACATCGCTGTTGTGGGCGTTCGCGCTCGGCTTCGCGATCTGGGGCGACGTGCCGCGTCGCGAGGTGTTTCTGGGTGCTGCCCTCATCATCTCCGCCGGGCTGCTGATTGTCGGCACCGAGCATTTCCGCAAACGGCTATGAAGGGGATCGCCGTCACTGCTGACGCTACGATGTCAGGACGCAACGGCATAGACTGGCAGCATGACTGACATTGCAGCCCCGACCGACAGCACCGCCGAACGCACGCTGGGCATCCTGCTGGTGTCGTCATCGGCGGCGGTGTTCGGCCTGACCGGGGTGCTGACCAAGTCGATCCATGCCGACCCGCTAACCATCATCTGCTGGCGTGGCTTTGTCGGCTCGATCCTGGTCGCTCTCTATGTCTTGTGGCGGCGCCACCGCTCCGGCGGACGCGAGACCCTGCGATTGGGCTGGCGTGGCTGGCTGCTGGCGGTGGAAGGGGCGCTGGCCAGCATCGCCTTCATCTCGGCCTTCAAGTTCACCTTCGTCGCCAACGTCGCGGTCATCTACGCCACTGCGCCTTTCGTCACCGCGCTGCTGGCCTGGGTTCTGACGCGTGAACCGTTCCGATTGCAGACGATGGTCGCCGCCGCCGTGTCGCTGTGTGGCGTGGCCATCATGATCTGGTCCGGCTTCGGCACCGGCAATCTGTTCGGTGACGGACTGGCGCTGCTTATGACCATCGGCAGCGGCCTCTACATGATCATGGTGCGCGCCTTCCGCGACACGCCCGTGGTCTGGGCCGGCGCGGTCTCAGCCTTCCTGTTGTTCGTGCTCGGCTGGTTCGTCACCGATCCACTGGCGGTTTCAACAAGGGACGCCGTTCTGCTCGTCACCTTTGGTGCCTCCTTCGCGCTGTCCTCAATCCTGTGGACGGAAGGCGCGCGGCTCATTCCAGCCGCCGAATCCGGGCTGCTCGGCTCGGCTGAAGTGCCGTTCGCGATCCTGTTTGCCTTCCTGTTCCTCGGCGAGGTCGCACCAGCCGCCAGCATGATCGGCGGCGCCATTGTGCTGTGCGCAGTGTTTGCCCATGCGGGGCGGGATTGGCTGATGGCCCGCTCGCAACGCATGGCGTCAAATATTTCTTAAAAAAAGTGACACAGTCACGGAACCATCATCCGGGTCATGCATTGTTGCTGCGACGGGCCACCCCCAAGTCCCCCCAAACCCCTCGGCCCGTCCCACTTCGAAGCCGACCGCAAGGTCGGCTTTTCTTTGTCGTTTAATCCTCCGCAAGACCGGAACTCGTCGATTCAGCCGCGGAGCCCGGGCAGAGCCAGGTCACCGCTGAGCAGTGCCGCCAGATCGGCTGCCGGACCACCGGCACCGGCGCGCAGCCGAATGGCGAACTCAGCCATCGGCACCTGTGGCAGGCCAAGTTCGCGCGGGGCTTCGACAATGCCGGAATGGGCGAAGCGCGCCGTTCGCAGCGTCAGCGCAACACCCGCATTCACCGCCGTGCGCAGGCCGGCCAGGCTGGCGCTGCCGGCGGCGATGCGGTAACGGCGCCCGGCCGTATCGAGTGCGGCAAGCGCGGCTTCGCGAAAGCCGCAATAGGGATCGAGCAGCGCCAGCGGCAATTCTTCCTGCCGCGAGGCCAGCCCCATCTGCGAACACAGCCATATCATCGGCTCGCGCAGCACGCCGACTTCGTCCGGCGTAGCGGCCTGACGCATGACGATCGCCAGATCGAGCCCACCGGACTGCAGCGCTTGCGCCAGTTCGGCGGAGCGGCCGACACGCAATTCGATCCTGACGCGCGGATGACTGACGGCGAAGGCGCGCAGCAGATCCGGCAAACCGCTGTCGGCGAAATCCTGCGTCGTGCCGATGGCAACGCGCCCGGCAGCCCGTGCCCCCTTCAGCGCCAGCCACGCCTCGCGATGCGCCGCCAGGATACGTCTTGCATGGCCGACGAGATCCTCGCCTGCCTTGGTCAAGCCCCGGCCCCGGCCTTGCGGCGCCAGAAGTGGCTCGCCGACGATTTCCTCCAGCCGCTGCATCTGCGCGGTGACCGCCGAGGGTGAACGGCCGACGCTTGAAGCCGCCTGCGCCAGCGAGCCGCTGTCGACGAAAGCGAGAAAAGTCTTGAGCAGATCGGGATCGAGCGTTTCCATAATTCGATAATATCGAATCTTCAGTTAAAAACAATTCGATTTTTTTGATTCAATGATGGTGACATGCTCCTTCCAACGGCGATCGGATGCCGCTCAAACCAAGGAGAACAAAAATGCCCATCATCAACATCAGCGTCACCGGCAAGCCCGACGCCGCCCTGTCCGCCAGCATCGCCAGGGAAATCACCGAGATCACCGCCACGCAGTTGCGCAAGGATCCGACAATTACCGCGGTTGCCGTATTCTACATCGATCCGCAGCACTGGTTCGCCGGCGGCAAGTCACTTGCCGAGCACGGCACCAAGACGTTCTGGCTCGACATCAAGGTGGTCGACGGCACCAACACCAAGCTCGAGTTGGAAGCCTATCTGAAGGCGATCTTCGACGCCTTCGGCCGCCTGCTGGGCGGCGTGCACGAGGAAAGCTATGCCTTCGTGCATGAAGTGCCGGCAGCCGCCTATGGCTATGGCGGCAAGACGCAGGAGTTTCGTTTCATCAGCGGGCGGTTGAAGGCGGCGTGAGCTGCGGTTTCCCTTCTCCCCCTGTGGGGTGAGCGGCCGGTTCGCGGAGCGAATTCATCGTGCCGGTGGCACGATGAAAGGCCTGCGAACGCTGGGTCGCTGCAAAGCAGCGGGGACCCGGCAGGTGGCCGTCCACCACCCGGCCCTTCGCAGGCTCAGGGCGTTCGAAGTTCGAAAAGCCAAGCAATTGGCTTTTCGTTCGCCGCGCGGACCACTTCTCACCCCACAAGGGGGAAGGCAAGTGGCGTATTCATCCGCATTGACGTTGCTCCCACATCGTCTAGGTTCTGGCCGAAGCGGCCGCAAAAGAGCCGCGATGCTAAAATCGTTGGGAGAGAAGCGGCATGATCCTGACACTGGCGCTGCTTGCGGGTCTCGTTCTGGCCTGGCTGCTGATCGGCGTGGTGGAGAAATTCCGCCTCGGCCTGCGTTTCACCCAGGCACTGCTCTATGTGCCGTTCAAGCTCGCCTACCGGATCGAGGACAACCGCATCAGGATCGCCCGCAAGGCGCAGGTTCCCGTCATCTACGTCATCTCGCATCAATCGCGTTTCGAGCCGGCGCTGATGCTGTCGCTGCTGCCGGACGACACACTGCATATACTCGACGATGTCTCGGCACGGTCGCCGTGGCTCGAACCGTGGCGCGAGCTTGGCCGCACCATCGCCTTCAACGCCGAACATGTCTTTGTCAGCCGCCGTCTGGTGCGCGTTCTGAAGGGTAAGGGGCGGCTTGCCGTCTATTTGCCGGACGCGGTCGAGCCTGACGTCAAGACATTTCGGCTGTTTCGTGCTGTCACCCGCATTGCCATGCAGGCCGACGCCAGCATTGTGCCGATCTTTGTCGGCGGTGCGCGCAGCCTGCCGGTGTCGCTGACGCCGGCGGACAAGGCGCCGCGGCACTGGTTTCCGCAGCTGTCGATCAGCGTGCTGGAGCCGATGACCATCGCCGAATTGATGGCACGCAACCCCGACCAGGCTTCGAACACCAACACGCTATTCGACCGCGTCGCCGAGGCCCGGCTTTTCGGCACCGACCTCGATCGTGGCCTGTTCCTGGCCATGCGCGACGCCGCAGCCCGTGTCGGCGCCTCGCACCCGATCATCGAGGATGTCATCTCCGGCGCGCTGAGCTACCGCAAGATGTTCATCGGCGCCCGCGTCCTAGGTCGCCGGTTCGAGGCGGTGACGGCGCCGGGCGAGGCGGTCGGCCTGCTGCTGCCCAACGCCAATGGCGTGGTGCTGTCATTTGTCGGCCTGCTGTCGGCCGGCCGGGTGGCGGCAATGATCAACTACACCGCCGGCCCGGCCAGCGTGACCGCCGCGGTGCGCACGGCGGTGATCCGCACGGTTGTCTCCTCCCGCGCCTTCGTCGAGAAGGCCGACCTCGCCGACATCGTCGCGGCGGTCGAAAAGGGCGGCGCCAGGCTGCTTTGGCTGGAGGATGTGCGCGAAGGCGTCACCGCGCTGGAGAAGCTTGCCGCCGCCTTGCTGTGGCGATTGCCCCTGCAGCGGCAGGATGCGGCCAGGCCGGCGGTGATTCTGTTCACCTCGGGTTCGGAAGGCACGCCCAAGGCGGTGGTGCTGTCGCACAAGAACCTGCTCGCCAATGCCATGCAGGCCGAGGCGCGCATCACCATCTCGCCTGCCGACATCCTGCTCAACGTGCTGCCGGTGTTCCACTCCTTCGGCCTGACAGGCGGTACCATCCTGCCGCTGGTCACCGGGGTAAAACTGTTCCTCTACCCCTCGCCGCTGCACTACAAGATCATCCCCGAGGTGGCGCGCAAGGTGAAGCCGACGATCATGTTCGGTACCGACACCTTCCTCGCCAATTATGCGCGCACCGCCAAGGACGGCGATTTTTCCAGCCTGCGCTTCGTCGTCGCCGGCGCCGAGGCGGTGAAGCCGGAAACCCGCCGCGTCTATCGCGAGCGCTTCCAGGCCGAGATCATCGAAGGTTTCGGGCTGACCGAGGCCGCACCCGTGGTTGCCGTCAACACCGCCATCCATGGCCGTGACGGCACGGTCGGGCGGCTGCTGCCGGCGATGCGCATGAAGCTGGAGCCGGTCGAGGGCATTTCCGACGCCGGTCAATTGTGGCTCGACGGACCCAACCTGATGATGGGCTACATGACATCGGACCGCCCCGGTGAATTGCAGCCGCTGACCGGCTGGCACGACACCGGCGACATCGTTAACGTCGACCGCGAAGGCTTCATCACCATTCGCGGCCGCGCCAAGCGCTTCGCCAAGATCGCTGGCGAGATGGTGTCGCTGGGCGCGGTCGAGATGCTGGTGCAGTCGCTGTGGCCGGAAGAACGCCATGCGGCGGTGGCGGTGCCGG
Organism: Mesorhizobium newzealandense; assembly: GCF_042682145.1. Lineage (NCBI taxonomy): Bacteria > Pseudomonadati > Pseudomonadota > Alphaproteobacteria > Hyphomicrobiales > Phyllobacteriaceae > Mesorhizobium > Mesorhizobium newzealandense. The sequence continues at coordinate 452,032 of NZ_JBHUGZ010000030.1, read as the reverse complement.
ACAAGAGGCGTGGCGAACGCATCGTGCTGGTCACCACCGCCGACGATGCCAATCCCGACGAGTTGCGCAAATTCGGCAAACAGGCGGGTGCCGCCGAACTGATGGTGCCGAACGACATCGTGAAAGTGGAAGAAATTCCGGTGCTGGGTTCCGGCAAGACCGACTATGTGTCGACGAGAAAGCTGGCGATCGACAGGCTGGGGCTCGGCGTCGCGGCCTGAAACTCCAAAGACCTGATCGAGAATTCGAGAACCGCTACCCGATGTCCGAAGGCGGCACCTTCTCGCCCTCCCGCTTGGCGCGCTTCGAATAGGCGCGCACGCTGAACGGCAGGAAGAGCAGATAACCGGCGACCGAGGCGGTCAGCGTGTACCAGGGATAGGTCATCAGCAACAGCACGTAGAGCACGACAGCCAGGATGATCGGTAGCACCTTGTCGCCCGGAATTCTCAGGCTTTTGCCGGAATAGACCGGCAGCCGGCTGACCAGCAGGAAGGCAACCAGGACAGTGAAGCCGGTGGCGACGAAGGCAGCCGGGCGACTGGGCTCCAGACCCGTGCGCAGGAAATAGAGATAGAGCGGCAGCATCACCAGCACGGCGCCGGCCGGCGCCGGCACGCCGACGAAATATTCGGACTGCCACATGGGGCGTTCGGCCTTCTCGTCATCGAGCACGTTGAAGCGGGCAAGCCTGAGCCCGCAGGCGATGGCGAACAGAAGTGCTGCGATCCAGCCCGGCGATCCCGCGCGGTCGAGCAGGAAGGCATAGAGCACCAGGGCGGGCGCAACACCGAAGTTGACGATGTCGGCCAGCGAATCCATCTGCGCGCCGAATTTGGAAGTCGCCTTCAGCATCCGCGCCAGCCGCCCGTCAATGCCGTCGAGGAACGCCGCGAGCAGCACCATCACCACCGCCGGTTCGAAGCGGCCTTCGAAGCCGAAGCGGATGCCGGACAGGCCGGCACAGATGGCAAGCACGGTGACGAGGTTGGGCAGCACCATGCGCATCGGGATTTCGCGGATGCGCGGGCCGCCGCTGGCATGCGCTTCGAATTTTTTATATTGCGTGCCCACCGGTCAGGAAATCCGCACAAGGGGGGTGCCGGCGACCCCGCCGAATTCGGCCAGCACGGTTTCACCGCCGACCGCCGTCTGGCCAACGGCAACGCGCGGCGTAGCGGTCAGGGGCAGGAACACGTCGACGCGCGAGCCGAAGCGGATCAGGCCGAAACGCTCGCCAATGGCGATCGAGCCGCCGGCCTCGGCCCAGCAGACGATGCGCCGCGCCACCAGGCCAGCGATCTGCACAGCGGCGACGGTGCCGTTGGGGCTCTCGATGACCAGGCCGTTGCGCTCGTTCTCGGTGCTCGCCTTGTCGAGTTCGGCGTTGAGGAATTTCCCCGGCCGATGTTCGATCTTGGCGATACGGCCGCGCACCGGGGCGCGGTTCACATGGCAGGAAAACACGTTCATGAACACCGAGATGCGGGTCATCTCGACATTGCCGAGGCCGAGTTCGCGCGGCGGCACCGCCGGTCCAACCGCCGAGATGATGCCATCGGCCGGGCTCACCACAAGGCGGTCGTCGACCGGCGTGACACGCTCGGGATCGCGGAAGAAATAGACGCACCAGGCCGTCAGGATGAGGCCGATCCAGAACAGGATCGAGGAGAAATAGCCGAGGAAGAGCGTAGCCGCGCCAAAGGCCGCGATAAAGGGATAGCCCTCGCGATGAATCGGTACGAACGCGTTCTTGACCGTATCGACTAGGCTCATCGGGCTGGGGCAGGCTCCGTTTCAAGTCCGGCCTCAATAGCCGAAAGCCCACTTCGCCGCAACGCAACAATCGGCAAGGCGGCATTGGCCGCAACTGGCATGGGGGCGATGCGCTTGCCTGCCTGCATCATTGCCGCCAGAATTCAGGCTACCGCCAGGTAGTAGCCCGGAGAAAAGACCGACTGCCCATGATCCGACACCTGAACGGGGCGAACCTTGATGCCAGGCGATGGGCAGCCGTGAATACGGTTCTGGCCGCATTGCTGGCATCGAATGGCAGCGCAATGGCGCAAGCCAAGCCATCCTTCGACTGCGCCAAGGCCGCCAGCGCGGCGGAAAAGGCCATCTGTGCCGACCCTACCCTGGCGCAGGCCGATGCCGATGTCGCGAAGAACTACGCGGCGGTGATGAAGATGCTCGATCCTCATGCCGGCAAGGCCTTGCGGGACGACCAAAGCGATTTCATCTTGTATCGCGACCAGATCGCCGGCTTCAACGAGAACACGCCCAAGGACAAGCAGAATTTCGATCTTGGCGAATTCCTGCGCGACCGCGCGGCCTTCCTCGCCGGCATCCGCAAACCGGCCGACAGCGGTTTCATCGGCACATGGAGCAGCGTTCGCGGCACGGTCGAGATCAAGGCGGCCGGCGCCGGCAAGCTCGAAGTATCGCAAGAGGTCGCCAATCCCGTCTCCGGCAGTGGTTCGTGCGAAATCGGCGGCACGGTCAAGGTCCGCAAGGATTTGCGGCTTGTCGACACCGACGACAACGACAAGCCGACTGGTTTTGTTTTCACATTCCGTCGCGATGGCGATGCGCTCGTCGTCGAACAGAGCGGCGGCAAGGACGGTATGTCGGAACCTCCTTCATGCGGCGCCAACGGCCATGCCGATGGCATTTTTTTCCTGGGCGAAAAACAGTAGGGCTGCTGTAGGGGATCCGCCCCCTCGCCCGTCCTTGGTGAGACAGCGTCATTCATGGCCTTTCGGCGCGATGACGCGCAACCAGGAGATCCCGCAAATGCAGCAACAACCGATCCTCCAAGCGCATCTCGTTACTGCTGGCCTCGCCTTTGGCGAATCGCCGCGCTGGCATGACGGACGGCTGTGGGTCTGCAATTGGGGAACCGGCGAGATCATCGCCATCGATGCCGACGGCAACCGCGAGATCGTGCTCACCGTGCCGGCCGTCCTGCCCTATTCCATCGACTGGCTGCCGGATGGCCGCCTGCTCGTCGTCTCAGGTCGCGAGGGATTGTTGCTGCGGCAGGAGGCCGATGGGAGGCTCGTCACCCATGCCGATTTGCGGGGCCTGTCGAAAAGCCCGTGGAATGAGATCGTCGTCGACGGGCGCGGCAACATCTACGTCAATGGCGGCGGACCGGCGCCGGCTCCCGGCCAGCATTTCGGACCCGGCACCGTCGTGCTGATCACACCGGACGGCGCGGTCCGGCAAGTGGCTGAAAATATCGCCTTTGCCAATGGCATGGCGGTGACCCCGGACAACAGGACGCTGATCGTCGCCGAATCGCACGCCAACCGGCTGACCGCCTTCGACATCGCCGCGGACGGTACCTTGTCCAACCGCCGCGTCTGGGCCGATCTCGATGGTTTTCCCGACGGCATTTGCCTCGATGCCGAAGGCGCCGTCTGGTATGCGGACGTGCCCAACAAGCACTGTGTGCGGGTACGCGAAGGCGGCCAGGTGCTGCAGACCGTCACTATCGATCGCGGCTGCTTTGCCTGCATGCTGGGCGGTGCGATCGGGAAAACGCTGTTCATCGCCGCCGCCGAATGGCGCGGCTTCGAGCGTATGGTCAGCGACGCCCGCACCGGCCAGGTGCTCAGCGTTGAAGCGCCGGCACCTGGCGTCGGCTGGCCGTAGAAGCCTTACTTACACGCTGGGTATCCGCTGATAGTTGGCGATGTCGGCCCGAACGCCGAGCCGGGCGATCGTCTCCTGCGGGTTGAAGGCAATGCGCTCGTGCGCGGCCTTGACGATCGGAACGACCCGGTCGACGGCCGCCTGGCTTTCCCATTCGACGATCGTGACGAGGTTGAATTCGCCCGGCCCCGAGAATTGCTCGAGCAGGAAATCCTGCACGAAGCCATCCTGCCGGCGCAGCAGTTCATGCGTCGTCCTGACCTTGGCGAGTATCTCCTCGCGGGCGGCGGCCGGGACCACGAACTTGTCCACTCGGAACACGCTGCCGCCGTTAACACTCTGATTTGTCTTGCTCATTTTCGATTTGTTCCGTTCTTGAATGCTCTTGTTATCGGGCTCCAAGATCGGTCTACGATCTCAACTTAAGTTGAGGTCAAGCGCAGAAAATCAGTTTGCCTTCAATTCACCTCCGACGTGCGGCGGCGGACGATGACGCCAAGCTCGTCGCCCTCGCGGGCGATGCGCAGCCGCTCCTCGGCCTCGGTCGCTTCGCGCTGGCGGTCCCACATCGAGGCGTAGAGGCCATGCTTGCGCATCAGTTCGGCATGGGTGCCGCGCTCGGCGATCTGGCCGTCCTGCAGCACGATGATCTCGTCGGCCGAAATCACCGTCGACAGCCGGTGGGCGATGACGATGGTGGTGCGGCCACGGCTGACCAGATCGAGCGCGGCCTGGATCTCCTGTTCGGTGTGGCTGTCGAGCGCCGATGTCGCTTCATCGAGCATCAGGATCGGCGGCGCTTTCAAAATGGTGCGGGCGATCGCCACGCGCTGCTTCTCGCCGCCGGAGAGCTTCAGGCCGCGTTCGCCGACCATCGACTTGTAGCCGTCGGGCAGCCGCTCGATGAACGGGCCGATCTGGGCAAGTTCGGCCGCCTTGCGCATGTCCTCCTCGCTGGCGCCGATGCGGCCATAGCGGATGTTGTAGGCGATGGTGTCGTTGAACAGCACCGTGTCCTGCGGCACCATGCCGATCGCTCCGCGCAGGCTCTCCTGGGTTACGTCCCTGATATCCTGACCGTCGATCAGCACCTGGCCGGCCTGGACGTCGTAGAAGCGGAACAGAAGCCGCGAGATCGTCGACTTGCCGGCGCCCGACGGCCCGACAATGGCGACCGTCTTGCCGGCCGGCACCTCGAAGCTGATGCCCTTCAGGATCTTGCGGTTCGGGTCATATGAGAAATGCACGTCGCGGAACTCGACCTTCCCGGCGCTGACGGCGAGCGGGCTGGCGTCCAGCTTGTCGACGATCTCCTTCGGCACATCCAAAAGGTCGAACATCTGCTCGATATCGGTCAGCCCCTGGCGGATTTCGCGGTAAATGAAGCCGATGAAATTGAGCGGCACCGACAGTTGCATCAGCATGGCGTTGATGAAGACGAAGTCGCCGACCGTTTGCGTGCCGGCCTGCACCTCCAGCGCCGACATGCACATGACGATGACGGTGCCGAGACCGAAGATGATACCCTGGCCAAAATTCAGCCAGCCGAGCGAGGTCCAGATCCTGGTCGCGGCGATCTCGTAGCGCGCCATCGAGCGGTCGAAGCGCTCGGCCTCCATGCCTTCGTTGTTGAAATATTTGACGGTCTCGTAGTTGAGCAGCGAGTCGATCGCCTTGGTGTTGGCGTCGGTGTCGCTGTCGTTCATGTCGCGGCGGATCGAGATGCGCCAGTCGCTGGCGCGCACCGTGAACCAGACATAGACCCAGACGGTGACCGCGACGACGACGACATATTTCCAGCCATAGGTGTAGGCGAAGATGCCGGTGGTCAGTCCGAATTCGAGGATGGTCGGCGCAGTGTTGAGCATGATGAAGCGCACGATCGTCTCGATGCCCTTGGTGCCGCGCTCGATGATCCGCGACAGGCCGCCGGTGCGCCGCTCGAGATGGAAGCGCAGCGACAGTTCGTGCATGTGGACGAAAGTGCGGAAGGCGAGTTGGCGCACCGCGTATTGGCCAACGCGGGCAAACAGCGCGTCGCGCAGCTGATTGAAGCCAAGCTGCACCAGGCGCACGACATTGTAGGCGACGACCAGCATGACGGGCGCCAAAAGGAAGGTCGGCAACGGCGGCACGGACTTGGCGTCGCCGGCCAGTGCGTCGGTCGCCCATTTGAAGAAGTAGGGGCCGGCGACCAGCGTCAGCTTGGCGACGACCAGCAGAAGCGTCGCCCAGGTGACCCGTGCCCTGAGATCGGCGCGGTCCGCCGGCCACATGTAAGGCCACAGGTTGAGCAACGTCTTGAAGGTCGAGGAGTCGGAGACGGTTTTATCGGCCATTTCTTGTGCCTTCTTCTTATTTTCAGCGGCCGGAGCAGCAGGAATTGACGAGCGCGGCGACCGATGCGGAAACGTCAGCGAGCGCGGCGTGGTCGACCGCATAGCGCGAGCGCTGGCGATCAGGCTCGAAGCGGACCAGCCCAGCCTCGACCAGTATCTTCAGATGTTGTGACACGGTGGACTGCGCCAGATCGAAACGATCGACGACTTCGCGGCAGCAACAGGAGTTGCTGGCCGAAAGATGCTTTATGATTTCGATGCGTGCCGGGTGCGAAAGAGCGGCAAGCCGGGCGGCAACGGTGCGGCTGTCCGGGGCGCAGTTGCGCAGCGCAGGGTCTGTTTCGAAGGGGGATTCGGTCATCGTCCATCGGCGATAAACGATGACCGGGTCTGCGGCAAGCTCCCCTTATGGGCAGATTGGCTGCGATGTCATGAAACGCGGGTGTCGAACCAATCCAGCACCAGTTGTGGGTTCTTCCCGAAGTAGTTGTAACCTTCGAAACGCTGGTCCGTCCCTTCGATCCAGAACAGTTTCTTGTCCCTGGACGAGATGGTGTCGTAGATCTCCTGCACGTTAGAGGGCTTGGTCAGGAAATCATCGTGGACCTGCGCGACGAGTGTCGGAACCGTCACCGCGTTGGCATACTCCATCGGCCAGACGTCAGCGAGGTGGAAGCCCGTCTGCTTGTGAAAAGCCACGTCGAACAGTTCGACACCATTTGCGATTTTCTGGTTCTCCATCGCCGTCTGGACGAACACTGCCGGCGACACCGGCTGCAGGGCGATCATCGCCTTGATGTGGGCGAATTCTTCCGGGTGCTTCTTCATGCCCACGATCGTCGCATTGGCGCCCAGGCAGCGGCTGTAAAGGGCCGTCTTCATGTCCTTGGTATCGGGCCGGGATTTGGCGTAGTGCAATGATCCGATCACGTCACGATATTCCAGCACACCGTGGCCATTGATGCCGCCGCTGCCCGTTCCACTGCGGCCGTGGTTGCGCATGTCGTAGGTGATGATGTTGTAGCCGGCATCATGCAGGATCTTGTATTCCGGCAGGAAGTTCACCTCGAAGCCGCCGAAATTTGTCCAGGGCTCCAGATGGCCCGGATAGCCGTAGCGATTGCAGGGCATGGGGTGATTGAAGATGAGCAATTTGTCGGAGTCGGCGGGAATGAACCAGCCCTCGATCGTCACACCGTCAATCGCCGGGAAGAAAATCTCCTCGTACTCCAGGCCGTATTCGTGCGGCCACCGCAGAATTGGCGTGCGGGTCGAATGCGCCATCAAGTCAGCCATGCCATTGATGAACTCTTGGGATTTTGCGTCGGTCATGGTTGCACCTGTTGTCGTTTGGTTGTCTGCAGCCGTTGCAACTGCAGATGAGGCGGCGATGATGGGAAGAGCGGCGAGCGCCGCGCCGGCCTTCAGAAGCTGTCGGCGGCTATTCGAGGGGGCGCCTTCCTGCTGAACGGTAGTGTCGCGCTGGTTGCCCATGTGGGTCTCCTAGACTGTTGTTGAAGCGTCGATATCGGCGGTAATTTGAGCAGTAGGGTGCGATGATCGTCGCACCGCGCCCTAGTCCGTGGTCACTGCTTGGGGGCGGCAAAGCCTTCGGTGATGATGACCGAGCCGTCGGTCGAGGCGACGCGGAACTTCCGCGCAGCCGTATATTCCGGCGAGTTGTAGAAGCGCTGGGCGTCAGCCAGGCTCGGGAACTCGGCGATGGCCATGACCTTTTTCGGCTGGCCTTCCACAGCGGTCGTGTTGAGGTTGAAGACGATGATCTTGCCACCGAATTTCGGAGCCAGCGGACCCGCCTCCTCCATGTATTTCTTAAACCCGGCCTGATCGTTGATCGTGTAGTTGGCGATCATGTAGCCGGGCGCCTGCGAATTCTGGGCATTGCCGGTTGCGGCAAGAGCGATAGTGACGGCCGCCGCTGCGGCCGCGCCGATGACAAGCTGCTTCATGGTTTGATTTCCTTCTTGAGTTGGAGAGATCAGAACGAACCGTCTGTCGACGTGGACAGATCCGCGTAGACGCGCAGTTCCTCGAGGCGCCCTTCGAGCACCGGTTTGAATGCCGCAAGCGCATCGCTGCCGGCCAGGAACTGCCTTGGCGGATTTTCCATCCCAGCGAGCCTCACGAAGACGTCGCCGAGCCTGGCCGGATCACCCTGCTGCTTGCCGTCGTAGCCGGACCACATGTCTTCGGCGCGGCCTTCGTCAGCGTAGTCCGCGATGGTGCTGGCGCTATACTTGGCGTGCCGCGCAGCGAGGAGGTCTGTCCGGAAGAAGCCCGGTGCGACCACCACGATCCTGATGCCGAACTGTTCGACCTCCTGGGCCACCGAAAGGGAAAGGCCTTCGACGGCAAACTTGGCGGCGCTGTAGGCCCCGCAGTGCTTGAAGCCCATGACCCCAGCAAGCGAACTGATGTTGATGATCCGGCCCGACCGCTGTTTGCGCATGACCGGAAGGACAGCTCGCATGACATGAATTACGCCGTAGAGATTGGTCGAGATCAGCCCCTCGATCTGGGCGCTGCTCAACTCTTCGAAATTACCGAGCAGGCTGTAGCCGGCGTTGTTGACCAGAACGTCGATGCGGCCGCATGCCTTCATCGCCTCGTCGACCGCGGCCTTCGCCTGAGCCTCGTTGGCGACGTCCAGCTGGACGAAGGCAAGCTTGTCTCCTGCCAGGTCGCTCAGCGCGTTGCGGACCTTGTCGAGATTGCGGCCGGTCGCGATGACCCGATCGCCAGCCTTCAGGGCCGACCTGACAGTTGCGGCGCCGATGCCGCTGCCGGCACCTGTGATGAACCAAACCTTGTTCATTTCTAACTCCTGTTTTCGATGAACAGGAAGGTAGGCCACGCCGCTCTATCCGATTAGCCGGCACAATCCGCATGTAGTTAGAAATGGGATAGATAAATGGCAAGTCGCGTTTCAGAACCGCATCGCCAAGTCGCACTAACCTCTGTAACGAAGCGCTTCGACCAGAACGGCGAAGGCTGGCGTATGTTGTCGTCTGCTTGGATAGTAGAGGTGATAGCCGGAGAATGGCGGGCACCAATCCTCCAGCACACGGATCAGACGTCCGTCGGCAACGTGCCGGGCAACCTGAGTTTCGAAAGTGTAGACCAGCCCCAGTCCGCCGAGGGCAGCGTTTACCAGCATCTCATTGTCGTTGATGACGAGCGACCCGCTGACCCGGACCTCAAGCTCGACGCCATCGCGCTCGAACTCCCAGGCATAGAGCCCACCCCCTGCGCTCTGGCGGTAGCTGACGCAATTGTGGTTGCTCAAATCACGCGGCGTTTGTGGGACCTCACGGGTGGCAAAGTAGGTTGGGGAGCCGACCACCGCCATGCGGATATCGGCGCTCACCCGAACCGCAACCATGTCTTTCTCGACCTGCTCTCCGACGCGGATGCCCGCGTCGAATCGCCCGGCGACAATGTCGGTGAGCCCTTCATCGACATTGATCTCGACAGCGATGTCCGGATATTCCGGCAGGAGCTTCAGCAGGACAGGCCAGAGCACCGTTCTTGCCGCATGGCGGAAGGTGGTGATGCGGATCGTACCCGCAGGCCTGTCACGAAGTGCGGTGAGCTGAGCGATTTCATTGTCTATATGGTCGAATGCCGGACGCAGGCTGTGAAGCAGCCTTTCTCCGGCGTCGGTCAGTGACAGACTGCGTGTCGTTCGTGAGATCAATCTGACTTTGAGCCGCTCCTCGAGCATGCGGACGGCATAGCTGAGTGCCGACTGGGACAGACCAAGCTTTGCGGCGGCACGTGTGAAGCTTCCCTCTTCGGCGACCGCGATAAACATGGCCAGCTCGCTGAAATCGCCTTTTCTCATTTATAAGCCTTGCTTCTGACTGCTCGCCGATTATAGCGCTCAATCGGCATGTTCGTCCTTAGCTATTTGTTCCCCCACGGCCGCTGCCGAGCGTGCTGGACGCCTGGCTGATCGCGGCCGAAGTGACCGAGAACACGGATCGTCACTTGGCGATCGGTCCGTGAGTGGGGAAGGGATTGGGTCGCGGGCACGCGCAGCGCGCCACCGACTGCTTCAAAACCTCGAGCCACGCCCTTCCTCAGCTGATTGTGCAGACATTCAGCCGAAGGGATCAGACTTTCTTGTGAGAAAGGGCGTCTCGCCTCGCGATGGAGGCGAGCGCCATAGCTCAATGCGATCAGTTGGTCTTGGGCGGCGCTGTCGTCGCCTGCTCGCCCAGCGACTTGAGGTCGGCGGCTTCACCTTCCTTCGACTTTTCCGGGACCTTGAACACCTGCCCGGGCCAGATGCGGTCGGGATCGCTGATCTGGTCCTGGTTGGCGAGGTAGATGGTCGAATAGCGTACGCCATGGCCGTAGACGCGCCGCGAAATCCGCCACAGCGTATCGTTGCGGCGGATGATGACGGCGCTGCCGGCATGCTCGAGCTTGGGCGCCACCGTCTCGGGCACATCGCCTGGCGGCGTTGCCGCCGCAACGGCCGGAGCCGCAGTGGCGGGCGCTGCCGGCATCGCTGGCGCTTCGGCAGCGGCGGTGGCCGGCGCGGCAGGTGCTGGAGCGGCAGGCGCTTCGGCGGCAGCCGGCGCGCCCGGCTTCGGCTCGGCGGGCTTTGCTTCGGCGGGTGCCACGGCGGAGACCGTTTCACCCGGCTCGCGCTCGAACGGTACGGCGGCGCGGGCCACCACTTTCACCCCGTCGTCATCGAAACCGTCGACATGGATGGTGTAGCTGCCGACCGGAATGTCGCGCGTCGCCTCGACCAGGAAGTGGCCGTCCGGCGACGTCTGCGCGTCACCGAGCAGGATGTCGTTGGCATAGGCGCGCACCTTGCGGCCGGCATCGGCGAGACCGGCAACAAAGATCTTGTTGCCGTCGATCTCGACCGCTTCGACGACGATCTTGGGTTCGGCCACTGATCCCGCGGGCGGCGTAACCGGTGTCGCCGGGGCGGCTGGTGCCGGAGCAGCAGTTGCAGGGGCTTCGGCTGCAGGAGCAGCCGGGGCGGCAGCCTGGTCGCCGGCGGCCGGTGCGGCTGGCTTTGTCTCGGGCGCCGGAACGGTGAGCAGTTCGGCCGGCTTGCCCGGCTCCTCGACCATAGCCAGCACCTGGCCGGCCGCATCCTTGGGAACCGAAACGACGGCGGTCTGCGCCGAGGCGGTCACGACATCGCCCGTGGTCGAACGCAGTGCAATTGTATAGTCGCCGGGTTTCAACGGATCGTCGAGCACGATGACAAAGGCGCCATCAGGGCCGGCGACCGTCGAGCCGAGCACGGTCGTGCCGTTGAGGATCTCGACCTTCGAGTTAGGCGCCGCATTGCCGGCAATGACGATAGAGCCATTGCCCTCGACGCGCACCACATCGAAGGACGGCACGATCGGACCGGCCGTAGCGGGCGCTGCTGGGGCCGTTGCCTGGGGCGCCGTGGCGGGAGCGGCCGGGACCGCCGCTGGCGGCAGCCGCGCTTCCGTGCCTGGATCGGCCGGTTTCGGCGCCGCGGGCGGCGTCAGTGCTGCCACTTCCGCCGGCGGCGTGTGATTGAGATACGGGTCGAGTGCGCCCGATACATAGGCGGTTCCTGCAGCCGCAACGGTCCCACCCGCCGCGAACAAGAACGCCTTCAGTGGATTAATTGCCATTTCCCTACCCCTTAGCCACCTAATGCCGGTCTAGCCTGTTTTGCCAAGACCGACAAGAAAAAGCCCGCCCGGGCTTGACCGCGCTTTCAGACCCAATCACCAATCATCAGTATGAACACGATTCGATCCGTCTGCGTCTATTGCGGCTCGTCTCCGGGCCGCGATGAAACCTATGCCAAGGCCGGTCACCTGCTTGGGCGCTCGCTTGCGCGCTCCGGCCTCAGGCTGATTTATGGCGGCGGCACCAAAGGCATCATGGGCGCTGTCGCCGAGGGCGCCCTGCGTGCCGGCGGCAAGGTGACGGGCATCATTCCGCGCTTCCTGATCAACAAGGAGGCGACCGAAACCGCGCTTGACCGGCTCGACGAGCTCGTGATCACCGACAACATGCACGAGCGCAAGCACAGGATGTTCGAAAAATCCGACGCCTTTGTGGCGCTGCCGGGCGGCATCGGCACGGTCGAGGAGATCGTCGAGGTCATGACCTGGGCGCAGCTCGGCCATCACCGCAAGCCGATCGTCTTCGGCAACATCGGCGGATTCTGGGATCCGATGCTGGCGCTGCTCGATCACATGGCCGCCGAGGGCTTCATCCACACCGCGCAGCGGGTCAAGCCGCTGGTGGTCAACGACCCCGAAGCAATCGTCGCCGCCATCATGGTGGCAGGCTCGTCCGTCGACGCCCCGACCGAGGGCGTGCAGTCGGTGATCGACAAACTCTAGGGGAATAAGGGAGTAGGGCAGTAAGGCAGGAAGGCAGTATGAATTTGCGCGGAATGGTTCGCCCTACTGCCCTACTGCCCTACTGCCCTACTGCCCTACTGCCCTACCGCCCTACCCTCTTCCCCAGCAGCCTGCCGCAAGCCGGCAATGACCGCACGGCGATCATGCCGCCGCCACGCCAGATGAATGGAAACCGTTCGTTCGAACCATGGCAGGTCGCGAAACACGATCCGTGACGGTGCGGCGGCACGCAGGCTGGCCTGCACCGTCGCCAGGCCAAGACCGGCGCTGACCAGACCGAGCGAGGTCAGCGGATCGGCTGTCTCGTAGGCGATGTCGGGCAGGAAGCCGGCCTTGGCGCAGGCCGCGAGGAACTGGCCGCGGTTGGTGTCGTCGGGCTGGCGCACGACGGTGATCCAGGTGCGGCCGTCGAGGTGGTGCGGCCTGATGTCCGACAACCCGACAAGCGGATCATCTTCGGGGATCGCAAGCACCAGCGGTTCGTGGCGCAGCGCCATGGCTGCGACATCAGGGTCATCGTCAGCCGGCGGCGAATAGACGAAGCCCAGATCGAGCGACCGCTGCCGCAGCCCCTCCAGTTGCGCCGCCGACCGCAGGCTTCGCAACTGAAGGTGAAAATCGGGCCGTTCGCGGCGGAACTGGCGCAGCATCCCGGCGACAAGCCCGGCATGCACGGCGCCTTCGACATAGCCGACGGCGAGACGGCCGACGGCGCCGCTGGCCAGGTTGCGGCCGAACTCCTCCAATCGTCGTGCATTGGACAGCAGCGAGCGGGCCTCGGTTAGGAAGGCACGGCCTTCGGCGTTGAGATGGACCCTTTGCTTTGCCCTTTCAAACAGGGAAACGCCAAGCTGCTGCTCGAGTTGCATGATCTGCCGGCTGAGCGGCGATTGCGAGATATGCAACATTTCGGCGGCGCGGCCGACATTGCCGGTTTCGGCGACGGTGACGAAATAGTGCAGCTGGCGCAGGTCGAACATTTTTTCTCCGATGCTGCAAGTCACTTCAGGTCTCAACTTTAGCCTAATCAGTCTTGGACAGTCTGACCAGCCAAAGTGATAGTCGGCCATCCCAACCAAAGGAGACCGCCATGCAGTTCTTTGCCCTTCTCACCCGCAACACCGAAAAGTTCACCGATGCCGATTTCGCCCCGCTGCTGCCCGGCGAGGCCGAGCAGCGGCGCAGGCTCTACGCTGACGGCGCGGTGCGCCAGGTCTGGAACCGTGGCGACATCCCGGGCAGCGGCATGATGTTCGAGGCCGGCAGCGACGCCGACGTGCGCGGCCATCTCGCCACCTTGCCGCTGGTCAAGGCCGGGATGATGGACATCGCCGCCATTGTCCCGCTCAACCCCTATCCAGGCTTCGGCCCGAAGCGCTGAACCAGCGCAAGAGAGGTGCGGCGGTCGGCAACGCCCGCCGCCGCCTCCAAGCTTTCGCCTGATACGGCGGGCAAACTCGTCCTGTAACGATTTCCGTTTGCGGCTGACTGTCTAGTTGGCTATCGGGGAACATCGGCAAGGGGGAGAAGTCTTGGAGAACAGACCCGAGGCGGGAACAGATCGCGTTCCTCGCGCATCCGTCGTCATGACCGTCTATACCGACCAGCGCTTCCTCGATGCGGCGGTCGACAGCATACTCGCGCAGGAGTTCAGCGATCTCGAACTTATCATCGTCGATGATGGAACGGGCCAGGACGCGGTCTTCCAGGCGCTGGCGCGTCGCGACCCGCGCATCCGGATTGTCGTCAATCCCACCAATCTAGGCACCGCCGCCGCCGCCAACCGCGGCATCGAAGCCGCTCGCGCCGACATCATTCTTCGCCTGGACGCGGATGATGTCGCCGAGCCGACGCATGTCGGGCGCCTCGTCGCGGCACTGGCCGACGATCCGCAACTGGGCCTGGTCGGAAGTTCCGTGACGCTGATCGACGAAGCCGATCAGGTTCATTATGTGCAGGCAATGCCGCAAACCGATCTCGAGATCCGATGGACCATCCTGTTCCACAATCCGTTCTACCATTCGGCGGTCGCCTATCGCCGCAGTTGCTTCGAGGCGGCCGGACATTACAGGATCGAGGAGTTGGTCTCGCAGGACCACTATCTCTGGTTTGAGATGCTGCCCTCGTGCCGCACGCGAAACCTCGCCGAGCCGCTGACGCGCTATCGGGTGAATACGCTCGGACTGACGATCATAAACGCAAAAAATGCACGCAACCGGACACATCCGATCCGCGAGGCTTTGTGGACCCGTCTCGGCCTGACCTACGACCTCTACGACGACGCCTTCGCGCAGGATCTGTCGCGTTTCCTGCGCGGGAATGACATCGCAACCGAGCGGCGCATCGCCGCATACCGCAAGCTGCTTGGCGTGCTACGCGTCTTCCTCACCGCATCGCAGCCGTTTGCGCGCGCCGAGGATGCGGACGACGCTCGGCGGCTGGCGCAGGGTACAGTCGCGCGCATGCTCGCCAGCCCACCGGTGCGGCTGCGAGAGGCGCTGGAGGTCTGCACCCTGTGTTGGCCGCTCGACCGGCGCGCCGCGACCAGCGCGGCGATCAGGCGGCTGGCAATTGGCGCCCGCTCCCGGTTGCGGGCGGCGGGAAAATGTCTGAGCCGGTCCCGGGCGAACTAGCCACGAGCGGGGTGTTTGTGGCGCGATTACTGCTATCCCTGCCCCGTCCGTAAAAAGAGAGAATGATGGACCCTGTTTTTTCTGCGTGGTTTGAAGGCAAGTACCTTTCCACCGACTGGACGTCGCGATTCCTCTCCGTGTGGGCGTCGCTGCTCGCAGCGCGCCGTGACGAGCCCCTCAAGGTCCTGGAAATCGGTTCCTGGGAGGGCCGATCCGCGATCTTCTTTCTGCAGTATCTGAGCAAGTGCCAGCTGACATGCATCGATACGTTCATGGGAAGTCCCGAACACGCGCTTCGTGCCAAATGGGCCGACCAGCTTGCCCATGTGGAACAACGTTTCGACCTCAATATTGCTGAATTCGGCGGACGGGTCGAAAAGATCAAAAGCCGTTCATCGCAGGCGCTGGCTCGCCTTGTCGCCGAGGACCGCAGTTTCGACGTCGTCTTCATCGATGGCAGCCATCACAGCACCGATGTCCTTGCCGATGCCGTGTTTTCCTGGCCGATGGTCCGGGATGGCGGGATCGTCATTTTCGATGACTATGAATGGACATTTTTTGCCGACGAAACCGACCACCCGAAACTTGGAGTAGATACATTCCTGTCGGTGCATGCCGGCCAATACCGCGAGCTGTATCGGGGCGAGCAAATCATCATCCAAAAGATCGAAGCCTCGAAAATCGAGCCTTCACGGGCGCCCTCGCCGGGCGCGCCGGCACCGTTGCAGGAGGCCGGTCAGGCGCGCGACATCGCCGAAAAGAGTGTCGAATTTGTCCTGATTGCCGAGGCGGGTATTCTCGATGCGCAAGCCCTGTTGCTGTGCGAAAGCATACGATGTTTCACTGGCGCCTATTCGCGGTGCCCGATAACGGTCGTATCGCCAAGGAGCAGCCGTCGCCCATCCTTGTCGACGCTCCGCAAACTCGAGCAGCTGGACGTCGAATACCTGCCGATCGAGATCGAGAGTTACTTCCCGCAATACGGCACGTCGTATCGCATTCATGCGCTCGCTCACGTCGAACGTCGGCCGGGACCGCCAATCATCGTCCAGCTCGACAGCGATACGATATTTATCGCCGAGCCCGATTTTTCATTGGGCGCAAGTGCGGCCGCCGCGCGCCCGGTAGACGTCAAAGGGATGTGCACGACCGGGTCTGGCGACCCATTCGACAGTTACTGGAGAAAGTTGTGCGCCCTTGTCGGCGTCGACTATGAACACCTGCCCATCGTGCAGACAACGGTCGGTGGTCAGGCGGTGCGAGCGAGCTACAATGGTGGGCTTTTTGTAGCAAAGAGGGCATGCGGGCTTTTCCAGCGTACCGAAGACATTTTCAGGCAACTGGTGGCCGCGGATATGAAGCCGTGGGCTGACGGGCCAACCCACAACACCGGGACGGGGATTCTGCACGGAGAGGCCACCTCCTATTGGGGCACGAGCCAGGCCGCCTTCTCGCTGGCGGCAGTTGCCGGAAACCACTCCGTGCGACTTTTGCCGGACACGTACAATTTTCCTCTCAATTGCATGGCTGCGCTGGCGGTGCCTGACCCGGCGCGCTTGGTGCACATCCACTATCATCACCTGTTCAGCGCCGGATCGGCTGATGCAAATCCGGTGTTGAACGGAACGCTGGACCTTCCGGTGGGAATTTCCGAATGGCTTCTGGCCCGGCTGCCGCTGCAGGAACACCCGCAACCGACGGTGCCGAAGCGTGATCTGCCAAAGCCACCCAGGAGAAAGGCAATCCTCGTCCTGGGTATGCACCGCAGCGGCACCTCCGCGCTTGGCGGCGTGATCAATGCACTTGGAGCGGCCGGTCCGAAAAACCCGCTGTCCCCAAATTCCCACAATCCCAGGGGATTCTGGGAAAGCGCCCGCCTCCATCTCGCCAATGAAGACCTGCTGGCATCGGCAAATTCCCACTGGAGTGACTGGCAGGCGCTCGACCCGCGATGGATGCAATCGCCGACAGCCGAGCGACATCGCCACAAAATCAGGGCAATCCTCGACAATGAATTCGGCGACGAGCCCTTGTTTTTTGTCAAGGACCCGCGGATTTGTCGATTTGTCCCGTTCTTGTCGTCGATCCTGGCCGAGATGGCGGTCGACGCGGTCGCATTTCTGCCGGTCCGCAATCCTCTCGAGGTCGCGTTGTCGCTGAAGCGGCGCGATGGTCTGCCGCTGCCAAGATCACTTATGCTGTGGCTGAGGCACGTGCTCGATGCGGAGTATCATTCGCGAGGCATGCCACGATATTTCCTGCGCCACGAAGATTTCCTCATCGACTGGCGACGCCTTATGGACCGTGCGGCCGAACAAACTGATGTCGTCTGGCCGGCTCGTTCCAGCCACTCCGATGTCGAGATCGAACAGTTCCTGACCGCGGACCTGCATCATGAAAGGGCCTCGATCGAAGACATGCGGAACCATCCGGATGTCACACCGCTGATCCGGAAAACCTATGACATTTTCCGTGCCATGGCGGTCGATGGCGAAAGCCCTGAATTGCGCGCTGAACTGGATCGGGTGCGGATGGGGTTCGACGAAAGCTGCGATGTGTTGGGTATGATGGTCGCCGCCGAGACCGAACAGCTACGTGGGGAGCTTGGAGCGCGGAATTTGGAGTACGGGGCAGCCATTCGCGCCCAGCACGACCTCAGGCTCGAGCACGATGCGGTCGTTCGTGCCCTTCATGACGTCGGACTCGAGCGCGATACGGTCGCCGGCGTCCTTCACGACCTCAGGCTCGAGCGCGATGCAGCCGTTCGCGCCCAACATGCGCTTGGACTCGAGCGCGACACGGTCGCCCGTGCCATTCATGACCTCGGGATCGAGCGCGACGAGCTCGTCCGCGACCGGGACGCTCTCCGGGCAGAACGCAACGCGCTTCTCGCCTCAAGCAGCTGGCGGTTGACCGCACCGTTGCGATGGGTGAAAGGCCCGTTCGTGCGCCGACGATGACGGCAAAATCGAACGCGGCCAGCGCGACGCCAGTGATCGACGGAGTGCGATCGACAGACTGCGATCGGCTGTCAAGAAACCGTCACACGAAACCGGGTTCGCTCGTGCTAGGAATTGGCGTCAGGCGGCCGCCATGCGACGCCATGTTCGAAACCTGCATCTGGCACCGTGCCCATGGATATCGCTCTCGCCCTGGAAGGCACCGACCTGTCGCCTTACCTGCCCGACGAGCACGGGCTGTTCTTCATCTACCATTTCACCACTGAGGGCCTGCGCACCAAGGACCCGGCACAGGCGTGCTGGACATGGCGCAGCTATCAGATCACCGACCTGCATGCGCGCCAGGAAATCGCCGCCGAAAAGGCTTTGCCGAGGCCGGTGCGCGACGCCTTCCTCGCCCCCAGCCACGGCTGCCACATCGACTTCGAAGATGGCTGGCTCTATGGCGATCTGCCGGATCTGAAGCACGACTTTTCGGAGGCGCGCGGGCTCGTCCATTTCCGCTTCGCCTTCAACGACACGATGCTGATCGGCGCCCGCAAGCAGCCGCTGGAATCGGTCGATGCCGTCCGCAAGGCGGTGGAGAATGGATCGCGAAAATTCCGCTCGCCGGCGGACCTGATCGAGGCGGTCACGGGCCAGTCGCTCGACGGCATGTCGGCCGAGCTCGGCAAGCTGGGCGACACACTCGATGGCATCGAGGACCGCGTCGTGCGCGATGCATGGCACAATGAGCGACAAGCACTGGTCGAGGCGCGCCGGCAACTGGTGGTAATCCATCGGCAGATGGCGACGATCACCAATCCGTTCCGGCATCTCGACCATTCGCATCGCAACGAGCTGCCTGACCCGATCAAAGACATGGCGGCAAGGCTCTCGCAACGGGCGCATACGCTCTACCATGACGGCGAGCAGTTGCAGGCGCGCACGAGGT
Organism: Mesorhizobium newzealandense; assembly: GCF_042682145.1. Classification (NCBI taxonomy): domain Bacteria; kingdom Pseudomonadati; phylum Pseudomonadota; class Alphaproteobacteria; order Hyphomicrobiales; family Phyllobacteriaceae; genus Mesorhizobium; species Mesorhizobium newzealandense. The sequence continues at coordinate 433,099 of NZ_JBHUGZ010000030.1, read as the reverse complement.
TGTTGCAGGACGAACTGATGGCCAAGCTGACCATGCAGTCGAACCAGCTGCTCTATGTTCTCTCCGTCATGACGGCGGTGCTGCTGCCGATGACCATCATCTCTGGCCTGTTCGGCATGAATGTCGGCGGGTTGCCGCTGGTCGACACGCCGATGGGCTTCTGGGTGGTGACGGCGGTCTCGCTGGTTATCGCGACAGCCACTTATCTGTTCGTCAGGCGGCTTGGTCGGGGGTTGTAGCGCCGGCCGGGCGGCTTTTACGCCGTGGCGCGAAAATCCTCGATGATGGTGCCGCCGGCACGGACTTCCGCTTCGTGATCGGGTTCGCGCCACGTCTCGGCAAGGCCCGCCGCGTACCATTCGCGCATCGCCGGCAGATTGAGCAGCTGTGCCGGATAGGTGGCAGCCGCCCCCTCGAAGGAGAGCCCATAGGACTGGGCCCGAAACGCCACCGGGGCAAAGAAGGCATCGGCGGCGGTAAAATGAGCGCCGGCGAGAAACGGCCCGCCGAAACGGGCAAGGCCATCGTTCCAGAGATCGCCGAGGCGAAACAGATCCTGCTTCAGCGCATCGGACATAGGGAACGGTTCCACCCGCACACCGCAATTCATCGGACATGCGCCGCGCAGCGCGGTGAAGCTCGAATGCATTTCGGCGGCGGCCGAGCGCGCCCAGGCGCGCGCCTTGGCCTCGACAGGCCAGACGCCATGATGGCGCTCGGCCAGATATTCGGCGATGGCGAGCGAATCCCAGGCTGCCCAGCCATCGTCGATCAAGCAGGGCACCCGGCCGCTCGGTGAGAACGGCCGGTAGAGGTCCCAGCTCGATCCGGTCGGAAACGGCGTCAGCCGCTCCTCGAACGGAATATCCAGCTCGCGCATGAGGAGCCATGGCCGCAGCGACCATGAGGAATAATTCTTGTTGGCGATGTGCAGCAGGTACATCGAAACTCCTTAGGGACTGTTTGGAAATTCTACTCCGGCGGCCATCTGATGGGACCAAACGTCCGTTGCGCTACGGTTCTCGAAACCACGACCATATGACTCGCCAGAGCGAATTTCGAAACAGCCTCTTACCGGACAAATGCCTTGCGCGCCGTCGTCAGCATCGACCAGGAATAGATCGCCAATGCCGCCCAGATCAGCGCAAAGGCGACGGCCTGGGTGGTGCCGAAAGGCTCGTCGAAGATCAGCACGGCGATCAGGAACACCATCGTCGGCGCGATATATTGCATGATGCCGATGGTCGAGAGGCGCAGCAGCTTGGCGCCGAAAGCGAACAGCAGCAGCGGAACCGATGTGACCGGACCACAGCCGATCAGCAACGCCGTATCGGCGCCACTACCGGACACGATGTGGTCCTGCCCGGTGCCGATCAGGTAGGCGATGTAACCGAGGGCCGGCACCGACAGCAAAAGCACTTCGAGCAGGAACCCCTGGCTGGGGCCGATCGGCAGCGTCTTGCGGAAGAAGCCGTAAGCGGCGAAGGAAAACGCCAGCGCCAGCGACACCCAGGGCAGCTTGCCGCCTTCGATGGTCAGCACCGCGACGGCGACCGCCGCCAGCACCACCGCCGCGATCTGCAGCCGGTCGAGACGCTCACCCAGCAACAGCGCGCCGACGACGACGCTGACCAGCGGATTGATGTAGTAGCCGAGCGCGGTTTCGACAGTGCGGTCGACGGCGATCGCCCAGACATAGATGCCCCAGTTGACCGAGATCAATGCCGCCGTCAGTGCGGCCATGGCGATGGTGCGGGGTGAGCGAAGTGCCGCCTTGAAATCCGCCGTGCGGCCGGCCCAGACGAGAACGGCGGCGGCAATCGGCACCGACCAGACGATGCGGTGGGCAATGACTTCGGCGAGCGGCAGATGGGCGACCGCCTTCATGTAGAAGGGCAACAGCCCCCATAGAAGATAGGCGCCCAGCGCCAGCAGGAAGCCGCGGCGGGCCTTTGCATCTGCGTCCAGAACAAGTGCTTCAGTGGCCATGGGCCAACGCTATGGCCCAGCCACCTTGCCAAGACCATCGCAAAGTTCTGATGGATCAATGGACTTTCGCTGATGGTTCAACCCTACTCCGCCGCGACCAGCCCGGCCATCTCGCGGTTCTTCATCAGCTTGTAGACGATGGAATCCATCAGCGCCTGGAACGAAGCGTCGATGATGTTTTCGGAAACGCCGACCGTCCACCAGCGCGCGCCGGTGCCGTCATGCGATTCGATCAGCACGCGGGTGATCGCTTCGGTGCCGCCGTTGAGGATACGCACCTTGAAGTCGGCAAGCTCCATGTCGGCGATCTCGCCCTGGAATTTGCCGAGATCCTTGCGCAGCGCGATGTCGAGTGCGTTGACCGGGCCATGTCCCTCGGCCACCGACATCTTCTCCTCGCCGTCGACCAGAACTTTCACGATCGCTTCGGACACCGTCTTCAACTGGCCGTTGGCATCGAAGCGGCGCTCGACCATGCAGCGGAACGAGGTGACGTTGAAGAATTCCGGCAGGCCGTGCAGCATCTTGCGCGCCAACAGTTCGAAGCTGGCGTCGGCGCCTTCATAGGCGTAACCCTCGGCCTCGCGCTCCTTGACCACGGCAATCAGCGCATCGAGCCGGTGGTCGTCCTTCGGCACATCGATGCCGCGCCGCTTCAGCTCGGCGAGGAAATTGGCCTTGCCGCCCTGGTCAGAGACCATGACGCGGCGGCGGTTGCCGACCGCTTCCGGCGGAATGTGCTCATAGGTCGCCGGCTCCTTGGCCAGGGCAGAGGCATGGATGCCGGCCTTGGTGGCAAAGGCCGAGGCGCCGACATAGGGCGCCTGCGCTTCCGGCGCACGGTTCAAGAGTTCATCGAAGGCGCGCGACAGCCTGGAGACGCCGGTCAGAGCCTCCGCCGAAATACCGGTGTCGAAGCGGGTGGAGAAGGCCGGTTTCAGCGCCAATGTCGGCACGATCGAGATCAGATTGGCGTTGCCGCAGCGCTCGCCGATGCCGTTGAGCGTGCCCTGGATCTGGCGCACGCCGGCCTCGACCGCGGCCAGCGAATTGGCGACCGCCTGACCGGTGTCGTCATGGGCATGGATGCCCAGATTGCCGCCGGGAATACCGGAGGCGATGACGCTCTCGACAATGGCGCGGACTTCCGAAGGCTGTGTGCCGCCATTGGTGTCGCACAGCACCATCCAGCGCGCGCCGGCATCAAAGGCCGTCCTGGCACAGGCCAGTGCATAATCGGGATTGGCCTTGAAGCCGTCGAAGAAATGCTCGCAATCGACCAATGCCTCCTTGCCGGCGGCGATCGCCGCCTCGACCGAGGCCTTGATGGCATCGAGGTTTTCCTCGTTGGTGCAACCAAGCGCGACGCGGACGTGGTAGTCCCAGCTCTTGGCGACGAAGCAGATGGCGTCCGACTTCGACTGCACAAGGGCTGCAAGGCCGGGATCGTTGGAAGCCGACACCCCTGCCCGCTTGGTCATGCCGAAGGCGACGAATTTGGCGCGCGCCGTGCGCTTCTGCTGGAAGAAGGCGGTGTCAGTCGGGTTGGCGCCGGGATAGCCGCCCTCGACATAGTCGAGGCCGAACGCATCGAGCAGTTTTGCGATGGCGATCTTGTCCTCGACGGAAAAGTCGATGCCCGGCGTCTGCTGGCCATCGCGCAGTGTCGTGTCGAAGAGATAGAGGCGCTCGCGGGTCATGGTCATTTCCCCGCAAACCTGTCCGTCGCCCGGATCAGCTGGTCCAGGATACCCGGTTCCGAATAGGCATGACCGGCACCTTCGATCAGGTGGAAATCCGCCTTCGGCCAAGCCTTGTGCAGCGCCCAGGCATAGTGCGCCGGACACGGCATGTCGTAGCGGCCATGGACGATGGTGCCCGGTATGTCCCTGAGTTTGAAGGCATCACGCAGCAACTGTCCTTCCTCCAGCCAACCGGCATGGACGAAATAATGGTTCTCGATGCGGGCAAAGGCGATGGCATAATCATCCTGCCCGAACGGGCCGCTGGTCTCGGGGTCCGGCAAGAGTGTGATTGTTTCGCCTTCCCACAGGCTCCAGGCGCGCGCCGCCTCGATCTGCGCCGTGCGGTCCGTGCCGACCAGCCGCTTGCGGTAGGCGGCCATCATGTCGCCGCGCTCGGCCTCGGGGATTGGCGCCAGGAAGTGCTCCCATTTGTCCGGGAACATTTCCGAGACGCCGAACTGATAATACCATTCGAGCTCCGCACGCGTCAGCGTGTAGATGCCGCGCACCACCAGTTCGCTGACGCGATCGGGGTGCGTTTCGGCATAGGCCAGAGCCAGGGTCGAGCCCCAGGAGCCACCGAACACCAGCCATTTGTCGAAACCGGCCATCTCGCGCAGGCGTTCGATGTCGGCGACGAGATGCCAGGTGGTGTTGGCTTCGAGCGAGGCGTTGGGCGTTGATTTTCCGCAGCCGCGCTGGTCGAACAGGATGACGTCGTAAAGCTTTGGGTCGAACAGCCGCCGGTGCTTTGGCGAGATGGTGCCGCCCGGCCCGCCATGCAGGAATACCGCCGGCTTGGCGCCCCTGGTGCCGGAACGTTCCCAATAGACCTGATGACCGTCGCCGACATCGAGCATGCCGGACTCGAACGCCTCGATCTCGGGATAGAGGGTACGCAATTGACTGCTCATAACTGCAAACCTTTGGTCGGCCAGTCCGCCGTTTCGTGGTCGGGATGCTGGAAGGAGATGATCTGCTCCTGTCTTGTGTAGAAATCGGGATCCTGGTGGACGGGCTGATCGAAGATGGTCTCCACCCAGGGCAGCCGCGCGGCGTAATTGACCTGGATCTGCGGGGCGAGATCGGAGCGGTCGTCGAAGGCGCCGATGGCAATCTCCAGCCCGCCGGGCTGCCGGTAGGTCAGCGGCGTCCCGCAGCGGGCGCAGAAACCGCGATCGATGTTGACCGATGACTGGAAATAGCTCGGCTCCTCATGGGTCCATTCGACGCCATCCTTGGGCACCGTCACCAGCGCACCGAAGAACGAGCCGAACTGCTTCTGGCACATGCGGCAATGGCAGATCGACGGGCGGCCGAGCGCCCCATGAATGCGGAAACGCACGGCGCCGCACTGGCAGCCGCCGGTTCGTATTGTCTCGGTCATGATCTTTCCTTCGGCGGCCATTGTTCGGTGTCGTGGTCGGGATGCTGGTAGGAGACGAGATCGGCCAGATAGGGGGCCGACGACATGTCGGCCATCGTCTCCTCGGCCGGCAATTGCGGGATCGTGTCGACATAGGGCAGTTTTGCCTCGGTGCCCCACTGGATCAGCGGCACGATCTCCGCCGGATTGTCGAACGCACCGATGGCCAAGCCAACGCCGTCCGGCGCGGTGAAGGTCAGCGGCGTGCCGCAATCGGCGCAGAAGCCACGATCGACATGGCTGGACGAGCGGAAATATTTCGGCTCGCCACGCGTCCAGTCGAGCTTGGCGCCGCGCACCGACACGAGCGGCGCGTAGAACGAGCCGAACGCCTTCTGGCACATGCGGCAATGGCAGATCGAAGCGTCGCCAAGCGTGCCTTCGACGCGAAAGCGCACGGCGCCGCATTGACAGCCACCGGCGTAGATCGGCCGGTTGTCGAGGCTCATCGGGGGTCACTCCGCGGCATGGCAGACGGCCTCGACATTGTTGCCGTCGGGATCGAAGACGAAGGCGCCGTAGTAGTTGGGGTGATAGTGCGGGCGCAGGCCCGGCCCGCCATTGTCCTTGCCGCCGGCGGCAAGTGCGGCGGCATGGAAGGCATCGACCTCGGCGCGGCTGCGCGCGGTGAAGGCGACGTGCTGGTGGTCTTTCGGCTTGTCCTTGCCGGCATGCAGCCAGAACACCGGCCGGTCGCGGCCATAGCCACCGACCTTGGCGCCGCCGGTGTATTCCTGCGGCACCATGTAAAGGAGCGAGGCGCCAAGCGGCGCCATCGCCTTGTCGTAGAAAACCTTCGAAGCATCGAAATCGGCAACGGTGATACCGAGATGGTCGATCATCTTTTTACCTCCCAGGTGGTGATGCGTTCGCCAGTGGCGGGGTTCTTGCCGTCCTTCAACTGTACACCTTGTGCCAGCAACTCGTCGCGGATGCGGTCGGCCTCAGTCCAGTTCTTAGCGGCGATGAGCGCAAGGCGATTGGCGATCGCCTTGGCAACGCCGCCTTCATCGATGTCGGCCGATGCGACGTCGAAGCCAAGGAACAGCAGCGACGCTTTCAGCGCAGCGGCGGCTTGGTTGCCGTCAGCAGCCTCGCCGGCCAACTGCGTCAGGACCTGGAAGGCGGCATAGGTGGCGAGATCGTCCGACAACGCATCGATGACCTCCACAGGCAACTGCCCTTCCGCCACCGGCGCCAGATCCGCCGCCCGCTTCCATTTGCGCAACGTGTTTTCGGCCTCCTCCAGCTTGCGCACGGAAAAGTCGATCGGTTCGCGGTAATGCGTCATCAGCATCGCCAGCCGCAGCACTTCGCCCGGCCATTTGCGGCCGCCAAAGGTCTCCGTTTCCAGCAGTTCGTTGATCGAATAGAAATTGCCCAGGCTCTTCGACATCTTCTGCCCCTCGACCTGCAAGAAGCCGTTGTGCATCCAGATGTTGGCCATGACGTCGGTGCCATGGGCGCAGCGCGACTGGGCGATCTCGTTCTCATGATGCGGGAAGATCAGGTCGAGTCCGCCGCCATGGATATCGAACACCTTGCCGAGATAGGCGGCCGACATCGCCGAGCATTCGATGTGCCAGCCCGGCCGGCCCCTGCCCCAGGGCGAATTCCAGCCCGGCTCCTCCGGCGACGACAGCTTCCACAGCACGAAATCTTGCGGGTTTTTCTTGTGCGCGTCGACGGCGATGCGGGCGCCGGCCTGCTGCTCGTCGAGATTGCGCTTCGACAATTGTCCGTAGTCCGGCATCGACCCCGTGTCGAACAGAACTTCACCCGCCGCGACATAGGCATGGCCGCGTGCGATCAGGCTTTGAATCAAGGTGATCATGTCGGCCTTGCCATCGGCGCGGGGCTCGACGAATTCCGTGGCGCGCGGCTCGACCGTCGGCTCCAGGCAGCCGAGAACAGCCACATCCTTGTGGAACTGGTCGGCGGTCTTTTCGGTGACCCGCCGGATCGCCTCGTTGAGCGAAAGTGCGCCGGAAGCGATCTCGCCGCCGAAATCCCGCAACGCACGGGCGTTGATCTTGTCGTCGACGTCGGTGATGTTGCGCACATAGGTGACGTGCGTCTCGCTGTAGAGATGGCGCAACAAGCGGAACAGCACGTCGAAGACGATCACCGGCCTGGCATTGCCGATATGGGCAAAGTCGTAGACCGTCGGGCCGCAGACATACATGCGCACGTTCAGCGGATCGATCGGGACGAAAGCCTCTTTCGTCCGCGTCAGCGTGTTGTAGAGGCGCAAGCCCTGCGATGCGTCAGACATTCGTGCCTTCCCGGTTCGTTACTTCGTTTGAGCATGATCTGGTCCGAAAACCGGTTCCCACTTTTCGGGATCATGCTTGGGCTGGAGCCGGACGCATCAAGCGCAAACCGGATTCCAGCCTGCTGGCCGGGGCGTTTGTCCAATCTGGGGAAAGATGAGGCGAAAACGTCCGGACCAGCGCGAGGCTAGCCAATAATGCAAATGCCACAAATGGCGAAAGACGTTTTCATGGGCGGCTTTATCGCCTTGGCCAGTGTTGCCGTCAAGTCGCTAGTTTCGACAAAAACGTCGCTGGATCACAGGTATTGATGCACTGAAACATTTTATTAAACATGTCAGCACAGTCATGAAACATTCGCCGGCTAGATCAGCGGGCGTCACGATTTGGTCAGAATCGGCCATCACACGCAGACACGAAAATGTTACCAGGGAAGAGAGACATGCCCCGAACCAAGCAGGAATCCAACCGCGCCAAGCAACCCGCGCTGGCCAACCACTACCGCGCAATCGGCCCGGCCGCGATCGTCGCCGCCCTTCTCCACACCGCGAAGAAGAAAAAGCCGGCGCAAAAGATCGTATCGCCCCGCGCTGCCTGAAATGATGCGCGGCCGGCGCCAAAGGCGCCGGGCATGACGGCGCCGATATGCGCCTCGTAATATCGTATTCTGCTAAAACAGAGTCATCTGACTGTCGTCCGCGCCGGGCTTCTGGCGCCTGACCTTCTCGGGCTCCGGCCCGATCTCCCCCCTCTCCTGAATCTCCGGTCCGGTGTTGGCGACCTTGTTGACGCGGTCGGAAACCGGAATCGCCTCGAAGAAATCAGGCTGCGCCGGCCGCAACAGGTCAGCGACATCGCGCGGCTCGAGCGTGCGGCAATCCAGCCAACGGGCGAAATCCCTGGGATCGATCATCACCGGCATGCGGTCGTGTATATCAGCGATGTCGGCGTTGGCGTTGACGGTCAGGATGGCGCCGGTGTCCATTTCCGAACCGCCCGGCTCGGCGTAGGTCTCGATCAGGCCGGCAAAGGCGACCAACCCGCCATGCCTGGGCCGGATCCAATAGGGTTGCCCCTTCTTGCCGCCGGTTTGCCGCCACTCATAGAAGCCGGATGCCGGCACCAGCGCGCGGCGATGGCGCATGGCGGCCTTGAACGAGGCCTTTTCGGCGGCCCCTTCAGAGCATGCGTTGAACAGCAGCGGAAACTCGCGTGTGTCCTTCACCCAGGTCGGGATCAGCCCCCAGCGCACCAACATCGGCTGGCGGTCCGGCAGATTGGAGCCCGGCGCCCTGGGAGGGCCGGCGATCACCATCAGGATCGGTTGCGTCGGCGCGATGTTGTAGCGCGCTGGAAATTCCTCCAGTTCAGCCAAGCCGAGCAGTGCGGCTGTCCGATCCGGTGTCGCGGTCAAGGCAAAGCGTCCGCACATGATCGATTGGTACCCTTCGAACAGTTCGGTTTGAAAGTGGCGATGGAACCGGCGTTGCGCAACCGCTAAAGCTTCCTCATGCTGGGCGGTCCACAACAGACCCGCCTTCAAATGAGCCTGATCGGGAATCCATGAACGAAGCGCGCAAGACACTTCCGGCGGTCTCGGTGGCCGTCGTGCGTGGCGACACCGTGCTCCTGGTCAAGCGGGCGCGGCAGCCATCGCAAGGACTCTACGCCTTTCCGGGCGGCAAGGTCGAGGTTGGCGAGACGCTGGAGGCGGCGGCAAGGCGCGAACTTCTGGAGGAAACCGGCTTGCAGGCCACCGACTACCGCCCGCTTCGGGAAATCCACATCGACGGCAGGGACGACAGCCATCCGGTCGATTACATCCTCACAGTCTTCGGCGCCGCCTATTTCGGCGGCGAGGCGGTGGCCAGCGACGATGCCGAAACGGCTGCCTTTTATACGCTGAACGAAATGAGAGCGCTGCCGCTCGCCGGCTCGGTGTTTGCCGTCGCCGAGGACTTGTTGGATCCCGGCGGAAACGCCGGGCTGCACCCCTGAAAATCGCCTTGCGAGCGACAAATTGTTTCGCCACAAAGGCTTATGCCGTTAGGCGGAGAAGGCTTATGAACCGTCGTTCCCTGTACCTCGCCGTATGTCTTGCTGTCAGCACGGTCGTCTCGACGCGACCGGCGCTCAGCGCCGAATCGCCGTTCGAGCCCGGGCTGATGCGGCTGGCGGAAGTTCTGGGGTCGCTGCATTTCCTGCGCAATTTGTGTGGAGAGAAAGGTGTCCAGTGGCGTGTCGAGATGGAAAAGCTGCTCGATTCGGAAAATCCCAATGCCGAGCGGCGCGCCCGCTTCATCGCCAGCTTCAATCGCGGCTACCGCTCTTTCGGCGGCACCTACACGCAATGCACCCCTTCGGCGACCGAAGCCATCAGCCGTTATATGAGGGAAGGCGAGACTCTGTCGCGCGACATCGCCTCGCGCTACGGCAACTAGGCACTCGGGACCGTCCATCCATCCACAGATATCCGGACCGTCACTGGCGACGGCCGATATTTCCGGCTTGTGCCAAGTGACATCTTGGTGCAATTCTGATGTGGCACTTATGCAACAGTATTAATGAAACGTTACTGCGCGAATGCGGAATTAACTCAAACTGAAGGTTTTCGCCCCGCAGGCCGCCCTAATCGGCTAAGTTTGACCCGAGTTGAACGCAGCTTCGCACAAGGCAATCGGGCTTTGTAAAAAACGATCAAAAAAATGTCGTATTTACAAATACTTAATTGACCTTGCGTGTGACAATGAACAAATCAAGCCTGATCCACATCGACGGATCGCCGCTTGAAAGGGTGGACATCGCATATGGAACATGGTGTCAACGACATCGACGCGCTGGTCAGGGAAGAGAAACGCCTGACCGCCGTGGAAAGCCACAGCGAAGCCTGGGCGGAAGGCCTCTCCGCCGGCATAGAGCCCGAGATCATTGCCGAGGCAGCGCTCGAGACAGCGTTCGGCGAGATGTTGCGTGCCAATGGCGAGACCTCGGCCCTTGCCCTGCTCGACCGTATGCGTGAAAAGGTGATTGCTGGCGCCTTCGAACCTGAACGGCTGCGGCACTGAACCGACGTCCGGTTCTTTGACGACAGAATGCCGCTCGGGCGTCATGCCCGGAAGCAGGGAGAAACGGGCAGTGAGTTTTTCGATGTCAGGCAAGCCGCGTGGCTTGGTCCTTTGCATCTGCTTCGCCGCTTGCTGTGCCGCGATTGCCCTGGTTCTCGTCAGCAGCCCCGCCTATGCGCTCAGCGAGATCAAGCGCGAAGAGCTTCCCTCACCGGTCCAGCCGTCGACGGAGGACGACATGTCGCCGCCGGGAAGCACCGTGCCAATGCCCGATCCCGCCGGGACGCCACCTCCAACCAGCCAGCCGGCTGCCCCTAAAGAAGCCGAGCCGGACAGCCCGGCGGACGGCGGCGTGACCAAGCCGCGCGTCGATCCGGACACGCCGGTGCCCGAGGTCGTCTACGATCTCGGCAAGCTGCCCGAACCGGTGCGGCGCATGCACGCCCTGATCGTCGAAGCCTGCGAGAGCGGCGACATCGAAAGGCTGCGGCCCTTGATCGGCACGGGCGACAGCACGACGCAATTGTCGCTGACCGACATAGACGGCGACGCCATCGCCTTCCTCAAGGGGCTCTCCGGCGATCCGGAGGGCCAGGAGATCCTGGCCATCCTGGAAGAGGTGCTCAATGCCGGCTACGTCCACCTTGATGCCGGCACGCCGGAAGAGCTCTATGTGTGGCCGTACTTCTTCGCGCTGCCGTTGGACAAGCTCGATGCCAAGCAGCGGGTCGAGCTGTTCAAGATCGTCACCGCCGGCGATTTCGACGGCATGAAGCAGTTCGGCGCCTACATCTTCTACCGCGTCGGCATCACGCCGGCCGGGCAATGGACGTTCTTCGTCGCCGGCGACTGAGCCTTTACCCTCCCCTTGCAGGAGGTCGGCGCCCTAGCGGGGCAATGCCTCGGAAAACTCCACTGCCTTGCCCTGGCTCGGCGTGACGATCTCGCCTTCCCACATGACGCGGCGGCCACGGATGACGGTGCCGACCGGCCAGCCGGTCACTTGCTTGCCGTCATAAGGCGTCCAGCCGGCTTTCGAACCCGCCTGCGCGTTGGTGATGATTTCCTGCCGTTTCATGTCGACAATGGTGAAGTCGGCGTCGTAGCCGGCGGCGATGCGGCCTTTTCTCGCCATGCCGAAGATGCGCTGCGGGCCGTGACTGGACAGGTCGACGAAGCGCTGCAGCGTCAGCCGGCCGGAATTGACATGGTCGAGCATGATCGGCACCAGCGTCTGCACGCCTGTCATCCCCGAGGGCGAGGCCGGATAGGGTTTTGCCTTCTCGGCCAGTGTGTGTGGTGCGTGATCCGAACCGAGCACATCGACAATGCCTTGCGCGATGCCGTGCCAGACGCCGTCGCGATGGCTGATGTCGCGCACCGGCGGATTCATCTGGATCAGCGTGCCGAGCCGCGCATAATCGTCAGCCGACAGGGTCAGGTGATGCGGCGTCGCCTCGCAGGTCGCGACATCCTTGTGCTGTTCGAGGAACAGGATCTCCTCGGCGGTCGAGATGTGCAGCACATGGATGCGGGCGCGGACATCGCGCGCGATGCGCACCAGCCGCTCGGTACAGCGCAAGGCGGCGATCGCGTCACGCCAGACCGGGTGCGATGACGGGTCGCCCTCGATGCGTTCGCCCAGACGCTCGCGCAGCCGGAATTCGTCCTCGGAGTGAAAGGCGGCACGGCGGCGCGTATTCCGCAGGATCGAGGCGACGCCCTCGTCGTCCTCGACCAGCAGGTCGCCGGTGGACGAACCCATGAACACCTTGATCCCGGCCGCACCCGGCAGCCGCTCGAGTTCGCCGACGTCTTTCGCGTTCTCGCGGGTGCCGCCGACCCAGAAGGCGAAATCGCAATGCATGCGGCCACGGCCGCGCCGAACCTTGTCGGCAAGCGCTGCCTCGCTGGTGGTCAGCGGATTGGTGTTGGGCATCTCGAACACGGCGGTGACACCGCCCAGCACCGCCGCCCGCGAGCCGGTCTCCAGATCTTCCTTGTGCTCAAGCCCGGGCTCACGGAAATGCACCTGGCTGTCGATGACCCCCGGCAGGATGTGCAGGCCACGGCAATCGATCGTCTCGCCGGCCGACGCTTGCGAGAGATCGCCGATGGCGGCGATTCGGCCTTCCTTCACGCCGATGTCGCGAGCCCCTTCGCCGTCATGGTTGACCACTGTGCCGCCTGTCAGGATGAGGTCGTAGGTCATGGCCATGCTCTCTTGCGGGGGGAGTGCCAGCGGCTTACGTAAAGGCCGACCGTTTTGCAAGATCAGGTTGCTTTCGCCAATGCCCTTTGCCCAGCTCAAAGACCGCGCACTCATCTCCGTCTCGGGTCCCGATGCCGAGCATTTTCTGCAAAACATCCTGACCACCGATCTGGACGTGTTGCATCCCGGCCAGGCAAAGCCCGGTGCGCTGCTCTCGCCGCAAGGCAAGATCCTGTTCGATTTCCTGGTCGCGCGCGCTGGCGAGAATGCGCTCCGGCTCGAATGCCGTGCCGACATTTCGGACGATTTTGTACGCCGGCTGACGCTCTACAAGCTGCGCGCCAAGGTCGAGATTGCCAAAGCGGATCAGGCGCTTGTCACCGTCGCATGGGGAGATGAGTCAACGCCCTCACAATCTGATTCAATGGCGGCCGACACGCGCTTTCCGAACGGTGCCGTCACGCGTTCCTATGGCCAAACAGGTGAGCGGAGCGACCTTGCCGCATGGCAAGCCTTCCGCATCGCCAGCGGCATTGCCGAAAGTGGGACCGACTATGCGCTCGGCGACGCCTTTCCCCATGACGTGCTGCTGGACGAAACCGGCGGCGTCGGGTTCAAGAAGGGCTGCTATGTCGGACAAGAGGTTGTCTCGCGCATGCAGCACCGTGGCACGGCCAGGCGGCGCGTGCTGATCGTCCAGGCCGAACTTCCCCTGCCGGTCGCGGGCACGGAACTCACTGTCGATGGACGGCCGGTCGGCACGCTTGGCTCGAACGCCGGCACGAGCGGGCTCGCCATTGCCCGCATCGACAGGGTCAAGGCGGCGCTCGACGCCGGCCAGCCGATCATGGCGGGAGACGTGCCGGTTACCGTGGCCATTCCCGGCTGGGCGAAATTCAGCTTCCCGCAGGAAGCCGTCAGCGCGGAGGAGGCCTGATGGCGGCCGATCGCGTCGGTGCGCCGGCACGCGCCTGGCAGCGCATGCTATCCGGCCGCCGGCTCGACCTGCTCGACCCCTCGCCGCTGGACATCGAGATATCGGACATCGCGCATGGGCTCGCCCGCGTCGCCCGCTGGAACGGCCAGACCAGCGGCGAGCACGCCTTTTCGGTTGCCCAGCACTCGCTGCTGGTCGAGGCGCTATTCTGCGACCTGGTGCCTGAGGCTTCGGCCGATGCCCGGCTGGCAGCCCTGCTCCACGACGCCCCTGAATATGTCATCGGCGACATGATCTCGCCGTTCAAATCGGTGATGGGCGGCAGCTACAAGGACTGTGAATTGCGGCTGCAGCGCGCCATCCACCTGCGCTTCTCGCTGCCGCCGGAACCGGCTGCGGCCCAGCGCAAGGAGATCAAACGCGCCGACCAGATCGCCGCCTATTTCGAAGCAACGCTGCTTGCCGGTTTTTCGACCGCCGAGGCGACCGAATTCTTCGGCCGTCCGCGCGGCTTCAACGCCGATCGCTTCGATTTCACGCCACGCTCGGTTACCTGGGCACAGAATGCGTTCCTGAAGCGTTTCTCGGCGATCGAGAAGTCGCGGCGCCAGGTCCCGGCACAAGCGATCGGCTGAAAAACGCTAAATTAACCGGCGGCGACCACAGTAGCCCGTTCGATCACAAGCCCGCAGGCGCGCCTTATGCCCGTCGCTGATACCAAGGATGGTTCGGCCGTCCCGGAACCGGGGGCCGAAGGCATGGATCGGCCGCGCCATATAGAAGACGAGCTGCGCGAACAGAACGAACGCTTTTCAGCCGCGGTCGAGAACATGTCGCACGGTCTGTGCATGTTCGACGCCGATGAGCGCATGATCATCTGCAACGGCAACTACATCAACATCTTCTGCCTCGACGCCAGGATGATGCGGCCCGGCATCCGGTTCCTCGACATCCTGCGGCACAGCGTCGACATCGGCATCGCCTCGCAAAGCGCCGACGAACTCTACGCCATCCGCAAGCCCTATATCGATCAGGCGAAACCCTCGACCTACGAGGAGACGCTGTCGGACGGCCGCATCATCAACATCTCGCATCGCCCGCTGGCTTTGGGCGGCTGGGTCTCGATCTACGAGGACATCACCGAACAGCGGCGCGCCCAACAGGACCTCAAGGAGCAGCATCGCCGCTTCGACGCGGCACTGGCCAACATGTCGCAAGGCCTGCTGATGTACGATGCCGACGGCAGGCTGATCGTACGCAACCAGCGCATTCTGGAACTCTATGGTGTCAGCGCGGCGGACATGCCGCTTGGCATGGGCCTGCGCGAACTGCTCGAGCGGCTCGTGTACCTGGGGATCTATGCACCGATCGACATTGATAGCGAGGTCGCCAAAACGGAGGCACGCCTGCGGGCCGGCTTGACGCGGTCGACCCCCCGCCAACTCGCCGACGGACGAACACTGATGATCGCGCGCCGGCCGCTGAGCGGGGGCGGCTGGGTCGCGACGTTCGACGACGTCACCGAAAGCAGGCTGGTCGAAGAGCGCATGACCCATCTTGCGCATCACGACACGCTGACCGGACTGCCGAACCGCTCGATGTTTCGCGAACGGCTCGACCATGCGCTGGAAGACGCGACGGAGGCACCGCTGGCCATCTTTTCGCTCGATCTCGACCGCTTCAAGGCCGTCAACGACACCTGGGGGCATCCGGCCGGCGACTGGCTGTTGAAGAGCGTGGCCGAAAGGCTGCAACGTTGCGTGCGCAATGAAACAGACGTCGTCGCCCGTTTCGGTGGCGACGAATTCGTCATTATCCAGTTCCATTTCAAAGGCCTGGCCGAAGTGGAAAAGCTGGCGAAGCGCATCGTCGAGGTGATCGCAAAGCCGTTTCGCGATAAAAACCGGGAGATGCATGTCGGCATCAGCCTTGGCATCGCCGTTTTCCCCGACGACGGCAGGGATGCCGACATGCTGCTGAAAAATGCCGATACGGCGCTCTATCGGGCGAAGAGCGAAGGGCGCAACCTGTACCGCTTCTTCGAGCCCGGCATGGACGCCACGGTGCAGGCGCGCCGCGCGCTTGAGGCCGACCTCGACACAGCGCTGCCGCGCCAGGAATTCGATCTCGATTTCCAGCCCATCATGAACATAGAATCCGGCGAGATCGTCGGCGCGGAAGCCTTGATGCGCTGGCATTCGCCGACGCGTGGCACGGTGGCGCCGGACAACTTCATTGCGGTCGCCGAAGAAACCGGACTGATCGTGCCGCTTGGCGAGTGGGCGCTGAGGAAAGCCTGCGCGACGGCGGCAAGCTGGCCTCCCGGCCTGCGCATTGCGGTCAATGTCTCGGCCGTGCAGCTCAAAAGCGGCGGCTTTGCCCGCAGCGTCATCTCGGCGCTGGCCTTCTCCGGCGTGCCCGCCAGCCGGCTGGAACTGGAAATCACCGAAACCGTGCTGATGGACGAAAGCGAGACCGTGCTGAAGACGCTGCGCCAGCTGCGCGGGCTGGGCATCCGCATTGCGCTGGACGATTTCGGCACCGGCTATTCCTCGCTCGGCTACCTCAGGCGTTTTCCCGTCGACAAGATCAAGATCGACCGTTCGTTCATCCGCGACATCGACAATCGTGATACGGCGGCGATCGTTCGCACCATCATCGGGCTGGGCGCCGAACTCGGCATCACCGTCACCGCGGAGGGTGTCGAGACCGAGATGCAGCTCGACATGCTGCGTGACAACGGTTGTGTCGAGGCGCAGGGCTATCTGATCGGCGTGCCGTCAAAGGCAGCGGATATCCAGCGTCTGTTGCAATTGCGCGCGTTGCACAGCCAGGCGGGCTGAAGTCGGCCTGCCGTCAGCGCAATGTCTCGATATATTTGTCGTGAAAGCTGACATAGCCCGGTTCGACCACCTTCAGATGCCGCTCGATCAGCGCATGAAACTCCGGCAGTTGATGAAACGGCACGCCGGGATAGGCATGATGCTCGGCATGGAATGGCATGTTCCACGCCAGCTTGCGGACCAGCCAGTTGGTCAGCGTGGTCCTGGTGTTCTCCAGCATGTTGGCGACGAACGGACAGCGGCCGTGCTCGGCCAGGAGATAGAGGCGCAGAAATGGCTGCCCGAGCAAGGCCGGCACAATCCAGGCATAGAGCAGCACCGTAAGCCGGAAATAGACGGCCAGCAGAACCACCACGGCATAGAAGGCAATCATGGCGCGCGCCTCGACGCGCACCTTGTCGTGGCCCTTTGGCGGAACGTAGCTTTCCCGGCCGCGGTCCATCGCATTGCCATAGAGCGTCTTGAGATGGCCCCACCACGTCGGGATGCCGGAGACATGGACGAGGTATTGCCGCCATGTATCTGGTTTGGGGAAAGCCAGTTCCGGATCATTCTCCGGGTCCTGGGTGTACCGGTGGTGGGCGAAATGGAAGTAGCGGAACCAGTCCGCAGGCAGTGCAATCGCCAGGCTGCACACGCGCGCCACCGCATCGTTCAGCCACTGCGTTTCGAAGGCCGTGCGATGAACCGTCTCGTGCAGCAGTGTGAACAGGAAGACGATCAGGATGCCTTGCGGCAGCATCAGCAGCGGCCAGAACGGCACCTTGGCGGCGATCAGCGATCCAATGATGATGATCGCACCCCAATGGGCGGCAAGTTGGACGAGACCTGAGACGTCCGACTTGGCGGTCAGGCGATTGCGCTCTTCTTGCGTCAACGATGCAATTACGTCGCGATGGTCCACTGGCGTCATCCAGGCTGGAAAATGTCGGAAGCCTATCGTAATCAACAAAAAAGCTTTCTGAAAACGAGGAATTCTGCGATTTAGATAAGCCTAGCTTATCTATTGGAGCCGTCATGATCGCATTTCCATCCTTGCGGGGGCTTCAGGCTTTCGAGGCAGCGGCGCGCGCCGGCAGCATCGCTGCCGCCGCCGAAGAGCTTTCCATCTCGGCTGCGGCGGTCAGCCAGCTGATCCGGACCATCGAGGACCAGATGGGACGCAAGCTGTTCCATCGGGTCAACCGCCGCGTCGTGCTGACCGAGGCCGGTGTGGAGATGCTGCCCCGGCTGACCATGGCCTTCCAGGAGATCGGCAGCGTGTCGCGTGAGCTTGCCGGCGACGCGTTCCGCCCCCGGCTGGTGGTGTCGGTGCCGCCATCCATGGCGATGGGCTGGCTTTCCCAACGCCTGGCTGGCTTTGTTGCAAGCCACGGTGCGGTTGATATATCGCTCCGAGGTGACGACGATCCGGTGCCGTTCGACCGCGAGTTGATCGATATCAGGCTGTCCTACGGCCCTCACTATCGCGATCACCCCACGGAAGACCTCGTCAGGGACGCCGTCTATCCCGTCTGCGCGCCGGGGTTTGCCGATGCGATAAAGCCCGAAGGCCTCGCCGGCCTGCCGCTGATACATACGGACTGGGGCCCAACGGGTGCCTCCTTTCCGTCCTGGCGCAACTGGTTCGAGGCAGCGGGCATCGAGCTCGGCCGCGCAGTCCAGCGCGGCCTGTCGGCGAACTCGTCGCGGGCCGCGCTCGATCTTGCCATTTCCGGTCTTGGCGTGGCGCTGGCGCAAGGGATCTATTGCGCCGAGGCGCTGGAAGACGGCCGGCTTGTCAGGCCCCTTGCCCAGGCGCTGCAGCTGCGCCAGCCCTATTGCCTGACAATCCCGGAGCGCAGCGCACGACGCGATGTGGTGGCGGCGTTTCGCCAGTGGCTGATCGAGGAATGCGTGCGTGCGGTCAAATCGCCGGTGCTGGTCGAGAGCCGTGACGGCCAGTGATGGCCGCTCAGAGGTGCCCGCTCAATGCCCCGACCATGTCCTTGCTCGTCGCCACGGGAACGATCTCGAACTCCACCAGATCGGCCCATTCGATGACCCAGCGCTGCAGCAGCGTGACGTCATCGGCCTCCACCAGCAGGAAACAGCGGCTCATATCCGCCGCGATCCAGCTGTGGTGCACGAGAAGCTCCTCCGGCTTCAGGCGACCACGGTCGCGGAAGCGGCGATAGATCTCCTTGCGATCGCAGCCGGTAAAATCCTCGATGACGATGAACAGCATCTTTTTCCCCCGGTGATTACCGCCCCGGCCGGTCCAGCCGCTCCAGGAACCACTGCGTCAACCGCACCCAGACCTCGTCCTTTTCGCCGGAATCCTCCCAGCCATGGTCGAGGTTCGGATTGTCGTTGACCTCGATGACGAAGACGCCGTCCTTGGTTTCCTTGAGGTCGACGCCATAGAGCCCATCGCCGATGCAGCGCGCCGCCTTCACCGCCGTCTCGACGACATGCGCCGGCGTTTCCTTCAGCGTGAAGGTCTTGATGCCGCCCTGGTCGGGCTTGCCGTTGGCCTTGTGGTTGACGATCTGCCAGTGCTTCTTAGCCATCAGATAGTGGACGGCAAACAGTGGCTGGCCGCCGAGCACGCCGACGCGCCAGTCATATTCGGTGGGAATGAATTTCTGCGCGATCAGAAGGTCGGAATCCTCCAGCCATTCCGTGGCAAGCGTCTTCAACTCCTCGAAGTCAGCGCATTTCTTGACACCGCGCGAGAACGACGAATCGGGGATCTTCAGCACCAGCGGAAAGCCGAGTGTCTGCGCCGCCAGTTCGAGGTCCGAGGTGCCGGCGATCATCACCGTCGGCGGCACCGGCACCTTGTTGTAGGCCATCAGCTCGTTGAGATAGACCTTGTTGGTGCAGCGGATCATCGACAGCGGATCGTCGATCACCGGCATGCCTTCCTGCTGGGCGCGGCGGGCGAACCGGTAGGTGTGGTTGGAGATCGACGTGGTCTCGCGGATGAACAGCGCGTCGTAGTTGGCGAGCTTGGCGAGATCCCGCTTGGTGATAGGCTCGATTTCGACGCCCATCTTTTCGGCGATCTTGGCCCAGTAGCGCAGCGACGATATCTCCGACGGCGGCAATTCCTCATGCGGATCGACCAGCGTGGCGAAGGTATAGCGCGCCGGCGTGCGGCCCTTGGTGTCGCGCCACTCACGGTTGGTGTAGGTCTCCAGGCACTGGATGAAGCTTTTTTCCTCGTCCTCGGTCATCCGCGCCAGCGGATGGAAGCCGATCTTGCGGATCGAGGCCCATTCGGCGCTGTCCTTGATGTGAACCTCCAGCGCCGGCGCCCGAAACCAGTCGAACAACAGCTTGGCAAAACGGTCCCAGATTTTCGATGGGCCGATGCCGAAGAAGATACAGACCTTGGTTGGAAAGGCGCCGCCGAGATCCTTGCGGCATTTGTTGAGCGCCAGCTCCAGTTCCGGCAATGCGTGCTCGTAGAGCTTGCGTTCCGACAGGTCGATCATAGTCTCGACGGTCGGGATCACCTTGTGGCCGCGCGAGCCCGCCAGCAGCGAGGCATAGTAGCCGCGGCTCTGGTAGGCGTAGTTGTTCGACAGGTTGATGACCTTCGGCTGCTGGCCGCGAAACAGCGACGGATGCGCAAGATAGTCACGGTTGGTGATGATCTTGTGCGGTGTCGCCACCTGGTCGAGATCGCTCTGCCGGCCGGTAAGGATGACCCAGGTCATTGTCTGTCGCGCTTTCCCAGAGTGATGGCGGCGCGCAGTCCGTCGCGGCCGAACTGCGCCATGTTCATGAAGATGCCGTAAGGCACGGGAATATTGGCGGCATCAAGGATGGTCTCCTGCCTTTCGTCCTCGACCCAGGGGTCGTGGATCAGGATGTGGTCGCCGTCATCACCGATGGCCAGCACCCAGTGTGGCACCTTCTTGCCGAACATAAGGAAACCGCTGATCAGCACCAGCACCAGTTTTCCCTCCGCGATCGCGGTGCGAATGTCGTCAATGGTGAATGGACGGTAATTCACCGGGATGCCGTAAAGTTCCGCGCGGCGGCGAAAGTCGACCTGGGCCAGTTCCATCACCCGGCGCTTGTCCTCGCTGCGCACCGACTGCAGGAACAGCGCGCCGTAGAAGGAAACATAGATCTCCGCCGTAAGCCCGCTTTCGTACCCCGAGACCGCGAGGCCGAACGGCTCGCAACCACCGGGTCCCGACATCATGAAGACGGTCGTCGCCTCGCGCCACAGCCGGATTTCCATGACCGGATCCGGCACGAAGCCGCGATCGAAATTGGCCATGGCCATCATCAGGCAGCATGGACCGCAGGTGAATTCGCAGGTCTGCTGGTAGAACGGCACCTTGGTGGCGATGGGAATGTCGCCGCGCAAGGTCTTTTCATAGCGAAGCGCCGCCTCACCATCCTCATAGTAGCCGGGCTCGCGGCCGATCTTGC
The DNA here is from genome assembly GCF_042682145.1 of Mesorhizobium newzealandense. Taxonomy (NCBI): domain Bacteria; kingdom Pseudomonadati; phylum Pseudomonadota; class Alphaproteobacteria; order Hyphomicrobiales; family Phyllobacteriaceae; genus Mesorhizobium; species Mesorhizobium newzealandense. The sequence continues at coordinate 412,175 of NZ_JBHUGZ010000030.1, read as the reverse complement.
GATAGCCGGCGTGCTCGTAGATGTGGATGGCTCTGCTGTTGTCCTCGCGCACCTCGAGACGCAGCATCATGCGGCCATGCTCGAAGGCCGTATCCTCAGCGGATTCGAGCAGCACGCGGCCAACACCCAGCCCACCGAAGAACGGACCAGTGGCGATCGAGTAGAGACGCGCCACGCCGCTGCCCTTGCGAAACAGCACGATCGCATAGCCGGCCACGCGGCCATCGATTTCGGCGACCAGCGTCTCGGCGGTCTCGCGCTCGATGAACAGGCGGAAGGAGCGACGGGAAATGCGGTCGCTTTGGAAAACAGCTTTCTCGATGGCGGCGAGATCATCGACGTCAGACGCGCGGGCCGTGCGGATCTCGGCAGGCATGCGGCTTGAGAAAACCCCGATTGGTGGTGGGAAACGCCTAGGCGAAAACGTTCAGGACACCAGCCGAAATACTGATGGCCATAAAGCGCTATCGCACCTCGATTAGGGCCGAATTGTGACAGATTCGGCAGCAGTTCGGCGATGCAAAAACGCTCTGAACAGGATCACTGTTATAGACTGGCGTTGCCATCAAAAGCGCGCCTTTCAACTGGCCAGGCCGGCCAGAAGCTGGCCATAGGCGCTTTTTGCCACGACGGCCAATTGCTCGCGCGGCAGCGAGCCGACAACGGCGCAACCATAGCCCTTGTCCAGCCAGTAGACGGCCTGGGGACCGTCTTGCGCCGATGCATAGGTTCCCTTGGCATTCTGCGCCGATTCCGCCGTGACGAAGAGGGATATGCGCTCGCCCTTGTCGTCCTCGTAGAGCAGCATCGCGGCCTTGCTGTCGCCGGCCGGCAGCAGCCGGCCGCCGATCAGTTGGAAACCGTTCGCAGTCAGGTCCGGCGCAACCAGCTTCAGCCCCACCCGGTTGGACAGCCAGGTCTGCAGATGATCCTTGTCGCTGGCCGGCACTTCGACCGCATGCCGCTTTTCGGCAGCGAAGACGACATGGGCCGCGATTGCCTGTTCGGCCAGTCGATCTTCCGCCGGATCCTCCTGCCCGATGCCGTCGATGCCGGCAAAGTAACCACCAAGCCCGCCGGCGACCACAAGCACGGCCGCCGCGGCGGCAAGCCACCAGCGCGAGCGTGACGCCGCAGCCTTGATCGGCGTCTCGCCGAGCACGATCTTGCGCAACCGCACTGGGACGGCTTCGTCGAGCACGCCGGCGAAGGCGGCCTGCAATGCCACCCGGTCCGCGGTGAAGCGGGCGCTCCTGGCTTTCATCTCGGGATTGGCGTCGAGCCAGGCGTCGTAAGCAGCGCGCTCGTCGCCGGGCAGCTCGCCATCGAGCGCCATGTGGATGTCACGTTCGGAAAAATCGCGGCGGATCATTTCTCGACGATCCTTATCGCGCGGCGGCGCGCCGTGTCGTCCAGCAGCCCGCGCAATTCCTCACGCCCGCGCGCAATGCGCGACATCAGCGTGCCTGCGGGGACGCCCAGAATGTTGGCGGCTTCGGCATAGGAAAACCCCTCGATGGCGACCATGACCAGAGCCGCGCGACGGTCGGGGCTGATCGCCTGCAATGCGTCGATGATCTCGCGCGAAGCGATGCTCTCCATCTGCTCGGCCGGCTGGGCCACCGCCTCGCCCGCTTCCAGAGGCAGCATCGCCGCCTCGCCGCGACGGTTCACCTTGCGCATCTGGTCGATGAACAAATGATGCATGATCGTAAACAGCCACCTCCGGGGGCTTTCTCCTGTCTGCCAGTTGTCGAGCCGAACAAGCGCCCGCTCGAGGCAATCCTGAACGAGATCGTCGGCAGCATCACGGTCGCGCAAAAGCGAGCGTGCGTAGCGGCGCAGTCGCGGTATTTCGCCAAGGATTGCTGCCTTCTTTTCGTCCATAACCGCTGGTTCTGAGGTCGCCCTTGTTGATCCCGATTGAACGCGCCTTCTCGGCGCGGCGCAAGCGGCCAGCGCGAAGCGGTCCGCCGCCCCGGTCACCCAAGCAATGAGATAACGACGCGCGCGGCCGTTTTATTCCCGGCTAATTTGAACTCCTGTCGTCACTGCTCGCCGACCGATACTTTCTCCCTTGCCGCGCGCGTCAGGAGACGCTGGTAGAACAAGCCGATGCCGATCAGCACAGCACCGAGGCCGATGAAGGACAACGCCCGCAGCACACCTTCCAACTCCGACATGTCGAAGATGAAGACTTTTAGTACGGCGATCGCGATCAGCGCGGCGGAGGCAATGCGTAGCACCTGCGATTTCAGCCAGACGCCGGCGGTGAGCAGCGCCACGCCGATGACCAGCCAGAGCGCCGAATAGGTGTAGGTTTCCAGCTGGCCGAGACCGCTCCACAGGCCGATGAACTCGCCCTTGAACAGCCGCCTCACCGACAGCGTGGCATAGGCGAAGGCAAGCACAGCCGCCACGAGCGCCAGCATCTGCGCATACCATTTCGGCCGCTTGTCCCTGGCATAGAGCGCCAGCCCCCCGGCGGCGACCGCCGGCAGGAGATAGGCGAGGAACAGCAGGTTGAACACCGGGATCTGACCAGTCGATTCGTCGGTGAACAGCGGATTCAGCACCACGAAATGCCGGACAACGATGAGGGCGACCGAAGCCACACCGGCGGCCATCGAACCATAGCGCAGCACCGAGCTTGGCGAGCGCATGTCGATGGCGACCAGGATGGCGCCGGCGCCGATGGCGATCAGCGTGTAGATCGCCTGCTCGGCGAGCGTCATCGCACCTGTGTCGATGACGCCGCCATGCATGGCATGGCGCACCAGCATGGCGAGCGTGAGCAGCGCAAACAATGCCGCCGCCGCTTCCATGGCGAGGCGCGGCCGGCCGTTGGTGGTGCGGGCGAACTGCCAGGCGGCGAAACCGAAGGCCAGCGCCGGCACGCCATAGCCCGGCAGCAGCCAGTTGAACACCGGCGTCGTCGACAGGAACTCAGCACCGACGATGGTCGGGTCGAAAGCGACGCGGCCGAGCACGGCGATCACCGCGCCAACCGAAATCCAGCCGAGCACCGGATAGGAGCGCCAGCGCGTCGCCAGCGCCGGCACGATGGCCGCCGCACCGAGCAGGATGGTGGTCCAGCCGGAATCGAAAGCCATATGCAGCATCAGGAGGCCGGCGATGGCCGCACCGCCCAGGGCAAATGACACCGCCACGCCGCCCTTGAGCAGCGGTTCCTCGCTGCGTGCGATCCACTCGCCGCCGGCAGCGAAAACCACAACCAGCAGTGCCGCGACGGCGGCGTAGACAAGGTCGCGGTCGAGATTGCCGAAGGTGAACCAGAGTGCCAGCATGATGACCAGCGGCACGATGACGCCCCACGCCGCCCATGAGGCGGCGCGGATCTGTGTCGCGGCGGCGAACCCGCGGGCGGCCCAGAAGCCGGCGCCTGTGAAGACCAGGCCAAGCGCGATGCCGATGCGCAATGTCAACGCGTTGGACGTGGCCACAGGCAGGCCATCGACGCCCAAGGCGCCGCCCGAAAAGTCGGAGGCGATCGAGGTCGGCGGGATGATGCCGAGATAGATCATGACCGGCACCAGTCCTGCGGCATAGAGGAGCGGCAACGCCAACGGGCGATAGAGCGCGACCGCCACCATTGCGGCGATCAGCACGGCGCCCGGCAAGGCATCGCCGGCGGCGGCGAAGACCGGGTCGACCGAAAGGCCCAGCGCCGAGAATGCGACGAACAGGCCAGGCACGATGGACGGCCAGTCGAAAGCCCTGGCTGGTCCGGTTTCGGCGTCACGGCGAGCCAGCCAGACAAACGCAAGCACGGCCAGCGTGACGGCGTCAATGAACAGGATGGTGGAGAGGTTCGCACCCGGCGCATCGGTCATGTAGAGGATGGTCCAGACACCGGTGCCAAAAAAGGCCGCCGCCATCAGCAATTTCCAGTCGCGCATGCGGGCGATGACGGCGGTGGCCGCAAGCACGATGGCGAGGTAGCCGAACAGCGCCCAGGGATTGGGCGCCTGCGAGGCAACCAGCATTGGCGTCACCATGGCGCCGATGAGGCCGATGCCGGCCAGCGCCTGGCCATGGACCAGGGCGGCTGCGATCGTCGCCACGCCGATGGCGCCGAGCAGCGTGAAGGCGAGCGCCGGGCCGATGAAGCCGTAAATGCCATGCGCGGCATAGACGGTGCCGAACAGGATGAAGGCACCGGCCGCTGTCAGGATCGCCGGAATATAGGCGCCGGCGACACCTTGCACTGGCACCTTGAAGCCGGTGCGGCGGATGAACTCGCCGCCGGCAACCAGCACCAGGCCGAGAACCGCGGCCATGGTCAGCCGCACGCCGGGGCCGAAAATGCCGGCCTCGATGGTGTAGCGGATCAGGAACAGGCCGCCTAGCGCCAGCGCGATGCCGCCGACCCAGACCGCCCAGCGGGTGCCAAGTGCCGTTTCGACATCGGACTGGCGGGCGGCTTTCGCCGCTGCGGCCGGCTCGGCGGGTTCTGCTGCCGCCGGCCCCGCCTCACTTGGCGCCCATGGTCCGGACACGGCCTCGCCGGTTGGGGCTTCTGCCTCAGTCACCGGTGCCTGCGCGGCGACCGGCTCGCCCACCGCCGGCAAGACGATATCGGCCGCTGCAGCAACGGCTGGAGCCACATCGGTGGGCGGCGCGCTGTCGGTTGCTGCCTGTTCGGACGGTTTGGCCGCAGGCGGCACGGCGCCCGAAAGGACAAGGCTGCGCAGCGCGCCGAGCTCGCGCTCGACAAGCCCTATGCGGCTCTGCTGGCGTGAAATGATGACGAACAAGGCGATGATGGCGACAAGGCCGATCAGGCTTTCAAACATGGCGGTTCCCCCAAACCAGGCCAGTTTTCACTGACGTTCAGTCTCACTGACATTCAAATGCGGCGGCCAAACGGCCACAAAACTCAACGCGCCGCCAGATTGGCGGCCGGAAAGATCGAGCATGTTTCGGTGCCGAAAGCCAGCAGCTTGCCGCCTGCATCCTTCAGCGTCGCTTCCGACACCGCCAGCGTGCGACCCTTGTGGACGACCTTGCCTTCGCAGACCACCTCACCGGTCTTCGGCGTGATGGGCCGGGTCAAATTCACCTTGAACTCCGCAGTCGTATAGGCCTCACCCTTTTCGAGCAGCGTCTGCACGGCGCAGCCCAGTGCGGAATCGAGCAGCGTCGCCGCCCAGCCGCCATGCACGCTGCCCAGCGGGTTGAGGTGGCGTTCGTTGGGCACGCCACGGAATACCGCACGACCTTCCGACACTTCGGTCAAAGCGAAATTCAGCTGGAAGGAGATCGGCGGCGCTGGATACTTGCCGTCGATGATGCGCTGCAGCAGGCCCAGGCCGGTGTATTTCAGGATGTCGGCATGTGGAATGGTGCCGAGGCCGAGCGGCGAGACCCGCCCCGGATAAAGTTCGACCTCGCTCATGCCGCGGTCTCTCCCGCTGTGGCCTTGCCGCGCGCGTGGTGTTTGCGCAGCGCGGCAAGAAAACCGGTGCGGGCGTCTGGCGGCTCGATGCCGCGCGGCTCATAGACGTGGCGGGTGAAGAAGAAGCCGGTCAGCCGGAAGGCGTCGTCAACCGCCGCCGGATCCGCGCGCAGGCCGGAGCCGCGCTGCAGGAAGGCAGGCAAGGCCAGCATCTTGTCGCGCCATGGCGCGCCTGCTTCGCGCGATACCGCACGTCCCGATTTTGGCGAAACATAGGCTAGGTCCTGCCGCGTGCCGGTTGCGGCGCATTGGCTGAGATCGAGGCCAAAGCCGAGTTCGTCCAGCACCAGAAGCTCAAAGCGCGCCACCAGTTCGCCGGCGGCGTCGGCATCGTCGAGATGGACGATCATCACGGCAAGCGTTTCGTAGAGACCTTCATGGGCGTCACGCTCGGGCAACAGTCGCAGATGCGCGGCCATGGTCTGCAGCCCATAGACGGCCACCGCGCTGTCCATCAGCCGGGCGGCGTTCATCTCGATCGCCTCGGCCTGGAAGGTGCCGAGATGCTCGTCGAGCCGCGCCCGCCACAACAGGTCGACGCGATTGCCGGGTTGCAGGACGGGCTGCTGCTTGCGCGAACGGCCGCCACGCACGAGGCCGAGATGACGGCCATGCGCCCGTGTCATCACCTCGAGAATGGCGCTGGTTTCGCCATGCTTGCGGGTGCCGAGAATGATTCCCTCGTCGCGCCATTCCATTTCCGGAGCTTTTCACCGGTTGGGTGGCGAAATCAAGGTATGGGTTTTGGCACCTGACAGACCGGCAGCGGGACAGTGCATAAAAAAACCGCCCGCAGCAGCTGCGGGCGGCCTGGTAAGGTCAGTCGATCCGTTAGAACGAGCGCTGGAAGCGGAGAATGCCGCCGACGCTGCTCTTCTTGTTGGCCTTGGTCCAGTTGTTGAAGTCGGCGTCGCCGAACTTTCCAGCATTGAGGTAATCGACTTCAGCCGTGACCGTAAGGCCGGGCACAACGGTATAGGCAACGTTCGCGGCGATACCGAGGTTCTTCCAGTCGTCATAAGAGACCTGGGCGTTGAATGAGGTCTTGGCGTTGAACTTGTAGGTGCCGCCGCCCCAGACTGCCCAGTTGCCGCCCCACTGCTTGTAGAAGCCGCGACCGCTGGCATCGATGGCGTTGCCGGCATTGTCGTTGAGGTTGTCGTCCGTGCCGTAGCCGCCCATGATGAACAACGTCAGTTCCTTGCTGACATTGACGTCCAAACGGACCTTCCCGGCTACTTCCTCGTAATTGCTGTCATAGGCGACGACGCCGGTGACCGCACCCCAGTCGCCCTTGTACTTCAAGCCGCCGACGACATGCGGAACATAGCTGTCGATGGTGCCGACCTTGCCGGCGCCTTCTTCGAGAGAGACCATCCCCGTGAAGCCATTGCCTGCGTCGAAGTAGTACTGAACGACGTTGCTCTCCTGCCCGCCATACGGAACCAGCGTATCCTGGATGACGTTGCCGGCATAGCCGATGAACGTATCGAAAGCCGTATCGTCCTTGCCGACGCGCAGGCCGCCGAGCTGAATCCAGGCGAAACGCAGCGAGAGAGACTTGTTACGGCCTTGCCAGTCGTCTGCATTGGAGGCGGCTTGATTAAGATAGTCGCCGCTGCTGTTGCCGTAGTTGAAGCGAGTCTCGGTGTAGGTCTTCAAGGTACCGAGCTCGGTCTCCTGACCGGTCCAGGTCTTCAGCGTGAAGCGGGTGTTCTTGTAGTAGGCCGAGTGCGTGTCGCCGGCGCTCTGGTGGTCAGGGACATGGTTGACACCATCGAGCGAGCCGGCATCGCCGACTCCGATGTCATAACGGACATAGCCGCCGATGCGCAGGCAGGTCTCGGTGCCCGGGATGTAGAAGTAGCCGGCGCCGTAGACGTCGCAGATCTTGACGTATTCGGCCGGTTCCGGTTCGGCGACGACGACAGCGTCAGCCGCGCGCGCGCCGCTGACCGCGATCAGGGCCGCGGCTGAGCCGAGAAGAAGGCTCTTGATGTTCATTTTCTGACCTCTCCAGTCATAGTTTTAAATGGCTTCGGATTTGTGGCTGGCGGCAATGTTTTCCCGCCTCACCCCCACAACGAAAAAGGCCAGCACCGCTCGCCCTTTTCAGCGGCGAACATACCCATCGATCTTCTGCCTTCAATGACGACTCCAGAAATAAATCCGATTCCAAGAACAGATTAATGCTGTGTTGCACAAATAACACTTACCACGATCGCAATTGGCACAATTTGAACAACGTCATATATTCAATATATATCCAGATAGTTTCACGGCTAACTACCTTTTTACGTGGGAACTTTCTACAATTGTGCCCTATATGTGGACTATCCGCCTAATTTTAGTGAAAATCAGCTGGATATTTTTTCATCCGCCAACCATCCGGTGGTGTCCGTCCACCAATCGTGTTGTGGCGTTGCGCCGAAATGCCGGGCGATGCCTGCCCTGCCGGTTTTGGTTTTGCCGGGGCGATCGGAACTCACCGGAGCGCCGTCGCGGTGCTGATTGTGACAGCAGCCAACCGTTGAAGACGATTCTATGTGAGCTGGTGGCGCGCCAATCCCGTAACGACGCGACAGCCGAGCGACATCGGCCCCACCCTCTGGAAATATCGGAAATCTTTCAGAAACCGCTCGGGATTTTTGGCCGTGCTGGCGCCAATAAGGACGGGTAGGCCGAAGCGGTCGACATGGCCTGCCAAGCAATTCGGCTGGCTCGTTCCAGATGCATGTCGACCGATCGGGCAGCCCGGCGACCTCTCACGACCAATCTGCCCGCCGAGAGGACCTGACATGACTTCCGTCCCGAGCCTGGTGCGAAGGCACCAGCTGACCGCCTTCTTTTCGCTTGCGCTTGGCCTCACTTGGCTGGCCTTCATCCCATTCTGGCTGTCGGATGGCGACAGCATTCCCTGGTTCACCTTCGGCCCGATGGTCGCCGGCTTCATCGTCGCGGCCCTGTCCGGCGGCTGGAGTTCGGTCAAGGCCATCCTCGCCTCGATGGTGAAATGGCGGGTGCACCCGTTCTGGTACCTGGTGGCATTCGGCCTGCCCTTCGGAACGCAGTTGGTCTCGATCCTGATCAATCCGCTGTTCGGCGCGGCAGCACCGGCCTGGAGCAACGTTCCGGCCCTCTCCGAAATGTTGCCGATCATCGCGCTATACGCAGTCTTCAGCGGCCCGCTCGGTGAAGAGCCCGGCTGGCGGGGTTTTGCGACGCCACGCCTGCTCGCCAGCCATTCAGCACTGGCCGGCAGCCTGATCCTCGGTGTGATCTGGGCCATCTGGCACTTCCCGCTCGGCCTGGTCGGCGACCTCAGCCTCTACAGCACGATCAACGTCGTGCTGGCGGGAATTGTGTTCACCTGGCTCTATCAGAACACCGGCAGCGTGCTCCTCGCCTTCATCATGCACGTGACACACCAGAACAGCGTGCGCTTCCTCGGCAAGGCGTTCACCGGTGGCGACTATGGGCAGCAGCAGTGGATCGGCGTGGCCATCTGGGCGATCATCGCCGTCGCCATCGTCGCCTATTACGGCACCGAAAGCTTCGTCCGCCGGCCAAGGACACAGCTCGCCGCCGCTGGCGCCGCCTAGGCTCGCAATCAGCGCGGTGTCCGACCGCGCACCGCATCCAGTCGCTGGTGCGGCTCAGCCTGCGCGACCACGAAGCGGCCGAGCATCATTTGCGGATTGCGCTCGAGCTCAATCCAGGCGACTCCGAATGCATCGAGCAGATGGGGCATCTCCTGACGATGCGCGGGCGGCCGCTCGAGGCGCTTGCCTGGTTGGCACGCGCGATCAGGATCAACCCGCTCAATCCGTACTGGTACCAGTACGATCGATCGCTGGCGCTCTACATGCTGGGCGAGTACCGGCCGGCCGCCGAAGCGCTGGAACTGGCGACGCGGTCGACGCCATGGATCCGGACACGGCTTGCCGCCTGTTATGCGCAACTCGGCAACATGAAAGCGGCAAGGCGCCAGGCTGCGTTGATCAACGCCGACGGCGGCGATTTCTCACCGGTCGACTATGCGAGGTCTGTCGTTCCATTCGAAAACACGTCCGACGCAGAGCATCTCGCCAATGGCGTGTTGCTGGCGCTCGGACAGCCGATATAGCCCCACCATCCGGGCGACATCACGTCATCCGCGCGCGTCGGCAAGCACTTCATCGATCACACGGCGGGATTTTTCAACCTCACCTGAGTTGACGCCGATGTGGCCGGCGACCGTGATCAGCGCCTTCCATAGCGTCCAGCCACGACCGCGTGCCCACATGGCCTCATCGGCCGGAAGGCCGCCGCGAAACGCGTCCCGGCTTTTGCCTTCGAACAGCGTCCAGGCTATCGCCAGATCGCAGGCGGGATCGCCCACCCCCGAAGTCCCGAAGTCGATCACGGCGCTCAACCGGCCCTGCCTGAGCAGCAGGTTTCCCCAACTGACGTCACCGTGGAACCAAACTGGTGCGCCGTGCCATGTCGCGGCCACCGCGGCCTCCCACACCGCGCTTGCGGCGTCCGTATCGATCTTGCCCTTGAGGGCAACGATGGCGTCGCGAGCTTCGCCGTCATAAACAGTCAGTGGTCCGCCGCGAAAGAAGTTGTGCTGTCCCGGCGCCGGCCCGCCGGTCGCATCGATCCGTTGCAAGGCAACCAGGAACGCAGCCAGGTCTGATGCAAATTGCGGGAGGCTGGCAATACGCTGCCGCTTTGCCGTCTCGCCTTCGATCCAGCCATAGACGGACCAATGCCAGGGATAGTTTTCGGCAGGCACCCCCATCGCCAGCGGCACGGGGATCGACAGCGGCAAGAGAGGCGCCAGTCTGGGCAGCCAGCGATGCTCCTTTTCCACCTGCAGGGAATAGGCGGCAGCGCTTGGCAACCGCACGGTCATCTCGTCACCGAGATGAAAGGTCCTGTTGTCCCAGCCGCCAGACACGACCGGCCTGACCGCAAGATCTTTCCACCGCGGAAATTGCGTGGCGATCAACCGGCTGACAAGCACTGTGTCGATGTTCGGATTGCTGTCCATGGACCCAATTGTTTCGACGCAATTCCGGGCGGAAAACCGCTTCCACACTTTTCCTGGAATTGCTCTCTTGTTTCGACGCAATTCAGGACGGAAGCCGCTTCACACTTTTCCTGGAATTGCTCTAGCGCGGAAACTCAAGGGTACGTGAGCACCGGAAGCGCAGGAAGCTGCCGTTTGCAGGCCGGCATCACCTGAATATCGACACACGTTAGCGCGGGAATTCGAGCCCCATCTCACGGTAGCGCTCGGGGTCGTCGCCCCAGTTCTCGCGCACCTTGACGAACAGGAACAGGTGCACCTTCTGTTCGAGGATACCAGCGATCTCGATGCGCGCCGCCTGGCCTATGGCGCGGATGGTCTCGCCCTTGTGGCCGAGCACGATCTTCTTCTGGCTGTCGCGCTCGACATAGATGGTCTGGTCGATGCGCACCGAGCCGTCCTTCTTCTCTTCCCATTTCTCGGTCTCGATGTGGGAGGAATAGGGCAGTTCCTGATGCAGCCTGAGATAAAGCTTTTCGCGGGTGATCTCGGCCGCCAGCTGGCGCATCGGCAGGTCCGAAATCTGGTCTTCCGGATAGTACCAGGGACCAGCCGGCAGGGTTTCGGCGAGATAATCGAGCACGTCCTTGCAGCCGGAACCGGTCAGCGCGGAGACCATGAAGGTGCGCTTGAACGGCACCCTTTCGTTGGCTGCCGCCGACAAAGCCAGCAGCGCCTCGTGCTTGACGCGATCGACCTTGTTGAGGATCAGCACCATCGGCTGGCGGACATCCTTCAGCCGTTCGAGGATAGCGTCGGCATCGCCCCGGATGCCGCGCTCGGCGTCGATCAAAAGCAGCACGATATCGGCATCCTTGGCGCCGCCCCAGGCGGTGGTCACCATTGCGGTGTCGAGCCGCCGCTTGGGCTTGAAGATGCCCGGCGTGTCGACGAAGACGATCTGCGCATTGTCATGCGTGGCGATGCCACGCACGATGGCACGCGTCGTCTGCACCTTGTGCGTGACGATCGATACCTTGGCACCGACGAGTTGGTTGACCAGTGTCGACTTGCCCGCATTGGGGGCCCCGATCAGGGCGACAAAGCCGGAGTGCGTGACGACTGCTTCCGTAGCCGGCTCTTCGGTGGCGGTCATGCCGCGCTCCCTTCATTAGTGCGCCGCGCGTCCACTTGGACGCGCAAAGGACGCTCTAAAACTTTAAATCTACGCATCGTGCTTTCCAAAAATCGGCTCCGATTTTTGGGCCGATGCGTTGGCCCAGACGCCTTCGCGCAAAAGAAATGCCGAGGCTGCCGCTTCTTCCGCGGCCCTGCGCGAGCCGCCGGTGCCGATAGAAGGCGCAAAGCCGCTGACTTGCAAGGACACCGTGAAGACCGGCTGGTGATCAGGCCCTTCACGTTTTTCGATCACATATTCGGGGCGCGCGTCGCTGGACTTGGCAATCCACTCCTGCAAATCGGATTTCGGATTGAGCGGCTTTGCCACAACCGTGCGCGAACGCGGCTCCCAGTAACGCAGGACGAAGCGCCGCGCGGCGTCGATGCCACCGTCAACATAAACTGCCGCGATCAGGGCTTCGACCGCATCCGCCAGATAGTTTCCGCCCGAGCCACGCGACCGCGTCTTCAAGGCAGCGTCGGCCCGGACCAGATCCTCCAGCTGCATTTCGATACCGATTTCGGAGCATGTTTTCGCATCCACCAGCGCATTGAAGCGGGGCGCGATTTCACCCTCCGGTGCGTCAGGAAACTTTTCGAACAGCATATCGGCGACCACGAGCCCAAGCACGCGGTCGCCCAGGAATTCGAGACGCTGATTGTTGCTGGCCGCCTTGACCGCGCTGGAATGCGTCAGTGCGGTCTCAAGCAAGCGGAGATCTTTGAAGACATGGCCGGTCTTGGCCTTCACCAAACCGGCCAGTGTTTCACCTGTCGGGCGCTTCAAAGCCATCAATTGACGAAGTGGAACAGGCGCGAAGCGCGCATCAGCGACGGCCATTTCCAGATTTCGAGCGGGCTCGCCTTGCCGGCGATCGAGAAGAAAACAAGATTGGCGCGGCCAACCAGATTTTCTTCGGGAACGTAGCCGACAGTGAAACGGCTGTCGGCGGAATTGTCCCTGTTGTCGCCCATCATGAAATAATGGCCGGCCGGCACGTCGAATTCGCGGGTGTTGTCGCCGATCGAGTTCGAATTCAGGTCGAGCGTGTCGTAGCTGACGCCATTGGGCAAGGTCTCCCGGTAGACATCGATTGGGCGCGATTCCTCGGTGATGTCGGGATTGTCGATCTGGCCGGTTTTCACGCGCGGCACGCCGACGCCGTTGATGAACAGCTGGCCGTCCTTGACCTGGATCTTGTCGCCCGGCAGGCCGACCACGCGCTTGATGTAGTCGACCGACGGATCAGGCGGGAACTTGAACACCACCACGTCGCCGCGCTTCGGCGCGGAGCCCCAGATACGACCCGAAAAGATGTCGGGGCCGAAAGGCAGCGAGTAGCGGGAATAGCCGTAGGACCATTTGGTGACGAACAGATAGTCGCCTTCCAGAAGCGTCGGCCGCATCGATCCCGACGGGATCGAAAAGGGCTGGAACAACAGCGTGCGGATGACCAGGGCGAGCAAAAGCGCCTGGACGATGACGCTGACGGTCTCGCCAAGGCCGCCGGATTTCTTCTCAGATTTTTCAGCCACGCTCATGTCGTCCTCGATTGTGCGTTGGATGGTATAGAGTCTCGGCGCGCGCTGGGCAACGTCGTGCCGGTCGTCAGATGCAATCAATGTGGCGCTTCTTCGACGGGCAACGCCTCGATGATCACAAAGGCTTGAGCGAGCGGGAAATCATCGGTGATGGTGAGGTGGATTGCCGCCCGATGGCCCTTTGGCAGGATTTTGTCCAGCCGCGCCCGTGCCCCTCCCGTCAGCGCCATGGTCGGCGCGCCGCTGGGCAGGTTGACGACACCCATGTCGCGCCAGAACACACCTTGTGCCAGACCGGTGCCCAGCGCCTTGGCGCAGGCTTCCTTGGCGGCGAAGCGCTTGGCGTAGGACGCCGCGCGCGCGCGGCGGTTCTCGGATCGGGCCTGTTCGACCTCCGTATAGATTCTCTGGATGAAGCGCTGGCCGTGACGATCCAGCGACTTCTCGATGCGTCTGATATCGATCAGGTCGCTGCCGATGCCGATGATCATCGTGCGGCGGAACCGACGGTTCCACCGGGATGAGACGATTGCCCATGCCGGCTTGCGCGCTCGGCAAGGCGTTTGCGCCGCTGCTCGCGGAAAGCGTTCATGCCCCAGCGCGTGATGGCGTAGAACAGGAGGCCGAACATCAGCCCGAGCGGCACCGCGCCGATCAGCATCGGCTCAAGCACGGGTTTCCACAATTGCGCGAAGGAAAGATTGTGCAGCATCTCGCCCAGATGCGCAGGCGGGCCATGCGCCGGCAGGCGGTCATGCAGGATCAGCTTACCGGTTTCCCAGGAGGCGCCCCACAGCAGCGGAAAGGTCAGCGGGTTGCCGAAAAAGACCGCGCCGAGGGCAGCAGCCACCAGGTTGCCGGCGATCACCCAGCACAGGACGAAGGCAATGACAAAATGGAACCCAACGGGAAAAAACGAGGCAAAGACACCGGCCGCGACGCCGGCAGCCACCGCGTGCGGCGTGGCCTTCAGCCGCAGGATGCGCTTGGACAAATACTGAAACGAACGCGAAAACGAGCGGCGCGGCCACAGATAGGTACGCACCCGCTCGAAAAGGCCATCAGGCTTGCGGCGTCGAAAAAGCACTCTATACCCGTCCACAGCTCCCGCACCGGCACTTTCAGCCGGGCGGGGCAACACATCTTGCGCTTGACGATCGCCCAATGGCAATCGCAACCCTTGATATAACGACGCGGTGGCGGAAGAACAACCAAACACCGCGTGCGCGGCGCGCGCTTGTTGCCGCCCTTTCGGGGCGGCATTCCTCGCTTCGAACATTGGACAATCGCGGCGAATTTAAGGAACCGGCATTATCGCATCGCCGAAAGACGCAGCGCCGCCAGCGGCTACGGCAAATATTCGCTGACCTCGACCAGATTGCCGTCCGGGTCGCGGAAATAGACCGACATCAGCGGACCTCGGGCGCCGACGCGTTCGACCGGCCCGAGTTCCACGACCACGCCATTGGCCGCGAGACGATCGCAGACCGCGCTCAGTGGCCGGTCGGTGATCAGGCAGAAGTCGCCCGAGCCGGGCGTCGGCGCCTTCGCCTTCGGCTCGAAGGTACGGGCGACCTCATGCACATTGATCTTCTGTGTGCCGAAAGCCAGCGCTGTCGGCCGGCCCGGCGCATCGATGCGTTCAAAACCCAGCACGCGCTGATAGAAAGCGCAGGTCACTTGCAGTGAAGCCACCGTCAGCACGAAATGATCGATGCCGGCGATCATTTCCGCCTCCCCGTCAGATATTGCGGCTGCCGGGCTTGATCGCCGGGATGGCGGCGAGTTCCGGCGGCAAACGGTCGGCCGGATAGGCCGGAACCTCATATTCGGCGAGCGCGATCAGCGGCACGCCAACATGGGTCTTGCCGGCTGAACGGTCGATGATGCAGGCGGCGGCAACCACTTCGGCGCCAAGCTCGCGCAGGCACTCGATGGTCTCGCGGATCGACAGGCCGGTGGTGACGATGTCCTCGACAATGACGACACGCGCGCCTCTGGCGATCTCGAAGCGGCGCAGGCGGAACTCGCCCCCTTCCCGCTCGACCCAGATGGCCGGCACGCCGAGATGGCGCGACGTCTCGTAAGCCGGGATCAGCCCGCCGATCGCCGGACCGACGACATAGTCGATCTTGCCCGGCACGCCAGCGCGGATCTTTTCGGCCAGTGCCTTGCATAGCCGCTCGGTCTTGTCGGCATGCATGAACACCCGCGCCTTTTGTAGAAAGACCGGGCTTCTCAGGCCTGAAGTCAAAATGAAATGCCCTTCGAGAACAGCACCCGCCTCGCGGAAAATGCCCAGCACTTCATCGGTGTTCATTTCTGCCTCTTTTTGATTGACCAATGATCTTTTCCGAAAACCGGCCCCCACTTTTCGGGATCATGGTCTAGCCGTTGACGCGCCTTGCATCGCTGACGCTCGAATTGTCCTTGAGCTGCGAGAGCAGCCGGTTGAGGTGCTTCAGATCCCAGACTTCGAGATCGATCAGCATTTCGGTGAAGTCGGGCGCGGTCCGCACCATCGACAGCGTATGGATGTTGGCGTCGTTTGAGGCAACGACCTGGGCGATATCGGCGAGCGAACCCGGCGCATTGATGGCGGTGACCGAGACGCGCGCCGGAAACCGTTCCTTGGTGCGCTCGTCAATGTCCCAGCGCACGTCGATCCAGCGTTCGGGCTGGTCGTCGAAGGCCTGCAGCGCCGGCGACTGGATCGGATAGATGGTGATGCCGGTGCCCGGCTGGACGATGCCGACGATGCGGTCGCCGGGCACCGCTCCTTCCGGCGCGAAACGCACCGGCAGGTCGCCACGCACACCGCGGATCGGCACCGCGCCATCGCGTGGCTGGTCCTTGTCCTTGCGCGCGGCACGGCCCGGAATCTGGAACAGCATGCCGGCGGCGTTGCGGATCTTCGACCAGCCCTCCTCGCGCTGCTTGGGTGCTGCCGTGGTGACCCGCTCGTCCTTGTAGTCGGGAAACACCGCCTTCATGACATCGGTGGAGGCGAGCTCGCCACGGCCGACCGAGGCCAGCACGTCCTCGATGTCCTTGCGCGCCAGCCGGTGCAGCACCTGCTTCAGGCTTTCCTTGGTGAAGGTCTTGCCGGCGCGTTCGAAGGCGCGTTCCAGGATGCGAATGCCGAGGCCAGAATATTGCTTGCGGATGGCATTCTTGGTGGCACGGCGAATGGCCGAGCGCGCCTTGCCGGTGACGACGACCGATTCCCACGCCGCCGGCGGCACCTGCGCCTTGGAGCGGATGATCTCGACCTCGTCGCCGTTCTTCAGTTCTGTCATCAGCGGCATGATGCGGCCATTGACCTTGGCACCGACGCAGGTGTCGCCGACATCGGTGTGCACCGCATAGGCAAAGTCGATGGGCGTGGCACCTCGCGGCAAGGCAATCAGCATGCCTTTCGGGGTGAAGCAGAACACCTGGTCCTGGAACAATTCCAGCTTGGTGTTTTCGAGAAAGTCTTCGGGATTATCACCCTCGGCAAGCTGCTCGATGGTGCGCCGCAGCCAGGCATAGGCGTTGGTTTCCTTCGAGATCGCGTGGGCGGCACCGTTCGTCTTGCCGCCGGTATCCTTGTAGATCGAATGCGCGGCGACGCCGTATTCGGCGATCTTGTTCATCTGGTGGGTGCGGATCTGCAGCTCGACGCGCTGGCGCGACGGCCCGACAATGGTGGTGTGGATCGACCGGTAGTCGTTCTGCTTCGGCGTCGAGATGTAATCCTTGAAGCGGCCGGGCACCATCGACCACGTCGTGTGGATGGCGCCAAGCGCCCGGTAGCAGTCCTCGACCGTCTCGACGACGACGCGGAAGCCGAAAATGTCGGACAGCTGCTCGAAGGACAGCGCCTTGGCCTCCATCTTGCGAAACACCGACCACGGCTTCTTCTGGCGGCTTTTCACGCCAGCCTTGATCGCATGCTTTTCGAACAGCGTGGACAGCGCCTTCTCGATCTCGGACAACACATCCTTGTTGCGCTCGAAGATTTCGGCGAGGCGGGCGGTGACGGCGCGATAGGCTTCCGGATTGATGTAGCGGAAGGCGATCTCCTCCAGCTCCTCGCGCATGCCTTGCATGCCCATGCGCCCGGCCAGCGGCGCGTAGATGTCCATCGTCTCCTCGGCGATGCGCAGGCGCTTGGCCTCCGGCATATGGTCGAGGGTGCGCATGTTGTGCAGGCGGTCGGCGAGCTTGACCAGAAGCACGCGGACGTCTTCCGAAATCGCCAGCAACAGCTTGCGCAGGTTTTCCGCCTGCTCGGCCTTCTTCGAGACGAGGTCGAGCTTCTTGAGCTTGGTCAGCCCCTCGACCAGCTTGCCCATTTCGGGCCCGAACAGCTCGTCGATCTCGGCCCGCGTCGCCGTGGTGTCCTCGATGGTGTCGTGCAACAGGGCGACCGCGATCGTCGCCTCGTCCATATGCATTTCAGTGAGGATGGCGGCGACTTCGAGCGGATGCGAGAAATAGGGATCGCCGGAAGCGCGCTTCTGGTGGCCATGCTTCTGCATGGCATAGACATAGGCCTTGTTGAGCAACGCCTCGTTGACGTCAGGCTTGTAGCGCTGAACGCGCTCGACAAGCTCATACTGACGCATCATGGGCGGGATCTCGCAGCGGTGAAATGAATCATGCGCCGCACTGCTGTACGGCGCATGTCATAGATAGCCACGAAACTGCCGATACGGAAGTGCCGGACGATTATTCCAGCGACCTTCGCAACAGAGGTTCGCTTAGTAGTCGTCGCTCTTTTCCGGGGGCACCAGGCCTTCGATGCCGGCGAGGAGATCTTCCTCGGTCATCCGGTCGAAGGTGATGTTCTCTTCGACGTCATCGGCGTCGGTGGCCGCGACTGCGGCGCCGGTCTGGTCGGCAATCGCCTCGCCATCGGCCTCGGGCTCGTCAACCTCGACGTGCTTCTGCAGCGAGTGGATCAGGTCTTCCTTGAGGTCGTCGGGCGACAGTGTCTCGTCGGCGATCTCGCGCAGCGCCACGACCGGGTTCTTGTCGTTGTCACGCGGCACGGTGATCGGCGCGCCCTGGCTGATCTGGCGGGCGCGGTGGCCGGCAAGGAGCACCAGCTCGAAGCGGTTGTCGACCTTGTCGATGCAATCTTCAACGGTTACGCGGGCCATGGATTGCCCCTTTCATGCGATGGATTTAATGGAAAACAGGCGCGGTCCTTAACCCGAACGCCGCCAAAATACAAGCATCATGGCAATGGCCGGGTCGCAGGGCGCCCAATCCTTCGTTTAGACACCCGATTCGGCAGAACCAGGCTGCATCCATGGGTTCGGCGTCCCGATCACAATTGCTTGCAGTGCGGCAACCGCCCTTGGATTGCCGCGAAACTGGCGTTATCTCGGATAGGGTAACGGTCAGCCGGTTTATTATGAGCCTGACCGATAGTCGCCAGCGCATTTCGTTTAGACGGCCGCTTATTTCGAAAGGACTATTTTCCATGTTCGACCCTCGTGAAAAAATCGCCCTATTCATCGACGGCGCCAATCTTTACGCCACCTCGCGCGCGCTCGGCTTCGACATCGACTATCGCAAGCTTCTGTCGAGCTTCCAGAAGCGTGGCTATCTGCTGCGCGCTTACTACTACACGGCGCTGGTCGAGGATCAGGAATACTCCTCGATCCGTCCGTTGATCGACTGGCTCGACTACAACGGCTTCAAGGTGGTGACCAAGCCGGCCAAGGAATTCACCGACTCGACCGGCCGCCGCAAGATCAAGGGCAATATGGACATCGAGCTTACCGTCGATGCGCTGGAACTCGCCGATGTCGTCGATCACTACGTCATCTTTTCCGGCGACGGCGATTTCCGCACGCTGGTCGAGGCGCTGCAGCGGCGCGGCCGCAAGGTGTCCATCGTCTCGACCATGGCCTCGCAGCCACCGATGATCTCCGATGATCTGCGCCGGCAGGCCGACCATTTCATCGACCTGACAACGCTGAAGAACGAAGTCGGCCGCGATCCGTCCGAGCGGCCGGTGCGTCGGCCCGAGCCGGCCGAAGTCGACGAGGACGACTACTGAGGCCGGTCGCCTTGACCGCCCTCTCCCGCTCCGAACCCGGCCGCGACTGCCCGCTCTGCCCGCGGCTGCATGACTTCATCGCCGAATGGCGGCAACGCGAGCCGTCCTGGTTCAACGCGCCGGTGCCGACCTTCCTGCCACCTGATGGCGACGATGCCGTCCGGCTTCTGATCGTCGGGCTGGCGCCCGGCCTGCGCGGCGCCAACCGCACCGGACGGCCCTTCACCGGCGACTACGCCGGCGACCTGCTCTACTCGACGCTGATTTCGCATGGTTTTGCGCGCGGTGAGTTCAAGGCGCGGCCCGATGACGGGCTGGAGCTGGTCGGCACGGCGATCACCAATGCGGTGCGCTGCGTGCCGCCGGAGAACAAGCCGGTGGGCGCCGAGATCGCCACCTGCCGGACGTTCCTGGTGCCGACGATCGCCCAGTTTCCCAATTTGCGCGCCGTGCTGGCGCTGGGATCGATCGCGCACCAGTCGACCGTGCGCGCGCTGGGTGCGCGCATCGCCGCCTATCCGTTCAAGCATGGCGGGCAGCTGCCGGCCGGCGGCATCACGCTGTTTTCGAGCTATCACTGCTCGCGCTACAATACCAACACCGGTGTGCTGACCGAGGCGATGTTCGTCAGCGTCTTCAGCGAAATCGCGGCGTTCCTGCAGAAATAACGCCGCCCTTCAGAACCCTTCCAGCACGATCTTGCCCTTGGCCCTGCCGGTCTCGATGAGCGCATGGGCGCGCTTCAGATTGACGGCATTGATAGGACCGAAGGTCTCGCCCAGTGTGGTGCGGATGGTCCCGGCATCGACAAGCCGGGCCAATTCGTTGAGGAACTCACCCTGCGCGGCCATATCCTGAGTCTCGAACATCGAGCGGGTGAACATGAACTCCCAATGCACAGAGACGCTCTTGCGCTTGAACGGATTGACGTCGAGCGATTTGGGATCGTCGATCAGTCCGAAACGGCCTTGCGGCGCGATCAGTTCGGCGATCTCGGCCAGGTGCCGGTCGGTGTTGGTTGTCGAGAACACAAAGGCTGGTGCGCCGATGCCGAGGGCTGCGACTTCAGCAGCGAGCGGCCTGGAATGATCGACGACATGATGAGCGCCGAGCCCAAGTGCCCAGTCGCGCGTCTCGGGCCTCGATGCAGTGGCGATCACCGTCAGATCGGTCAGTTGGCGCGCTAGAGCGGTTTTCCCTTAATCGGAGTCGTTTGTTTGCAGTGAACGGCTTGTTCTGATTCCCTGATCGAAGTGATTTGCGGAAGGAGCAGCGGCATGGCACGAGCTTACAGCCTGGATTTGCGGACGCGTGTTATCGAGGCGATAGAGGCAGGCCTGTCGACCCGAGAAGCGGCACGGCGGTTTGCCATCGGGATATCGACGTCTGGTGCATGGTATCGGGCCTGGCGTTCGAGCGGCAATCTGGAACCTGGGCGGCAGGGCAAGCCGAAGGTATCGAAGCTGGACGCGCACGAGACTTTCATTCTCGCCTTGGTCGAGACCGATGAGCGGGACATCACGCTTGCCGAGATCGTCGATCGCCTTGCGGCAGAGCGCGGGGTCAAAGCCAGCCTGACGACGGTCCATGCGTTCTTCGCAAAGCGTGGCATCACGTACAAAAAAAGACAGCGCACGCGGCCGAACAGCAGCGACCGGATGTTTTGGCAGCGCGGGAAGAGTGGTTCGAAGGCCAACTCGATCTCGATCCGAGCCGCCTGATCTTCATCGACGAAAGTGGCCTCAATACCAAGATGGCCCGGCTACGAGGCCGCTCTGCGCGTGGACAGCGTTGCCGGGCGGCTGTTCCTCATGGGCACTGGAAATCCACGACCTTCACGGCCGGCCTGCGCCTCGACGGGATCGTCGCGCCCTGGCTCCTGGACGGCGCCATGGATGGCGAAGCATTCCTGGTCTACTTGCGCCGCGTCCTCGTGCCGACGCTTCAACCCGACGATGTCGTCGTGATGGACAACCTGCCTGCTCATAAAGTGGTCGGTGTCCGCGAAATCATCGAGGCTGCGGGGGCTTCCCTTCGCTATCTTCCGCCCTACTCCCCGGACTTTAACCCCATTGAGATGGCCTTCGCCAAGCTGAAGGCTTTACTGCGAAAGGCAGCAGCCCGGTCCATCCCGGAATTATGGGACGCCGTGGCCGTCGCCATCGATCGTTTCCACCCCAAAGAATGCGAAAACCTGTTCGCCCACGCCGGCTACGATGCCTAACCGTGATTATCCAGAAACTGCTCTAGCTGCACCGCGATCGAACCGACTCCGCCGGCGCCACCAATGATCAGGATGGCCTTTGCCGCGCCCATGACAGGCTTCCTGACATCGAGGCGGTCGAACAGAGCCTCCCAGGCGGTGACCGCTGTCAGCGGCAGCGCCGCTGCCTGCGCATAGCCGAGCGAGCCGAGCTTGCGGCCGACAAGGCGCTCGTCGACACGGTGGAACTCGGCATTGGTGCCTTGCGGCGCCAGGGCGCCGGAATAGAAGACATCGTCGCCCGCCTTGAACAGGCTGGCGTCCGGGCCGACCGCGACGACCCGGCCGGCTGCGTCCCAGCCGAGCACACGCCACGCTCCGGCTTCGGGCCTGGCGCTCTGCCGCACCTTGGTGTCGACCGGATTGACAGAGATTGCCTTCACCTCGACCAGCAGCTCACGGCCTTTCGGTTCCGGCTTGGGCAAGTCGATGTCGACCAGGGAGGCCTGATCGGTGATGGGGGCTGGGATTTGATAGCCGACGGCGCGCATTTTCGGGTCTCCGCGTTTGCTGTTGAGCATTGTTCGGAGCAGAGATGCGGATTATGTGCCGCAAGCGCAAGAATGCACATATAAAGCACATAATGTCGAAAAGGATACCGTCATGCCGCGCATTCGCCATGAGCGATTCGATTGCAGCCCCGGTTGCACCGTCGAGGGAACGCTCCGCTACATCGACGGAAAGTGGAAAGGCGTCGTGCTCTACCATCTGTTCGAGGGCACGCTGCGCTTCAACGAGATACGCCGGCGCATTCCGAACTGCACGCAGCGCATGCTGACCAACCAGCTCCGCGAACTGGAAGCCGATGGGCTGATTGCCCGCAAGATCTATCCGGAAGTGCCGCCGAAGGTGGAATACAGCCTGACCCCGCGCGGCAGAAGCCTGGAACCGGTGATCACCGCCCTGAAAATCTGGGGCGATGCGAATGTGACGCTCGCGCCGGAGGTTTCCCAGGCCGCCGCATGAAGCTGCGGCGAGCGATGTCCCTGAATGGGGTCACCGCGATGGCGGCGTTTCCGGTGAGATCGGTCCCGGCGATGCTGCAGACAGCGCTGCCAACACAGCCGGTCCACCCTGCAGCACGTTGAGATCGACATCGCCGTTGATGCCATCGACGCGTCCTTTGTTATGGTACTGCCAGTAGACCCAGTCGTCGCGGTCAGGCTGCAGCAGCAAAGAGCGAAGCCAGAGCGGCCGGGCAGCGATGCGCCCGGCATAGGCCTGCTCAGCCTCGTCGGTCAGGTAGACAATCGCAGGCTTGCCGAATGCGGCCTCGACCGGAGCGAGGAACGCGGCGAGTTCGGCGCTCAGTTGCTCGGGCGTTGGCCGCTGTGGACAATTGCCGCCGAACTCGATGTCGACAACCGGCGGCAGCAACGGCTGGTCGTGTGGCACCACCGAGATGAAATTCTTCGCCTGGTCGGCGCCAGGCCGGCAGAAGGTGAAGAAATGATAGGCGCCGACGGCAAGCCCGGCGGCGCGGGCCTCACGCAGATTGGTGGAGAAGGCATCGTCGACATGATCGCCGCCTTCGGTCGCCTTGATCACGGCGAAGGCGACATCGTCGGCGGCAACGCGGCGCCAGTCGATCTGGCCTTGATGGTGGGACACGTCGATGCCCCTGACCGGATATTTGCTACGGTCCGGCGAGAATGCCCTGAAATAGAGATAGCCCCCCGCAGCGACGAGGCTCACCAAAACCAGGCTGGCCAATCCCAAAAGGACAATCCGGTTCTTCAAAC
The DNA here is from genome assembly GCF_042682145.1 of Mesorhizobium newzealandense. Classification (NCBI taxonomy): domain Bacteria; kingdom Pseudomonadati; phylum Pseudomonadota; class Alphaproteobacteria; order Hyphomicrobiales; family Phyllobacteriaceae; genus Mesorhizobium; species Mesorhizobium newzealandense. The sequence continues at coordinate 388,895 of NZ_JBHUGZ010000030.1, read as the reverse complement.
CAATGGCCCCCAGCCTACCCACGCTCCTTCATCAGCCGGCCTTTTTCGCGCGACCAGTCGCGCTGTTTCTCGGTCTCGCGCTTGTCGTGCAGCTTCTTGCCGCGGCCGACGGCGAGCAGCAGCTTGGCACGGCCCTGATCGTTGAAATAGATCTTCAGCGGCACCAGCGTCATGCCTTCGCGGTCGACGCTCTGCGCCAGCTTGGCCATCTCGCGCTTGTTGAGCAGGAGTTTGCGGCGCCGTCGCGGTTCGTGGTTGAAGCGGTTGGCCTGCAGATATTCCGGCAAATAGGAGTTGATCAGCCAGATCTCGCCTCCTTCCACCGAGGCATAGCTGTCCTGGATGTTGGCCTGGCCCTGGCGCAGCGACTTGACCTCGGTGCCGGTCAGCACCAGGCCGGTCTCGATCGTATCGAGCACCTCATAGGAAAACCGCGCCTTGCGGTTTTCCGCAACGGTCTTGTTGTTGGGATCGGCTTTTCTGACTTGATTCATGATGTGGAGAGGTGGCGCCTCATCCCTAGTTTATCAAGCCGGCGTGCTTCATCGCCGCATCGATCTTGTCGGCGGTCAACTGTTCGACCGTCATTAGCGGTGAACGCAGCACGTTCTCGACCTTGCCCAGCTTCGACAGCGCATATTTTGCGCCGGAAACGCCGGGCTCGAGGAAGATCGCCTTGTGCAGCGGCAGCAGGCGGTCCTGCAATTCCAGCGCCTTGGCGCTGTCGCCGGAAAGCGTTGCTTCCTGGAATTCGGCGCAGAGCCGCGGCGCGACATTCGACGTCACCGAAATGCAGCCGACGCCGCCATGCGCGTTGAAGCCGAGCGCCGAAGCGTCCTCACCCGAAAGCTGGATGAAATCCTTGCCGCACGTGGCGCGCTGCTCGGAAACCCGCTCGACCTTGCCGGTGGCATCCTTGACGCCGATGATGTTCTTGAAGTCGTGCACCAGCTGGCCCATCGTCTCCGGGCTCATGTCAATGACCGAGCGCGGCGGGATGTTGTAGATGATGATCGGCAGGCTGGTTGCCTTGGCGACGGCGGCGAAATGCGCGTAGAGGCCGCGCTGGGTCGGCTTGTTGTAATAGGGCGTGACGACGAGTGCTGCGTCCGCGCCGGCCTTCTCGGCATATTGCACCAGCCCGACCGCTTCCTCGGTGTTGTTGGAGCCGGCGCCGGCAACGACTGGAGCTCGGCCCCTGGCCACCTCGATGCACACCTTGACGACATGGCGGTGCTCGTCATGCGACAGCGTCGGCGACTCGCCGGTGGTGCCGACCGGGACCAGGCCCGTCGTGCCCTCGCCGATCTGCCACTCGACGAACGCACGAAAGGCTTTCTCGTCGAAACGCCCGCTCTTTTCGAACGGTGTCACGAGCGCAGTAAGCGAGCCTCTCAGCATGTCGTCCAACTCCTTGGCACTTCTGGTTTTTGTTGTGCGCGCCTTCTAGCCGAAAGCGAAGCGGCGCACCATAGTCTCGACATTGTTGCGCGGCAAGCATTGCCATGGTGCCAGCAAGCGCAATTCGAACGACCGCGCTAACTCTTTGTTTACGGGCTCTTCACGACCTAAGTTTAGGCTTCGAGGCCTCCGCGCCTGCTGGTAGAATGCCAGGACAAGGAAAGACATAGGACCATGTCGGCCAGTCGGCCTCACCTCTTCGCGCTGCTTGGCGCCACGCTCGCGTTGATGCCGGGCATGGCGATTGGCGGCAGCGTCGATGTGCAGGTCACCTCGGCCCTGCCGATGCCAGGCCTGCAGGACAGGACGCAACAGGATGCCTCGCCCAGCGTCGCGCTGCTGAAGAGCGGGCTGGATGCGCTGGCGGCCGGCGACATTCCTGGCGCCCGTACCGTGCGTGATGCCCTTCCCGGCCACTCGCTCGACCAGCATATCCTTGCCTGGGCGATCGCGCTTTATGGCGGCGACAAGGTTCCGAGCGGCGATATTGCCGCTGCCGCGAAGATGCTGCCCAACTGGCCGGGCACCGTCGCCTTGCGCAAGAACAGCGAGCGCGCGCTCTATCGGGAGAACCCTGCCCCCGATACCGTCATTCGAGCGTTCGACGGCAGCCAACCGCAGACATTCGAAGGCGTGATGGTTCTCGCCCGCGCCTATGTGGCGTCGGGCAATGCCAAGGCGGCGCGTTCGGTGCTGTCGCCATTCTGGCGCACCGCGATCCTCGAGGCCAAGGACGAGACGGCGTTGCTCAAGGAATTCAGCAGCCTGATCCCGCCCGCCGACCACCGTTTTCGCATGGAGCGCATGTTCTATGCCGATCGGGTGAATTCCGCACAGCGCGTCGCTGGCCTCGCCGGTGCCCAGCAGCTTGCCGATGCCTGGGCGGCAGCCTCCCGTGGCGACAAGAACGCACCCAAACTGCTGAAGGCGGTGCCGGCGGCGCAACGTTCGGCCGGCTACTTCTTCGCGCAGGCCGAATATCTGCGCAAGCAAGAGAATTTTGCCGACGCCGCGGCTGTCGTGATGCAGGCACCAACCGATCGCGAAGCTCTGGTCGATCCGGATGCCTGGTGGGTCGAGCGCCGGGTATTGTCGCGCGAACTGGTCGACCAGGGCGACATGAAAACGGCATACCGGATCGTCGCCACGCATGCCGCCGAAAGTGCCACCAATGCGGCGGAGGCCGAGTTCCATGCCGGCTGGTATGCGCTGCGTGGCCTGAACGACCCAAAAACCGCGGCAATGCATTTCGCGCGCATCGCCGACCTCGCCCAGGGACCGATGACCCTGTCGCGCGCCTATTACTGGCTCGGCCGTGCGGCGGAAGTCGGTGGCCCGGGCAATGCCAAGGACTATTTTGCGCGCGCTGCTGCCTACGGCACGACATTCTACGGCCAGCTTGCCGCCGAACGCGTCGGCCGGCAGGCGCTCAACATCGCCTACCCGCAGCCTGACGCCGCCGACCGGCAGAATTTTGCCGGCCGCGAGGCCGTCAGCGCCATCAAGCGGCTGCAGGAGGCCGGCTTCGACCGTTTTGCCGAAACGCTCTATCGCGACCTTGCCGGGCAGTTGACCAGCCCTGGCGAACTGGCGCTGCTCGCCGTCCTTGCGGAAAAGCAAGGCAACCATTTCATGGCGCTGAAAGTCGGCAAGATCGCCGGGGCGCGCGGCATCGATGTCGGCGCGCTGTCGCATCCGCTCGGCGTCATTCCCGATTCGGCCAACATTTCCGGTTCGGGCAAGGCGCTGGCCTATGCGATCGCCCGCCAGGAAAGCGAGTTCAACATCGGCGCCGTGTCCAGCGCAGGCGCGCGCGGGTTGCTGCAGCTGATGCCGGGCACCGCCAAGCAATTGGCGAAGAAAGCCGGATTGCAATTCTCGCAGACACGACTGACCACCGACGCCGGTTACAACGCCACGCTGGGTTCGGCCTTCCTTGGCGAGCAGCTCGATCGCTTCAACGGCTCCTATGTGCTGACCTTAGCCGGCTACAATGCCGGTCCCAACCGTGCCAGCCAGTGGGTCGCGAAGTACGGTGACCCACGCGGCAAGGGCATCGACGCCGTCGTCGACTGGATCGAGCGGATTCCCTACACGGAAACAAGAAGTTACGTGCAGCGCGTGATGGAGAATTACGAGGTCTACAAGATGCGTATTTCCGGCAAATACGACATCGTCGGGGACCTTGTGAACGGGCGTAGCTGACCGAAGCAGACCGCTCGAGAGGCGACTTCCCCGAAGCTGTCAATTTCGCCCTGTGCACGAGATTGGCCGCCTCACCAACAAAGCCCAATTTGACCCCACCTTCCCTCAGCTGTAGCTGTCGAGAAACAATTCGGCGACGGGAAGGGACAGAATCCAGATGGCGAGCACTGAAGGCTTTTCCGACTTTTTCTACAGCGTGCCGGACGGGCTAAAACTTCACGCGCGAGTCTATGGTGAAGCAAATTCCGGACACTGGCCAGTCGTCTGCCTGCCCGGCCTGACTCGCAACGCCCGGGATTTTCATGAGCTGGCGCTCTATCTTTCGGCTCGAGCTGCGGCTCCGCGCAAAGTGGTTGCCTTCGACTATCGCGGGCGCGGACAGTCGGCCTACGATCTCGACATCGGTCACTACAATGTCGGCGTCGAAGCCGGCGACATTCTCGCCGGGCTTGCGGCATTGGAAATAGAGGCGGCCGCCTTCATCGGCACATCACGTGGCGGGCTGATCATCCATGTGCTCGGCATGATGCAACCGGCTATGCTGAAAGCCATTGTTTTCAACGACATCGGGCCGGTGCTCGAGCCAGCCGGCCTCGCCCATATCAAGTCCTATCTCGAACGCGCGCCGAAGCCCAAGACCTTCACCGAGGCAATGGATGCCCAGCGCGGCGTTCACGGCCATGATTTTTCGGCACTCACCGACGCGGATTGGGCACGGATGGTACGGGCGCTCAACCGTGAGACGGGTCAAGGCCTGGTGCCGGATTTCGACCCGAAGCTGGTCGACACCGTTGCAGGTCTCGACCTGACGCAGCCTTTGCCGTCGCTATGGCCGCAATTCGACACGTTGGGCGCAATCCCGTTGCTCGCCATACGCGGCGCCAATTCGAGATTGCTCTCCACAGACACGTTGCAGCAGATGCGCGAGCATCATTCCATGATGGAGACGATCACAGTCGAGGGCCAGAGCCATGCGCCATTCCTCGAGACCGGCAGCCTGCCCCACGACATCGCCGCTTTTTTTGATCGCGCCGAGCGACAGTACAGTCAAAAGTAAACCCCAAGACCAAACAAGGTCCTGGGGTCGTCGCAACAGTATAAGCCAGCCTTCCGGCCTACTTGGCTTTTGAATTTTTCCGAGGCGCTTTCGGCGAGGCCGCAGCTGCTTCGTCCCTCTGTTTCCGTACCGCCGTCGGGGATGAAGGCGCGGTCACGGGCGACGAAAACACGGAGGCTTCGCCGCCGCTTGCCGGTTGATCGCTGCGAGGCGTTTCCAGGACAACCACACAGCCGTCGAGATCATTGGTAGCCAGATGCGCATAACGCATGGTCATCGACAGAGTCTGGTGGCCGAGCCACATCTGCACACGGCGGATGTCGATGCCGCCCTGAACGAGACGAGAGGCGCAGGTGTGGCGCAATATGTGCGGCACCACCTGATCGTCGGCGCCAAGGCCAACTTCGGCCTTCGCATCGTTCCAGATGGCGCGGAACTGTGCCTGGCTGAGCTTGGTGAACGGGCCCTTGGGCCGGCGGCCTTCAGTGGCTGGCAGCTTGATGACCTCCTTGACCCGCTCGGTCATCGGAATGGTGCGGCTGCGGCCGGATTTGGTGATCCAGAAACTGACGCGATGCTCCTGGATGTCGTTCCAGATCAGCCCAAGCGCCTCACCGAGACGGCATCCGCTATCGACCAGGAAGACTGAAAGCCTGTAGGCATCCTCGCTACGGCTCCTGATGGCAGCAAACAGCCGTGCCTCTTCGTCCCTCTCGAGGAAACGAATCCGCCCCGCCCGCTCCTTCTGGCGGCGGAACTCGGGCAGGCTGTGGATATCTCCCATCTTATGAGCCTTGCGCAGCAGTTTGCTGAGGGCAGCCATCTTTCGATTGATGGTTGCGTTGCTGTTGCCGCGCTGGCGCAAGGTACCAATAAGGCTATCCAGGGTACTCTGGTCAAAGGCGCTGAATCGCTCCCCAAGGAGAAGCTCATCTATCTCGCCGATGAAAGAGCTGACATTGTATTTATGCCGCCCATCATCCCACAATATGTCCCGGTACGCTAAAAAAAGCTCTCCGACCCGGTACGACTTTACTTCTCTGATCTTGTTGTAACTATATCGTATCTTGGAATTCTGAGAAGAAAACATCGAAAATTGATCGGAGGGCTCACCCTCTTGAATCGCTTCGGTCGTCATCATTTGCCACACCCCCGAGTGGGATAGATCAGCCCTACCCGCTTGGAAGCGTCCTTTCAAGAGATTTTAATCACGCGGTTGTGATTTCACCCGCCCATCAACGGATCCCACGAAATCATCCCACGGATCTATTCAGCTACCGATTCCCCCTGTTCCTTCTGTTTGCCTTGACCCAGTCACGAAACAAAAACAGCCCGGGCGTTTGTGCGCCCGGGCTGGATTTCACCTCTAAGGAACCAGCCCTTAGAACGAGCGCTGGAAGCGGAGGATACCGCCGATGGCGTCGTCGTTGCCAGCCGGGATACCCGTCCAGTTGGAGTCGCCTGCATTGACGTAGTCGACTTCGGCCGTGACCGTGAGGCCCGGGACGATGTCGTAGGCGATGTTCGCCGCGACGCCGAGGTTCTTGTCCTCGTCATACGACACCTGAGCGTTGAGCGAGGTCTTCTCGTTGACCTTGTAGGTAGCACCGCCCCACAATGCCCAGTTGCCGCCCCACTGCTTGTAGAAGCCGCGGCCGCCAGCCGGGAAATTCAAGGTCCCGTCGGTCAGGTTGTCGTCAGTGCCGTAACCGCCCATGATGAACAGCGACAGTTCGGCAGTGGCGTTCACGTCCAAGCGAACCTTGGTGGCGACTTCTTCGTAGTTGCTGTCATACGACACAACGCCGGTGATCGCACCCCAGCCCTGCGTCCACTTCACGCCGCCGACGACATGCGGAACGTAGCTGTCGATCGTGTGGAAGCCGTAGCCTTCTTCGAGCGAGACGACGGCGGAGAAGCCGTTGCCAGCATCGAAGTAGTACTGGATGACGTTGGTGTCGAAGCCGCCGTAAGGAACGAGCGTATCCTGGATGACGTTGCCGGCATAACCGATGAACGTATTGAAGGCCGATTCGTCCTTACCGACGCGGAGACCACCGAGCTGGATCCAGGCGAAGTTCAGCGAAACAGCCTCGCTGCCAGCTTCATTGATGTAGGGGCTCGTATCAGCGCCGTGGTTGCTGAAATTGAAGCGCGTCTCGGTGAAGGTCTTCAAGGTGCCGAGTTCGGTTTCCTGGCCGGTCCAGGTCTTCAGCGTGAAGCGGGCCCGCTTGCGCCAGGTGTCGTTGCTGTCGACGTCCATATGATCTGCGCTTCTCGCGCCATCGAACGAGCCGATGTCGCCGCCGCTGATGTCGTAACGGACATAGCCGCCGATGCGCAGGCAGGTTTCGGTGCCGGGGATATAGAAGTAGCCAGCGCCGTAGACGTCGCAAATCTTGACGTATTCAGCGGGTTCCGGCTCGGCGACGACGACGGCGTCGGCGGCGCGCGCACCGGAAACTGCGAGCAGAGCCGCAGCGGAGCCGAGGAGAAGGCTCTTAATGTTCATTTTCTGACCTCCAGTCAAAAGTTAAAAAACGGGTCTGGGTATTCTTTGCTGAAGGACAGCGTTCCCTGCCCCATCCCCACTACCGAAAAAGATGCGCACCGCGCCGCTCCTTCGAAATCGACATTACCCATGAGCCGGCGGCGTTCAACCACGATCGTACCGGCGAAAGGGCTGTTCGGCTGCTATCCCCTGGCGTTGTTGCACAAATGACACGATTTGGCCTCACTCAGAAAGCTCTCGTTAACCTTCCGCCCCTTTGCAACCCCTTGTTTGCTGGCGAATCCGGCGATCGGCCGACGGAATCAAGGCAAGGCCCCGAGTCGCCCGCCAGGAAACCGCCGCAGTACCGCCGCATCCATGGAAAGCCGCGGTTCGGTGCGTTGTTATTTTTCCATATAATGACGCGGGCTTGTTGATTGTGCCGGCGCTTTTCTTTATCCACCGGCGCAACGGAGAGGTGGCCGAGTGGTCGAAGGCGCTCCCCTGCTAAGGGAGTAGAGGTCAAAAGCTTCTCGTGGGTTCGAATCCCATCCTCTCCGCCACTTCTGCCCGCTTCGAAGGCGAGCTTCCTAGAATTATCCCATAAAAACAGATGGATAGCCGGATATCTGGCTGCCGGCGTCGCGCGATTCGGCGCCAAAATGCACTGAGAACACCGCTGTTTTGTTCGATTCTGACTGGAGGTCAGAAAATGAACATTAAGAGCCTTCTCCTCGGCTCCGCTGCGGCGCTCGTCGCAGTTTCCGGTGCGCGCGCCGCCGACGCCGTCGTCGTCGCCGAGCCGGAACCCGCTGAATACGTCAAGATCTGCGACGTCTACGGCGCTGGCTACTTCTACATCCCCGGCACCGAAACCTGCCTGCGCATCGGCGGCTTTATCCGTGAGGACATCGGTGTGGGCGATGCCGGCTCGTTCGATGGCGTCAACCACGTTACTGACCACATGACCGGCGACGACCACTCGAGCTACTGGAAGCAGACCCGCTTTACGCTGAAGACCTGGACCGGTCAGGAAACCGAACTCGGCACCTTGAAGACCTACACCGAGCTCCGCTTCAACTTCGGCAACAACTACGGCGACTTTGGCGATAACTCCGGGCCCGATGGTACGACGAACCCCAACCGCAACGGCAGCGGCTGGCAGGCGGGTAACAAATCCTATGCCTTGGAATTCGCCTATATCCAGCTTGGTGGCCTGCGCGTCGGTGCTGACGAATCGGCCTTCAATACGTTCATCGGCTACGCCGGCAACGTCATCAACGACACGATCGTCCCGTACGGTGGTTTCCAGTCCAACGTCATCCAGTACTACTTCGACGCCGGCAACGGCTTCTCGGCGGTGGCCTCTCTGGAAGAAGGCTCCGGTGAGGTTGGCACCATCGACAGCTATGTTCCGCATGTCGTCGGCGGCGTGAAGTACACGCAGGGCTGGGGTGGCATCTCCGGTGTCGTTGCTTATGACAGCAACTACGAAGAAGTCGCCGGCAAGGTCCGCCTGGACCTCAACGCCACCAGCGACCTGTCGTTCTTTGCCATGGCCGGCTACGGCTCGAATGACAACCTCAACGACCCGAACAACAACATCGACGCGCACGGCCGCGGCTTCTACAAGCAGTGGGGCGGCAACTGGGCGGTGTGGGGCGGTGGCACCTACAAGTTCAACCAGAAGACCTCGTTCAACGTCCAGGCGTCGTATGACGACTGGAAGGACATCGGCGTCGCTGCGAACGTCGCCTATGACATCGTTCCCGGCTTCACGGTCACGGCCGAAGTCGACTGGCAGCGCGTCGGTCAAGGCGCCATCGACAACAACTCGGTGTGGGTCGCCGCGACCAAGAAGGACAACGTTGGCGGTCTCCTCCGCTTCCAGCGCTCGTTCTAACAGCGTTCGACTTGTCGAAATCGAAACCCGGCGGGCAACCGCCGGGTTTTTCTATTGAGTTGCCCGCGGAAATGCGTCCCCTGATGCGAGGCTGAGACCTTGGTGCCGGGATGAACAGCCGCACTGCAGAATCCAGGTTTGTCGCCGCGACGAGCCGCTCCCCGGCTGCAGCACCGGGAGGCAGGAATTTGTCAAAGCGGACGGGGCACTCTACGCAATCCTGACGGCGTCCAGCACAAGCGTGCCTGGGTCAATTCCCAGCCAAATCACCCAAGGCATCGATCAGCGGCTGGATTGCGCTGCCATAACTCTTCCAGCGATTGACGGACGAGGTGTAGATCGGTTGTCGAACCTGCCAGCGGCTGAACGTGTTCACCGAACCGCCTTTGTCAAAGAATCGCAAGCAGGCGTCGTCCCAAGGCAGACCCAAATGGTCTACCAACCGGCGCGATTGCCCTTCCTGGTCGGCGACCATGTCCTCATAGCGGTTCCGCAGGATTTGCCCGGGAAAAACCCTGTCCCAATGACGCATAAGCCGGTCGTACTCGCGATAATACAATCCGAGTGTATGTAGATCGGCGTTATAAACGTTGTCCTCATTGAAATTTAGAAAATAACACGAGAGGCAATTGTCAACTGCATCGCGGCGGCAATGAATGATACGAGCGTTGGGAAACAACACTCTTATGAGGCCAATAAGCTCAAAATTGTGGGGTAGCTTGTCGACGATTCGCCGAGCATCGGGCGATCTTTGCCTGATATGGGTGAGATATTCTTCGGCCAACGATTTCGACTGATCAACCGTCATTTCCAGGATCGATCTTCGCAGTTCCTCCGGCGAGTGCGTTTTGGGCGCGAGCCTGTTCGTGATCCGCCGCAGCTTTGTCAGCTCGCCGGCTCCATATACGTCGGGGTGGCTCGCACAGATCTGCTCGGTCAAAGTGGTGCCCGAACGCGGCATGCCAAGCACGAAGACAGGCACTTCCGAAGAGCTTCCATGTCCCGCCTTGGCAGCCAGCATCTGCGGACTGAACAGCTCGATCATAAAATCGATGCTGCGGCGGTAGGACTCCATATCGAAACGGCGGGTTGAAAGTTCCTTTGCCTGCCGGAAGTGATCCATCGCTTCGTCATAGCGCCTGACATCATTGAGGACCTTCCCCGCCGCATGATGGAGTTGCTGTATGCTTTTCCTATCGAGTGTGGGATTTTTCAACTCAGTCAGAATGGATTTCAGTTCCGCCGGCTCTTCGGCGAATTTTCGTATGCTAACAAGGCCGTTGTAGGCTGCTGCGATACCCAGGCGATGGCTGATCGCCTCATTCAAATACGTTGTCGCCTCATCCATGCGGCCGAGGCTTACAAGGGCATTGGCCAGCCCCATTCGGACAAGAGGATGGCTGCCATTGATTTTGAGCGCCTTCTCATAAAGCGGCACCGCGAGATCGGTCTTGCCGAATTCGGTGTAGGCGCGGCCAAGGGCGCACAGCGCCTCGATCCAGTCCGCCTTCAGTTCACAGGCAAGCTCAAAATGTCTGATTGCATCCGAATGTTCACCGACTTTCAAATAGGCTTGGGCCAACGTCAGCCGATAGTGCGGATTTTGAGGTGCTTCCCTCACCGCCTGCGAAAAATGGCCAATCGCCATCTCGTCATCCAAATCGAGCGCGAAGGTTCCCAGCAAATACAAAGCAAGGGAATGTCGAGGAGTATGAGCCAATACGCGCTGACACAGCGCCTCCGCCTCCGGCAACCTATTCGCTTGCTGAAGTTCGAGTGCCTGCCTGAGAAGCGCGTCATCGGCCTGCGCGCGCGACAGCGGCTTCGCTTTCGACTGGACGATTTTCGGCTGCGGGATTTTCGGTCCAGAGGACGTTTTCAGATGTTTGGACCAGGCGGGAGGCAGTCGATTGTTCATCGTATCTGGCTAGCAAAAAGAGCCGAAGGAATCCAGCGCATCACAGGGTCCGCCTCGCTGCAACTTGCACCGACCGCAAACTCCGTCAGCAAATTGGAGACTGAACTATTTGTCCGCCAGGTCGCCCAACGCATCGATCAGTGGCCGTATTTCGCCTTCATAATTCTTCCAGCGCTTGACGGATGATCTGTAGATCGGTTGACGAACCTGCCAGCGGCTTGGCGTGTTGACCGAACCATCCCTGTCAAAAAAGCGCAGGCAGGCGTCGTCCCAGGGCAGCCCGAGATAATCTATGAGGCGGCGCGACTGTGCTTCCTGATCCTCGACCAGCGTTTCGTACTGATTTTCGAAGATCAGGCCGGGGAAAACCTCGTTCCAATGCTGCATCAGGCGGTCATATTCGCGATAGTACAGGCCGAGCGTCTTCAGGTCGGTGTTGTAGCTGTGTCCCTCGCTGAAGTTCTGGACAAAACAAGAGACACAATTGTCGATGGCGTCACGACGGCAATGAATGATGCGCGCGTTGGGAAAGAGTAGCCCGATCAGCCCGATCAATTCAAAATTATGTGGCATTTTATCCACTATTCGAAGTGCGGCAGGCGCCCGCTCCCGCAGATAGGACAGGTGCTCTTCGGACAGCGTTCTGGACAGATCCTCCGTAATCGACGTGATCGGCTGGTTCAAATCTCCAGCCGATGATGTCTTGAGGCCAATCGCATTCGCGACACGCCTCAGTTTGCTCAACTCTCCTGCGCCATGAACGTCGGGATGGCTGGCGCAGATCTGTTCCGTGAGCGTCGTTCCCGAGCGAGGCATGCCAACCACGAACACAGGCACTTCGGAAGGATTTCCATAGCCGGCCCTGGCAGCCAGCACGTCCGACGTGAAGCCTTCAATCATCGAGTCGACCCAGCGACGATACAAGTCGATATCGAACTTATGGCCGGAAGCCTGCTTCGCCTTGTTGAAATGGTCGAATGCATCGCCATAGCGACCCAGGTCGTTCAGCACCTTGCCGGCAGCGAAATGCAGCTTCTGAGCACCGTCCGGATCAAGCTTGGGATTGCCGAGTTCACGAAGAATGGATTGGAGTTCCTTTGGCTCTTCGATGAACTTTTGCGTCTGTACAAAATCGTTGAAGGCAGTCGGCATTGCGATGCGACGTTCGATTGCTTCCTTGAGATAGACGGCGGCCTCGTCCATGCGCCCCAGGCTGCTGAGCGCGCGGGCCAGTCCTGTCCGCACCTTGAGATGATCGCGGTTGATCTTCAGCGCCTTTTCGTAAAGCGGCAAAGCCATGTCGGGTTTATCAAACTGGATATAAGCGTCCCCCAATGCACAAAGTGCTTCGACCAGGTCTGGCTGCAGCTCCAAGGCATATTGCATATGCTCGATTGCTGGTGAAAATTCACTGACCTTCACATAGGCCGAGGCCAGGCCAAGGTGGTAGTAGGGGTTCTTTGGTTCCGCCCCGACCGCCCGCGCGAAATATCGCAAGGCCGCCTCATCGTCGTAGCCCACGCACACGGTCCCCAAAATATACAGGGCGAGTGGATGGTTAGGCGTGCGCGCCAGAACCTGAAGGCATAGGTCCTGGGCTTCGTCCAGCCGTTTGGCCTGCTGAAACTGATATGCCTGCTGCAGCAACGCGTCGTCTGCCTGTGCACGCGAAAGCGAACTCATTTTCGGCAGATTTGGCTGCGGGAATTTGGGTTTGGGCCCGGTTTGGACCTTCAGGTGCTTGGACCAGGCTGGCGGCAGACGATTGTTCATTGCGCCTCGCTAGCAAAAAGAGACGCAGGAATCCAGCATTACGGTTGCAGGCCGCGGCAACTTGCACCGACCATGCGGGCGCGCTAGCAAGAAGGCCCTTTTCAAACGAGCTTCCGCCATGCACCAACGCCCTCCCCTCACGCCGCTTGTCGCAGCGCTTCCCTCGACCGTACCTTTTGTCGGCCCCGAAGCGCAGGAGCGCGAGCGCGGCCGTGCTTTTCGTGCGCGCATCGGCGCCAATGAGAGCAGCTTTGGCCCTTCGCCGCGCGTCATCGAGCGCATGGCCGGAATTGCCCGCGACATGTGGATGTATTGCGATCCCGACAATCACGACCTGAAGGTGGCGGCCGCCGCGCACCACGGCGTGAAGGTCGAAAACGTCGTGGTCGGCGAAGGCATAGACGGGTTGCTCGGCCTGGTGGCGCGCATGTATGTGGCGCCCGGCGATGCCGTGGTCACGTCGCTCGGCGCCTATCCGACCTTCAACTTCCATATTGCCGGTGTCGGCGGGCGGCTGGTCACGGTTCCCTATGAGAACGACCGGGAAAGCCTGGACGGCCTGCTCACTGCCGTGCGCAAGGAAAAGGCGCCGCTGGTCTATCTGTCCAACCCGGACAACCCGATGGGCAGCTGGTGGGAGGCAAGCGAGCTCATCCGCTTCATCGAGGCGTTGCCGGAAACCACGATGCTGGTGCTCGACGAGGCCTATGGCGAACTCGGACCAGCCTCGGCGCTGCCGCCGATCGATATCTCCAGGCCGAACGTCATCCGCATGCGCACCTTCTCGAAGGCTTACGGACTGGCCGGCATACGCTGCGGCTATGCGGTGGCCGAGGCGCAGGTGATCCGCGATTTCGAGAAGATCCGCAACCATTACGGCGTCAGCCGCATGGCGCAGATCGCCGGCGTCGAGGCGCTTGCCGATCAGGACTATCTGCAAAGCGTGGTGGCCAGAGTCGCGGCCGGCCGCCGACGCATCGCCGGCATTGCCGAGGCGAACGGGCTGAAGCCGCTGGCATCGGCAACCAACTTCGTCACCATCGACTGCGGCCGCGATGGCGCCTTCGCGCTGAAGGTGCTGCAGGGCCTGCTGTCACGCGACGTCTTCATCCGCAAACCGATGGTGCCAGTGCTCGACCGCTGCATTCGCGTCAGCGTCGGCCTCGATCACGAGCTGGACATTTTCGCCGAGGAACTGCCCGGCGCGCTGGCGGCGGCGCGAGGGAATTAGAGCCTGTTCCATCCCGATGGAATCGGGATGGGCTCTATCTCTTTGTTTGAGCATGATCTCTGGACAAACGGTTTCCGGTTGTCCGAGAAAACCGACACCCTCATTTCGGGATCATGCCCTGGGGCCGGACCGCGCCTACAAATCCAGTTCCCAGGTCTGGCCGGTCAATTCTTTGCCGAAACTGTGGTGGTGCTCCTCCGAGATCAGCCTGAAGCCGGCGCGCTCGTAGATCGCGCGCGCCGCGACGAGAATGTCGTTGGTCCACAGCACCAGCCTGATGTAGCCGCAGGCGCGGGCCTGGCTCACGCACTCCGCGACCAGGCGCTTGCCGATGCCCAGGCCGCGCGCAGTCGCCTCGACATGCAGCATCCTCAGCTTTGCCACCTTGTCGTCCAGGTGAACCAGGAACACCGCGCCAACCGGCTCGCTGCCGCGTTCGGCGATCCAGCAGAAATCGCGGCCGGGCAGGAAATTGCGGATGAAATCGGCACCGATTTCGGCGAGCATGGCTTCGAACTCGATGTTCCAGCCATATTCATCGGTGTAGAGCTGGGCCTGGCGCTGCACGACCCAGCCGACGTCGCCGACGCGGTGCGGCCGCAGCGTCACCGCGTCTTTCTCACTGGCGGGATCACCCAGCAATTCCCCGGCCTTGCGCAAGGCGCTGCCCAGTTCGTGCAGCCTGTCGTCGGGGACGCTTTCGATCAGCCGCGCCGTGTCCCGATCAGCCGCCGCCTGAAGCCTCGCAAGCGCGGCCTCGCCCCTCGGCGTCAGCGAGAGAACCCTTCGGCGCCGGTCGGCCGGATCTGTTCGGGCTTCGGTCAGCCCCTCGCCGGCAAACTTGCGCAGGATTCGCGTCAGATAGGCGGCATCGACACGCAATTGCCTGGCGATTTCGGAGGCGGCCGGGCCGTTCTCCAGCCGAAAAGCCCCGGCCAGGAAACCGCGTTCGCCGGCGATTGCGGCGGAAGCAGGGCTGCTGTGGTGACCCAACTCGAACAGCACGCGCGCCTCGGTCAAGGTGAACGCGCTCTGCGTCAGGGTTTCGTCGAGAAGGCCGACGATGCGGGTGTAGAATCGGTTGAAGTGGCGGATCTGCGCCACCAATGCGTTTCGTTCGTCCGACATCTGCATCCAACTCCCGACAGGGCTGGTTCCAATTTCCAAAAATTAGTGGACTGAGTCAATTAAATTTCAAAACCAGAAGCTTAGCTATTGTGTCGTGCATGCAGTTCTCAGGTTGCATTCCCTGCGTCATGCGCCAGATTCCACGGAGACAGGCTAGGAGAGATTCATGGCTGGTCATCGCAGGGAAGTGCGGGCACGCGTCTACGGCAATGTGCAAGGCGTCGGCTTCAGGATCTGGGCTCGGGGCGAGGCCACCAGCCTTGGCCTTGCGGGCTGGGTTCGCAATGAAGCCGACGGGTCTGTGACGACCCAGATTGCAGGCCTCGATGAAGCGGTCTCGACAATGATCGGGCGCCTCTGGAAAGGGCCGTCCGAGGCTTCGGTTTCCAGAGTCGACGTCGAGGAGTTGGCAGCCGGAAACACTTTTGTTGGCTTCAGGATTGTTGCATGACGATGGATTTGGTTTTGGTGCCTTGAATTAATTGAACGTTCGTTTTATTATTGTCCTGCAAAGGGGCTTATATGGCACGCACGACCGGATCCGATGGCGAAAAGACCGAAGCAGCCGCCCGCGAGGCGGCCGTCAATCTGATCGCGCGTTTTGGCTACGAGGCGATGTCGATGCGTCAGCTTGCCGCCGAAGTCGGCGTGCAGGCAGCCGCGCTCTATCGCTATTTTCCGACCAAGGAAGAGCTTCTGTTCACGCTTATGCGCGAGCATATGGAAGGTCTGACTGACGCCTGGGAAACAGCCCGCCCTGCCAGCGCGGATCCCGTGCAGCGGCTCTGCGCCTATGTCGAAAACCACATCGCTTTTCATATCGAGCGTCGGCACGCCACGCATGTGTCGAACATGGAATTGCGCAGCCTGTCGCCCGATCGGCTGACACAGATCCTGCGGATGCGCACGGCCTACGAAAAGGAGCTGCGCGCGATCCTGCGCGACGGCGCCGAGGCAGGCATCTTCAATATCGACGACACCGGACTGACGGCCATGGCGCTGATCCAGATGATGACCGGCGTCATCGTCTGGTTTCGCCCCGGCGAGCGGCTATCGATCGCTGAAGTGACGGCAACATATCTTTCGATGACAATGCGCCTGGTTGGAGCAGGAACCGACGGCGAGACGACCCATGGCACCGTGCGCGCCTTCGGACGCACAAGCGACGCCGCGGCACTTTGATTTCGCGTATGCTCCTTCGAAGATCGAGAGGGATCTTCGGGGTCATGCGCCAGGAGGAAAAGCATGTACACGAACACGCTCAGCTTCGGGCATGACGAGGATATCGAGGCGCTGCGCGACATGGTGCGGCGCTTCGCCCAGGACAGGATCGCGCCGGTCGCAGCCGACATCGATCGCTCGAACGAATTCCCGGCGCATCTGTGGCGCGAACTCGGCGCGCTCGGGCTGCTCGGCATCACCGCCGACCCCGATTTCGGTGGCAGCGGCATGGGCTATCTTGCGCATGTCATCGCGGTCGAGGAAATCTCTCGCGCCTCGGCATCGGTCGGCCTCTCCTACGGCGCCCATTCCAATCTCTGCGTCAACCAGATCAATCGTTGGGCGACGACGCCGCAGAAGGAGAAATTCCTGCCGCCACTCTGTTCCGGCGAGCGCGTCGGCGCACTGGCGATGTCGGAATCCGGCGCCGGCTCGGACGTCGTCTCGCTCAAGCTGCGCGCCGAAAAGCGAAATGACCGCTATGTGCTCAACGGCACCAAGATGTGGATCACAAACGGGCCGGACGCCGAGACGCTGGTCGTCTATGCCAAGACCGATCCGGAACGGAAATCGCGCGGCATCACCGCCTTCATCGTCGAGAAGGCGATGGCCGGGTTCTCCGTGGCGCAGAAACTCGACAAGCTCGGCATGCGCGGCTCCAACACCGGCGAACTTGTGTTCGAAAATGTCGAAGTGCCATTCGAAAATGTGCTGCACGAGGAAGGCCGCGGCGTCGAGGTGCTGATGTCGGGCCTCGACTACGAACGCACCGTGCTCGCCGGCGGGCCGATCGGCCTGATGGCGGCGTGTCTCGACGTGGCAATCCCCTATGTGCACGAGCGCAAGCAGTTCGGCCAGCCGATCGGCGAGTTCCAGCTGGTGCAAGGCAAGCTTGCCGACATGTACACGACGATGAATGCAGCGCGCGCCTATGTCTATGCCGTCGCCGCCGCCTGCGATCGCGGCCAGACCAGCCGCAAGGATGCCGCCGGCTGCGTGCTGTTCGCCGCAGAAAAGGCAACGCTGATGGCCCTCGACGCCCTCCAGCTGCTGGGCGGCAATGGCTACATCAACGACTATCCGACCGGCCGGCTTTTGCGCGATGCAAAACTCTACGAGATCGGCGCCGGTACCAGCGAAATCCGCCGCTGGCTGATTGGACGCGAGATCATGGCGGAGGGGGCGTGAGCGAATGCGGCGCCTGGCGAAATACCTTGGAACGTTGGCGCGAACCATGGTCGCGCTGGTTTCGCTGTCAGGATTGGCAGGGACGGCGCATTCCGAGGAGCTCAAGTTCGAAGATGTTGCGGCGCTACGCGCTGCAGTCATTTCACGTCTAAAAGCGGACCATCGCATCAGGGAAGCAGTGCCCGATCCGAACGACCCGGCGCGCGTCAACGTGGTCAGAGCAATCGCAGCTGAGAACAAGCCGGATATTCTTTTGGATGTCACAAATCTGCTTGGTCGAATTCGCGGCCTTTCCGCAGCAGACACCGAGACTCAAATCCAGCGCTTTATCAACGCTCTTGTGTTTGCAAACACAGCAAGCAATTTTGACCCAGCGGACTTAATCGCAAATATTCGGCCGCGCGAATATATCGACGCGCTCAACCAAATCCAGGGAGAGGATGATTCAGGACCGGTGTATGAAGAGTTCGTAGGCGATCTGGTGATTTTTTATCAAATCAACAGCAAGGATGCGCTTAGTTCTATGTTGTGGTCGAGCGGGGGAGGCCGCACCCTCGAAAAACTTCGTCAGATCACTCTCGACAATATCAACAGAAAACTCAGTAACATCCGAGAAGACAGACTATCTGATGGGGTATCTACATTTATCATGGAGGGCGACGAAGCGATTTCCCCGGCATTAATTCTCACTGAAAAATTCTGGTCTCGCGTAAATTTTCGCTTTCCCGAAGGAGCATTTGTTGCAATCCCTCGCCGCGACTGCATTTTCGTTTTCGACAAACGGCAACCAGACGCCACCCAGATCGCCCGCAAGGTAATCGATATGGCGTTCAAAGACGGAGCTGATCTTCTCTCCGAAGACATCTTCGAGCGGCAAGACGGCAAATTGCAAGTCGTGGCCGAGTAACAGGATCGCCAATGGCCACGCTTCAGTCCCAGATCTCCCCGTCCTCCGACACCTTTCACGCCAATGCCGAGCGCATGCGGGCACTGGTCGCCGACATTGCGGACAAGGCTGCAAGCGTCGAGCGCGGCGGCTCGGATGAGGCGCGTGAGCGCCACGTTTCGCGCGGCAAGCTGTTGCCACGCGAACGCCTCGCCCAACTGCTCGACATCGGATCGCCCTTCCTCGAGATCGGCCAGTTCGCGGCATGGTCGATGTATGGCGAGGAGATCTCGTCGGCCGGCATGATCGCCGGCATCGGCCGTGTCGAAGGCACCGAGGTGATGGTCGTCGTCAACGACGCCACGGTGAAGGGCGGCACCTATTATCCGCTGACCGTGAAGAAGCATCTGCGGGCGCAGGAGATCGCGCTGCAGAACAATTTGCCTTGCATCTATCTCGTCGACAGCGGCGGCGCCAATCTGCCCAACCAGGACGAAGTGTTTCCCGATCGCGAGCATTTCGGCCGCATCTTCTACAACCAGGCCAACATGTCGGCGGCCGGCATCCCGCAGATCGCCTGCGTCATGGGGTCCTGCACGGCGGGCGGCGCTTATGTACCGGCGATGTCGGACGAGACGATCATGGTGCGCAATCAGGCGACCATTTTCCTCGGCGGACCGCCGCTGGTGAAGGCGGCCACCGGTGAAGACGTCAGCGCCGAGGACCTCGGCGGCGCGGATGTACACACGCGGCTGTCCGGCGTTGCCGACCACTATGCGCTGGACGACGACCATGCCCTCGCCATCTGTCGTCGCATCGTCAAAAACCTGAATCGGAACAAGACCGTAAGCCTGAACTTACAGAGATCGATTCCGCCGCTTCATCCGGCGGATGAACTCTACGGCATCGTACCGACCGATCTGCGCCAGCCCTATGACGTGCGCGAGGTGATCGCGCGTATCGTCGACGGCTCCGAATTCGATGAGTTCAAGCAGAACTACGGCACCACTCTGATCACCGGTTTTGCCTATCTCCATGGCATGCCGGTCGGCATCATCGCCAACAATGGCGTGCTGTTTTCCGAAAGCGCATTGAAAGGCGCGCACTTCATCGAATTGTGCTGCCAGCGCAAGATCCCGCTTGTCTTCCTGCAGAACATCACCGGCTTCATGGTCGGCAGAAAATACGAAGCGGGCGGCATCGCCAAGGATGGCGCCAAGCTGGTGATGGCGGTGGCCACCGCCAGGGTGCCGAAGGTGACCGTCATCATCGGTGGTTCGTTCGGCGCCGGCAATTACGGCATGTGCGGCCGCGCCTATTCACCGCGCTTCCTGTGGATGTGGCCGAACGCCCGCATCTCGGTGATGGGCGGCGAGCAGGCGGCAACGGTGCTGGCCATGGTCAAGCGCGAAGGCATCGAACGTAAAGGCGGCGAATGGAGCGCCGAGGAGGAAGCAAAATTCAAGAAACCGATCCTGATGAAATACGAGCATGAAGGGCACCCGCTCTACTCGTCCGCACGCCTTTGGGACGACGGTATCATCGACCCGGCGAAGACGCGCGACGTGCTGGCGCTGAGCCTGTCCGCCGCGCTGAACGCCGAGATCGAGGAGACGCGCTTCGGCGTGTTCAGGATGTGACATGAACGACCGTGCGCGGATTGAGGTTCACACCGGCGACATCACAAAACTGGCCGTCGATGCCATCGTCAACGCCGCCAACACCTCGCTTCTCGGCGGTGGTGGGGTCGATGGCGCCATTCACCGCGCGGCCGGCCGCGAGCTCGAGTTCGAATGCCGCATGTTGAATGGATGCAAGGTCGGCGAAGCCAAGATCACCAAGGGCTATAACCTGCCAGCGCGACACATCATCCACACAGTCGGACCGGTCTGGCAAGGCGGCAGCAAAGGCGAAGCCGAACTGCTGGCCTCCTGCTATACCAGTTCACTCGAACTCGCCGCCGGCAATGACTGCCGCACCGTGGCGTTCCCGGCGATCTCGACTGGCGTTTACCGCTACCCGAAAGATGAGGCGACGCAGATCGCTGTCGACACGGTCAACAGGTTCATCGAAGGGAAAAATTTGCCGGAAACCGTCGTTTTCTGCTGCTTCGACGAGCAGATGGCGGAACTATACCGGCAGGCCGTTGCTGCCCTGCGAAAAGGCTGAACTGTATGGACCAGTCGATTCATCAGCATAGGCAGCGTCGAATCTCCACCGGCGAACTGGCGTCGAGGCAACATATTCGCTACCGCTCATCCTGCACAGTGCAATGTGGACAGGGCGGAAATGAAACTGAAATATTGCCGGAAGATGACTGCTTCGATACTTGCAAATTTGCTCATATTCGCAACACATGGCGCCGGTTCGGCGGAATCGCTTGCGGGCAAGATGGGCGACAAGCGGTTTTCTCCGACCTTGTCGCTCGATCCGAAGGAAGCCTGCTACAAATCCTACCTCGCCTATATCGCGGCGAGCGGCCATTCAGCCTACGCCACGACGTTCTATTCGCGCGTCGTCGATCTCCACATTTTCTGCAGCGTGAAGCTGAACGCACCTTCGCAGAAGGCTGCGGAGGATACTGCGTTGCGCGCCTGTCAAAGCGGCTTCTCCAGGTGGAAGGTCAAGACCGCAAGCGGCGGCTGCGCGATCGCTGCGTCGAAGTAAGCCGGCGGCCAGACTGGCGCCGCCCGAGGCAAACCCGGGAGGCTCCATGTTCGCCAAGATCCTGATCGCCAATCGCGGCGAGATCGCCTGCCGGGTGATCCGCACGGCGCGCAAACTGGGCGTGCGGACCGTCGCCGTCTATTCGGATGCCGACGCGAAATCCCTGCATGTCGAGATGGCTGACGAGGCCGTGCATATCGGCGCCTCGCCCGTTGGCGAAAGCTATCTGCGCGGCGACAAGATTGTCGCCGCGGCCTTGGCGACGGGCGCGGAGGCGATCCATCCCGGTTACGGCTTCCTGTCCGAAAATCCCGATTTCGTCGACCTGGTGGTGGCGGCAGGGCTCACCTTCATCGGCCCGTCGGCGGCCTCGATCCGTGCCATGGGGCTGAAGGACGCCGCCAAGCGGCTGATGGAAAAGGCCGGCGTGCCGGTGGTGCCGGGTTACCATGGCGAAGCGCAGGAGATCGTGCTGCTGGCCTCCAAGGCGCGCGAGATCGGCTATCCCGTATTGATCAAGGCGCGCGCCGGCGGCGGCGGCAAGGGCATGCGCCGCGTCGAGCATCCCGATGAGTTTTCCGAGGCGCTGTCCAGCGCGCGGCGCGAGGCGAAAGCCGCTTTCGGCGACGATCGCGTGCTGGTCGAAAAATATGTCGACAAGCCGCGCCACATCGAAGTGCAGGTGTTCGGCGATAATTTCGGCAATGCGGTGCATCTTTATGAGCGCGACTGCTCGGCGCAGCGCCGCCACCAGAAGGTGATCGAGGAAGCCCCGGCTCCCGGCATGACGCCGGCACTGCGCAAGGCGATGACGGATGCTGCGGTGAAAGCCGCCAAGGCGATCAATTATTCCGGCGCCGGCACCATCGAGTTCATCGTCGATGCCTCGCAAGGCCTGAAGGCCGACCGCTTCTGGTTCATGGAAATGAACACCCGCCTGCAGGTCGAACACCCTGTCACCGAAATGGTCACCGGCACCGACCTGGTCGAGTGGCAGTTGCGGGTCGCCAGCGGCGAAAAGCTGCCCAAGGCGCAGAGCGAGATAACGCTTGCCGGCCATACTTTCGAGGCGCGCATCTATGCCGAGGACGCGGCAAAGGGGTTCTTGCCTGCGACGGGCACCTTGCATCATCTGAAGTTTCCGGACGCAGCCCCGGAAGGCGCCACGATGCGTATCGAGACCGGCGTGCGGGCCGGCGATGCCATATCACCCTACTATGACCCGATGATCGCCAAGCTGGTCGTCCATGCAAAGGACAGGCAGGCGGCACTGGAAGCGCTCGGCGCGGCGCTGTCGCAAACCGAGATCGCCGGCTCGACCGTCAACACCGCCTTTCTTGCCGCGCTGGCCGCCGATCCGGACTTTGCCGCGGGCGATGTCGACACCAGCCTGATCGCCAGGCATCAACCGGCACTGACCGATGTCGCCCCGCCGAGTGGCGAAACCGTTGCGGCAGCCGCCCTTGCGGCCTCAGGTGCTGGAGCATTGCCGTCATCGAATGACCCATGGTCGTCGCTTGCCGGCTATGCGCATTTCCACGGCGTGGCGCGGCGCACACGGCTGACGTTCGGCGAAGACGATATCGCGGCAAGGGTTTCGATGCGGCCGGACGGGCGGTTCCAGGTGGCGCTGGACAAGCCTTATGACAACACCAATTCGCATGATTTTCGCGCCACACCGCGCCTCGCCTGCTGGCCAGGCCACATCACCGTGTTCGAAGGCGCCGTTGGCTATACATTCGCCGTGCAGGACCCGCTGGCGCGGGCGGATGAAGCGGCGGCAGGCGCCGGCAGCCTGCGCGCGCCGATGCCGGGACTGGTCAAGCTGGTGCGCGCGGCAAAAGGCGATGCCGTGATCAAGGGCCAGCCGCTGCTGATCCTCGAAGCGATGAAGATGGAGCACACCATCGCCGCGCCGCATGACGGGGTGATCGCCGAGATCGCCACCGAAGGCGCGCAGGTCACCGATGGGACGGTGCTGGTGCGGTTCGTCGAAGAGCCGAACACGCCAACTGCGGCCGCAAGCTGACAGCCGAAAGCAGACGACGGATTGCAAAAGAAAAATGGCCGGAACGAACCCGGCCATTTCTTTTGGTTGGTCGCCAGGCGACGTCAGCGATTACTGCGCGATCGGCGCGTATTTGCCGTCATGCCACTGGTTGATGTCATAGCTGGCATTCTTGAGGTCGCCCTTTTCGTCGAAGGTGACATCGCCGACAACGGTGCTGATCGGCGTGCCATTCTTCAACGCTTCGGCAACCTTGGCCGGGTCGTCGCTGCCGGCGCGCTTGACGCCTTCGGCGAAGGCCTGGACCACGGCGTAGGAGAACAGCGTGAAGCCTTCCGGTACGAAGCCGCCCGCCTTGATCTTCTCGACGGCTGCCTTGGCTTCAGGCTTTGCCTGCGGATCCGACGGGAAGACGAACATGGTGCCCTCGCCGGCCGGGCCGGCAACCTGCCAGAATTCAGGCGAGGCGATGGAGTCCGGCATGATCAGCTGGAACTTCAGGTTCTGTTCCGCCGACTGGCGCAGGATAAGACCGGCTTCAGGATGGTAACCACCGAAATAGACCACGTCGGCCTTCAAGTCCTTTAGCTTGGTGACGAGAGCCGAATAGTCCTTCTCGCCGGCATTGATGCCGTCATAATACACTTCCTTGAGGCCGCCGGCATTCATGGTTGCCCTGACGGCGTCAGCCACGCCCTGTCCGTAGGCGCTCTTGTCGTGCAGGACGACGACGTTCTTGCCGGCAAACTTCTTGGCGATCCATGGGCCGATGAAGGCGCCCTGCGCATCGTCACGCGTATAAAGGCGCATGATCGTCGGCCAGCCGGCCTTGGCCGCCGCGTCGGTCAGCACCGGGTTGGACGAGGCCGGGCTCATCATCAAGGCGCCGCCTTCGGCATAGACGGCAGAGGCTGGAATGCTCGAACCCGAACAGGCGTGGCCATCGATGAACTTGACGCCATCGGCGACGATGCGGTTGGCGACCGACACGGCCTGCTTGGGATCGCACTGGTCATCCTGGATACTCAGCTTGATCTGGCGACCGTCGACACCACCCGCCGCATTGATCGCGTCAGCAGCGGCCTGTGCGCCCTGCTTGAACTGATCGCCGATGGTGGCGAGCTGGCCGGTCATCGGACCGACCACCGCAAAGGTGATGTCGTCGGCGAATGCGACCGGCGCACTCATCATCAGGCCAAAAACGGCCGCGCTCAAAATACTGATTTTTTTCATGGTAATAGAACTCCTCCACTCACGCGCGGCCGCTCGGCCGCGCTTCTTCCAGAGAGGCGGGACAATTTCATCCTTCACCGGACCTGTCTAGGCGCATCGGCGGCACTCGATTGGGCCTGCAAGACGTCACCCAAGAAAAAAAGCCACGCCAGCCTTGTTCCGGCTGGTCGTGGCTTTTTTGCTCGCCAACGGTCCCCAAGCGCCCCCGCGCCCCGAAATCCCGCTCGCCTTCCCCATGTCGTGCGCGACTTAGCCTTGGCGGCCTGTCGCGTTCTTTTTCTTTAGGTCGTCGACCGTCTTGCGCGGCCTTCCATTCCGCCGGGTCTGGCCATCTGTGCGGTCATGACCCGGGGCTTCCCTGTCTTCTATCTGCGGTTGGCAGAACTCAGTGCATGGTCATCCATTCGCGGGCTTCACGAAGCGCCTTGGCGATCTCGACCTTCGACATCGCCGCCGACAGTTCCGAGCGCAGTTCTGCGGCGCGGGCCGAGCCCTTGATCGCGGCAATGTTGAACCATTTGTGGGCGGCAACGACATCGGTCTCGCAATCGCGGCCGGTCGCATACATCATGCCCAGTTCGAAAAGAATGTCGGCCTGGGCAGTTGCCCCCATGGCGCCGAAGCCTGCTTCAAGCATTTCAAAACGTGCCATTTTCAATCCCCTGTTCTGGCCCTGTCCGGCTCCCGAGAGCTGCCTTCGTTTGTCCTTGCGGGCTGCTCTTCCGATGCTTTCGAGAATGCCGTGGAGGCTTGAATCCGCCGTTAAATGGCGTGCTTAATTTGAGGAAAACAAAGCTAAAACAAGAGGTAAACGCGGAAATTCGTTAAGGATACAAAGCCAGCAATCGCGCTGGTTTTCGTCAAATTCGACGAAAATTTTCGCAGTGGGAATCAAGACTCCGCTAACCACGGGAAACAAACACGATCCGCCGATGCTTTCTTTTCCTTGCCCGCAAGGCCCGCATTGGCGCCTTTCAAAATCCAAAAGTCTTCCGCTGCGGCACCGCTTTTGTTTTGCCGGGAGCTGGATTAGCTTACGTTTGCGTAAGCGGCAGACCGGCGAGGCGGAGCATCCGGCCGGACATCCAAAGGGAGGAAGAGCATGTTTCGAAAAGTGAGCCTGGCCCTGGCGGCCACATTGATCATGGCAGGCTCGGCGTGGGCCGATCCGATCGAAGGCAACTGGAAAACCCAGGCCGGCGACACCGCAGCGATCGTTGGCGGCGGCACGTTCTCCATCACGCTCAAGTCCGGCAAATATGCCGGCAAGACCATCGGCTCGCTCAAGGCGGCCGGCGACAACAAATATGCCGGCAACATCACCGACCCGGCAAACGACAAAACCTATTCGGGCAAGGCGACATTGTCGGGCACCTCGCTCAAGATGAGCGGCTGCGTGCTTGGCGGACTGATCTGCAAGAGCCAGACCTGGCACAAGCTCTGATCGATCGTATCCTTGCGACATGACAACGGGGCCTCGACGGGCCCCGTTTTCGTCTCATCGACACATCCCGCGCCGGTGATGCTCGATACCCGCCAGTGGCTATCCAAACCGATGCCGGCGCCGTCGAAACCCCGTCAACCAATTTGAACCGCAGATGAACGCCGGCATCAGAGCCGGTTCAGTCGCGCTCGGGCATTCTCCTGCGTGTTGAAGGAGACACGACCCAATGCTTGCTCGCCGCTTCACCATCGTCTGCCTGCTGCTGAGCCTGTTTGGAATGTTCTTCGCCATCCTCGTCGCCGAAGCGGGCCGTCCGGCCCGCGCCTGGGACGAGGCCAATTCCAGAACCTGCCGCCTCGCCTGCCCCACCCACCTTCGCAACTGAACACAGAAACCAAGACCTCGAAAAGAAAAGCAGAACACCATGGACCGCATCGCCGCCAACACTCTCAAGACCCTTCGGCTTCTGCCGCGGGCGGCGCTTATCCTGATGGTCCTGGCCGCTCCGGTTCTGGCCGTGCCGATGATGCGCGCCGATGCCGGCTCGACGATCGACGCGCCAGCCTTGAAGAAGTCCGGCGTCGGCTTCGTGCTCCTGGTCAGCCTGCAGCGCGGTTGAAGAAAAACGACGCTTTGGCCGCCTTCGGTCGCGACACCCCTCCCAAGTGCCGATCCAAGTCTCTATATTGAGCCATGGAAAAGCGAATCTACCCACAAGCCATCGAATCTGTCGTCATGCCCGAGCCGTTTGGCCGGCAAAGCTTCGATCGCGCCGAAAAAGCGGTCGCGGCACTGCAGGTGCTTTACGACCGCAACACCAAATTCCTGCGCGACTCCTTTGCGGCGCTGGCGGCAGCGGGCGGCGACAACGGCAAGCGCTACCGCGCCTTCTACCCGGAGATCGGCGTCACCACCAATTCATTCACCCAGATCGACTCGCGCCAGGCCTACGGCCATATGCCGACGCCGGGGCATTTTTCGACCACGATCACCCAGCCGGGCCTGTTCGAAAGCTATCTTGTCGAGCAGCTGCGCCTGATCATGCGCAATCATGGGGTTGCGGTCACCGTTTCGGAATCGACCACCCCCATTCCACTGCATTTCGCCTTTCTCGAAGGCACCCATGTCGACGGCGCGGCGGCTGAACGCATCAAGCGGCCGATCCGCGACCTGTTCGATGTCCCGGACCTCGACGGCACCGACGACCAGATCGCCAACGGCACTTTCGAAGTGGCGTTCGGCGAACCTCGGCCATTGGCGCCCTTCACGGCGCAGCGCATCGACTATTCGCTGCACCGCCTGTCGCACTATACGGCGACCACGCCGCAGCATTTCCAGAACTTCGTGCTGTTCACCAATTATCAGTTCTACATCGACGAATTCGTCGCCCGTGCGCGCGACCTGATGGCCAATGGCGGCGGCGGATATACCGAGTTCGTCGAGCCGGGCAATGTCATCACCAAGGTTGGGCAAAGCGCACCCAGCGAAGGCGTCGCACCGCCGCGCCTGCCACAGATGCCGGCCTATCATCTGAAGAAGCGGAACCATGGTGGCATCACCATGGTCAATATCGGCGTCGGGCCTTCCAACGCCAAGACGATCACCGACCATATCGCGGTGCTGAGGCCGCATGCCTGGGTGATGCTTGGCCACTGCGCCGGGCTGCGCAACACCCAGGCGCTCGGCGACTACGTGCTGGCGCATGCCTATGTGCGCGAGGATCACGTGCTCGACGACGATCTGCCGGTCTGGGTGCCGATCCCGCCGCTGGCCGAGATCCAGGTGGCGCTCCAGGAGGCGGTTGCCGAAGTCACCGGCCTGTCCGGCTATGACCTCAAGCGCATCATGCGCACCGGTACCGTCGCCACGATTGATAACCGCAACTGGGAACTGCGCGACCAGCGCGGACCGGTGCAGCGTCTTTCGCAGTCACGCGCCATCGCACTCGACATGGAATCGGCGACGATCGCCGCCAACGGTTTCCGCTTCCGCGTGCCCTACGGCACGCTGCTGTGCGTTTCGGACAAACCACTGCACGGTGAGCTGAAGCTGCCCGGCATGGCGACCGAGTTCTACAAGCGCCAGGTGGCGCAGCACCTGACCATCGGCATCAGGGCGATGGAGAAGCTTGCGGAAATGCCAATGGAGCGGCTGCATTCGCGCAAGCTCAGAAGTTTTTCGGAGACGGCGTTCCAGTAGGACGATCCGCGCATCGCGTGGGGATCGTCATCTTGATTGGGCCGCATTTTTGCCGATAACCGTGCCAGCACCACTTTGGCAACCCTTTGCAGACCTGACCCGATGAGACGCAGTCGAGACATGGCGGCTTCACTGGCATTCATCGCGATGGTGTTGTTTTCGGTTGCCCTGGTCGCCGGGTTCTTCGGCACCGTGCATCCGGCTTTCGATTCCTTCTCGCATTTCCGCGTTCATCTCGCCGTGCTGATGGCGCTTTGCGCGCTGCCGCTGCTGGCCACGCCATTTCGCCTGCAAGCGGCCACGGCGCTGCTTTTTGCCGTGGCGGCCTTTGCCACCACCTCCAGCGCGCTGCCATTTTCTCGTTTGTGGCCGGTTCAGGCGGCCTATGAAGCCAAGAACGAAGACCGCGCTGTCTACAAGCTGCTGCAGATGAACCTGCGCTACGACAATCCGACGCCGAAGAGGGTGCTGTCGCTGATCGGCCGGACCAATCCCGACGTGATCACCCTGGACGAGGTGTCGGCGATGTGGACGACCGAACTTGGCTATATCAGCAGCGCCTATCCATACCGGATCCTCTGTCCCTACCCCAACGGCATATTCGGCGTCGCACTGCTCTCGCGGCGGCCCTTTGCCACCGGCACCGAGCCGCATTGCGAGCGCCGCGGCGCCATGGCCACAGCGACCGTCGACTTCGGTGGCATTGACGTCGATGTCGCCGCGATCCATCTCAGCTGGCCCTGGCCACGCGAGCAGCACTGGCAGATCGGCGAGCTTGCGGAATCACTGTCCTCGCTCGGCGAGACGGCGATCATGGCGGGCGACTGCAACGCGGTGCCATGGAGTGCCGCCGTGCGCCGCGTCGCCGCTCTCGGCGGGTTGACCGTCATGCCATCCGCCGGACCAACCTGGATCTACATCAAGTTGCCGGACTTGCTGCGGCGCTTCGCCGGCCTGCCGATCGACCAGGTTTTCAGCAAGGGCGGGGTGACCATTCATTCCGCGACAAGGCTGGAGGAAACCGGCTCGGACCACCTGCCTGTGCTGGTGGAGTTCTCGCTCAGGCTGAACGAGCAAAAGCCCGCTGACGAACACGAGACCGCGACCGTGTCGCTGACATCGGCCGGAAAGACGCCAAACGGCTATCGAGGTTAGAGCCTGTTCGTTTGAACATGATCTTTCCGAAAAACCGGATTCCACTTTTCGGAATCATGCTCCAGGGTCAAAAACCCGCCCCGCCGAATGACCGGGTTCGGACCCTTGGCGTGTTCTATTTGACATGGCCGGGTGGTCCACCGAAGATCGACCAGCTCAACACACGGGGCGCTGTGCATGTCCCCCACCTTCACCGTCAGACGCGCCACGCCTGAGGACGAGTCTGGGGTAAGCGAGTTGCTTCTCGCTTCCTACCCCGGCCTGATGCGCACAGTATACGATCAGGCCATTCTTGAAGCCGCGCTGCCTTTGATCACCCGCGCAAACCCTGCGCTGCTTTCTGCCGGCACCTACTATCTCGCGCTAGATGAAAATGGCTTTGCTGTCGGCTGCGGCGGCTGGTCCCGCGAACGGCCGGGAAGCTCCGAGGTGACGCTCGAACTCGCGCACATCCGACATTTCGCCACTCGTCCCGAGTGGTTGGGCCGCGGGATCGGGCGCCAGCTTTACCGGCGTTGCGAAGAAGATGCACGGTCGTCAGGTGTGCGCCGTTTCGAATGCCAGGCGAGCCTCAACGCAGAGGGATTCTATGCGGCCTTGGGCTTCAGGTCGGTGGGGCGGATCGAAGTGCGCATCGGCCCTGGGCCGGTGTTGCCTTCCGTCCTGATGGAACGGACCATTTGAACGTCAAGCCTGGCGCACTGTGCTCGTTCCCGCCGATTGAGTCTTGCCCCTAAGGCCGCTCCAGGGCCTCGACCAGATACTCCACGTGACCGCCTTCCCGGTGTTCACGCGCGTCGAAGGCGTTCTGCCTGGCTTCATAGTCGACGAAGACCGCGTCGATCCGCCGCCTCGCCTCACGCCGTGCCTTGGAACACTGGGAGTCATTGGTGACTGTCAGGCCCCTGAGCGATTTCTCGGTCGCACTCATCATCTGCCTGGCAATCTCAGCATGGGTCTCCTCATGCGTGCGAACGCCGGCGAAGAACCGTGCCCAGCGCTTGTCGAGGGCTGGTGGGAGAGCGGACGCGACGCGGGGGTAGATAAAATTCAGGTTGAGCGTTCCGTTGGCCTGCCTGATGCGGCAAGTGCCCTTGACCTGAGCGAAGGCGAAGTCCCAACCCTTTGTATAGCTGGTCTGTGCAATCGCCCGAGCCATGAAGCCATGCCTTGGCCCGTTGCGGTCCATGGACTCGATCAGAGCCTCTCCAGTCTTGCCGGAGATGGCATAAGTCTGCGTCTTGACCAGGACTTTGACGCCCGCCGATGCGGCCGTCGCGGAGCCGCACAAGGTACCGATGATCGCCAGGCATGAAAGCGTGAGCAAGCGCATATCCAGCTCCTTTCAACGACGACGAGCGGACCGGCGGCAGAGTGCCACCGGCTCGAGGCAGTTCACATGCCTTGGTAGACTGGTCCCTCGCCGCCCTGCGGCGGCACCCAGTTGATGTTCTGGTTCGGATCCTTGATGTCGCATGTCTTGCAGTGGACGCAGTTCTGCGCGTTGATGACGAAGCGCACATCCTTGGCGGCGGGGTCGGCGGCGGCATTGCCGTCCTTATCGACCCACTCATAGACGCCGGCCGGACAGTAGCGTGTCGAAGGCCCGGCAAAGACATCGTGTTCGGAACGCTTCTGCAGTTCCATGTCACCGACAAGCAGGTGGACCGGCTCGTTTTCCTCGTGGTTGGTATTGGACAGGAACACCGAGGACAGCCGGTCGAAGGTCAGCACGCCATCGGGCTTGGGATAGGCGATCTTCTGGTGCTGGGCGGCAGGCTCGAGCGTTGCATAATCGGCCTTGCCATGCTTCAGCGTGCCGAAGGGTGAGAAACCGAACAGCGTGTTGAGCCACATGTCGAGCCCGCCAATGCCGACGCCGACGATGGTGCCGAAGCGCGACCACAGCGGCTTGACGTTGCGCACCTTCTTCAGGTCCTTGCCGATGTCGGTCGCCCGCCAGGCCGCCTCGTAGGAGGAAAGCTCGTCATTGGCACGGCCGGCGGCAATCGCGTCATTGACATGTTCGGCCGCCAGCATGCCGGACAGCACGGCATTGTGCGAGCCCTTGATGCGCGGCACGTTGACGAAACCGGCCGCGCAGCCCATCAGCGCGCCGCCGGGGAAGGACAGCTTCGGCACCGACTGCCAACCGCCCTCGGTGATGGCACGCGCGCCGTAACCCAGACGCTTGGCACCTTCGAAGGTACCCTTGATCGCCGGATGGGTCTTGAAGCGCTGGAATTCCTCGAATGGCGACAGCCACGGGTTCTTGTAGTTGAGGTGGAGGACGAAGCCGACCGCCACCTGGTTGTCCTCCAGATGGTAGAGGAAGGAGCCGCCGCCGGTCTTCATGTCGAGCGGCCAGCCGAAGGAATGCTGGACCAGGCCGGGCCGGTGGTTCTCCGGCTTGACCTGCCAGAGTTCCTTGAGGCCGATGCCGTATTTGCCGGGCTCGCGGCCATCGGAAAGCTTGTATTTGGCGATCAATTGCTTGGCGAGCGAGCCGCGCGCACCCTCGCCGATCAGCACATATTTGCCCATCAGCGCCATGCCGGGCGCAAAACCCGGCCCGTGCGTGCCGTCCTTCTCGACGCCCATGTCGCCGGTGAAGACGCCGGTGACGGCGCCTTCTTCATTGTAGAGCAGGCCGGCTGCGGCAAAGCCCGGATAGATCTCGACGCCAAGCGCCTCGGCCTTGGTCGCCAGCCAACGGCAAACATTGCCAAGCGAGACGATGTAGTTGCCGTGATTGTTCATCAGCGGCGGCATCAGGATGTTGGGCAGACGGAAGGAGCCGGCAGGACCAAGCACCAGGAAATGGTCCGCCGTGACCGGCGTCTTGAATGGATGGCCTTCCTCATCACGCCAGCCCGGCAGCAGCCGGTCGATGCCGATCGGATCGACGACGGCGCCGGACAGGATATGGGCGCCGACCTCGCCACCCTTTTCCAGGACGACAACCGAGAGCTCGGGATTGACCTGCTTGAGGCGGATGGCGGCGGCAAGGCCGGCCGGGCCGGCGCCGACGATAACCACGTCGAATTCCATGCTTTCGCGTTCGATGTCGCTCATCTACCCCTCCGCACTGGCTTATCCCATTCGGGCATCTTGCTGGCTCTTGCGCTGCATAGCGCATCAATTGGCGACAGGAAACCGGCGCATACGTGACAATGCCGTTTTGGCCAAAAAGTCGCGCACCGCGAGGCAGGACAACTGCTTTCGCCCCATGTTGCTCGCAACGCGCACGTTTTTAATTGTTCGACGGCTTGCTTATCGGCCATACTTCACGCCATGCGCATTCCTGGGCCAGCCGGCTTCTCATTGACGCGCTTTCCATCGACGCCCGGCAGGGCCTGCCGGGCGCTCCTTTTGGCCCTTCTGATGCTGGCACCGGATCATGCCGCCGCCGACGAGGTGAAAGTCTGGGCGACGGGCGCCTACTCCTTCTCCGACGAGCTCGGCGGCTTCCACATCACCGGCGCTTCCGGCATCGGAACGAAGGACGACCCGCTGGTCATCACCGAAGAGCTGAATGCGTCGACGCCGGTGACGCTGACCATCCGCACGACAAAGCCGATCCAGGCTTTCGGCCCGGCCGGCGAATTCGCCAATGGCATCATGTATATGCGCATCGACGTGCTCAACAACAGCGGCCAGGCCTGGGTCGAATTCCAGTTCGAGCTGCAGGAAATCCTGAACCAGCCGAGCGTGTTCGGCGACGGACTTTCGTTCGACCAGCGCAACAAGACGCCGGACAATATCTGGTCGAGCAACTTCGCCGATTTCGATCGCGATTTTGAACCTTATGATCGCCTGCTTTTCAAGAACGGCAAGGTCGACCCGCTGAAAACCGCCAGGTTCGAATTCCTGATGACCGATTATACGCCGCGCTGGACCTTCTATCTGGTGCAGGATCCACGCATACCGACGGGTTAGAGCAAGCGGCCAGCCTTGCAAATTGCCGCCATGCGGACGAATGTGCCGCCATGACTGCCGCTTCCCCAAACAACAGACCGGACCTTGCCGACCTGCTGGCATTTTACGCCAGCGCGGGCGTCGACGAGGCGCTTGAAGACCAGCCGGTGAACCGGTTTGCCGAGGCGCCCAAACCGGCGGAACGCGCGCCGATGGCAGCGCCTTTGGTCGACAACGCGGCTCCGCCACGCTCGACGAGCGTGTCCCGCGCGGAGCCGGGCGACAGAACAAATGTGCCGCCGGTGGCGCGCGCACCGTCCACGACCGCTACGGTTCCCGACGAGGCGCAGGCGGCGCTGGCGCGCCAATTGGCAACGACGGCAACGACCCTGGACGAGCTTCGCCAGCACATGGCGTCCTTCGACGGCTGCAATCTCAAGGCCACCGCCAAGAACCTGGTGTTCGCCGACGGCAATCCGGAGGCCGCCGTGATGCTGGTTGGCGAAGCGCCCGGCCGCGACGAGGACATCGAGGGGCTGCCCTTCGTCGGCCGTTCCGGCCGGCTGCTCGACCGCATGCTGGCGGCGATCGGGCTCGACCGCACTTCGGTCTATATCGCCAACGTCATTCCGTGGCGGCCGCCGGGCAATCGCACGCCGACGCCGCACGAGACCGAGATCTGCCGGCCGTTCATCGAGCGACAGATCGAGCTGGTCAATCCGAAGGTGCTGATCAATCTCGGCGGCCCCTCGGCCAAGACCTTGCTCAACACCTCGGAAGGCATCTTGCGGCTGCGCGGCAACTGGCGCGTCCACACGACGGCATCCGGCATCGCCATTCCCGCCATGCCGACGCTGCACCCTGCCTATCTCTTGCGGACTCCTGCGCACAAGAAGCTGGCATGGCGGGATTTCCTCGAAGTGAAGGCGAAGCTGCGGGCGCTCACCTAGCGATGACTTCGCAGGTAATTGAAATGCGCCTCTCTCCGCCCTAGTCATTTGTTCATGACAGCAGCCCAAAATTCCGCCGGCAGCCTCATTCGTGAATGGCGCACGCGCCGCCGCATGTCGCAGCTCGACCTCGCCATGGAAGCCGAGATCTCGCAGCGGCATCTGAGCTTCGTCGAGAGCGGGCGTGCCGCGCCGTCGCGCGACATGGTGCTGCATCTGGCCGAACAGCTGTCGATCCCGCTCCGGCAGCGCAACCAGCTGCTGCTCGCCGCAGGCTTTGCGCCGAGCTTCGGCGAGCGACCGCTGAGCGACGCAACGCTGGCGCCGGCGATGGCAGCGGTCGAGATCGTGCTCAAGGGGCATGAGCCGTTCCCGGCACTGGCCGTCGACCGGCACTGGAACCTGGTTTCGGCCAACAGCGCCATCGCTCCCTTCCTTGCCGATGTCAGCGAGCCTTCGCTGCTGACGCCGCCGGTCAACGTGCTTCGCCTCAGCCTGCATCCGGGCGGCGTCGCACCGCGCATCGTCAATCTCCAGGAATGGCGGACACACCTGCTTGAGCGTCTGAAACACCAGAACGACGCGAGCGGCGACCCGGTGCTGGTCGAACTGGAGCGCGAACTGCGGACTTATCCGTCCGGCTTGACAGGCAGCCGGCCGGCGCCGGTCGAGCCGAACGCCATCGTGCACCCGCTCAGGCTGGCGCATGGCGATCAGGTGCTGTCGTTCATCAGCACCATCACCGTGTTCGGCACACCGCTCGACGTGACGCTGTCGGAACTGGCGATCGAATCGTTTTTCCCGGCCGATGAGCAGACAAGGACGGTGCTGGTGCGGCTGGCGAAGGAGCGGGCCGAACGGTCGTAGTCACCCCTGAGGCAGAGTCGCCTTCCGCGTGCGGGTGCGCTCCAGGCCAAGCTGTCGCTCGCGCCAGATGATGAAGATGCCTGCGGCAACGACGATCAGGCCGCCGACCAGCATGTTGAGCGTGGCAACGTCGCCAAAGACGAGATAACCGACGACGACGCCCAGGATCATCGAGGTGTATTCGAACGGCGCCACGACCGAGGCTTCGGCATGGCGATAGGCCGAAGTCATCAGGATCTGGCCGAGGCCGCCGCAGAAGCCGGCGGCAACCAGAAGAGCCACCTGGAGCGGCGTCAGCGCCTGCCAGCCGAACGGCAGCGACAGCAACGACATGACGCTCGCCGTCACCGAAAACCACAGCACGATGGTCGCGGTCCGCTCGCTTTGCACGAGGTTGCGCACCAGCAGCATGGCGACGGCCGAGATCGCCGCCGCGACAAGAGCGGCGATGACGCCGAGCACTTCCTGGTCGTCGAGCGCCTCGTCGGAACTCAGCAGCGTCAGTTCCGGCCAGGAGATGATCAGCACGCCGACGAGGCCGACGGCGACCGCGCTCCATCGGTAGACGCGAATGGCTTCGCCGAGGAAGATCGAACTGAACACCACCACCAGCAGCGGCTGCGCATAGTTCAGCGTGATCGCCTCCGGCAGCGGCAGCCGCGTCAGCGCGAAAAAGCCAAGCCCCATGGCACAGACGCCGACGATGCCGCGCGCGATGTGGTTGAGCGGTCGCTTGGTCGAAAACGCAGTGCCGAGTTTTCCCTTGAAGGCGAGGAAGGCAATGATCGGAAAGATGGCGAAGAAGGAGCGGAAGAAGACGATCTGGCCCGCCGGCACGGTGCCCGCCGCCTTGATGCAGGTCGACATGCCGACGAAGACCGCCACAGAGATGATCTTGAGCGTGATGCCGGTGAGCGTGTTGTGCCCGACGGCATGGTCGCTGGCCGCGACGGCCTGACCCGGTTTTGCTGTCACGAGTCTGATCCATCCCGATATGATCGGAATGGATCTCTGTTTACTTGTCTGACCATGATCTTTTCCGAAAACCGGTTCCCACTTTTCGGGATCATGGTCTAGCCGCTTCCCGGATCGTTGCCCAGATGCGCGCCGGTGTTGCGGGCATGTCGATGTGGCGGATGCCATAAGCGCGCCAGAGTGCGTCAGTCACCGCATTGAGTGCTGCCGGTGTCGAGCCGATGGTGCCGGCTTCGCCCGCTCCCTTGATGCCGAGCGCATTGGTGGTCGAAGGCACGTTGCAGGTCTCGAAATGGAAGAACGGGAAATTGTCGGCGCGCGGCATGGCGTAGTCCATGAAGCTCGCCGTCAGCAGCTGTCCGTCTTCGCTATAGATGGTGTCCTCGGTCAGCGCCTGGCCAATGCCTTGCACCACGCCGCCATGCACCTGACCGGCGAGCAGGATCGGGTTCACGGTGACGCCGAAATCGTCGACGATGGTGTAGCGGACGATGTCGGTGGCGCCGGTGTCGGGATCGATCTCGACCTCGCAGATATGGGTGCCGTTGGGATAGGTGCACTCGTCCTGGACGAACTCGCCGAACCCTTTGAGATCGTCCGGCGTCCTGGCGGCCTTGGCGATGGCGGAAAAATCGATCGTGCGATCGGTGCCGACGATGCGGGCAACGCCATCAGACAGTTCGATGTCGCCGGCCGAAGCCTCCAGCTCGTCGGCGGCGATGCGCTTGATCTTGTTGGCCAGGTCCTCACCGGCGCGCGACGCGGAAACACCGCCGAGCGGAATGGAGCGCGAGCCGCCGGTGCCGCCGCCGGCCTTCAATTCGTCGGTGTCGCCCTGGCGGACATGGATCTTGTCGATATCCAGATTGAGTTTTTCGGACAGGAATTGCGCATAGGCGGTGGCGTGCCCCTGGCCGTTGGTCTGGGTGCCGATCTTCAACGTCACCGTGCCGTCGCCGTTGAGCTCGACGAAGGCCGGCTCGGAGCCCGGGAAGGCGCAGGCCTCGATATAGGTCGCCATGCCGAGGCCGCGGATCTTTCCGGTGGCCTTCGACTGCGACAGCCGCTGCGGAAACGCCTTCCATTCGGACTGTTCAATGGCGCGGTCCATATGCCCTTCGAACTCGCCATTGTCGTAGAGACGGCCGGTCTGGGTTCGGTAGGGAAATTGCTCGGGCCGGATGAAATTGCGGCGGCGGATCTCTTCGACGGGCAGGCCAAGATCGTGGGCGCAGGCGTCGACAAGCTTTTCCAGCAGGAACGCCGCTTCCGGCCGGCCGGCGCCGCGATAGGCATCGACCGGGCAGGTGTTGGTGTAGAGGCCGGTGACCGAAACATCGAGCGCCTGGATATCGTAGACGCCGGTCGACATGGTGACGCCGATATACGGAATATAGGGGCCGTATTGCGAGACATAGGCGCCCATATTGGCGAGCAGGTCCACTTTCATGCCAAGGAAGCGGCCATCCTTGTCCAGCGCCATCTCGGCCGCCACGACATTGTCGCGGCCTTGTGCATCGGTCAGGAAATGTTCGGTGCGGTCGCCCGCCCGTTTCACCGGACGGCCTAGCCGCTTCGCCGCTTCGAGCACCAGCGGGTATTCCCGGTAGACGAAGCTCTTCGGCCCGAAACCGCCACCGACATCCGGGGTGATGACGCGCAGCTGGCCCTTCTTGATCTTGAACAGGCTGGCGAGGATGTACTGCATGGAATGCACGCCCTGCGACCCCGTGGTCAGCACGAAGCGGCTCTCCTCAACGTTCCACTCGCCGATCGCCGAGCGCGGCTCCATGTAGTTGCAGACCAGCCGGTTGTTGACGAATTCAATGCGGGTGACATGGGCGGCCCTGGCGAAAGCCGCGTCCGTCTTCTTCTTGTCGCCGATGTGATAGCTGAAGGCCCGGTTGGAGCCGAGTTCCGGCCAGACCAGCGGCGTTCCTTCGGCAAGCGCCGTCGCCGTTCCGGACGCAGCATCTTCGCTGTCATAATCGACGTCGATCAGTTCGACGGCATCCTGCGCCAAAGCGCGGCTGTCGGCGACGACGAAGGCAACGGCGTCGCCGACATAGTTGACGCGGTCACGGCACAGGATCGGAATGTCGCGGGTCGGCGCCTTGGTGCCGTCCGGCTGTTGCTGCATGACACCGGACCTGAGATCGCCGAGATGGGCAAGGTCCTTGCCGGTCAGCACCAGATGCACACCGGGCGCTGCCTTGGCCGCCTCCGTCGAACCGATGGTGAAGCTGGCCTTGGCGACCGGCGAGCGCAGGACATAGCCATGCAGGACGCCGGCAGGCTGGATGTCGTCGGTATAGCGGCCCTGTCCCTGGATGAAGGCTGCATCCTCGCGCCGCAGCACGGATGCGCCCATCCCGAATTTCGGCGTGACGACGGTCATGGATGCCTCGTGATGATGCCTGGAGGAGGAACGCCTGAAATAGGCATTGGCTCAGTTTTGTCGAGGGGCCGTTTCGTGTAAAGAGCGCGGACTTCAAACTTCTTGGACCAGCGGAAACATCCGCCACCAACGCGATCGACAGGAAAACCCACGGAATGCGCACGGACACCGGCCAGGTCTTCAAGCTCGAGGACTACCGCCCCAACGACTACCTCATTCCGCAAACCGACCTCACCTTCCGCCTTTCGCCAGATGCAACCCGCGTCACCGCGGTGCTCACGGTCGAGCGCCGTGACGGCGTATCCGCGTCGGCTCCGTTGGTGCTCGACGGCGACGGGCTGACGCTCAAGCGCATCGAGATCGGCGGCAAGAAAGCGAAACCGGCCGATATACTGGCGACGCCTGACCAGCTGACCATCCTCAAGCCGCCGGCGGCGCGTCGCTTCCAGTTGCTCATCGAGACCGAGCTGGCGCCGGCAGGCAACGAAGCCCTGATGGGCCTCTACCGCTCGAACCATGTCTACTGCACGCAGTGCGAGGCCGAGGGCTTTCGCCGCATCACCTATTTCCTCGATCGGCCCGACATCCTGTCCGTTTACACGGTGCGGATCGAGGCCCTGCGCGAGGAGGCACCGCTGCTTCTGTCCAACGGCAACCCGGTCGACACGGGCGACCTCGGCGATGGCTGGCACTATGCCAGATGGCACGATCCCTTCCCCAAGCCGTCCTACCTGTTCGCGCTGGTGGCCGGCAATCTCGGCCAGCTCGCCGACAGTTTCGTCACCCTATCCGGCCGCACGGTCGAGCTCGGCATCTATGTCGAGCCCGGCAAGGAGACGCTGGCCGGCTACGCGATGGACGCCCTGAAGCGGTCGATGAAATGGGACGAGGAGGCGTTTGGCCGCGAATACGATCTTGACGTCTTCAACATCGTCGCGGTGTCCGACTTCAACATGGGCGCGATGGAGAACAAGGGCCTCAACATCTTCAACGACAAATATGTGCTGGCCGATCAGGAGACCGCGACGGATGCCGATTTCGCCAATATCGAGGCGATCATCGCGCATGAGTATTTCCACAATTGGACAGGCAACAGAATCACTTGCCGCGACTGGTTCCAGCTCTGCCTGAAGGAAGGCCTGACGGTTTTCCGTGACCACGAATTCTCCGCCGACCAGCGCTCGCGGGCGGTCAAGCGCATCGCCGAAGTGCGCACGCTGCGCGCCCACCAGTTTCCTGAGGACCAGGGCCCGCTGGCGCATCCGGTGCGGCCACGACGCTACCGCGAGATCAACAATTTCTACACGGCAACGGTCTACGAAAAGGGGTCCGAAGTGGTGCGCATGATCCGCACCATTCTCGGGACCGATGCCTTTCGCGCCGGCATGGACCTCTATTTCGAGCGGCACGACGGCGACGCGGCGACGATCGAGGATTTCATCAAGGTGTTCGAGGATGCGTCCGGCCGCGACCTGTCGCAGTTCGCGCTCTGGTACCATCAGGCCGGCACGCCCAACCTGACCATCAGTTCGACGCACAATCCGGCGTCGCAGGAATTCACACTCGAAATCGAGCAGTCGGTGCCGCCGACACCTTCCGAAAGCCGCAAGCGGCTGATGCACATCCCGCTCGCCTTCGGCCTGATCGGCGCTGGCGGCAAGCCGGTCGACTATACCAGCGTCGAGGGCGCTGTCGTCGAGGACGGCGTCATCCATGTCCGCAAGCGCCGCCACATGGTGCGGTTTTCAGGTGTTGCCGAACGCCCGGCGGTGTCGCTCAACCGCGGCTTTTCGGCACCGGTGACGCTGTCCGTAGAGCAGAAGGCGGACGACCAGTTCTTCCTCGCCCGCCATGACAGCGACGCCTTCTCGCGCTGGCAGGCCTTCAACACGATCTTGACCGATGCGCTGATCGCCGCCTTCCGCGAGATCCTCGGCGGCAAGCAGCCAGTTTTCGCTGCGCGGCTGACCGAACTCGCCGGCAGCATCGCCGGCGATGAGGCGCTGGAACCGGCCTACCGGGCGCTGGCGCTGGCGCTGCCCGGCGAAGCCGACATTGCCCGCGACATCGGCAGGAACATCGACCCCGACGCCATCTACGCTGCCCGCGAAGCGCTTGCCCTGGCGATCGCCACGGCCAACCGGGATATTTTTGCCGACCTCTACGACCGCCTTGCCGACAGGGCCGCGTTCAGTCCGGATGCGGCGAGCGCCGGACGACGCGCCTTGCGCAACACCCTGCTGGACTATCTCTCGCTGCTGCCGGGCGGAGCGGCACTGGCCGTCAGGCATTTCCAGTCGGCGACCAACATGACCGACCGCGCGGCAGCACTTGCCGTGCTTGCCTATCGCCACCACGGTTCTCCCGAGGCTATCCAGGCGCTGGCGGCTTTCGAGACGACTTATGGGGCCGACCCGCTGGTCATGGACAAATGGTTCCAGATCCAGGCCAGCGTGCCCGGGCCGCGGACCGTGGATACTGTGCGCGCCCTGACCGGCCATCCGGCCTTCTCGATGGGCAATCCCAACCGGGTGCGCTCGCTGATCGGCACCTTCTCCAGCGCCAACCAGACCGGCTTCCACCGTGCCGACGGCGAGGGCTACCGGTTCTTCTCGCAGACCGTGCTCGAGGTCGAAAAGCGCAACCCGCAAGTGGCGGCAAGGCTGGCAACGGCACTCAGATCGTGGCGCTCGCTCGAACCTGGCCGGCAAGCCAAGGCCAGGGAAGCGCTGCTTTCGATCGCCAATGCCGAGAACCTGTCGGCGGATCTGAGGGATATTGTCGAGCGCACGCTGGCGTAGGCGTGCACTCTTGTCCGGGAACGGCCGTTTCAGCATTATTTTAGTCGATTTTTAATCTTTTTTCGCCGGGCCACTGGACAAGGCGAATCACCTTTGATTCTTTACTGACGATTCGGATGTGCGGCGTTTGCCGGATCAAGCAGCATAGGCAAATTCGGGGAGTGCCATTTATGGCGAAGGCGGACGCGTGGGGCGCGCCCGGAGGGAAGGCTTTTGCGCATCGCGAGACGCGAAGCGATGGCCTTGCCGGCAATGCGCGGCTCATCGCCGAGCCGGCCTACCGGCGGCTTCTGGCCGCCGAACCGCTGCTGCGCCGATCGATACCGGCCCTCATCATCACCTTCCTGATCGTCATCGCGGCGCTGCGGGTCCTGTCGCTGATGAACGAGCGCGACGATGTCGAGCGCAACGCCAAGGCGATCCTCACGCTGGCGGCGGGTCAGCTGGCGAGTTCGCTCGCCACCACTTCGGACACGGTGCCGGGCGCCGTCCAGGATCTGCTGGAGACCACCAGCCGCCAGGGCGCGATGGGCCGCAGCCATGTGCTCGTCATCACCGACAGCGCCTTCAAGATCGTCGCGGTGACGCCGCGCTCGATGCCATGGCAAGGCCATTTGCTCGACGGCCTCGTCGAGGGCGGGCAGCCCTTGTTCATGTTCGGCGACCGTGCCGGGGTCATGGAGGTCAACATCGGCGGACAGGACTGGTATGCGGCGGTCAGCCTGGCGAATGGGCGAAAGGGTGCCGCGGCAGCCCTGGTACCGCAGGACGCGGTTTTCGACGCCTGGCGCAAGACCGTCTCGCTGAACGTCACCCTGTTCGTGCTGACGGCCAGCGTGCTGATCATCATCCTCTACGCCTATTTCGGCCAGGCGGCACGGGCGCAGGCTGCCGATCGCATCTACCTCGAAGCGCATCAGCGCATCGACATGGCGCTGGTCCGCGGCCGCTGCGGCCTGTGGGACTGGGACATGGTGCGCGGCAAGATGTACTGGTCGCGCTCGATGTACGACATGCTCGGCTACAAGCCCTGCGACACGATGCTGTCCTTCGGCGAGGTCGACGAGATCATCCATCCCGAGGACGGCGACCTGTTCCAGCTCGCCAACAGGATCGTTGCCCGCGAGATCGACCATATCGACCAGGTGTTCCGCATGCGGCATGCCGACGGCCAATGGGTATGGATGCGTGCACGGGCCCAAGTCATCGATCCGGAAGCGCCGGAGATCCAGCTGATCGGCATCGCCGTCGACGTCACCGAACAGCGCCATCTGGCGCTGCGTTCCGAGGCGGCCGACCTTCGCCTCAGAACGGCGATCGAAAACATCAACGAATCCTTCGTGCTGTGGGATTCGGCCCAGCGTCTGATCATGTGCAATTCCAAATACCAGCAGGACAATGGACTTTCGGACCGCGACGTGATGCCGGGCACCGCGCGCGCTGTGCTGGAAGAACGGATGCTGGCCTTTGCTTCCGAACGGCGGCTTGCCCACACCAGCGGACTGCAGGGCGGCGCCACCTTCGAGCGGCAGCTGGCCGACGGTCGCTGGCTGCAGGTCAACGAACTGAAGACCCGGGACGGCGGCATCGTCTCGGTCGGCTCCGACATCACCCAGATCAAGCTGCACCAGGAGAAGCTGGTCGACAGCGAGCGCCGGCTGATGGCGACGATCCATGATCTGAGCCTCGCCCGCCGGGCAGAAGAAGAGCGGTCGCGCGAACTGGTCGACCTGAACCGCAAATACATGAAGGAAACCGAACGCGCCGAAGCGGCGAACCGGGCAAAGTCCGAATTCCTGGCCAACATGTCACACGAATTGCGCACGCCGCTGAACGCCATCATCGGCTTCTCCGAACTGATGGAACAGGGCCTGTTCGGTCCGCTGGGGTCGGAGCGCTACGAGGAATATGCCACCGACATCAACAGCAGCGGCAAATATCTTCTGGGCGTCATCAACGACATTCTCGACATGTCCAAGATCGAGGCTGGCCAGTTCTCGCTCGACCAGGAACAGATCGACCTCGGCCCGCTGATCAGCGAGACGGTTCGCGTCGTCTCGCTTCAGGCGGCGCAAAAGGCGATCACCGTGGAAACGCGCATCGCCGACGCGCTGACGCTGTTCGCCGATCGCCGTGCGATCAAGCAGATCGTCATCAATCTCTTGTCGAACGCGGTGAAATTCACCGGCCAGGGAGGCCATATATCAGTCAGGGCCCGCAACACCTCCGGCGCGCTGGTGCTGACCATCGAGGACAATGGCTGCGGCATCCCGAAGGATGCGCTCGGCAAGCTCGGCCGTCCCTTCGAACAGGTGCAGAACCAGTTCTCCAAGAGCCATGCCGGGTCCGGCCTTGGCCTCGCCATCTCGCGCTCGCTGGCGGAGCTCCAGGGTGGCGCGCTGAAGATCCGTTCGACCGAAGGTGTCGGCACGATCGTGTCGGTGCGCATTCCGGTCAAGAAGGCCGCACCGGCGATCAAGGTCGCGGCTTAGCAACCACAGGCTCCGGCTGAGTCGCCGGAACCTGCGTCGACAACCTCACTGCATGTCTTCGCCGTCGTTGCCGTCACCACCCCATTGGTGATGACGACCAAATCGGCCGCCCTTCGGCAGTTCGCTCTTTTCGATCTTGCCGTCATTGTTCCTGTCGAGGATGGCGAAGACCTTCTTCTGGCGACTGGTGATGTCGTCTGATGTCAGCGTGCCATCGCCCCTGGTGTCGTAGCGGGCAATGATGCGCTTGGCCATCTGCTCAAAACGCGCCTTCTCCAGCGCGTCGGCGACCTGGGCAACGGTCAGCTTGCCACCATTGTCGGCGACGAGCTTCTTCAGCCGCGCGTTCATGGCGCCGGAAAACTGATCGAAGGTGATGGTGCCGTTGGAATCGCGGATTGCCTTGCTGAGGCGCATCATCGTGCCCTCGCGC
This sequence comes from Mesorhizobium newzealandense, assembly GCF_042682145.1. Classification (NCBI taxonomy): domain Bacteria; kingdom Pseudomonadati; phylum Pseudomonadota; class Alphaproteobacteria; order Hyphomicrobiales; family Phyllobacteriaceae; genus Mesorhizobium; species Mesorhizobium newzealandense. Next base: position 344,893 of record NZ_JBHUGZ010000030.1, on the reverse strand, counting down.
ATTTTTTCGCTGGCATTGTTTTCGGCGTAGGCCGTGGTGCCGACGGCGCCGGCCAAGGCGACGAAGGCAAGGGCAAGTTTGGTCGTTGTTCTCATGGTCTTTCTCCTGTTGCATCGTCACCCCCGATGCGGCCGGACAACGGATTCACGATCGTCCGGCACGAAGCAAAAGGTCAAAATCCTTCCTGACCTTTTGCGACGTCTCCTTGAGGTGTGCTTCCAGCACACCGAAATCCGGCAGGTCGGTGACCGCCAGAAGCAGATCCGAAAGCCCCGGCGGGACATCGTCGCGCTCGAAGGCCCCGGTGAGGCACAGCCGCGTCATCTGGGTCAGCGCCAGATAGAGCGCATAGGCATCGCCAAGCTCCTGCCTGACACCGGCATCGGCGAAGCCCGGCGCCAGGCGCGACAGGATCTCCGCCGTGCCGGTCGCACGTGCAATTGGCACGGCCGGGGCACGTGCAATTGGCACGGCCAGGGCACGCGGCCCGGCTTCGACATGCGCGGTGAGAACGGCCACCTGGGCGATGAATTCGAGATCGATCAGGCCGCCGGGGATCAGCTTGATGTCCCACAGGTCGCGCGGCGGCTTTTCCTTTGCGATCATGGCGCGCATATCCGAGGCCTCGGCCATCACTTTTGCCGCCTCGCGCGGCTGGCCAAGCACTGCCGCCACTTCCGCCTCAACCTCGCTGCACAGGCCGGCGTCGCCGGCAATGGCGCGGGCCCGCACCAGCGCCATGTGCTCCCACGTCCAGGCCTCCTGGCGCTGGTACTTCTTGAAGGCATCGATGTGGGTGGCGACCGGGCCCTTGTTGCCGGATGGCCGCAGGCGCAGGTCGAGTTCGTAGAGCACGCCTTCCGCCGTCGGCGCGGACACGGCCGCGATCAGCCGCTGCGTCATGCGAGTGTAGTAATGCGAAGGCGCCAGCGGCTTGTCGCCATCGGATTCCTCTGCATCCGCCGCGTGGTCGTAGAGCAGGATGAGGTCGACGTCCGATCCGGCGGTCAGCTCGCGGCTGCCGAGCTTGCCCATGCCGAGCAGGGAAACCACGCCGCCGGCAATCGTGCCGTGGCGTGCCGCGAATTCGGCGGTCACCGCCTGCAACGCCGCCTCGATGGTGAGGTCCGCCAGATCGGAAAAGGCGCGGCCGGCACGAGCCGGATCGATCGAACCGGCCAGCAGCCGGACGCCGATAAGGAACTTTTGTTCGGAGGCGAAAATGCGCAGCCGGTCGAGTACGTCCTCGTAAAGCCGATCCCCCTCGACAAAGGCGGAAAGCCGCGCCGACAGATAGGCTCGGTCCGGCAGTTCGGTCAGCAGGGCCGGGTCGAGCAGACCATCGAAGACATGCGGCCGGCGCGTGATGATCGCCGCCAGCCGGGGTGCCGCACCCATGATCGTCGCCAGAAGCTTCAACAGGGCCGGATTGGACTGCAGCAGGGAAAACAGCTGGATGCCGGCCGGCAGGCCGGCGAGAAACTCGTCGAAGCGCAGCAAGGCTTCGTCCGCCCGGCGCGTCTGGCCGAAAGACCGCAGCAGCGCCGGCGTCAGTTCCGTCAGCCGCTCGCGTGCTTCCGCCGACTGGGTGACGCGATAGCGGCCGAAATGCCAGCCGCGGATGACGCGGCAGATGTCGCTCGGCCGCTGAAAGCCGAGGCCGTGCAATGTCTGCAACGTATCGGGATCGTCGACATCGCCGGTGAAGACCAGATTGCCGATGCCCGTCGAAAGCTCCGGCGCGGTTTCGAACAGTGCTGCGTAGTGGCGTTCGACCTGTTGCAGCGAGGCGCGGAACGCCTGGGAAAAGGCAGCCGCATCGGCAAAGCCGAGCATGCGGGCGATACGCTCCAGCCCTTCATCGTCTTCCGGCAGCGTATGCGTCTGCTCGTCGGCAACCATCTGCACGGCATGTTCGACACGCCGCAGGAACCAGTATTGACGAGCCAGCGCGTCGCGCGCGTCTGATGTGATCCAGTTGCGTGCCGCAAGCTGGCCGAGCATCGGCACGGTCTCGCGCCCGCGCAGTTCCGGGAAACGGCCGCCGGCGATGAGTTGCTGGGTCTGGACGAAGAACTCGATCTCGCGGATGCCGCCGCGCCCGAGCTTGACGTTGTGACCCTTCACGGCGATCTCGCCATGGCCCTTGTGGGCGTGGATCTGGCGCTTGATTGAATGGACGTCGGCAATCGCCGCGTAGTCCATGTATTTGCGCCAGATATAGGGCTGGAGCTCCTTGAGAAAGGCCGCCCCCGCGGCGAGATCACCGGCCACCGGACGCGCCTTGATCATCGCGGCGCGCTCCCAGTTCTGGCCACGCGCCTCATAGTAGCGCAACGCGGCCTCGACCGGGATCGCCAGCGGTGTCGAACCGGGATCGGGGCGCAACCTCAGATCGGTGCGGAAGACATAACCGTGCTCGGTGCGGTCCTGCAGGATGCGCACCAGGCGGCGCGTCAGGCGTGAAAACAGCTCTGTGGCATCAAGCGGATCGACGACGGCGGGCGCTTCCGGATCGAAGAAGACGACAAGATCGATGTCGGAGGAGAAATTCAGCTCGTGCGCGCCAAGCTTGCCCATGCCGAGCAGGATCCAACCCGATTGCTTCGACGGATTGTCGAGATCCGGCAGCTTGAGCTTGCCCTGGCCATGCGCGTCGCGCAGCAGGAAGTCGACGGCAGCACGGGCGCAAGCGTCGGCGAGATCGCTCAACCGCCGTACCGTCAGCGCCGTTTCGGCTTCGCCGGCAAGATCGGCCAGCGCGATTAGGAAATGCGCCTCGGCCTTCCACTGGCGCAGGTCCATCATCAGGCCGGATTCCGAGACCGCCTCGGCCAAATGCGCCTGGTCGATGGCGCCGCCAATCGCTTTCAGCCGCACCTCGACCGTCTGCTCGAACAGGCCGTCCAAAATCTGCGGCCGGCGACGTGCCGTATGGCGCAGGAACGGCGACAGATCGAAGACCGCCGCCAGGAAATCCTGGCCTGACCCCTTGCCGGCCAGGAATTTGGCCAGCCGCGCCAGCCCTTCTTCCCGCGCCGCGGAAGCGATCTCGGTCAGCTCTTGTCGCGCCCGGTTTTCGTCCAGCGGAGCAGGCCTGGCAACCGGCTTCAGCAGCCAATCCGTCTCCACCTGCTTCGCAGCCGCGCTCATCAGTGATCCTCCCATAAGGGGAAACTCATGACCACGGATAATCCGGGATTGCCAGGCAAGAGATCAAGCCGGCCATTGTGGAATGTCATTACCGCCTTTGCGAGGCTCAGGCCAAGACCGGAACCCGGCTGCGAACGGCTCTTTTCCAGCCGCACGAAACGCTCCGTCGCGCGGGCCCGGTCGCCATCGTCGGGAATGCCATGGCCATTGTCGACGACAGACAGCCGCACGTCCGTGCCGACGCGCTCGACAGCCACGCGCACGGCCGGCTGGGCACTGGCGTCGGTCGAATATTTGATGGCGTTGTCGACGATGTTCGACAGTGCCTGGCCGATCAGTTCGCGGTTGCCGTTGACGAAGGCTGCCTCCCGCACGTCTGTCTCCAGCGAGACGCCTGCCTCTTCCGCCACCGGTTCGTAGAGTTCAACGACATCGCGCACGGCTTCCGCAAGATCGACGCGGTTGGTGTTTTCGGAGGAGTAGCCTGCCTCCAGCCGGGAGATCATCAGGATGGCGTTGAAGGTTTTTATGAGCTGGTCGGACTCGGCAATGGTGCCTTCCAGCGCCTGGCGGTAGTCGGTGGGCTTGTGCTTGCCGGAAAGCGTCGCTTCGGCCCGGTTGCGCAGTCGGGTCAACGGCGTCTTCAAATCATGCGCGATGTTGTCGGAAACCTGTTTCAGGCCTTCGTTGAGCGTGGCGATCCTGGCCAGCATGGCATTGAGATTTTCGGAGAGCCGGTCGAACTCGTCCCCGGCGCCGGTCACCGGCAACCGGCCGGAAAGATCGCCGCCCATGATGCGGCGGCTTGCTTCCGACACGCTGTCGATGCGCTTCAGCGCCGCGCGGCCGACAAAGAACCAGATCAGCAGTCCGCCAAGCCCCATCATGCCGAGCGCCAGCATCAGGGCGCGGCGGATGACGGCGCGGAACCGCTCCGGCTCGCCAAGGTCGCGGCCGACCAGCATGATCATCTGGTTCGGCAGCCGAAGCACCAGCGCGATGGCGTTGTGGCCCTTTTCGCCTTGCGCCTGCGGTTCGTTCTGGTCGGATTGGGTGGTGCTCTGGTCCGCCGGCAGATTGCGCTGCCGCTCGAGTTCTCCCTCGCCAAACCGCTGATAGGAGAACGGGCTGTTGGTCCAGCCTTCGGTTTCGAGGACGCCCGGCTCCAGGCTCTGCACATTGCCGGTCAGGATCTGGCCGTTGGCATCGGCGATCAGATAGAGGTTTGCACCCGGCTGGCGCGAGCGCGCCTCGACAACACGGACCAGCACCGGCAGGCCACCGCGCTGATAGGCGCGAGCAAGGCCGAGCACCTCGTCGTTGATGGTCTCCTGCGTCTGTGCGGTCAGCATGCGCGCCGACAGCGAGGTCATGTAGAAGACGAGCGCCACGGCGCAAAGCGCGAAGAGCAGGAGGTAGAGCGCCGAAAGCCGCGCTGCCGTCGTCTTCATGATGGCTGGCACGGAAAGAGCCATGCTGCTGCTAGCCGCTCTTCAGCATATAGCCGGCGCCACGAACCGTATGCAGGATGGACTTGTCGAAGCCCTTTTCGATCTTGCCGCGCAGCCGCGAAACATGGACGTCGATGACATTGGTCTGCGGATCGAAATGGTAGTCCCAGACATTTTCCAGCAGCATGGTGCGCGTCACCACCTGGCCGGCATGGCGCATCAGATACTCCAGCAGGCGGAATTCGCGCGGCTGCAGCGTAATCTCGCGCGCCGCGCGGCGGACTGAATGCGACAGCCTGTCGAGTTCGAGATCGCCGACGCGGTAGACGGTTTCAGCTTCCTTGGCGCTGGCGCGCCGGTTCAGCACCTCGACACGAGCCAAAAGTTCGGAGAAGGCATAGGGCTTGGTCAGATAATCGTCGCCGCCGGCACGCAGGCCGGTGACCCGGTCGTCGACTTCGCCGAGCGCCGACAGGATCAGCACCGGCGTCGTGTTGCCCCTGGACCTGAGACCAGCGATCACCGACAGGCCGTCGCGGCGCGGCATCATCCGGTCGATGACCATCACGTCGTAGTCACCGGCATCGGCGAGCGCGAAGCCGGTTTCGCCATCACCGGCGACATGCGCGGTGTGACCGGCCTCGGTGAAGGCTTTCTGCAAGTAATCCGCAGCCTCGCGGTCGTCTTCTATGACGAGAATCTTCATAGGACTGTTATACGCGATTTCGCTGGAAGGTTGAGTGGCAGACATCTGCATTGTGGCCTTTGCCAAAGCGCATCGCGATGAAGATTATCCGAAGCCGTGCGCGATAAAGTCCTTGTCCCCGATGTCGTGCGCCAAGACCGCTCAAACGCTTTTTGATGACATGCCAGCGTGTGCGGCAGCGGGCGATGGGAAGCCCGCTGCCGCCGGGGGAGAGCACGATGACTGACTAACGCGCGCTCCTCCTTGCTTTCCCGCGCGGCGGCTCGGGGGTGTTTGAAATCGCCGCACTGGAAAAGTCGAACCTGCCGCCGGAGCGTCCTCATCCGCCTGGAGAGGCAAGAACGCTCCGGAGCCGTACCTCAGCCCTTGGCGACAGGCAGCGCGACGAAACGATTGTTGTCGTCGCGGGTGATCTGCATCAGCACGGCCTTGCGTCCGGCCTTCGCCGCTTCGGTCATCGCCTTGGTGACGTCGTCGGTGCCGTTCACTTCGGCCGAATTGACAGCGGTGATGACGTCACCCGGCTGGATGCCGCGGTCGGCGGCATCGCTGTCGGGATCGACATCGGTCACCACCAGCCCCTTGCCGTTTTCGGACTTGGTGACGGTCAGACCGAGATCGGCCAGCGAGTCGGGCTTGGCCGGAGCGGCGGGCTGCTGCTGGTCGACTGATGCCTGCTTGTCGCTCGAGGGCAGTTTGCCGAGGTCGACCTTGACCGTCTGGCTCTTGCCGTCGCGCCACACCGTGACGTCGACCGACTTGCCGGGCGAGTAGGCGCCGATCAGCCGGGCCAGTTCCTTCGGCGAAGCAACGTCCTTGCCGTCGACCTGGGTGATCACGTCACCAGCGGTGATGCCGGCCTTCTTTCCCGGACCATCGTCCTGGGCGCTCGAAACCAGAGCCCCATTCTGCGACTTCAGGCCCAGTGATTCGGCGATGTCGGAGGTAACCGGCTGGATTTCGACACCGAGCCAGCCACGCTGTACGGAACCGCTCTTCATCAGATCCTGCACCACCTGCTTGGCGGTCGAAGCGGGAATGTCGAAGGCGATGCCGACGCTGCCGCCGGAAGGCGAGAAGATCGCGGTGTTGATGCCGACGACCTGACCGTTGAGATTGAAGGTCGGGCCGCCCGAATTGCCGCGATTGACCGAGGCGTCGATCTGGATGAAGTCGTCATAGGGGCCAGCGCCAATGTCGCGGCCCCGGGCCGAGACGATGCCTGCCGTGACCGTGCCGCCGAGACCGAACGGATTGCCGACGGCCACCACCCAGTCGCCCACGCGGACCTTGGAGTCATCCGCGAAGTCGACATAGGTGAACTTGCCGACGCCGTCGACCTTGAGCACGGCGAGATCGGTGCGCGGGTCGGTGCCAATCAGCTTGGCGTCGAGTTCCTTGCCGTCATTCATCACCACCGTGAACGCCGAGCCTTCCTCGACGACGTGGTTGTTGGTGACGAGATAGCCGTCATCGGAGATGAAGAAGCCGGAACCCTGCGCCACCGGCCGCGGCTGGTCGTTGTTGTGGTCGCGATGGCTGAACCGGCGATTACCGCCACCCTGGCCGTTCTGGTCACCAAAGCCACGGAATTCCTTGAAGAAGCGGCGCAGCTGCGGATTGTCGGGCAGGTTGTTCATGCCGTCCGGATCGTCGGACTGGTCGGAGCCGTCGTCTGCCGCCGGGCTGATCTTGGCCTTGACCTTGACGCTGACAACGGCGGGAGAGACGCGCTCGACGACATCGGCGAAGCCCGGCACCTGCGGTGCCTCGACACGCACGGCATCGGCCAGAACAGGCCCTGTTCCAGTCGTCAGCGCGCCAACGCCGATCGCACCGGCAACAGCGATGGACGCGACGGCAGCCATGAGACGCTTGCGGGTGACGGAATATGAATTGGGGGCAATATTCATCGGTTTCTTATCCTCTTTCAAATGGACGCGTTTAATCGGCATCCTCGGGAAAAGAGAATTAGAGAGGCGCACATTACGGCGCCATTTCCGACACATGAAACTTTGGTAATGTTTGGGGTGACCGTCGCCCTCAGTCGCGGCGCAAAATGGCGTCCAACGATGCCTGTTCTTCGGCGGACAGGGCTTTTGTTGCCAGGGTGCGACGCGATCGCGCGGTCATCACAATGAAAATGCCGCCAACGAACAGCAGCACGACAGGTGTGCCCCACAGCAAGGCATTGCGCAGCTCGAAGCGCGGCTTCAACAGCACGAACTCGCCGTAACGCGACACGACATAATCCATCACCTGCTGATCGGTATCGCCGGCAACGAGGCGCTGGCGCACGAGGATGCGCAGGTCGCGGGCGAGATCGGCGTCGGATTCGTCAATCGACTGATTCTGGCAGACCATGCAGCGCAGGCCTTCCGACAGCGCCCGGGCCCTCGCCTCGAGCGCCGGATCGGCCAGCATCTCGTCGGGCTTCACCGCCTGTGCAGCGCCGGCGAAGAGCAGCGCCAGCAGCAGGACGATCGAGGTCAGCGAAAGCCGGGCGCTCATGGCAGGCCCGCGGACGGCACGGCGCTCACCTGCTTGCGCCGGCGAGAGGGCGCGCCGACACGCAGTCGCCTGTCCATCAGCGACATGGCCGCGCCCGCCATCATCATCAGGCCGCCGCCCCAGATCAACGTCACCAGCGGCTTCCACCACAGGCGCACCACGACCGAGCCATCATTGCCCTCGTCGCCGAGCGAGATGTAGAGCTGGGAGAGACCTATCGTCCTGATGCCGGACTCCGTCGTCGTCATCTGCCGCACCGGATAGAAACGCTTGGCGGAGTCGATTTCGCCAATTGCACTGCCGCTGACGCCGATCAGCTCGAAACGGCCACGGTCCTCGCTGTAGTTCGGACCCTGGGCAGGATAAAGCCCGACGAAACGCAGCGTGTGGCCGGACAGTTCGACGGTCTCGCCGGCATGCATCGACAGGATCTTTTCGGTGCCGAAGCAAAGCGTGCCGACGATGCCTAGCGTGGTCAGACCGAGGCCAAGGTGAGCGAAAGCAGTGCCGAAAACCGAGCGCGGCAAGCCGAGCAAGCGCCTGACCATGGTCCCCGCCGCAACATTGCCGAAGCCTGACTTGACCGCGAGATCGGTGAGCGCGCCAAGGATCAGCCAGACGGCGAGGCCAACGCCAAGAGCTGCGAACACCGAGGCGCCGTCGATGAACAAAGCGGTGACCAGCGTCGCCAGAAGGGCTGCGGCGAACGCCACCATGAGGCGCTGCGCAACGGCAAAGACATCGCCGCGCTTCCAGGCCAGCAGTGGCCCGAACGGAACCATCACCAGCAGCGGCACCATCAGCGGTCCGAACGTCAGGTTGAAGAATGGCGCGCCTACCGAAATCTTGTCGGCAGAAAAGGCTTCGACAGCAAGCGGATAGAGGGTGCCGACGAGGACGGTCGCGGTCGCGGTGGTCAGGAACAGATTGTTGAGAACGAGCGCGCCCTCGCGCGAAATCGGATGGAACAGGCCACCGGCCGTCAGCCGGGAAGCGCGCAGCGCAAACAGCGCCAGCGAGCCGCCGATGAACAGCGTCAGGATGCACAGGATGAAGACGCCGCGCGTCGGGTCGGTGGCGAAGGCGTGGACGGAGGTCAACACGCCGGAGCGCACCAGGAAGGTGCCGAGCAGCGACAGCGAAAAGGTCAGGATGGCGAGCAGCAGCGTCCAGATCTTCAGCGCCGAGCGCTTTTCCATGACGATGGCCGAATGCAGCAGTGCGGTGCCCGCCAGCCACGGCATGAAGGAGGCGTTCTCGACCGGGTCCCAGAACCAGAAACCGCCCCAGCCGAGCTCGTAATAGGCCCAGTACGATCCCATGGCGATGCCTCCGGTCAGGAACATCCAGGCGACCAGCGTCCACGGCCGCACCCAGCGCGCCCAGGACGCATCGATGCGCCCTTCGATGAGGGCCGCGACCGAGAAGGAAAAGCAGATCGAGAAGCCGACATAACCGAGATAGAGAAACGGCGGGTGAATGGCGAGGCCGAGGTCCTGCAGGATCGGGTTGAGATCACGGCCTTCGATCGGCGCCGGATTGAGCCGGATGAACGGATTGGACGTCGCCAGGATGAACAGGAAGAAGGCGGCGCCGATCGCGCCCTGCACGGCAAGCACATTGGCGCGCAGCGTTGCCGGCAGGTTCGACCCGAAAGCGGCGACAAGCGCACCGAAGAAGGTCAGGATCAGCACCCAGAGCAGCATCGAGCCTTCGTGATTGCCCCAGGTTCCGGTGATCTTGTAGATCAACGGTTGCAGCGAATGCGAGTTTTCCCACACACTCGCCACCGAGAAGTCGGAGCTTGCATAGGCGCTCGCAAGTGCTGCGAAGGACAGCGCCGTCAAGGCAAAGCCGGTCACCGCGACCGGGCCGCCGACCGCCATCAGGCGCTGGTTGTTCAGGCGCGCGCCAAACAGCGGCACGATGGTCTGCACCAGCGAAAGCGCAAACGCCAGAACCAGGGCGAAATGTCCGGTTTCAACCATGGCCGCAATCCACTTTTGATCTCCTGCCGGAGTTATTCACTCTTGCTCTCCTGCCAGACGCCCTTGGCCTTCAATCCGTCGGCCACCTCCTTGGGCATGTAGCGCTCATCATGCTTGGCCAACACACTGTCGGCAACGAAGACGCCGTCCGGGCCGAAGGTGCCTTCGGTGATGACGCCCTGCTCTTCGCGGAAAAGGTCCGGCAAGATGCCGGTATAGGTGACCTTGACCGATTTGTGCGTGTCGGTGACCGAAAAGGCGACTGTCGTCCCCTGCCCGCGCTGGATGGTGCCTTTTTCGACCAGCCCGCCCAGCCTGATGCGCTGGCCGGGCTGGACGCTGGCGGTGGTGAGGTCGGCCGGCATGTAGAAATAGGACGCCTTCTGGCCAAGCGCGTAAAAGGTCAGCCCGGTGGCGGCGCCCAGGAAGGCCAGACCGCCCGCGATCACCGAGAGTCGTTTCTGCTTGCGCGTCATATCAAGGTCTACTCCGTCGCCGTCAGGCCAAGCGAGGCGGCAAAGGCGGTGAATTTCTTGGCTTCGTCACTGTCGGCTCCAAAGACGGCTATAGCGCGACCCAGCGCGTCACGCGCCTGGTCGGCCTTGCCCAGCACGACATAGGAACGAACGAGCCGCATCCATCCTTCCGGGTCGCGCGGATTTTGCCGCAATTTGTCGTCGAGGCCGGCGACCATGGTGTTGATCATGGCCTCCCTGTCCGTGGGAGACATCGAGGATGCGGCGTCGACATCGCCGGCATCGGGACCGTTGGTGGCGCTGCCGGAAGCGACTTCGGGGCTGCCGGATTTGGCCAGCGCCTGCTCGACCGCACCGCGCCATGGCGAATCCGGCGGCAGCTTGCCCAGCATCGCCTGCCAGGCCGCAACCGCTTCTTTGCCGCGGCCTTCCTGTGCCAGCGCCATGGCCAGGTAGAAGCTGGCTTTGGCATTGGCCGGATCGAGCTTCAAGGACGCCTCAAAAGCATCCTGGGCATCGGCCGAGACAATGCCGCCTGCAGCATTGGCGATCGCCTCGCCAAGGCCGGCCCGGCGGATCGCGCTGTCGCCATCGAGGCGAATGGCATTGCGATAGGCCGCTGCCGCATCGGAAAAGCGCTGCATGCGCAGATAGACGGGTGCGAGCACATCCCATCCCCTGCCGTCGGAAGGATTGGCGGCAAGATGGGCTTCGGCCCGCGCCACCAATTCGTCGACCGAACTGTCGGCCGGATTCCTGGCCAGCCGCTCACTGAGCGGCTGCGACGGCAGCTCAGGAGAGCCGAGCTGGCTGTAGAGACCCCAGCTGACTAGCGGTACCGCGAGCACGGCCGCGGTTGCCACCAGCCTTGCCGCGACCGACGTCTGTCTGACGGAGGCCTTGCCGGCCGCTGCCGCATTGTCGAGGCGAAGGATGCGGCGAGCGATCTCGGCGCGGGCCTCGGTCGCTTCCGCCGGCTGGATCAAGCCACGCGCGGCGTCGCGGTCGAGTTCGGACAACTGATCGCGATAGACTTCCAGATCGTGATCGCCGGCCGACGACGCACTCTTCGAGCTGGCGGCCAGCGGCAGCAGCACCGCCAGGCTTGCACCGAGCGTGAGAATTGCGGCTATGACCCAGAACAGCATGGTTCTTCCAATAACGGCAGAGCCCTGCCGTGCCAACACAAGTGTCCTGCGACGCTTTGACGGCAGGCGCGCCGCATGTCCTTGATCGACATCAACCGGCCGGATACCGGCCGAACCCGGTCGATTGTCAGGTCAGCGGCGTCCAGCTGCCGTCGCCGTTGCGGCAGGCGGTTCCGCGCGCCGTCACGCCGGCTCCGCCGGTAAACACCGTCTGCGTATACTGGCGGCAGTCCTGCGAGCCGACGCGGTAGGGCTGGCCCGGAACCACCTCGCCATAATGCGAAGCCTGGTCGCCCTTCCATGCCACTTTCTGGCCACTGGTCGTGTATTCGAGCGCCTTGTATTCCGCCTCGAGCGCACTGCGCTTCTCGGTCTCGCTCAGGCCGTTGCCGATCGAGCCGCCGACCAGGCCGCCGTCCATCGCCGAAATGATCGTCGTCGTGACCTTGCCGCTGGAAGGAGGCGTCGAGGCCGGCGTCGGGGCGACGGTGGGACCCTTGCCGCTCAAGGTGGTGCAGCCGGAGACGGCCAGCAATGCGGAAACAAGTGCGACGCGAATCTTCATGCCAACAACCGGTTTTCTTGAGTTGGAGCCTGCCATGGATGAGCCGGGGGCCGCGTCATCGGAGAAGTGGGTGTGGCCATAGTATTGATATTTGTCGGAAATTTGGCCGCGGCCGGCCGATCCATGACCAATCGACATGCCGCCATAACATGCCCCGTCCATCGATGTCGATTGGCCCTCGGAAAGCATCATTGAAGGCTCCGCAATCGCACCACCGCCTTCAATCCGCCCATGCCGGACCGTTCGAGTGCCAGGACGCCTCCATACTCGTTGACGAGGTCGGCGACAATGGCCAGTCCCAGACCTGTTCCAGGCTTCGTCTCGTCCAGCCGCCGTCCGCGCTTCATCGCCTCGCGCGCCTTGTCCTCGGGAATGCCCGGGCCGTCATCCTCGATGCTGATCTCAAACAGGCTGGCCGTGTCGTCCTTGCCGGTCAAAGGCACGACCGACACCTGCACCGCGCTCCTGGCCCATTTCATCGCGTTTTCGAGCAGATTGCCCAGCAACTCCTCGAGATCTTCGCGCTCGCCGGCGAAGACGACCTCGGTAGCCGGCAGGGTCAGCGACAGGTTGGTCTGTGGATTGAGCTTCTGCAAAACCCGCACCATGCGTTGCACCAGCGGCGTCACCTGCGTGCGGTAGACGACGCTGTCGCGTTGCGCCGCGACACGGGCGCGCTGCAGATAGTGCTCGACCTGCTTCTGCATCGAAGCGGCCTGTTCGGCAATCAGCTGCCCCTTGGCGCCGCCAAGCGCCCGGCCCTCATTGAGCAGCACCGCCAGCGGCGTCTTCAGCGAATGGGCGAGATTGCCGACCTGGGTTCGCGACCGCTCGACGATGCGCCGGTTGTTTTCGATCAGCGCATTGGTCTCGTTGGCAAGCGGTTCGATCTCGGCCGGGAACCGACCATCGAGCCTGTGCGCGGTGCCCTCGCGCACCATGGCAAGTGCGTTCCTGACCCGGCGCAGCGGCTGCAGGCCGAGCAGGATGGCGATCGCGTTGATGGCGATCATGCCGACGCCGAACAGGCTGAGATAAGTCAGCAGGCGGCGCTGGAAGGTCGAGATTTCCTGTTCGAGTTCGCTCTGGTTGCCCATGACGCGGAAGCGCGCGGCGCGGTTCTTGGAGTCGAGAACGAATTCGCTCTCGAACACTTCGAGCTGCTCGCCGCCAATGCCTTCGGTCGGATAGCTGCGCTGGAAGCTGGAGTTGAAAGGCACATCGGCAACGCTCGGCGACGGGATCGTCTTGGTCATCGACGACGAATGAAGATCTCCGTGCACGCCTTCCGAGGCTGGCTCAACCGACCAATACCAGCCCGAATTCGGCTCCGAGAACCGGAGGTCGCCGAGATCGGGAGCACCCGTGAGCGCACCGCTGTCGGAAATGCCGATGGAGCCGATCAGGTTGAACAGATGCGCCGAAAGCAGGCTGTCGAAGCCGCGCTCGCTGGCCTGGCGGTAGAGCGTGGTGATCAGGGTGAAGATGATGACAAGGGTCACGATCGCCCACACCGTGGAAAAGGCGATCACGCGGAACGTCAGCGAACGCGGCCACAAACGCAGCGACAGCGGCGTCCTTGCGGTTTGTTTGAGCGGTTCCGAGTTACGCCTCCGGCTCACGCATGCGGTAGCCCATGCCGCGCACGGTTTCGATCATGTCGATGCCCATCTTCTTGCGCAGCCGCCCGACAAAGACCTCGATGGTGTTGGAATCGCGGTCGAAATCCTGATCGTAGAGATGTTCGACCAGTTCGGTCCGCGAGACGACCTCGCCCATATGGTGCATCAGATAGGCAAGCAGGCGGAATTCGTGCGAGGTCAGCTTCAGCGGCACGCCGTCGACATCGGCCTTCGAGGCCTTGGTGTCGAGCCGCAGCGGCCCGCAGGTCAGTTCGGACGAGGCATGGCCGGCGGCACGCCGGATCAGGGCCCTGAGCCTCGCCAGCACCTCCTCGATGTGGAACGGCTTGGTGACATAGTCATCGGCACCGGCGTCGATGCCGGAGACCTTGTCGCTCCAGCGGTCGCGCGCCGTCAGGATCAGCACCGGCATCTTGCGGCCGCCGCGACGCCAGCGCTCGACGACGCTGATGCCGTCCATCTGCGGCAGGCCGATGTCGAGCACGACGGCATCGTAGGGTTCGGTGTCGCCGAGGAAATGGCCCTCCTCGCCATCGAAGGCGCGGTCGACGACATAGCCGGCGTCGACCAGCGCGTCCGATATCTGCCGGTTGAGATCCTTGTCATCCTCGACGACGAGTACGCGCATGCGGAGATCGATACCTGTTGAAGAGCTAGGGCAGATATAGGCCGATTCCGGCGGCCTGGGAAACGAAGGCCTGTAAGATGAAAGATTGGGTCAGTTCTGCGGCACGACGATTTCGGAACGGCGCGGACGCTGCCCATCCTTGCCCGGCACGAGCACGACGATGACGCAAACCGGCTGGCCGCCGCGAGTCGATTGCGAGGCCTTGGCCAGCGTTCCGCCATTCTGCTCGGCCACCTGTTGCCCGATGGCGTAGCAATCGGACGCCGCCAATACGATCGGGTCGGCCCGGTCCGGCGTGATGACCGGTGTCGCCATCGCCTGCGACGCAAACAGCCCGCCAGCACAGAGCGCCAGTGTCGCGGTTCGGAAGTGGGAGCGAAGCGTTTTCATGGTCGGCGTTGTAACGCATCGGTGCTGAACGTGAAATGAACAGTGAACGCCGCCAAGACCATGTCCGCTACCCCTGTAACGCGAGACAACCGATCGGAATTCGCCGCCCACACAGCGAAATCCCGGAAGCATCAGTCTAGACCCCGTTTGGACCATATTGAAAGCGCATCAGTCATTTTCCTGCGTTATGGCGCGAAAACGCAGCAAGCCGTGATGCACGAGCAGGTCCTCGTCATAGCGAGCCTCGGCGAACTCCAGCACGAGGCGTGTCTGTCCACGCGGGCCGATGTTCAGCACCGCGCCTGCGAGGCGTGCCTTGATGCTGTCCATGATGGCATGCGTTTCGGCCTCGTCATGGGTCTTCGACCAGACATGCAGCGTGACCAGCTGATCGGCATCGTTCTGAACCCCTGTGTCCCAGTCGAAGGCGCTGGTCTGGCCGCAGGTTACGTGGGGAAAGGCGGCATTGTCGTCTGCGTGTTCGAGCAGCCCGGCGCCGCCCAGCAGCGCCGACAGCGATGCATCGCTTCTCAGTCGCTGGAACAATGCCTGCAGCAAGTCGCCGGATGCGGTCATGTATCGTCCCCTCGCCTGCCACGCCTCGAACAGCATCTTGCGCACTACAATTCGCTCGCAGCGTATCCGCACGAAGCTGCGCAACGCAAGCGCCGGGGCCATGGTGATGACGCACTGCGACCTGAAAGCGGACGGGTCGGCTAGATGCCTGGCAAGCCGAGTGTGAACGTGGACTTTCGATTCCCGCTCACCTAACCTTGCCCCGTATGAATGGGGTCACATGACGGAATGTTCCTTGCCGGCTTTTGACCCACTAGGCGGCAAGCAACGGTGCATTTTTCCTTGATTCCGGAGTAAAGATGCTCGATCCAGAAAAGGCCAAGGCCGTCAGCAGCCAGCTCGCCATCTTGTGGCTGCCGCAAACGAGCATTTCGCACGACCCCGGCCATCCTGAAATGGATCCGGAAACACAGGCGAAGCAGGATCCGCAACGGCAGCTGTCCGGCTCAACCAGCCCACTAGAAACTATCGCATCGCTGCTACTAGTATCGGGCTCGGCCGCCCGACATATCGAAAACAGCGCCTGTGTTGAACGCACTGGCATCTGAGCAAAGCCACACAACGAGCGCCGCTACCTCGTTCGGATCGCCGAGCCGCTTCAGCGGACTTGCCGATATCATCGCGTCGACGGTCTCATTGCCGAGATCCCGAATAAGGCGAGTATCGATCGGGCCCGGAGCGATGCAGTTGACGCGAATATCGGTATCGCTGACTTCACGCGACAGCGCTTTGGTAAACGCGATGACACCGGCGCTGGCTGCGGAATAGGCCGCAAGGCTCGGCAGTCCCTCTTTACCGGCAAGGGATCCCATGTTGACAATACGACCCTTGCCCGCTCGTCGCATAAGTGGGAGCACCCGATGAGTTACTTCGAACGTGCCAAGGAGGTTGACCTGCAAGTTTCGCTGCCATTCTGTCGGTTCGAATTCCTCGAACGGCTTATAGCTACCCAGCCACCCCGCGTTGTTCACGAGAATGTCGATCCCGCCTTCGCCCATGATGGTTAGCGCTTGCATGATGCTATCGCGTTTCGTCACGTCCACTGAAAGCGAACGTGTGCCTTCAAGCTCGACAGGCTCAATATCCCAGATCCAAACGTCCACTCCGCTCAACGCGAGCTTACCAGCTATCGCGCGACCGATACCACGGGCGCCACCTGTGACGATGGCTGTTCGGCCCGCAAAGTCGTACGTCACCGACATCTTCACCTCCATGAAACGCCAGTGCTTTTGTATATTTAGCGCCGCATCGTGAGTGAAGTCGAGGAGAACAGATGGAGACTAGCCTCAGAAGACGGCAATCTGCGTCGCGCGATCGTCAGGCGGTCGAGAAAGGCTAATGAGCCAAATTCGCAGTTGCCAATTTCGTCTGGGTGAAACTGTCCATTATCTACCCAAGGAAACTCCCAGCCCTGGCCGCTATGCCTGTAGCCACCATGGTGACTGACCGAAGGGCAGGCCGGGTCCTTGATTGGCTTGAACCAGCGGCCTGGCGATCTTGACAGGTTCGGCCGCGTCTCGGCGCGTTTTTTGTTTATTGCGCCCCGCGCTGCCTAACCACTAGGCTGCGCACCGCCAGCACCAGCACCGTGATGATGATCAGGATCACCGAGAGCGCTGCGATCGCGGGGTCGATGTTGTCGCGCAGCCCCATCCACATCAGCCTGGGCAGCGTGATGGCGTTGACGCTTGTAATGAACAGCGTGACGCCGATTTCTTCCCAGGACAGCACAAAGGAGAGAAGTGCCGCGGTGATGATGCCGAACTTGATGTTGGGCATGATGATCCGGGTGGCGCGCTCCCAGACAGTTGCGCCCAGACCGCGCGCGGCAAGGTCGATGCGCCGGTCGAGCTGGCTGAGCGAGACCAGCATCAGCACGGTGGCGAACGGCACCGTCATCACCGAATGCGCCATGGCAACGCCAAGCCAGGTGTCGTAGCCGAAGAACGAGCTGAAACCCGAGATCGAGGTCAAAAGGAAGTAGAGCGTGATGGCCGAAACCACCGGCGGCACCACCATCGGCAGCAGAACGAAGCCGACGAGTGCCGCGGTGAAGCGCGGCTGGAACATCCACACGCCGAGGCTGAAGCACAGCGCCAGCACGGTGGAAAAGGCGCTGCTGACGATGCCGATGCGGATCGAGAGCAGGATCGAGCCGATCCAGCGCGGATCCTCGATCAGCGCCCGGTAGTGGCGCAGCGACAGTTCGCCGGACGGCATCGCCAGCATGCGGCTCGGCGTCAGCGACACCGGGATGACGGCGAGCAGCGGCATCAGCAGGAACAGCGCCACGAAGGCGGCGATGATCAGCGAGACGGGACCAGGGCGGTAGGTCGGCATCAGATCAATTGCTTCGGTCTGACATAACGGAACAAGAGCGCCATCAGCGCGCCGACGAACAGCACCAGCACGACGCTGATCGCCGCGCCCAGCCCCCAGTCCGGGCTCTGGAAGATCCTGAGATAGATCAGCTCGGCGACCATGACGCTGCGGCCGCCGCCGAGGATCGCCGGCGTCACGAAGAAGCCCAGCGAGAACACAAAGACGATGAGCGCCGCGCCGATGATGCCGGAGCGGGTCATGGGCACGAAGACCGACCAGAAGGTGCGCATGCGGCTGGAGCCGAGCCCGCGCGCGGCCAGCAGCACGCGGTCGTCGAGGCTGCGCATGGCGGACGCCAGCGGAAAGACGGCGAAAGGAATGAGGAAATGCGTCATGCCGACGATGACGCCGAATTCGTTGCGCACCAGCGCCAGCGGTTCGGAAATGAAGCCGATTGCCTGCAGCCAGGTGTTGATCAAGCCGCGATTGGACAGCAGCGCCACCCAGCCGAAGGCACGGGTCAGCACCGAGATCCAGAAGGGAACGAGAATGCAGAACTCGGCAACCAGGCGCTGTGCCGGGGTTCCGCGCACCCAGACGACGGTGATGGCATAGGCAGCGGCCACCGAAACCACGGTGACGACCGCCGCGATGCGCAGGGTGCGGATGAACACCGACTGCACCAGATCGTCGGTGAGCAGCGCGTCATACTGGCCGAGCCCCGGCGTCGGCAGCGTAAAACTCCACTTGACGACGCCGAGGAACGGCCAGGCATAGGCCAGGGCAAGAAACAGGAGCAGCGGCGCCATCAACAGCGCCGCGCCCATCCTGTCGGAGAGATATGCTCTCATGTCGACCCGGTCATCCGGCCTTGATCAGGCGGAGATGATCTTGGTGTATTCGTCGAGCGCTGCCCCGTAGTTCTTGGCGTACCAGTCCATATCGAGCGCGATCTGCTTTTTCATGTTCTCGGGGTCGACCGGATTGATGCGCTTCTTGTCGGCGGGGATCAGCGCGTCGGCGGCCGGGTTTGCAGGGCCCTGGCCGAGCTTGTCGAACATGACCAGCTGCTTTTGCGGATCCTGGGCGCTGGCGATGAACTTCATCGCCGCTTCCTTGCCGCCGGGATTGCCCTTGAGCACGGCGAGCGCGCCGGGCGAAATCAGTCCCTGGTCCCAGATGAACTTGATCTTGCCGCCGGAATCCTGCTCGATCAGCGAAGCGCGGGTCGACCAGACGATGGCCATCGAGGCCTCGCCATTGAGCAGCACGCTCTGGCTCTCGGCGCCGCCGCCCCAATAGGCGACGACGTTCTCCTTGAAGGCGGCGATCTTGTCGTGCGCGCGCTTCAGATCGAGCGGGTAGAGCGAGGCGGGCGCGATGCCGTCGGCCAGCAATGCGGCCTCCCAGCTCGACACGCCCCATTTGTAGAGCGAGCGCTTGCCGGGGAATTTCTTCACGTCGAAGAAATCGGCCATGCCGGTCGGCGCATCCTTGCCATACTTCTCGGAATCGTAGGCGATGACATAGGAGAAGAAATAGGTCGAAGCGGCATATTCCCAGCCAAAGCCTTCGCGCATCTTCTTCTTGTCGACGATCGCATAGTCGATCGGCTCGAGTGCGCCCTGCGCGCCGAGCGTGATGGCCGAGAACGGGTCGACGTCGACGAGGTCCCAGGTCGGCGCGCCGCTCTTGAACTGCGCGGCGATGGCGCCTTCGGTCGGGCCCGAGCCGTCCATCTTGACTGTAATGCCGGTTTCCTTGGCGAAGGCCTGGCCGTAGGCGGCATCATAGGCGGTGATGGCGTCGCCGCCCCAGTTCACCAGCACCAGTTCCTTCGCCGCGGCAAAGGCTCCGGTCGAGCGCAGCAGCATCGGCGTGCCGGCCAGCACGATTGCTGCCAGCTGCGTAAATTGCCGGCGCGAGATCTCGCCGCGACCTGCCCTGGCGGACATGCTCTCGATGGCTTGTTTCTTGGTGTCATTTGTCATGTCAGTTCCCCTTTTTGTCGTTGAGAGTACCGGAAAGCGGTGGCGCGAAGTCTCGCCACACCGTTCGTCATTGTCCTCCATCCGGAAGGAGGAAACCCTTTTCCGCCGGCCAGGTGAGCCAGACGGAGTTGCCCTTGCTCAGCGCGGCGGCAGCTATCTCGTTCGGCACCGATACCGTGACCTTCGCGCCTTGCCGCGTCGTCAGGTCAAGCCGCGTTGCCGCGCCGAGATAGGTGGAATTGATCGCGGTCGCGGCGATGCCGTTCTCGCCGGCTACCGCCTCGCCTGATATCGACATGTATTCAGGCCGGATCGCCAGGATTGCATCGCCGCGCACCGCCTCAGCCTTGCAGCGCATGGAGACCGCGCGGTCTTCGCAGAGGCCGGTCGAGCCATTGTCGGCCGGGCGCACCCCCTTCAGCGGCAGCATGTTGATCTCGCCGAGGAACTCGGCGACGAAGCGGTTGTCCGGCCGGTCGTAGACCTCGTCGGGCGCGCCGACCTGCAGCAGTTTGCCATGATTGAAGATGGCGACGCGCGACGACAGCGCCAGTGCCTCGCTCTGGTCGTGGGTAACGAAGACGAAGGTGGTGCCGGTCTCCTGATGCAGCCGCTTCATCTCGGCCTGCATCTGGCCGCGCAGGCCCTTGTCGAGTGCCGAGAAAGGCTCATCGAGCAACAGCACGCCCGGCTCGAACACCAGGGCGCGGGCGAGCGCGACGCGCTGCTGCTGACCGCCTGAAAGCTGCGCCGGCAGTTTTTTCTCGTGGCCCTTGAGGCCGACGCGTTCGATCATCTCGCCGACACGGCGCTTGATGTCGGCCGCCGATTTCTTGCGCACCTTGAGTGGGAAGGCGATGTTGGCTTCAACCGTCATATGCGGGAACAGCGCGTAGCCCTGGAACACCATGCCGGCGGCACGCTGTTCGGCCGGCCGTTCGGTGATGTCGACGCCATCGCTGAACAACCGGCCCTCGGTCGGCTGCACGAAGCCGGCAAGGATCATCAGGAAGGTGGTCTTGCCCGAACCGGACGGCCCAAGCAGGGTCAGGAACTCGCCGCGGCCGATATCGAGCGTCAGATTGTCCAGCGCACGGAACGAGCCGAAGCTCTTGCCGATCCCGATTGCCTTGATCTCTGCGGCCCGGCCGGGTTGCTGCATCCTGCCTGTTTCCTCAACTCCAAGAGAAATCGTAGGGCAGCGCGCGGCCTCACCGCAACCGAATAGTTTTCGCCGGATCGGCAAATTCCATTCATCTGTCCAATCTGTGGCGCCCGTGGTCGGCCATGCCCTTGGCATTGCTCTCCGCGAGCTTCGATCGCAGCCATCCGGCAAACGCATCAAGCACCGGATGCGTCGCCTTGGCGTGTTCGGAAACGAGGAAGTAGGAGCGCGGCGATTTGATCGCGATGTCGAAGGGGCGCACCAGCCTGCCCTCGGCCAGGGCCTTGCCGCTGGTCAGTTCGTCGCCCATGGCCATGCCCTGGCCAGCGATCGCGGCCGAGAAGACAAGATTCATGTCGGAAAAGAAGATACCGCCTTCCGGGTCGGGGTTCTCGACCCTGGACAGCGCCAGCCAGCGCGCCCAATCCTCGGTGTCGCCGAGATGAAGGAGATTGGCCCGCAGCACATCGGCGGGTTTGGAGAACCCACCGACCTTGTTGAGGAGCGTCGGGCTGCAGAGCGGCGTAAAGGAAATCTCGCACAACAGTTCGGCGGCCCGGTTCGGCCAATTGCCAACGCCAAAGGCGATGAAAGCGTCGGCGTCGGCATTGCTGACATCATCCAGCCGTCGCGGCGTCAGGATGCGCAGCGCGACATCGGGGTACATCTGCCTGAACTCGCCGATATGGGTGCACAAGAACAGCGAGGCGAAGCCCGGCGTGCAACTGATGCTGAACGAGCCGCCAACGCCGGTGCCGGCATGGCGGGTCACCGCATCGCCCAGCACGGTCAGCGCCTTGCGCACGTCGCTGGCGTAACGCTGGCCGCGCGGCGTCAGGGCCACGCCCTTGCCGATGCGCTCGAGCAGATCGAAGCCAAGGTCGCGTTCAAGCAGGCGAAGCTGATGGCTCACGGCGCTGCGGGTCAGATGCAACTCGTCGGCGGCGCGCCAGACGCTGCCGTGGCGGGCAAAGCTGTCGAGCGCGCGCAGCGCTTGGGTGGATGGTATGCGCAAGAGGCCTCAGGTGAACCGAATTTGCATGAGCCGGGAAAACATATCACTTTTTGGCGAACCGCTTCACTGCTTTCTTCTCATCCCATGGAGAAACCGGTGGCCACCTCGGCGCAAGCAACCGCCCTTGCCTGTCTCGACGACATCCAGCCGTTGCTGTCGGCGTGGACGCGCACCATCTTCGACTTCGGTGAAACCGCATGGCGGGAATATCAGTCGGCTGCCTGGTATGTGGAGCGGCTGAAGCGCGAAGGCTTCTCCGTCGAGGAAGGGTCCGGCGGCATGCCGACGGCCTTCTGCGCCCACTGGACCAATGGCCCCGGCCCGACCATCGGCATGTACGCCGAATATGACGCGGTACCGGGCAATTGCCAGGATGCCGCGACGGTCAAGCGTCCGCGCCCAGGCCTCTCAGAACATGCTGGTGGTCATACCGACCCGCATTCCGGGCTGGGCATTTCAAGCCTCGGCGGGCTGCTGGCGACCAAGGCGGCGATGCAGCGCCACGGCATTTCAGGGACGCTGCGCTTCACCGGCGAGCCAGCCGAGAAGGTGCGCGGATCAAAGCCGATCCATGCCGCCAAGGGCTATTATGACGGTCTCGCCGGCATGATCTCCTTCCACCCGTTCTACATGCTGCCGCTCTGCAACACCGCGCGCTGGGACACGCATTGCGGGGCAGCCTACGCAATGATCTACCGCTTCATCTGCGACCAGCCGGAGCGCGGGGCGCGGGCGGCGGGCGGCGCAGCGCCCATTCCGCAGGCGCATTCGGCGGTGCGGGCGCCGGGCGCCAACGACGCGCTCATGATGATGTACATGGCGTCCAAGGCGCTGCGCGATTCCATGCTGCCGCACCAGGGCGGCTGGTCGGTCAGCGAGGCGATCCTCACAGCCGGCCAGGCGACCGCCGACAACCTGCCGGCGGGGCTGGCCGAGATCCAGTACATGATCCGCGTGCCGACGCTGGCGATGGCCGAGCAGATCACCGCCGTGCTCGACCGCAACGCCGAGGCCGCTGCCAGCATGAGCGGCTGCCGCCACGAGCGGCATTGGGTGTCGAAGTCGCGGCCGGGGCTGGCCAATCACGCCATGGCCGAAATCGCCTATGAAGCGCTGTCGACCGTCGGGCCGCCGCGCTGGGACGAGGACGCCAAGGCAGTCGCGCGCGACATGCAGGTCAATGCCGGTCGCATGGCTAGTGACGAGCCGTTCATCGAAGAACTGGAGCGCCTGATCGAGCCGCAGGCGGCGGAAGCGATCCTGCGCCGCGATCTGCCGCCCTCGCAGGTGAATTCGACCTCCGACGATTACACCGATATGAGCTGGCATACGCCGACTGCGCGCTTCTATGTCGCCCGCCCGGCGCTGCGCTCGGAAACCGGCTACCCCTATCCGTCATGGGTGATGAATGCGCTGGGCGGCATTCCCGCCACCATCGACCCGATGGTCATCTGCGCGGCGAAGACCATAGCGCTCGCCGCCCTTCGCCTGCTGGAAGACCAGACCGCCCGCGATGCGGCGATGAGTGAATTCGTCACCCGCACCGGCGGTGGAATCGGCGGCTCGAACTGGATTGCGCCGCTCTGCGACTACGAACCGCCGATTGGATTTCGCTGGCCGGAATACGTCACCACCCCGCGCGGACCGGACTGGTGGATACCGAACAATCCCAAAGCCACATGATCAACCAAGTTGCCTCACGAGGAGAACCCCATGACCGTTCATGACCGCATCGTCGCCGAGCCGTTTTCGTTGCAGCGCCGCAACCCGGCCGGCGGCACCAAGCCGCTGACCGCCTGGGGCTTTGCCAACGAGACCGATGTCCTGACCGACGTCCTGCTCGGCTCGCCCAATTTCCTGCGCCACCTATCGACCAGCTCGCTGTCGCGCAAGCATCTGCGCGAGGCGCCTTGCAACGTCCAGATCGCGCAGGCGCAGCACAAGGACCTTGTCGCCGCCTACGAGCATTTCGGCGTCAACATCCACTGGCACGAGCCGACACCGGAACTGCCGATGCAGGTTTATTCCCGCGATTCCAGTGTCATGACGCCTTACGGCGCGGTCATCACAGCGATGGCCAACTGGTGGCGGCGCGGCGAGAATTATGCCGCCATCCGCACCTACGAAAAACTCGGCATCCCGATCTACGACATGGTCACCGCAGGCACATTCGAGGGCGGCGACTTCAATGTCATCGAGGACGGCGTCGTGTTGATCGGCTGCGGCGGCGCCCGCACCCAGGAAGAAGGCGCACGCCAGGTGCAGGCGTGGTTCGACAAGGAAGGCTGGGAAACCCGCATCGCCTTCATCGACGAGTACTATGTCCATATCGACCTGATGGTGGTGCCGATCGCCGAAAAACTGACCGCTGTCTGCCTCGCCTGCACCGAGCCGGGCATCGTCGACTGGCTGAAGGGCAAGGGCCACGAGATCATCGACGTGCCGTTCCAGGATACGATGGCGCTCGGCTGCAACTTCATGTCGCTGGGCAAGGACCGGGTGATCGCGCCGACCTCCAGCCAGACGCTGATCGGCCAGCTCAAGGCCCGTGGTTTCGAGGTCGCGGCGGTCGACATGAGCGAGATCTCGAAGACCGGCGGCGGCATCCACTGCATGGTGCAGGCATTGAAGCGCGAGCCGGCCTGAGAGGCAGCGGTTGGCGGGGCACCAACTATCCCACCTTGGCTGACAAAATCGGCGCGCGGCTTTACGCTGCGCCCGTCATCTCAGCGTATCGTCTGAGCCCCATCCCGGCGAAAAAGATGACCATCAGGATGGTGAAGGCGATGAGCAGGCCGATGCGGAAGAACTTCGCTAGCGGCGAGATCTTGACGTTTGCAAGCTGCTTGATCGGAACGCCACTCGGTTTCGTCGCCGCCAGGCCAAGCCAGAAAATGCAGGTGATGACAACGAGCACGCCAATGTAAGAATCCATCCAGTCCGGCACTCTGATGAATCCGAAATTGAACGCGAACGCTCGGCTCACGGACAGGAACAGCAAGGAGGATATAGAGCAGATAAAAATCAGGCGTTTCATACTACTTTCTTTCGCTGCAATTTTTAGCTCACCAAACATATAATTTGCCTTGATTGAAGAAACGTTATGTCTGCTTGCCTTCAACAATTTACCTTTCTCCGGGCGCGCGGCAGAGTTGCCTTTCACGCTTGCCCCCTGCCCTTGCGCCAACAAACCTTGCAGCTGTGTCCTCGCCGCCCTTGTGAGCGTCCACAAAATGGATGAATAGTCGGGACAGGGCGCCGCCCTGAAATTGCCGGCTTGCGGTTTTCAGGTCACGCCACAGCCGAGCCGGATTTCCGAATGGCCAGTCCTGAACCGCGCAAGAGAAGAGGTCCGATCGCAGCCTGGCTGCTGTCGCTCGATGCTTGGCTCGATTCCTCGCTCTACGAGATCGGTTTCAAGGCGCGCCAGTTCTGGGAAGCCGCGACGATCTTCTCGCGGCGCTTCCGCGTCAACGGCTGGCGCCGTGGCATCATCGAACTGTTGAGCGAAGGTTTTACACTGGGCGCCGGCGGCATTGTGGTGATGCTGGCGCTGGCCATTCCGGCTTTCCAGGATACGGCTGGCGACTGGCGCGCGCAGGGCGACTTCGCCGTCACCTTCCTCGACCGCTACGGCAACGAGATCGGCCAGCGCGGCATCATCCAGCGCGATTCGGTGCCGGTCGACGAAATGCCCGATCACGTCATCAAAGCGGTGCTCGCCACCGAGGATCGCCGCTTCTTCGATCACTACGGCATCGATGTGCTGGGCCTTTCACGTGCGATCTTCGAGAATGTGCGGGCCAATTCCGTCGTCCAGGGCGGCTCGAGCATCACCCAGCAGCTGGCCAAGAACCTGTTCCTCACCAATGAGCGCACGCTGGAGCGCAAGATCAAGGAAGCCTTCCTGTCGCTGTGGCTCGAGGCCAATCTGTCGAAGAAGGAAATCCTGCAGCTCTATCTCGACCGCGCCTATATGGGCGGCGGCACGTTCGGCATCGAGGCGGCCGCCGACTTCTATTTCGGCAAGAGCGTCAAGGACCTGAACCTCGCCGAGGCGGCGATGCTGGCCGGCCTGTTCAAGGCGCCGACCAAATATGCGCCGCACATCAACCTGCCGGCGGCGCGCGCGCGCGCCAATGTGGTGCTGTCCAACCTTGTGGACGCCGGTTTCATGACCGAGGGTCAGGTCCTGCAGGCAAGGCTGCACCCTGCCGATGTCGTCGATCGCGGCGAACAGAAAAGCCCGGATTATTACCTCGACTGGGCGTTCGACGAGGTCAAGAAGATCGCCAAGCCTGGCCAGCACTCGCTGGTCGCCCACACCACCTTCGACGCCAACATCCAGAAGGCGGCGGAAGAATCGGTGGAGTTCCATCTGCGCCAGTTCGGCAAGGAGTATAACGTCACCGAAGGCGCTGTCGTCGTCATCGAGACCAACGGCGCCGTCAGGGCCATCGTCGGCGGCCGCGACTATGGCGCCAGCCAGTTCAACCGCGCCACCAAGGCGCTGCGCCAGACCGGCTCGTCGTTCAAGCCCTATGTCTATGCAACGGCGATGGAGCACGGCTTCACGCCCAACTCCATCGTTTCCGGCGGCCCGATCAGCTGGGGCACCTGGTCGCCGCACAATTACAGCGGTGGATCGGCGGGCAACGTCACGCTGATCGTGGCGATGGCCAAGTCGATCAACACCGTGCCGGTGCGGCTGGCCAAGGACTATCTCGGCATCCCACCGATCAAGGCGATGGCCGAGGCGATGGGCGTGGAGTCGCCGCTCGAAGCGCACAAGACGATGGTGCTGGGCACCTCGGGCATGACCGTGATGGATCAGGCGACGGGCTATAGCGTGTTCGCCCAGAACGGCTTCGTCGGCTCCCGGCACGGCATCTCCCAGCTCGTCACCCGCACCGGCGAGGTGGTCTACGACTTCGCCAAGGATGCGCCACCGCCGCACCGCGTGCTGTCCGAGCAGGCGCTGAAATCGATGAACACCATGCTGGCGGCGGTGCCGGTGATGGGCACGGCGCGGCGAGCCCAGATTCCCAACATCGTCGTCGCCGGCAAGACCGGCACGACGCAATCCTACCGCGACGCCTGGTTCGTCGGCTTCACCGGCAATTACACGGCGGCCGTGTGGTTGGGCAACGACGATTTCACGCCGACCAAGAACATGACGGGCGGCTCGCTGCCGGCGATGGTTTGGCAGCGTCTCATGGTCTATGCCCATCAGAATATCGACCTCAAGCCGATCCCCGGCATCGACAAGCCTTTCGTCGACGAGGAGGTCGCGGCCAAGGCCGAGGACGCGCAGAAGAAGGGCGACGAGCAGGCGGCGGCGGATGCCGCGGCCGAACGGCCGCCCGTTCTATCCAGCCGGACCACGCAGACGTTGCGGGACATGACCAAATTGTTCCAGTCAGCGCCGGCCCTCGCCGCGCCTCAACCGCCGGAAACACTGTCGGCACTGTGAGTTTTTCCGGCTGGGTGAGTCTTTCCGACTGGCTTGGGCGGGCAAATCCATCGGCCCGCTTGCCACAAGACCCCACGCCGCGATATCCCCGAGCGGCAACTCTTCGTGTCCCCGGCCCTTCATGCTCAAGAATGCATTCCTGACGCTGCTTTCGCTTGTCATAGCCATCGGTGGCGGTGGCGGCAGCGTCTGGTATGCGCTGAAGGTCCAGGATGGTGTCGGTGCCATCCGGATTGGCCAATGGACGGCCTTTCCCGATATCGGCACACCAGCCGCCGACCCCTATTCGAAGGCCCGCGTGGCGCGCGAGGGCGTGCTTGCGCTCGGCCGTGCCGAAGGGCTTTCCTTCGTCGCCGAACACGACGCCGGTGGCAACGAACTCAAGCGCGAATGCACCTACACGATCGAGGGTGGATTTCCGACGGCACGGTTCTGGACGCTCTATGCCGCCGATCAATCGCTTGGCGTGGTCGAAACCGGCAAACCACGGCTTGCGGCGCTGCAATCCTACGGGGTGGTACGACAACCGGACAATTCGGTCGTCATTTCCGCCAGCCATCACCCGATGCCAGGCAACTGGCTGCTGACCGACGGCTTCGGCAGGATGTATTTCGTGCTGACATTCTACGACACGCCGATCGCCAGCAGCACCGGCCTGTCGGACGTTTCGCTGCCGCGGATCGTGAGGGTCGGCTGCGATGCGTAACTCTTACGCGACGATGCGCAAGCTTTTGCATGTCGTCCTGCTCGGCCTGCTCGGCGCCGGCATCGTGCACATCGTCGTGCTGCTTCTGGTGCCTGAATTTTCCGAACGCGACGCCTGGTCGCGGCTGTCCATGGCCTCGGACCTCTACAGGATGACCCGGCTCGATGCCGAAGCCGGTGGCGCGCCAGTGGTGAAATCCGTCGACCCGCTGTTTTACGCATCGGCATGCCGGTTCGACCTGGGCGAAGGGATGGTCCGCATCAAGGCGCCGGGACATGTCCCGTTCTGGTCGGTGTCGGTCTACGACCGCAGCGGCCACAACATCTATTCCTTCAACGACCACACCGCGACCGGCGGCGTGCTTGATGCCGTCGTGCTAACACCGGCGCAGATGATCGACGTGCGCAAGGACCTTCCTGAGGACCTTCAGGGAGCGATCTTTGTCGAAGCGCCGATCGAGGAAGGCATCTTCGTCATCCGCGCCTTCGTGCCCGACGTCAGCTGGAAGCCGATCGTATCGCGCTTTTTCGAGCAAAGTTCCTGCGAGTTGCAGGACTTCTAGACATGATCCCGGACCAATGCTCGGCGGCTGCCGAAACTCAGTGGTGCGGAACCGGCTTCGTCCGTGGCGATCCCGGCTTGTCGGGATCGACCGGCCGCACTTCGCCGGCTTGCGACCGCTCGTAGCGGATGCCGGGAAAGATGATCACCGCCGCCGGCATTTCGGCGGTTTGCTTCGTCCGATTGCTTGGTGCCGTACGCGGCACGAAAGACAGTACCATGCCCATGATTCGCGCATTCCTCTCGGTTTCCCCGGAGCACAACGCAACGCCTCCAAATATCATTAAGGACGGCAGAGGGTTAACGGAGCGCTAACGGATCGCCGCTAACTTGATCTTTGTCAGAGGTCAGGACGTTCTGACCCGAGGCAAACGCGAAACCGACACAGTCCCGGTCGAGCGTGGTCGAGATTGTGTCGAGTACGGGCGTATCCTTCGTGTCATCTTCGGACTTCAGGCAAATCGCGGTGCGAACCGACTCGGGAAGGGCTGAAAGGCTGTTCCGCGCCGCGGTGTCGGCGTTCTGCTCGCTCACCCGCCCGTCTCGCCGCGAGATCGGCCAGCTCGAAGACCTGACGCTGCCGCTTTTCGACAATGTGTCCGTCGAATCCCGCCGTTACGTGGCAGCCGCCCTTTCCGAATGCGAATATGCCCCCGCCGCATTGGTGCGCCGCCTTTGCGAGGAACCGGTCGACATTGCCGCGCCGCTGCTCATCCGCTCCCGCGCGGTCAGCGACATCGACCTCATCGCGCTGATCGGGCGGCATGGCCTGCCGCATGCGCGCGCCATCGCGCGCCGCAAGGGCTTGAACCCGACCATTGCCGATCTGATCAGGGCGCTCGAAAGGCCAACCCTGGTCCGGGTGCGGGAGCCCGACGCGAACGCCACGTCAGGGGACAGAGCCGCGACGGCCGCAGCGGACAAGACTGCACCGGTGAACACGGAAGCCGTAGCCGAAGGGCCCACAAGAGAACTGGCGCCCGGCATTGCCGCCGAAAATGCAAGGCGCAGGCTGCGCTCGATGATGCGCACCGGCGACGAGGCAGCGGCGACGAACGCCGATCCTTTCGCGGGAGCGGACACCTATGTCAAATTGCGCGAGACGGCGCTGACAGGAAACGCGGCGTTCTTCCAGACCGCGCTCGCCGATGCGCTTGATATCGATTTCTCGATCGCGCGATCGCTCACCGCCAACCAGAACTATGCCTCGTTGCTTGCAGCGCTGCGCTCGCTCGACCTCAGCGAGGACAGGGCATTCCTGATCACGGTCGCGGTCTATCCCAGCCAGTTCCCGCATCCGCAGGCGATCCGCATCTTCCTCGACCGCTACCGCCTGCTGCATCGCGATGCGGCCGTGGACAAGGTGCGGCTGTGGAAAGCCGAGACCCTTTCAAGGGTGGTTCGCGACGCCGCCCCCGCAAACAGCGATACGCGCACGGCATCGAACAGCGACGATGCGGTGGTTTCGTCCGGCCTCAGGGCGTCTTCACGGAAATAAGCTCCTCGACTGGGATGGCACCGGCCTCGATCTCGACCACCCAGATGTCGGGATCGAACTTCTTTTCCCGTTCCAGCCGCGCCTCGAGCACGGCGGCATCATCGCCGTTGCCGAGAAGGCTGAAGAAGCGATCGTCGGGCTTCGCCGAATCGTAGCTTGTCTGCGGTGCCGGTCCGAACAGGGCAATGTCCCCCGCCCTGCCGCGCGCCAGGACGAAGACAGCGCCGGCTTCGGTGGCACCGCGCTTGACCACGGCGGCAAATCCGCCAGCGCCGAAAACCCGGCGCAACAGGGCCGAGACCCACAGATCCGATGTGACGCGCATGAGAAAACTCCGCTGATGCATGTCGCCCGAAGGTGGCCCGGTTGTGGGACAACGACATGCATGAAAACAAAGGCTTCAAGCGCGGCGCATGAAGCCGTTGCGGGCGCGACGCGCTTTAAGCGTGCGGGCTATCTATCGATATTTCCGCCGCTCGGCGAGCCGTTTCAGCCGTCAGTTGGTCAGGCCGATCTCGCGCATCTTGACGTAGACGATCTCATCGGGCTCGCCAGTCTGCGGCAGCCCGAACAGCGACTGGAATTCCTTGATCGCCGCCTTGGTGCGCGTGCCGACGACGCCGTCCAGTTGCATGTCGTCATTGCCGAACGCCTTGAGTCCGGCCTGGATCTTGACGATGCGGGCATCGGGTTCCTGCGTTGCGGCATTCGTCTGGTCGGCATTCGTCTGCCCGGAATTCGTCTGCAAAGACACAGGAACGGCGGCCGGCATATCCGGGCGCGGCTGCGGTTTCGGTATGACGGCCGCTGTTTTCGGCGTTGCGCCCAGTTGATCCAGCAGAAGCGCGTCGATCTCGCCGGACGCGTTGAGCCCGACCTTCTGCTGATAGGCCTGGATGGCCTTGCGCGTGTTGGGGCCGGAAATGCCATCCACCGTTCCGGAGTAGAAATCGAGATCCTTCAATATGCCTTGCACCTGTTCGACCACCGGATCACCCTTGATCGGCGCCGGCGTGCCGGATGGCCGCACAATGTTGAACGTCGTCTCCGGTTCGTCGGACGCCGTGCGTGGAAAGCCCTGGATGCTACGGGTTGCGAAGAACGCGCCGGCATGCGGGAAAGGCTGGTACCACAGTGCATTGGCGGAAATGTAGAACAGCGTCACCAGGAATGCCGTCGACCCGCCGACCAGGACGGGATTGCGCGAGATCATACCGCCAACGGCGACGGCACCGTCCTGAAAGGCACTGGTGCGGCGCTTGACCGCCTTAGCCTGTTTTGCGGAGCGAGCCATTTCTGTCCTCTTTCCCCATGGCCATCGGCATCGTCAGCACGCCGGCCTTCTCCGCCTGATGTCCCTTCGGTCCGTTCACCGGCAAGCTGATGGTCACCGTGGTGCCCTCGCCCGGCATGCTTTCGATGGACATCGTGCCTTCGTGCAGCGCCACCAGGCCCTTGACCAGCGAAAGGCCGAGGCCCGTCCCCTCGAAACGGCGGGTATAATCGTTCTGGATCTGCATGAAGGGCTTGCCGAGATTGGCAAAATCCTCCTCGGCGATGCCGATGCCGGTATCCCTGACCCAGAAATGCAGGCGCGAACCGATCCGCTTGGCGCCGACGACGACATCGCCGCCATCGGGGGTGAACTTGATCGCATTGGAGACCAGGTTGATGAGCATCTGCTGCACGGCACGCCGATCGGCATTGATGTCGCCGGCGTCGGGTGCGATCTGCGCCTGCAGATCGATGTTCTTCGCTTGCGCCTGCAGCCGCAGCATGGACTGGCACATGTCGACCGCTTCCATGAACCGGAACGGCTCCGGTTCGGTCGCATAGACGCCCGACTCGATCCTGGACACGTCGAGTATCGAAGTCACGACGGCAAGCAGATGCTGGCCCGAATCCCTCACCAGGCCGACATATTCCTTCTGGCGCGGATCCTTAAAAGCGCCGAACATCTCGTGCAGCAGCATGTCCGAGAAGCCGATGATGGCATTAAGCGGGGTGCGCAGTTCATGGCTGACCACCGCCAGGAAGCGTCCCTTGGCCACCTCGGCGGACGCGGCCGCCTCATTGGCCGCCGCGAGATCTTCGCGCAGCCGGGCAATCTCGTCATTCTCGCGCAGGACAAGCGTGAAGACGTCGCCCTGCTCCTCACTCCGCACCAGGTCGAGCGAGAACGGCCGATAATTGTCGGCTGTCAGGCCGTTGCCGTTCTGAGGCAGCCTGATGCGCAATTCGAGCCGGCGCGACAGCGCGCCATCGCGCATGTCGGCCAATGCGCTGAGATAGGTGACGCGATCCGACAGATGGATGCGATCAAAGAGGCCGTTTCCGGAAAGCAGCTCGGGCGGCAATTTCAAAAGCGTGCGTGCCTTGGCGGAAGCGTCCAGAACTTCGCCATGGCGAGCAATGCGCAGGACCACCGCATCGATGATGTCTTCGAGCCGGTCGGCCGTGTCGACGAGATCGGCCGCACCGGTCGAGTTTTGAAACGCCGACGCGCGCGGGATCAGCGTGAGCGCCCAGGCCAATGGCACCAGCCAGTGCCACGCGGCAATCTGCGCGCCGGAGAATGGGAATAGAATTCCAGCCAGAGGCTGAACCAGGATGGCGACAGCAGCCGACACGGCTCCCCAGATTGCCGCACGCCGCGAGGCGCCGATCCACCAGGCTTCGAACGGCAGCGCCACGACAAGCATGGCGACTGGCGAGCTCAGCCCGCCGGCAGCGGCGATAAGACTGCCGAGAGCAATGCCCGCCATCGCCAGAGCGAACTGAGCGGCGATAGCCATCTTGCCTGTCGCCGCCACCAGCAAGGCGACAAACCAGCACAGACCAAAGGCCGCGAAGATGGCGGCCACGGTGACGGCGGCGCCCATGCCCGAAGTGACCAGCGTGACCGCGGCGCCGGCGGCAAAGAAGGGAGCCGCCAGCATGACGCCGATGAAGCGGCGCTGGCGCTCGCGGTTGCTCCGCCCAAGGATGGACGGATGCACCATACGTTCGCAACCAGCGGCCATCGCGCCAGGCAATTCAACGGATCTGGCCTTGATCGAACTCAACTCAACGCACCCGTACTCGTCGTGGACAGCTCTGCTTTGCAGATTGTTTTGGTTGGCTCCGAAAGTCGCATCCAGCGTTTAAGGAATGGATAAGGCAGGGCCGACCAAGACCCGGCCTGCGGCAAATATCGGGATGGCGGCAGCCGAAAGCCCGGGCAAATGCAGCCATAGTAAACGGAGGGTTATCCGGCGCCGGCGCCTCTCGGCTGGATGCACGCGGCGCCTGGACTCCCGGGCTTCAGGAAAAATGCAGT
The DNA here is from genome assembly GCF_042682145.1 of Mesorhizobium newzealandense. Classification (NCBI taxonomy): domain Bacteria; kingdom Pseudomonadati; phylum Pseudomonadota; class Alphaproteobacteria; order Hyphomicrobiales; family Phyllobacteriaceae; genus Mesorhizobium; species Mesorhizobium newzealandense. Next base: position 311,608 of record NZ_JBHUGZ010000030.1, on the reverse strand, counting down.
AAAAGCAACCAGATAGATGGTTATCCGGCATTAAGGAAAATCGATCGGATTTGCAACAAACTGATTTCACAACGGTTCGTTTCGAATTTGCCTAAAATTTGAGGAAAATTTTCGGCGAACCCGCAAGCCGTCCTTTGCGCCTGTGTGCCACCATCCAGCCCATAAAAGAGGTCATGCCATATGGATGCATGATCCGGTCACGACGAGAGGGTTAGGGAAATGGTCTTCCTGATAAGAATGGCTTTCTGGTTCTCGCTGGTGCTGCTGGCGCTGCCGCTGGGCGTCGGCCCCGATGAATCGGGCCGCGAAAGCGTCGGGCCGATCCAAGCCCTGTTTGCGGCGCGCGAGGCGGTAGGCGACATCGCCGGCATTTGCGAACGCAAGCCCGATGTCTGCGAAACCGGCAAATCAGCGATGCACACCATCACCGCCCGTGCCAAGGAGACCGCCAAGATCGCGGCAGCGATGCTCGACGATAAGTCCTCCGCGGGACCCGACACATCGACTATGACCGGCAGCGTGCCGGAGGAAATCGTCTTGCCCGAGACAGTCACACTGCCGGCGCAGAATTAAGCCGTCTCGACGGCGCACCGCGGGTCGTCTGCCCTCTCGACGCCCGCGGTGTCCTTGTTTTTTCCGTGACGCGGCGCCGCCGCGTGATTATATCCGGGTCATGACGACCACGATCCAGACGATCCGCGACGATTTTTCATTCCTTGAGGAATGGGAAGACCGCTATCGCTACGTCATCGAGCTCGGCGAGGCGCTGCCGCCCTTTCCGGACGACGAACGCAACGCGGCCAACAAAGTGCCGGGCTGCGTCAGCCAGGTCTGGCTGACCACCGAACAGGGGCCGGGAGCCGATCCGATCATCAGCTTCACCGGCGATTCGGACGCCCATATCGTGCGCGGGCTGGTCGCGATCATGCTGGCGCTGTTTTCCGGCAGGACAGCCAGCGAGATCCAGAAGACCGATGCGGAAGCGACACTGAAAGAGCTCGGCCTCGACGAACATCTTTCGCCGCAGCGCGCCAACGGCCTTCGCTCGATGGTCAAGCGCATCAAGCGCGATGCCGAGGCGGCGCTGAAGCAGACCGCCTGACGACTACGTCTGCAACGATCCTGAACCGCAAAATCAAACGGCGCCCGAAGGCGCCGTTGATGTCGAACGATCTGGCGAGCCGCGATCAACGCGCCTTGCGCTTGCGGCCGAGACCCATCTTCTTGGCGAGCTGGGACCGCGCAGCGGCATAGTTGGGAGCAACCATCGGATAGGTCGGGTCGAGGTTCCACTTTTCACGATACTGGTCGGGCGTCAGGTCATAGTGGGTCATCAGGTGGCGCTTCAGCGACTTGAACTTCTTGCCGTCTTCAAGGCAAACGATGTAGTCGTCATGAACCGAGCGCTTCGGGTTGACCGCCGGCTTCTGCTTGTCGGCAGGCGGTAGTTCGGCGGTGCCGCCCACGCGCCCGAGCGCGGCATGGACATCGGCTATCAGGTTCGGCAATTCGCCGACCGGCACGGGATTGTTGCTGACATAGGCGGCCACCACATCAGCGGTCAACTCGATCAGCGCATCGCTGTTTCTGGAAGGTGTTTCGACAATATCCATGGTCATCAGGCCCCAACAAGAGTTACGTCGGTGTGCGCCCTTTTTTACAGGCAGGGCATAGCACGAAATTTTGTGCAGGTAGAGCTTCTGCGATTCGTGTCGCGGGCACATCAATGAGCCTGCAACCCAAGTAAGTCAATTCGCCCTTTGCGCTATATTGAACGATGTTGATCAATTATTCCCGGATCAGCTTCAATCTTTCGTGCGTTGTGTAATTTTTCGATATTTCGCCCGCCAACCAGCAAAGGCTGACGCAACGTCAGTTAACCGTTACATTCGCGATAACTCACAAAGCAGGTTTCAATGCTTAATTTTGCTTGGCCGTCGCACGGGCAAGCTTGGTTGCTTGCATCTATCCACAAAACCACAGGTTGCCCTTCTCCCGCGCAAGCAATCAGGCGGCATGCTCGTCATCCGGCCGGTTCGGAATCAATCGCTGCCAGGTCAATCAATGCGGCGCGATGTATTTGCCATAGGCCCAGCCGGTGACGAAGTTGCCGTTTTGGGCCGGGTCATGCCAGACTTCGCACCAGCGATAGCGAACCGTCTGTTCCTGCTTCCACGCTGGCTGATTGGCGATGTCGAGCAGGTTTATCCCACCGGTGCATCGTCCGGTCATCTGCAGAACGGTCCCGTTCGGGTATGCCGCCTGCTTCTGGGATGTGCCCGAAGGGTATTTGCGCACATTGAGCGTGTCGCCGAACGGTACATTGGCCACTTGCCAAGCCGCGAATACGGTCGCATGAGACTGGCCGGCAATAGCCAGAGTTAGCGAAGCAACGGCGAAAGCCGCAGCAGTCCGAGAATAAATATTCATCATCTCTCCTCCCGGCTCATCTCCTGGAGCCGCCACAACCCTTGAGCTGCGGCTCTTGAACCCGCCCTGATCGGCATGTTCATTCGCCATTCAAGATATTCTCCATTCAAGATACCGGCAAAGCGAGACGCAATGACCAAGACTTCCGCCTTTCCGCACGTCAGCCCGCCAACGCCCGAGAAACGGCCGGTTTCCGACACGCATCACGGCATCACGCGAACCGACGACTATGCGTGGCTGCGGGCCGACAACTGGCAGGAGATGTTCCGGGACCCATCATTGCTCGATGCGGGGATTCGCGCCGAGCTCGAGGCCGAGAATGCCTATCAGTCGAAGCTGATGGCCGACACCGCCGAGTTGCGAAAGCAGCTTTTCAAGGAAATGAAGGGCCGCATCAAGGAAGACGATTCCTCCGTGCCGATGAAGGATGGATCCTATGCCTATGGCTCGTCCTTCAAGCTTGGCGGCGAGCAGCCGCGTTATTTCCGCATGCCGCGCGACGGCGGCGCCGAGCATATCCTGCTCGACGGCGACGCGGAGGCCGCGGGCAAGGCCTATTTCCGTCTTGGCGGCGTCGATCATTCGGCGGACCATCGCAAGCTCCTGTGGGCATTCGACGACAAGGGCTCCGAATTCTACACGCTTCGCGTGCGCGACCTCGACGATGGCAAGGAACTCGCCGACCAGATCCCCGACACCGGCGGGTCGGGCGTCTGGAACGCCGGCGATGACGGCTTCTTCTACACCCGTCTCGATCCCAACCACCGCCCGTCCAAGGTGCTGTTCCATGCGCTTGGGCAAAGCCCGGAAAGTGATCAGCTGATCTATGAGGAAACCGATCCCGGCTTCTTCATGGATGTCGGCGGCACCCGCAACAACGAATGGATCATGATCGGCATCAACGATCACGAGACTTCGGAATATCGCCTGATGCGCGCCAGCGATCCATTTGCCGAACCGAAACTGGTCTCGCCGCGCGAGATTGGCCTTCAGTATGACCTGGAGGAAGGCGGCGACATCTTCTTCATCCTGACCAATGCCGACGGCGCCAAGGATTTCAAGATCATGACAGCGCCGGCGAGCGATCCGGTGCGCGCCAACTGGCAGGAACTGGTGCCGCACGAACCTGGCCGGCTGATCCTGTCGGTGATCGGCTTCAGGGACCACATGGTCCGGCTCGAACGCAAGGAAGGCCTGCCGCGCATCGTCGTGCGCGACCGCGACAGCGGCGAGGAGCATCTCTTGTCCCTCGACGAGGAAGCCTTCTCGCTCGGCCTGTCGGGCTCCTACGAGTACGACACCGACATCATGCGCTTTTCCTATTCGTCGATGACGACGCCGGCCCAGGTGTTCGACTACAACATGCGCACCCGCGAGCGGGTGTTGCTCAAGACCCAGGAAGTGCCGTCCGGCCATGTCGCCGACCATTATGTCACGAGGCGGTTGATGGCGCCTGCTGCCGATGGCGAACTGGTGCCGATCTCGCTGTTGCACCACCGCGACACGCCGCTGGATGGGTCCGCGCCTTGCCTGCTTTACGGCTATGGCTCCTACGGCATTACGGTGCCGGCCGCATTCAACACCAACTGGTTCTCATTGGTCGACCGCGGCTTTGTCTTTGCCATCGCTCACGTCCGCGGCGGCAAGGACAAGGGCTATGGCTGGTACGATGACGGCAAGCGGGCGCACAAGATGAATACGTTCACGGATTTCATCGCCTGTGCCCGCCACCTTGTTGCCGAGCGCTACACGGCCCACGATCGCACAGTCGCGCAAGGCGGCTCGGCCGGCGGCATGCTGATGGGTGCCATCGCCAACATGGCGCCGGACTGTTTCGGCGGCATCGTCGCCGAGGTGCCCTTCGTCGACGTGCTCACCACCATGCTCGATGCCAGCCTGCCGCTGACGCCGCCGGAATGGCCGGAATGGGGCAACCCGATCGCGTCCGCAGACGATTACCGCACCATCGCGGCCTACTCGCCCTACGACAATGTCGCCGCGCTCGACTATCCGCCGATCCTGGCGCTGGCCGGGCTCACCGATCCGCGCGTCACCTATTGGGAACCGGCCAAATGGGTGGCGCGGCTGCGCGACCGCAAGAGCGGCGACAATCCGGTGCTGTTCAAGATCAACATGGATTCAGGCCACGCCGGCGCCTCCGGCCGGTTTTTCGCGCCTGGAGGAGATCGCCTATACTTATTCCTTCGCACTGAAGGTGATGGGCAGGGCGCAGCTTACAGGAGAGACCCGCCAATGATCGATCTGTCCACATTGACAGCCTACATCGCGGTTGTGCTCGGCTTTGTCTTTATTCCAGGCCCAGCCACACTCCTTACCGTCGCGCGGGCAACGAGTTCCGGAACGAAGGTGGGCATCGCGACGGGTGCCGGGATCGCGGCCGGCGACGTGGTTCACACCGTCATGGCCATGGTCGGCATATCGGCGATCATCGCCACTTCGGCGGCGTTGTTCAGCATCGTAAAGTACATCGGCGCCGCCTACCTCGTTTATCTCGGCATTCGCGCGATCATCGAGAAAACACCAGCCAACCCGGCTGCCGGCGCGCTTGCCATCTCCGCCGGCAAGGCGTTTCGACAGGCTGTCCTGACCGAAGTGCTCAACCCCAAGACCGCTCTTTTCTTCCTTGCATTCCTGCCTCAGTTCGTGCGGCCTGAAAACGGGTCGGTGATGCTGCAGTTGACCATATTAGGGGTCATCTTCGTCATGCTGGGTCTTCTCAGCACGGTCGTCTTTGCAGTGAGCGCCGGTCGGCTTGGCACTTTCCTGCGCCGAAATCCGAGGGTACTCAAGTGGCAAGGCAAGATTGTCGGCGGCATCTACTGTGCTTTGGGCGTCCGTCTGGCAATGCAGCAACGCTGACGCGCAGCGAGCTATCGGCACTGCGCTGCCGGCCGCCCACGGTCATCACTTTTTGATTTGCGCATGATCCCGTCCGACGCTTCTGTTCCAGCTATGTGAAGTGGATTTTCCGCTCGCAATTGCAATGGCTGCGCGCTACCCAGTGCGCGGCTTCTCTGAGGCTCCTACAGTCCCAATCGCGTAAAGGTCCATTATGCTGCTCGTCGACGTCTATCTCGACAAATCGCCCATCCAGGGCATCGGCGTCTTTGCCAAGAACCACATTCCCCGCGGCACGCTGATCTGGAAGCTGGATCCAAGGTTCGACCGGATCATCAATGTCGAGACCTATGAGGGCGAGACCGGACCGGTGAAGAGCTATCTCGACCGTTACTCCTATCCCGACCGCCGCGACCCGAACTACATCGTCTTCGAAGCCGACGATGCGCGCTACATGAACCACGCCGACGAGCCGAATTGCGACGTCTCCTCGCCCGAGGCGAGCTTCGCGTTGCGCGACATCGCACCCGGCGAGGAGCTGACCTGCAACTACAACCATTTCTTCGAGACGGGCTTCGACTTTCTGGGCGACCGCCACCCGTACTCCAATAGCTGAAGCGCGGCGCGCCTGACGAGAGTCACACACCGCGCTTCAAATTATTGTTTTAATGCATGCCGTTATCCCAGACCGCTGCGCGGTTTGGACGAGGTGGATCACTTCGCCTTCTTGCGCGCCGGATAGCCGTTTGGATGCGGCGGTACCGCCTTGAGGTAGGCGGCGATCGCCGCGCGATCCCCCGCGGTCAGTTCGGCCATGTTCCTCTGCACGTCGACCATCGCGCCGCCGACGGAATCGAAACCGGGCGTGAAGCCGGTTTCGAGGTAATTGGCGATGTCGGCTTCAGACCAGTTGCCGATGCCGCCCTCGCCCGAAGTGACGTTCGGTACGACGCCGCTGCCTTCGGCGGCCACGGCACCCGCCAGCCACTCGGTCTTCTTCGTGCCGCCCGCAAAGTCGCGCGGCGTGTGGCATTCGCCACAGTGACCCGGGCCTTCGACCAGATAGCGGCCGGCGATCACCGGGGCAGGCGTGCCTTCGGCGAGCGAAATGACCGGCTGATCGCTGAGATAAAGCAGTTTCCAAAGGCCGATGCCGCGGCGGATGTTGAACGGGAACGTCAGCGAATTGCCAGGCGCCTTGCCGGCGACGGCCGGCAGCGTCTTCAGGAAGGCATAGAGATCGGCAATGTCGGCCGGTTTCATGCGTGCGTAGGACGCATAGGGAAATGCCGGATAAAAATGCTCGCCCGAGGGCGACACCCCCTTCAGCATGGCATTGGCGAGGTCCTCCACCGACCACGCGCCAATGCCGTCCTTGGGGTCCTGCGAAATGTTGGGCGGCACGAAGATACCGAACGGCGTCTTGAGTTCGAGGCCGCCGACGAGCGCGAGCCGCGCCTCGCCCTGCGAACCCAGCTTTGCATGGCAGGAGGTGCAGCCGCCGGCATAGAAAATACGCTTGCCCCTGGCCGCGTCGCCAGGGCCGAGCTTGGCCAGGGTCTCACTGTCGAGCCTTGCCGGCGCTGACAGGACCCACCCGGCAACCGCGCCGACGCCGCCCAGAACGACGAGGGCGCCGACGAGTTTTTTCAGCCAGGGCATTGCCCGCTATCAGCCTTTCTTCACCCGGTAGGTCTGGTGGCAGGTGCCGCAATTGGACGCGATGGCGCCAAATTGCGTCTTCAGCGTATCGACGTCCGCGGGAGCGGCAGCGGTCGCTGCCTTGACGTCGGCGATATATTTGTCGTTGGTCGCCTTGAAGCCGGCCATGTCTTCCCAGATCTTCGGCGACGCCGTGGTATCGCCCGTGTCGCTGCCCGCCGGAAACAACGCGTCGACGTCGATTTTCTCGGCATTCGCCTGCAAGGCCTGCAGTGCGGTCAGCACAGCGGCGGCATCAAAGGGGTCCTCGCCCTTGACCACTTTCGACAGGCCGCCGACGATCTTTCCACGCTCCTTCATCAGAGCCTGCCGATCGAGGATCGGGTCGGCAAAAGCCGCCGAACCCGCGAGTGCGAGCATTGAGATGGCGATGACAAGCTTTCTCATTCATTTGGCTCCATGATGAAGGCATTTGGGGGATGAAGGCATTTCGGGACTGGACGTTAACGGATGCGGCGGGTGGAATATTCCCTTCTCCCCGGAAGATTTTTCCGGACTTCAACGGTACGAGGCCCCGACGCGGAATAAAGAAAAAGCCCCGGGATGCCGGGGCTTTTCTGCAGATCGATCAGGACATCAAACGCGTCCTGTCCAGACGGACTCCAAAGACGCGGTTTGAACCTTTGTTTTCGTCCCTGTCGTCGTCCCAAAACCGCTGCGCACTTTTGGGCGACATGCATCAGGCCTTTTCGTACAATTCGAGCACGTGATCCCAGTTGATCAGGCTGTCGACGAAAGCCTCGAGATATTTCGGCCGGGCGTTGCGATAGTCGATGTAATAGGAGTGCTCCCAGACGTCGACGCCAAGGATCGGCGACGCGCCATGGACGAGCGGGTTCTCGCCATTCGGCGTCTTCGAGATCGCCAGCTTGCCGTCCTTGACCGAGACCCAGGCCCAGCCGGAGCCGAACTGCGTCGTGCCGGCGGCGATGAAATCGGCCTTGAACTTGTCGTAGCCGCCGAGATCGCTGTCGAATGCCTTCTGCAGGGCGCCCGGCAGCTTGTTGCCGCCGCCGCCCTTCTTCATCCACTTCCAGAAATGGATGTGGTTGTAGTGCTGGGCAGCGTTGTTGAAGAGGCCGGCATTCTTGCCGAACGACTGCTTGACCACCTCTTCGACCGACAGATCGCCCAGGCCAGCCTCGGCGGCCAGCTTGTTGCCGTTGTCGACATAGGCCTTGTGGTGCTTGTCGTGGTGATATTCCAGCGTCTCTTTCGACATGTAAGGCTGCAAGGCCTCATAGTCGTAAGGCAGAGCGGGCAATTCAAAAGCCATGGGTAGTACTCCCTCGTGGAAAATCCGGTGTCGATACCGGATTAAGATAGGTCTGGATTGAGCTGGAACAACTCCGGAATGAAGCGCCAGTTCCCTTTCTAAGCGGGTTGCGGAAAACTGTCACACGGTTTTCCGACAACGACCCTTGCAGCGACAAAAGGCCATGCCGGGCGCGTCAGCCGGCCGACGTCGAATGCGCCCAATCCCAATAGAGCTCGCGTGCCTTCTTGGCCACCGGCCCGGGTTGCAGATTGCGATCCTCGATGCGCGTGATCGGCACCACCTTGGAATGGTTTCCTGTCGAAAAGATCTCGTCCGCTTCGAGGAAATCCCGTATCGACAGCGTCTTTTCGGTGGTCTTGAAGCCATACTCACCCAGCAGCGTCATCGTGCGCGAGCGGGTGATGCCGGACAGGAAAGTGCCGTTCGGCGCGGGCGTCATCACATGGCCATCCTTGACCAGGAAGATGTTCGAGGTTCCGGTCTCGGCGACGTTGCCCAGCATATCGAGCACCAGCGCGTTGTCGAACCCGCGCATCTTGGCTTCGAGAATGGCGCGGCCGTTGTTGGGGTAAAGGCAGCCGGCCTTGGCGTTGGTCGGCATGGTTTCGATGGTCGGGCGCCGGAACGGTGACACGCTCACCGAAAAACCGGTCGGCGGGATCATCGGCGATTCATAGAGGCAAAGGCAAAAACGGGTCGATGCGGGATCGGCCGGCACGCCCATATAGCCGCCATGCTCGGCCCAATACATCGGCCTGATGTAGACGGCGGTCTTGCCGTCGAACTTCTTCAACCCGTCCCAGGTCAGCCCAACGATCTTGTCGGCGGTCATGGACGGCTTAAGGCCGAGCGCAATCGCCGAAGAATTCACCCTGGCGGCATGACGCGCGAGGTCGGGTGCCACGCCTTCGAACCAGCGGCCGCCGTCGAACACGCTGGTGCCAAGCCACATGGCGTGGCTGCGCGGCCCCAGAATGGCGACATTGCCCTCATGCCAGTCACCATCGACAAAAGTCCATGTCGCGGATAGTGCCGCAGCCGCCAGTGTCATCGCTTTGTTCCGTTCCAGTCGATCTCGTGTCACAGCATTGGAAGATGCTTTGGCGGGCGCCGTCAACCGGCATCGAGGAGTTTTGTTGAGGCCAGCGGCGAGTGCGGTGCAATCAAAGCTTGCACCTTGTCGCGCCTCGCCTCAAAACTGTTGCCATGCAATACGCCGCCTATGTTTTCGACGCCTATGGCACACTGTTCGACGTGCATGCCGCCGTGCGCCGTCATGCCGATCAGATCGGGCCGGACGGCCAATTGCTGTCCGAAATCTGGCGCGCCAAGCAGCTCGAATATTCCTGGGTGCGCACGCTGATGGGCGCCTATGCCGATTTCTGGCAGCTGACCGAACAGGCGCTCGACTTCGCCTTGCGCAAGGTCCCCTCGGCCGATCCCGGCCTCAAGGCGAAATTGCTGGACGCATACTGGCGGCTCGATTGCTATCCGGAAGTGCCAGCCGTGCTCAAGGCGCTCAAGGCTTCGGGAGCGAAACTGGCGATCCTGTCCAACGGTTCGCCCGAAATGCTGCAGGCGGCGGTCAAATCCGCCGCGCTCGACCAGGTTCTGGACGACATCTATTCCGTCGACACGGTGCGGCGCTTTAAGACCGATCCGGCGGTCTACGACATGGCCACAACCGGCTGGCGCCTCTACCCCAGTGCGGTTTCCTTCCAGTCCTCCAATCGCTGGGACATTGCCGGTGCGACCAAATTCGGCTTCCGCACGGTCTGGATCAACCGTGCCAACCAGCCGGAAGAGTACCGGGACTTTCCACCGGCCCTGATCCTGCCGTCGCTCGAAGCACTGGTGCCTGGCAGCTAGGTTGCAAACCTGTGTCTCTGGCGCCACAGTGGCAGCGCAGTCACAGCTTCGCCTTTGTTTGTCCACGTTCGAGCCAGAATCGGAACCGCCTATCGCGCCGGGTGTTGTCAGACACCCACGCAGCGGTCGGCGTTTCACGCTTTGTTGCGATTTGAGACCTAAAGAAGGCAACCATGTCCATAACCGAAATCGAATCCTATCGCCTGAGCCGTCGCGGCTTTCTCAACGCCGCTGCATTGGGCGCCGCTTCGATTGCGGTTTCCGCATGTGCCACCACCGGACCGGGACCGGTCGAGCCGCCGCCGCCAACCTATGCCGAGCCGCCCCTGCCCGACTATGCGACCATGTACGCAGCCGTCAGCGATGGCGGCTTCGACCTTCCGGCCATACCGTTCGAGAAGATCGATCCGCAGTTCCTGCGCCAGATCGTTCCCGATCCGACGGGTCAGAAGCCCGGCACCCTCGTCGTCGATACGACCGGGCACCACCTCTATCTGGTGCGCCCGGGCGGCCAGGCGATCCGCTACGGCGTCGGCCTCGGCCGCGCCGGCTTCGAATGGTCCGGCGACGCCGTCGTCCAGTGGAAGCAGAAGTGGCCGAAGTGGACGCCGCCGGATGAAATGATCGCCCGGCAGCCGGAACTGAAACCGTACAGCGCCGACAATGGCGGCATGCCCGGCGGACTGAAGAACCCCCTCGGGGCGCGCGCGCTCTATCTGTTCCAGGGCAATGTGGACACACTCTACCGCCTGCACGGTTCGCCAGAATGGCAGTCGATCGGCAAGTCGGTCTCGTCGGGCTGCGTTCGCTTCATGAACCAGGACATTATCGATCTCTATGATCGCGTGCCCTCGAAGAGCCCGGTTATCGTTACCGCCGATATCAATCAGCCGATGGTGGCGGCGACGGGCAATCGCCGGGCTATCCCGATCGACGCCGGCGTGCCGGACGGATCGATCCTGCTCGGGCCGTTGAAAGAGATCACCAACTCGATCTTCTGATCTGCGAGGCAACGGCAGCGCCGCTGCATCGAGCCTTACCGCCCTCTCGACAGACTGCCGAGAATGCCGCGTACGATGGCGCGGCCGACCGACGAGCCGACCGATCGAACCACCGACTTGATCGCCGCCTCGGCCACCGTCTGGCGATTGGACGGGCGCGGTGCCGGCGCACGCCTGCCACCTGGTTGCGGTGCCGGATCGTCATTGCCGAAGCCGGGAATGGTCCAGCGCGAGCCGCCGCTGCCGGCCTGTTGCGCCCGTTCTTCGGCGTCCTGCGCCTCCCTGGCCTTTTTCTCCAGCATCTCGAAAGCCGATTCGCGATCGACGACCTGATCGTACTGGCCGGCGACCGGGCTTGCCTGGATCAGCTTGCGGCGCTCGTCAGGCGTGATCGGGCCGAGGCGCGAGGATGGCGGGCGGATCAGCGTCCGCTGCACCATGGACGGAACACCCTTGGTTTCAAGCGTGGAAACCAGCGCCTCGCCGGTGCCCAGCTGGGTGATCGCGGTGGCGCAATCGAAGTCGGGATTCGGCCTGAAGGTTTCGGCCGCGGTCTTCACCGCCTTCTGCTCGCGCGGCGTATAGGCGCGCAAGGCGTGCTGCACCCGGTTGCCGAGCTGGGCGAGAACGGTTTCGGGAACATCCAGCGGGTTTTGCGTGACGAAATAGACGCCGACGCCCTTCGAGCGGATCAGGCGGACAACCTGCTCGACGCGGTCGATCAGCACCTTCGGCGCGTCCTCGAACAGCAGATGCGCCTCATCGAAGAAGAACACCAGCTTCGGCTTGTCGGGATCGCCGACTTCCGGCAGCACCTCGAACAGCTCCGACATCAGCCACAACAGGAAGGTCGCGTAGAGCCGCGGATTCATCATCAGCTTGTCGGCGGCAAGCACGCTGATGGCGCCTCGCCCGTCACGGGTGGTGCGCATGATGTCGGCGATGCGCAGCGCCGGCTCGCCGAAGAAATGCGCCGCACCCTGCTGCTCCAGAACCAGCAGGGTGCGCTGGATGGCTCCCACGGACGGTTTCGTCACATTGCCGTAGCGCGAGCCGAGCTCGTCGGCGCGCTCGGCGATGTTGGACAGCAGCGCCTGCAGGTCCTTCATGTCGAGCAGCAGCAGGCCCTCCTCGTCCGCCAGGCGGAAGGCGATGTTCATGACGCCTTCCTGCGCCTCGGTCAGGTTCATCAGACGCGACAAAAGCAACGGCCCCATTTCGGAAACGGTGGCGCGGATCGGATGGCCCTGCTCGCCGAACAGGTCCCAGAAAATGACCGGGAATTCCTGGAAGTCGTAGGGGTCGAGCTTGACCTGTTCAGCCCGATTGACCAGGAAATCCTGCGCCGTGCCCATCATGGCGATGCCGGACAGATCGCCCTTGATGTCGGCGCAAAACACCGGCACGCCGGCGTTGGAAAATCCTTCGGCCAGAATCTGCAAGCTGACGGTCTTGCCGGTGCCGGTGGCGCCGGTCACCAGGCCGTGACGGTTGCCATATTGCAGCAACAGGTGCTCGGCACGCTGATAGCTGTCGTCCGGCTTGCGGCTGGCGCCGATGAAAATACTGGTGTCGTCAGCCATATGTCCGGTCTCCGCAAACTGATGTGTTTAAAGCCAGTGGCCTTGCCGCAGGTATAGTGAGGCCGTTGCACAGCGACAATGCCGATTGTCCAAAACGGGGCCAATCGTCCAAAACGGGACCAATCGTCCAAAACGGGGCCAATCGTCCAGATCGGGCCAATGGTCGAAATCGGCTTTTTGGAACTTGCGGATTTTGTCGGCGTTTGGCAATCGTTCATGGTTCGTCCATGCAGGCTACCTATATCTGATGGATTGAATTCCGACCCTGAAAGCGCATTGCATTGCGATATCGGACCGGGAACCGTAGACTGAATTGCTCCAGGCTGGTGCGGTCGCATGAAACGAGGAATACGGATGGGCGCCGGAGCCTTGACCCAGGACGTTGAACCAGAGAATGCCGAGCGCCAGCGATGGCTGGCCCTGGCGGAAAAGGCGTTGGCCGGCGCATCCTTCGAGGAAAAGCTGGTCTCCCATACCGACGACAACATCCGCATCGAACCGCTCTACGAGCGCAGCATCGCAGCCGAACCGACCGTGCGCGCAAACCCGAAATCGCCCTGGATCGTCAGCCAGCGCATTGATGATCCAGATATCGACCGCGCCAGGGCGCAGGCCCTGGAGGACGTGGCGCAAGGCGCGACGGGATTGTCGCTTGTCTTCGAAGGAGCGCCGAACGCGTTCGGCTACGGCCTGCCGAGGACGGCGCAGGCGCTGGAGACAGTGCTGGACGGTGTGCCGCTCAACCGCATCCAGGTCCGCATCGATGCCCATCCCTGGAGCCGCGCCGTGGCTGACTGGCTGGTGGCGTTCTTGGGCAAGCGCCGTTCGGACCCGGCGAAGCTCAACCTCTCCTTCGGCATCGATCCGGCGGCGATCTTCGCCGGAACCGGCCGGCTGCGCATGTCGATCGAGGCTCTGCAGGCGTCGATGCCGCAATCGCTGGCGCATTTCTTCTCGATGGGCGTTCCGGGCGTGCTGCTGGAGGCGGACGGGCGTGTGTTCCACAACGCCGGCGCCACGGAAGCGCAGGAGCTCGGCATCATGCTGGCCTCGGCTGTCTCCTATCTCAGAATGTTCGAGACGGCGCGGCAGCCGCTTGTCTATGCCGCACCCCATATCGGCTTCGCGCTCAGCGTCGACCAGGATCAGTTTCTGTCGGTAGCCAAGGTGCGGGCGCTGCGCAGGCTCTGGGCACGGCTGCAGGAGGCCTGTTCGATCCCCAATACCACGGCCAATATCCATGCCGAGACGTCGTTTCGCATGATGACGGCCATGGACCCGGAGACCAACATCCTGCGCACCACAATTGCCTGCTTTGCGGCGGCATCTGGCGGTGCCGATTCGATCTCCATCCTGCCGCATACGATCGCACATGGCTTGCCGGCGGGTTTTGCGCGTCGTGTTGCCCGCAACACGCAGCTGATCATGGCCAATGAAAGCCATATCGATCATGTTGCCGATCCTGCCTATGGGTCCGGCGCGGTCGAAGCGCTGACCGCGGAACTGTGCGAGATGGCCTGGGTGGAATTGCAGACAATCGAGGCCGAGGGCGGCGTCTTGTCGAGCCTTCGGGACGGACATATCCAGCAGCGCGTTCACGCCGCGGCGGCGCGGCGCAACTCAGCCTACCAGGCAGGTGAGCGGACCATCATCGGCACCACGCTCTACCCGTCGAAGAGCGAACGCCCGGTCGAGACGCTGGCAGCGGAACGGCGGCCTGCTTTCACCGAAGGCGTTGCCGTCTGCGAACCCCTGTTTCCGGCCCGTATCGACCAATCGATCGGAGCCGCCTCTTGATCCCTGATTTCAGCCAGATCGGCTGGGTGCCGCCACGCCGCATCTCCGTCGAGGTCAAAGGCCAGCGGACGACGCCGGAAGGCCTTGTCGCCAAGCATCTGTACAATCAAAGCGACCTCAAGGGGTTGCCGCATCTCGACACCTATCCGGGCCTGCCGCCCTTCGTGCGCGGCCCCTACCCGACCATGTATGTCCAGCAACCCTGGACGATCCGGCAATATGCCGGCTTCTCGACGGCGGAGGAGTCCAACGCTTTCTACCGGCGCAATCTTGCCGCGGGCCAGAAGGGGCTGTCGGTCGCCTTCGATCTCGCCACGCATCGTGGTTATGACAGCGACCATCCGCGCGTCGCCGGCGACGTCGGCATGGCGGGCGTCGCCATCGATTCCATCCTCGACATGCGCCAGCTGTTCGACGGCATTCCGCTCGGCGACATGACGGTGTCGATGACGATGAATGGCGCGGTGCTGCCGATCATGGCGCTCTACATCGTCGCGGCGGAAGAACAGGGCGTTGCGCAGAAGGATCTCGCCGGGACCATTCAGAACGACATTCTGAAGGAGTTCATGGTCCGCAACACCTACATCTATCCGCCGAAGCCCTCGATGCGGATCGTCTCGGACATATTCTCGTACACGTCGAAGAACATGCCGAAGTTCAATTCGATATCGATCTCCGGCTACCACATGCAGGAGGCCGGCGCGACGGCCGACCTGGAGCTCGCCTATACGATCGCCGACGGCATCGAATATGCCCGCGCCGGCGTTGCGGCCGGCCTCGATATCGACCGCTTTGCGCCGCGCCTGTCCTTCTTCTGGGCGATCGGCATGAACTTCTTCATGGAAGTCGCCAAACTGAGAGCCGCGCGCCTGTTGTGGGCGACCCTGATGAAGAAGAATTTTTCGCCCAAGGACGAACGCTCACTGTCGCTGCGCACCCATTGCCAGACCTCGGGCTGGTCGCTGACGGCACAGGACCCCTACAACAACATCATCCGCACCATGATCGAGGCGATGGCGGCGACACAGGGCCACACCCAGTCGCTGCACACCAATTCCTTCGACGAAGCGATGGCGCTGCCGACCGACCATTCGGCGCGGATCGCCCGCAACACGCAGCTCATCCTGCAGAAGGAATCCGGCACCACGCGCATCATCGACCCGTGGGGCGGTTCGGCCTATCTCGAGCGGCTGACGCATGATCTGGCGGCGCGCGCGCTTGCCCATATCGAGGAGATCGAGGCGCTCGGCGGCATGGCCGCCGCGACCGAACAAGGCATTCCCAAGCTGCGCATCGAGGAAGCCGCTGCCCGCACGCAGGCGCGCATCGATTCCGGCGAGCAGATGCTGGTCGGCGTCAATGCGCATCGCCCCGGGACCGACATTGAGGTCGACGTGCTGAAGATCGACAATGCCGAAGTCAGGGCGCGGCAATTGTCGAAACTGCAACGCCTGAAAGGCACGCGCGATGTCGGCGCGGTCGAGAGCGCGCTCGATGCGCTGACCCGTGCCGCGCAGGGCAATGAAAACCTGCTGGAGTTCGCCATCCGCGCCGCGCGCGCCAATGCCACGGTCGGCGAAATCTCGTTCGCCTTGGAAAGAACCTTTGGCCGCCATGTTGCGACGGTGCAGACCATTTCCGGCGTTTATCGCAAGGCACTCGGCGACAATTCCGTGGTCGACGGGCTGCAGGACAAGCTCGAAGCCTTTGAGAAGAAAACCGGCGGCAAACCGCGCATTCTCGTTGCCAAGATGGGACAGGACGGCCACGACCGTGGGCAGAAAGTCATCGCCACGGCCTTCGCCGATCTCGGCTTCGACGTCACCGTCGGGGCGATGTTCCAGACACCGGATGAGATCGCCAGGCTGGCGGTCGCGCAGGACGTCCATGTCATCGGCGCCTCGTCACTGGCGGCGGGACACCTGACGCTCATTCCCGAACTGCGCGACGCGCTGAAAAAGCTCGGCCACGGCGATATGCTGATCGTCGCCGGCGGCGTCATCCCGCCACAGGACTACGACGCGGTGCTGCAGGCGGGTGCGGCGGAAATTTTCCCACCGGGCACGGTCATTCCGGACGCGGCGGATCGCTTGCTGGACCGGCTGCTGGCCGCCGGTTAAACACTGCTGCATAACCGAAGAGGTTGCGCTATGATCAGCGTTGCAACCGGGATGCGGCACCGTTCGATCGGCAGATGAAGGCTGCCCGTGAGGTCATGGACGCTCGCCAAATGCCAATCGCGCGTACCAGATGTGAGACGTGCGCGTACCAGATGTGAGACGCTCTAGCTGTCCGACAGCTTGACGATTTCCCATTCCTTGCCGTTGACGCTTGCCACGTCGCCGACCTTCTTGCCGAACAGGGCAACGGCCATCGGCGACACGTGGGAAATCGTGCCCTTGGCCGGATCGGCCTCATCCTCGCCGACGATTTTCCAGTGCACCTTCCTGCCGTCATCGGCCTCGAGCGTGGCGCCCATGCCGAAGCGCACAAGATCGCTGCCCGGTTCCGGCACCGACAACTCGGCGCTTTCGCGCCGGGCGGTCCAATAGCGCAGGTCGCGCGACACGACCGCGATGCGCTCGCGGTCTGCCTTCCTTTCGGCTTTGGCCAGTATGTCGCGCAGATCGGCCAGATTCTCCTCGATCATCGCCAGGCCGCGCTCCGTCACCAGGTTGCGGTGTTGGCTGATCGGCCGCTCGCCGACGCCGGCAATGGCGTTTTCGCTGTCTTCCTCGCGGGTGAAAGCTCTGCTCATTCCTTGAACTTAGGCGCGGAGAGGCTGCTCGACAAGCCATTGTCGCTTGCCCTGGAAAGGAGAGACAAACGTCTGGCACGATTCCTGCGGTGTCGAGGTTGAACGCCAGGACCCTGTGCCGATGTTGAACAGACGAACGCTGCTAACCGGAACCGCCGGCTTTGCCGTCATGGGCCTCTCGCTTGGCAGGGCGGCGGCCGCCAGCCTGACCGGCATCGAGAAAGCCTCGATGCGCGGTTCGATCAACGCGACCGAACTTGGCGTCTCACCTGGCACCTTCGACGATCAGAGCAAGGCCTTCGCCAAGCTGCTGCGTGATGCGAACGATCGCGACATGCCGGTGTTCCTGCCGCCCGGCACCTATGTGGTGTCCAACCTCTCGCTGCCTGGCCGCGTGCGTCTTTCCGGCGTGCCGGGCGCAACGCGGATCGTCTATGGCGGCGATGGCCACCTGTTCATGGCCGAGCAGGCCGACCATATCGAACTCAGCGGGCTGGTCTTCGATGGCAGCAACCGCTCGATGGGCGACTACGCGCAAGGGCTGCTCGATCTGCGTCGGGTCGCGCACCTCGTCGTCGACAATTGCCAGATAACCGGCAGCGGCAAGAACGGATTGGCGCTGGAACACGCGGCGGGCCGGGTCGAGCGCTCGGAGATATCGGGGGCTGCCGATGCCGGCATCTATTCGGTCGAGGCCGGCGGGCTGGCGATCACGGGCAACACCATTTCCGACTGCGCCAATGGCGGCATCCTGGTGCACCGCTGGCAGGCGGCGGAAGACGGCACCATGGTCACCGGCAACCGCGTCGAGCGCATCCAGGCGCGCAGTGGCGGAACCGGGCAGAACGGCAACGGCATCAACGCCTTCCGCGCCGGCAATGTCGTCATCTCGGGCAACATCGTGTCCGATTGCGCCTTTTCGGCGATCCGCGCCAACAGCGCCAGCAATCTGCAGATATCAGGCAACACCTGCTCGCGCTCGGGCGAGACCGCGGTCTATTCCGAATTCTCATTCGAAGGCGCCATCATCAGCAACAACATCGTCGACGGCGCCGCCAATGGCATCTCGATCGTCAACTTCAACGAAGGTGGCCGCATGGGTGTCTGCTCGGGCAACATCGTGCGCAATCTGTCGACCAGCGGCCCCTACCCCGCCGACCCGCCCGGCTTTGGCGTCGGCATCGGCGTCGAGGCCGACACCACCGTTTCCAACAATGTCATCGAGAACGCACCGCTCTATGGCATACAGATCGGCTGGGGGCCGTACCTGCGCAATGTCGTGGCCACCAGCAACATCATCCGCAAGGCTGGAACCGGCATCGTCGTCAGCGTGGTCGAAGGCGCCGGCACGGCCGTCATATCGGA
This sequence comes from Mesorhizobium newzealandense, assembly GCF_042682145.1. Classification (NCBI taxonomy): domain Bacteria; kingdom Pseudomonadati; phylum Pseudomonadota; class Alphaproteobacteria; order Hyphomicrobiales; family Phyllobacteriaceae; genus Mesorhizobium; species Mesorhizobium newzealandense. Next base: position 292,945 of record NZ_JBHUGZ010000030.1, on the reverse strand, counting down.
CAACGTCATCGACGGCGCGCCGAATGGCGCCGTTGTCGGCCAGCGCTGGGCCGAGCCAGCGACAGGCGACCTGACGTCATTGGACAGCACCGGCTATACGCACCTGACCGTGGAGCGCAATCACGCCAGCTAGAGATGGCCTGAACGCTTTTGGCGATCAATGAGGCGCGAGGACGAGACCGCCTGATCTGTTAAGACGGCTCGATTTCCGTTCCTTCAAGGTCATGGCCAAATGAGCGTCGAGGCTGTTCCCACCGACACAAGATCGCCACAGGGCACTTTGCACCCTTGCGTCTGCACCGACCGGATTCAGGAAACCGGCGATGTCGTCACCCTGGTTTTCCGGCGGGCAGATGGTCGCAAATTCAGTTTCCTTGCCGGCCAGTTCGTTGCGATCCGCTTCTTCTGGTGCGGACAGGCCTACTCCCGGGTGTTCACCATTGCATCGCCGCCGACCCGGCCCGAACGCATAGCCTTGACAATCAAGGTGGCAGCGGACGGCAAGGCGACGCGCATCCTGCACGACCATGTCGGCGAAGGCTGCCCGGTCGAGATCGGCGAGCCCGGCGGCGACTTCACGCTGGGGGACCGCGCCATCGACAAGGCGCTGTTTCTTTGCGCCGGCAGCGGCATCACGCCGTTGATGTCGATGGTCCGAGCACTACATGATGCCGGCAGGGACCCGGACATCACGTTTATCCAATGCGCGCGCACACCGGGCGACATCCTTTTCGGTCACGAACTGCGCATGCTGTCCGAAAACATGACGAAGTTGCGGGTCGAAACGGTGTGCAGCCAAACGTCCGACTTCGACGAACACCGCAGTGCCGGACGGTTGGACATGACGCGGCTGGCCCGGCTTGTTCCGGACGCGGGAGCCCGCACCGCCTTCCTGTGCGGGCCGGCAGGCTTCATGCAGGCGATGCGTCGTCACCTGCTTGATCTCGGCATTCCAGCCGGGCGGATTTTCGAGGAAGCCTTTGGCGCCGTGCCACCGACCACAAGCAAGGTCTCTCCAGGCGCGAAGGCCGCTGTCACCTTCGTGCGCTCCGGCGTCCACTGTGAGGCCAACGACAATGCAACGATCCTGGACCTGGCCGAGGCCGCCGGTGTCTGTCTCGACACGTCGTGCCGGATGGGCGTGTGCGGCACCTGCAAGGCCAGGCTGCTTGAGGGCGAAGTCGACATGGACGACATGGGCGGGCTGTCGGAGATGGAGCGCCAGCACGGCTTCATCCTGGCCTGCTGCAGCACGCCAAAAGGAAACATCGCGGTCGACCTCTAATTCTACGCGGTCATCAGTTTGAGCGCCTTGAGCAGGCGGACATGCGTGTGGGAATGATGGTGCCTGACATGCACGGCCGAATAGATGGGATGTGAGATCTTCGGCGCATCGGCAACGAGTTGTGCCACACCCTCCTGCCGCAATTTCGTCGCCACCGTTTCGGTGACGAAGGCGGTGCCGCCCCGGCTTCGCAGCAGATAGGCAACCGCGCCGCCATTGCCCGTCGATACGGGGCTGTTTTCCAGTTCCGGCAGCATCTGCTTGTGGGCGCGATTGAAGAAGGCCGAATAATTGGCGCGGATGTAGTCCGTCGGCACGACCTCGCCGAAGGCAACGCGGTGCGTCGAAACCATGACGAAATTCTCCTCGGCGATCTGCTCGTAGTGCATGTCCGGAAGATGCTGCGGCGAATAGAGCACCGCCAGATCGAGGCTACCGGTGGTCAGATCGAGGATCATCTGGTTGGAGTAGTCGATCTCGACATAGATCGCGAGCTTGGGCATCGTCGCCCGCACCCATTCCAGCCACCCTTCCAGCACGCGTTCGTAGAGCTCGAACTGGATACCGATGCGGATCAGGCGGTCGAACTTGCCGACCGACTGGATTTCGCGGCGGGCGTCGAGCCAGCGCAGTCTGACCGCGCGCGCATGTTGCTCGAACCTCAGGCCGGCGACGGTCGGCTCCGTGCCGCTCTTGCTGCGGATGAAGAGCTGCTTTTCCAGCAGCGCCTCAAGCGTGCGGATGCGGCTCGAAACGGTCGACTGGGTGATGCCAAGGCGTTCCGCTGTCCTGTTGAAGTTGCGGGTTTCGATCAGGTCAAGGAACGTGTCCAGCAGTTCGATCTGCATCTCGGCATCCAGCGCAAGAAATTCCCGCAACGGCTAACGCTTTTCAGGCCGGCCCGGCAACAGGTAATCGGATTCTTCGATTAACATCTCGCCCCCGGCTGCGTTGCCGGACCTGCCGTCGAAGCGCACGGTTGTTTCATCTTCCACGCCACCCCTCCTGGCAGGTGACATCCATGTTCATCGTCGACACCGACGTCCACAACTACTGGTCCAGCGCCGAGGTTCTGCTTCCCTATCTCGAGCCCTATTGGCGTGACTTCCTGGTTCGCGGCGAAAAGCCGGGCCCAACGGGAAGTTTCCCGCATGGCCATCGTCCATGGCTGCATCCTGAAGGTTTCTCGCGGCATGACATCAAGCCGCAAACCGAAGAGGACAACTACCTGATCATGAAGGAGAAGCACCTCGATCTCTACGATATCGACGTGGCTATCCTCACCGCGGACGAGCCATTGGAAGCCTCGACGCTGGCCAACTACCACTACGCCAACGCGCTGGTGAAGGCCTACAACGACTACATGATTGACTGGTGGCTGCCCAAGGACAGGCGCTTCAAGGGATCGATCATTATTTCGCCGACCGATCCGCACGGTGCCGCGGCCGAAATCCGGCGCCTTGGCGGCCACAAGGACATTGTCCAGGTTCTGGCGAGCCACGGCTCGCAACGCCCCTATGGCGATCCGTTCTATCACCCGATCTTCAAGGCCTGCGCCGAAGTCGGGCTGCCCTTCGCCATCCATTTCGGCGGCCAGGGCGGCGTGAACCACAATGCCGTTGCGAGCGGGCCGACGACCTATTACTGGGAAACGCACGCTTTGCTCAGCCAGCCTGCGATGACCCATGTCGTCAGCATGATTTCCAACGGCGTGTTCGAGAAATACCCCGACCTCTATTTCGTCGTCATCGAATGCGGCGTGTCGTGGGTGCCTTCGCTGATGTGGCGGCTCGATGCCAACTTCAAGGCGTTGCGCAAGGAGACACCGTGGCTGAAGATGCTGCCGTCGGAATATTGCCGCCGCAACATCCGCTTCAGCACCCAGCCGCTCGAACAGCCGCAGAATGTCAGGCATCTGTGGGAGACGTTGGAGCACATGGATGGCCAGAACACACTGCTTTTCGCGTCCGACTATCCGCATTGGGATTTCGACGCGCCGACCAATCTCCACATCCCATCGGCTTGGCGCGACAAGGTGATGGGATTGAACGCGCTTGAGGTCTACAAGCGCATCGAGGCTCCCACCGCTTCCGCGAAGGTTGCGTGATGAACATTGCGGCAGCTCAAAGCCGAGCCTTCGCCTGCAAGGTCGGGGACGTTGCAGCCGGACAGCCAAAAATCGTTACAATCGGCCGGATGAGCGTGGGCATATTCCTCCTCGACGACGGCTATGCCGCCCTGCTCAACATCTGTCCGCATAGGGCAGGTCAGCTTTGCTTGGGCCCGGTATCCGGTACGACCCGGCAGACCGACCGGGCGGAATTCGTCTACGAGCGCGCCGGAGAGCTCATTCGCTGTGCCTGGCACGGATGGGAGTTCGACATCCGATCGGGCAAATGTCTGGTCGACGAAAAGCTCAAAGCGCGGACCTTTCCCGTCCATATCGACGGGGATGACATCTATCTCGAAATGGGTCGCTGACCGCCTCAGACATTGGAGGTTTGACAATGGAAACCGTGAAGTTCACCCAGATGAAGGATGGCGACCGCGAGGATTATGCCTTCCTGACCGAACACGAAACCGAATATGCCTCCGGCACCGCCGACCGGCTGCTGGCGGCCATGGTCGAACTCGACAAATCGCTGTCAGGCTACAAGGTTACGCGGCTCGGTCATTCGCTGCAGGCCGCCACGCGCGCCTGGAATGCCGGCGCCGACATAGACTGGGTGGTGTCGGCGCTGCTGCACGACATCGGCGATATCTACGCTCCCTATAATCACGACGAATACGCTGCCGCCATCATACGACCGTTCGTGCGCGAACAATGCGCCTGGGTGGTCGAGAAGCATGGCGATTTCCAGCTCATCTATTATGGCGAGCATGTCGGGGCCAATCCGCACAAGCGGGACGCGTTCCGGGAAAGCGCCTATTTCGATGACTGCGCGGAGTTCTGCGAAAAATGGGACCAGTCGAGCTTTAACCCGAACTATTCGACCCGGCCGCTGGAATTCTTCTCGCCGATGGTGACGGAAGTCTTCGCCCGCAAGAGCTATGATCCAGCTGTAGTCAGAGCCAACCAACGGGAAGCCATGTCGAACTCCGCGCTCGCTGCAGCACGCTCGGCGATCTAGACCCTGCTCTTCAGCCGAGGGCGGCGGTGGGCCTCAGCGCCCCGACCTTGGCGCCAATCCGGCTTTCGATCGGTGCGTTGGCCAGTTCAAGCAGCTTCGCCGCCACGGCCTCGTCGGCGTGCAGCAGCCTGGCAATGACGGCGGCAATCATGGCTTCGCCAGCGCGGGGGGCACCATCATCGCATTTCAGCGCAATGCCGAGGCCAAGCTCGGGGAGCGCCGCGCAATAGACGCCTTCGGCGCCGCCCTTCGCAAAAATCCGCCCGGGTGCAGCCTCCATCAAGGCGACATCGGCGCGGCCGGTACCGGCGACGAAGAACGGTTCTGCCATGCAGGCGATCAGCAACCGCCTCGCAGCCTTGGCCCGCTCGGGACCAAAACCATTTGTCGTGGCCATGCGGGCAAAGCCGAGGGCGAAGCTCCTGAGCGGCACCGCGTAGGTCGGGATCGAGCAGCCATCGGTCGCCCGTTCATCGGCACCATGGACAGCGCCCGTGACCGCTTGCATGGCGTCGCGCACCATCTCCTGCAAGGCGTGCTCCGGCCGAACATATCCACGGTGGGCAATGCCCGCGTGGACGCAGGTGCAGAGGAAGCCGGAATGCTTGCCGGAGCAATTGTTGTGCAACGCGTTCGGCGAACCGCCGGCGCGGGCAAGCGAAATCTCCGCGTCGTGATTGGAGGGCCAATGCCCACCGCATTCGAGTGCGGAGCCGTCCAGTCCGGCCTTGGCCAGCATGGATCGCGCCAGTTCGACATGCGCGGGCTCGCTTGAATGGGAGGCACAGGCAAGCGCCAGTTCGCGGTTGCCAAAGCCATAGGCATCCGCCGTGCCGCTTTCGACCAGCGGCAATGCCTGGATGGCCTTGACCGCCGAACGCGGAAACACCGGCCTCGACGTGTCGCCGATTTCCCAGACCGGCTTGCCATCGGCGTCGAAGACCGCGACAGCACCACGGTGGGCGCTCTCGACGATCGCGCCGCGCAAGACTTCGATCAGAACCGGATTTGTCATGTCACCTCCCTAGCGCATGACCTCGAAGAATCGGTCTTCGAAAAGGATCATGCGCAAAATCAAAGTGTTACAGCGTCCTTGCGCGCCTCAAAAGGCGCGCGGCGCTGTAATGCGGGCGGTTTATCTGATCCGGTCGAGAATGGAAACGTAGTTGGCGACGGCCGCGCCACCCATGTTGAAGATGCCGCCGAGTTTCGCACCCGGCACCTGGATGCCGCCGGCTTCGCCGACAAGCTGCATGGCGGTCAAAACATGCATCGATACGCCGGTGGCGCCGATCGGGTGGCCCTTGGACTTCAGCCCGCCTGACGGATTGACCGGCAGCCGGCCATCCCTGGCGGTCTCGCCGCTCATGGCGAGCTTCGCCCCCTCGCCCGGCCTGGCCAGACCCATCGCCTCGTATTCGATCAGTTCAGCGATGGTGAAGCAGTCATGCGTCTCGACGAAGGACAGATCGTCCAGCGTCACGCCGGCCGATTTCAGCGCCCGGGTCCAGGCCTGTTCGCAGCCTTCGAAGGTCAGGATGTCGCGCTTCGACATCGGCAGGAAATCCTGCACATGCTCGTTGGCGCGGAAGGCAACGGCGCGGCGCATCTTCAGTGCCGTCGCGGTGTCGGCAAGGATAAGGGCCGCGGCGCCGTCAGAGACCAGCGAGCAGTCGGTGCGCTTCAGCGGACCGGCAACGAAGGGGTTCTTTTCGCTTTCCTGGCGGCAGAACTCATAGCCGAAATCCTTGCGCATCTGCGCATAGGGATTGTCGACGCCGTTCTTATGGTTCTTGGCGGCGATCATCGCCAGCGCGTCGGACTGGTCGCCATAGCGCTGGAAATAGGCCTGGGCGATCTTGCCGAAGACGCCGGCGAAGCCCGCCGGGGTGTCGCCATCCTCGGGCAGATAGGAGGCCTTGAGCAGGTTCTTGCCGATCTCTGGGCCGGGCGTCGTCGTCATCTGCTCGGCGCCGACCACCAGCACGATGCGGGCGGCATTGGCATCGATGGCGCGGATGCCTTGCCTGACCGCCGCCGACCCCGTGGCGCAAGCGTTCTCGACCCGCGTCGCCGGCTTGAAGCGCAGCCGGTCGTCGGCCTGAAGCACCAGGCTGGCGGTGAAATCCTGCGCCGAAAATCCGGCGTTGAAGTGGCCGAGCACGATCTCGTCGACCTCGTCCGGACCGATGCCGGCATGGTCGAGCGCGTCCGTCGCAACCTTGACGATCAGGTTTTCGAGCGTCTCGCCCTCGAGCTTGCCGAAACGCGAATGCGCCCAGCCAACGATGCATGCGGTCATGGCGGTCTCCATCCTTGGCGCCAGCCTATCATGTGGGCTCATGGCGCACTTCGCCTTTATTGTTCAAATATAAACAATCATGCCCGCTCCGGGAAGAGCCGGAACCAGACAATCGCTTGGTACAGGCCGAGCCGGTGTCGATTTTTTTGTTGATTGACCCGTCAATAAAAAATAATCCTGCTTCAAAGGACCGTAGCGAGATGCCGAAAGTCGGAATGGAACCCCTGCGCCGCAAGGCGCTCATCGACGCGACGATCTCGGCGATCGGCGAGCGCGGTTCGCTCGACGTGACCATGTCCGAGATCGCCGGGCGCGCCGGCGTTTCATCAGCCCTTGCCCATCATTACTTCGGCGCCAAGGACGAACTGCTGCTGGCAACGATGCGGCACATCCTGGCCGAACTGACCATCGACATGCGGCGCGCCCTTCAATGCGCCGGCACCGCGCGCGAACGCGTCTCGGCGGTGGTTGCCGTCAACTTTTCCGACATCCAGTTCCAGCCGGAAACCATCGCCGCATGGCTCGCCTTCTACGTCGAGGCGCAGAAATCATCGCCCTTGCGCCGGCTGCTCAGGGTCTATGCGCGGCGGCTGCATTCGAACCTGATGAGCGGGCTGACCGGCATCCTGCCCAAAGCCGAAGCCGACCGCGTCGCCGAAGCGACAGCGGCAATGATCGACGGGCTCTACATCAGGCGGGCGCTGAAGGACGGCGTCCCCAACGCCGCGACCGCGATCGCGCTGGTCGAGGACTATCTCGAAACCAAACTCGGCGAGCGGCGCAAACAGTGACAACGAAGCGACCCAATTTCCTGATCGTCATGGTCGATCAGCTCAACGGGACCCTGTTTCCGGACGGGCCGGCCGCGTTTCTCCATGCACCGCATCTGAAAGCGTTGGCCGCACGTTCGGCACGGTTTGCCAACAACTACACCGCCTCGCCGCTTTGCGCGCCGGGCCGCGCCTCGTTCATGAGCGGGCAGTTGCCGTCGCGCACCGGGGTCTACGACAATGCCGCCGAATTCGTCTCGTCGATCCCGACCTTCGCCCATCATCTGCGCGCTGCCGGCTACTACACCTGCCTGTCGGGCAAGATGCATTTCGTCGGACCGGACCAATTGCACGGTTTCGAGGAGCGGTTGACCACCGACATCTATCCGGCCGATTTCGGCTGGACGCCAGACTATCGCAAGGCCGGCGAGCGCATAGAATGGTGGTACCACAATCTGGGCTCGGTGACCGGCGCCGGTGTCGCAGAGACCACCAACCAGATGGAGTATGACGACGAGGTCGTCTTCCTGGCCACGCAGAAGCTCTATCAGCTTTCGCGCGAGCAGGACGATACGAGCCATCGGCCCTGGTGCCTCACCGTCTCCCTGTCGCACCCGCACGATCCCTATGTCGCGCGCAAGCAGTACTGGGATCTCTATGAGCATTGCCAGGCGCTCGACCCGGAAACCGGGTTCATCGCGCATGCCGAGCAGGATACGCATTCCCAGCGGCTGTACCACGCCAGCGACTATACCTCTTTCGAGATCACCGCTGAGCAGGTGCGTCGTTCCCGGCGCGGCTATTTCGCCAACATCTCCTATGTCGACGACAAGCTCGGCGAGCTTCTGGACGTCTTGCGGCGAACGCGCATGCTCGACGACACCGTGATCCTGTTCTGCTCGGACCACGGCGACATGCTCGGCGAGCGCGGCCTGTGGTTCAAGATGAGCTTCTTCGAGGGTTCGGCGCGGGTGCCGCTGATGATCGCCGGCAAGGGTGTTCCCGCCGGGCTGATCGAGGCACCGGTCTCCAATCTCGACGTGACGCCGACACTTTGCGACCTTGCCGGCATCGACATCGGGGCGATCGCACCGTGGACCGACGGCCAGTCGCTGCTGCCCCTCACCGAGGGCAGTGAGCGCACTGCGCCTGTGTTGATGGAATATGCAGCTGAAGGCTCCTGCGCGCCACTCGTTGCAATCCGCGACGGCAGATACAAATTCGTCCATTGCGAGCTCGACCCGCCGCAACTGTTCGATCTCGAAGCCGATCCGCTCGAGCGACACAATTTGGCCGACGACCCCGCCAATGCGGGCCTGGTGGCGGCATTCATGGGCAAGGTCCGGGCGCGCTGGGACATGGCCGGCTTCGACGCCGCCGTGCGCGAAAGCCAGGCGCGCCGCTGGGTCGTCTATCCGGCGCTGCGCAACGGCGCCTATTACCCCTGGGATTTCCAGCCCCTGCAGAAGGCGTCCGAGCGCTACATGCGCAACCACATGAACCTCGACAATCTCGAAGAGAGCAAAAGGTATCCGCGCGGCGAATGATGATGACCCTCGTCCCCACCCTCGACCATCTCAAGCAGGCTTATGCCGTCACCGCCAAGGCAACGCAGATCACGCCGCTGCTGGAATCGGCAGCCCTGGCCAGGGAGACCGGGGCGGCCCGCGTTTTCATCAAGCCGGAATCGCTGCAATGGGCCGGATCCTTCAAGATACGCGGCGCCTATTGGCGGCTGAAGCAGCTTTCGGCCGACGAGGCGAAGAAGGGCGTTGTCGCCTATTCCTCAGGTAATTTCGCGCAAGGGCTGGCGGCGGCCGGCCAGGCGCTCGGCATTCCGGTCACCATCGTCATGCCGATCGACGCACCGGCCGCCAAGCGCGACGCCACGGCAGGCTATGGCGCCCGCGTCGTGCTGACCGATCATGGCGAGCGTGCGCGTGAGGAAGTCGCCGCCGCCAAGGCGCGCGAGATCGCCGAGACCGAGGGGCTGGCCCTGCTGCATCCGTTCGACGATCCGGAGATCGTCGCCGGCCAGGCGGGCGCCGGACTCGAAGCGCTCGACCAGCTTGCCGCCAAGGACGCCAGCGCCGATCTCTTGTTCTGCTCGGTCGGCGGCGGTGGACTGATCGGCGGCGTTTCCCTCGCCTTCCACTATCTGTCTCCCGCCACCGAGATCATCGGCGTCGAGCCTGAAGGTTTCAATGGCATGGGCTCGTCGCTGGCGCATGGCAGCATCGAGACGATGCCGATCGGCCCGAAGTCGATCTGTGACGGGCTGATGTCACGACGGCCGGGCGACGCGCCGTTCGCGGCGGTCAAGACCGCCGGCGTTCGCGGCATCACTGTCGACGATCAATCGGTGCGCAGCGCCATGCGGATCGCCTTCGAGCGCATGAAGCTGGTGCTCGAACCGTCGGGCGCCGCCTCGCTGGCAGCACTGCTCGGCGGCAAGGTGGATGTGCAGGGCAAGACCGTGCTCGTAATGGCAACTGGCGGCAACGTTTCGCTCGCCGATTTCATGGCGCATATGAACCATGCTTGAAGCGGATTTCGTCATCATCGGCTCCGGCTCGGCCGGCTCGGCCATGGCCTATCGGCTGTCCGAGGACGGCAAGAATTCGGTCATCGTCATCGAATTCGGCGGCACCGATATCGGGCCGCTGATCCAGATGCCGTCGGCGCTGTCGATCCCGCTCAACATGAGCCTCTACGACTGGGGTTTTGCCAGCGAGCCGGAACCGCATCTGGGTGGCCGTGTGCTGGCGACGCCGCGCGGCAAGGTCATCGGCGGTTCGTCCTCGATCAACGGCATGGTCTATGTGCGCGGCCACGCCCGCGACTTCGACCATTGGGCTGAAGAAGGGGCTACCGGCTGGGGCTTTGCCGACGTGCTGCCCTACTTCAAGCGCATGGAGGACAATGACGGCGGCGAGGATGGCTGGCGCGGCCACGGTGGCCCGCTGCATGTGCAGCGCGGCTCGCGGCGCAATCCGCTTTACGGCGCCTTCGTCGATGCCGGCCGCCAGGCCGGGTTCGAACTGACCGACGATTACAATGGCTCCAAGCAGGAAGGCTTCGGGCCGATGGAGCAGACCATCCGTGGCGGCCGTCGCTGGTCGGCGGCGAGCGCCTATCTGAAGCCGGCGCTCGGGCGGAAAAATGTGAGTCTGGTCAAGGGCTTTGCGCGGCGGGTGATCATCGAGAATCAACGCGCCATCGGCGTCGAGATCGAAGCTCACAAACAGATTCAGGTCGTTAAGGCACGACGCGAGGTGATCGTCGCCGCCTCGTCGATCAATTCGCCGAAGATCCTGATGCTGTCGGGCATCGGCCCTGCCGAGCACCTGCGGGAAAACGGCATAGAAGTGGTGGCCGACAGGCCCGGCGTCGGCCGTAATTTGCAGGACCATATGGAGCTCTACATCCAGCAGGAATCATTGCTGCCGATCACGCTCAACTCGGTGCTCAACCCGTTCTCGAAGGCGCTGATCGGGGCGCAGTGGCTGTTCTTCAAGACCGGGCTTGGCGCCACCAACCATTTCGAGGCAGCCGCCTTCGTGCGCTCGCGCGCCGGTGTCGACTACCCCGATATCCAGTACCACTTCATTCCGGCGGCAGTCCGCTATGACGGCAAGGCGGCCGCAAAGTCGCATGGCTTCCAGGCGCATGTCGGGCCGATGCGGTCGAAGTCGCGCGGCTCGGTGACGCTGCGCTCGCCGGACCCGAAATCGCAGCCGGTTATCCGCTTCAACTACATGTCGCATCCTGACGACTGGACGGAGTTCCGCCACTGCATCCGGCTGACCCGCGAGATCTTCGGCCAGTCGGCGTTCGACCCCTATCGCGGCAAGGAAATTTCGCCGGGTTCGCACGTCCAGTCGGACGACGATCTCGATGTCTTCATCAGGGATCACGCCGAGAGCGCCTACCATCCTTGCGGCACCTGCAAGATGGGCCGCGCCGACGACATGATGAGCGTCGTCGATCCGGAATGCCGGGTCATCGGCGTCGACGGCTTGCGGGTCGCCGATTCCTCGATCTTCCCGCGCGTCACCAACGGCAATCTCAATGCGCCGTCGATCATGACCGGCGAGAAGGCTTCCGACCACATTCTCGGGCGCACGCCGCTGGCGCCGTCCAACCAGGAACCATGGATCAATCCGCGCTGGCAGGCGTCGGACAGATAGAGCATGATCCGCAACAGATTGAGCCGTCCGATAGATTGAGCCGCCCGCCTGGGCGAAGACGATTTGGAGACCTCCCATGCGCGCCCAGCCCACGGCATCGCACTATGTCAACGGACGCTACATCGACGATGAGCAAGGCGCGCCGCTGCCGGTCATCTATCCGGCAACCGGCGAGACCATCGCGATGCTGCGTTCGGCGACGCCGAACGTGCTGGAGCTCGCCATCGAGGCCGCACGTGCCGCGCAGCCTGCCTGGGCACGGCTGAAGCCGGTCGAGCGCGGACGCATCCTGCGCCGTGCCGCCGACATCTTGCGCGCCCGCAATGCCGATCTCGCCCGCATCGAGACGCTCGACACAGGCAAGGCGATCCAGGAAACGCTGGTGGCGGACGCGCCGTCGGCCGCGGACTGCCTGGAATATTTCGGTGGCGCGGTCGCCGCCTATAATGGCGAGTCCGTCGACCTCGGCGGGCCTTTCGCCTACACGCGACGCGAGGCGCTCGGCGTCTGCGTCGGCATCGGTGCCTGGAACTATCCGATCCAGATCGCCGGCTGGAAATCGGCGCCTGCCCTCGCCATGGGCAACGCCATGGTGTTCAAGCCGTCGGAAAACACGCCGCTTTCGGCGCTGGCGCTGGCCGAAATCTACAGCGAAGCCGGCCTGCCCGATGGGCTGTTCAACGTCGTGCAGGGCTATGGCGATGTCGGCGCCGGGCTCGTCGGCCACGATGTCGTCGCCAAGGTTTCGGTGACAGGCTCGGTGCCGACCGGGCGCAAGGTGCTGTCGCTTGCCGGTTCGAAGATGAAGCACGCGACGATGGAGCTTGGCGGCAAGTCGCCGCTGATCGTCTTCGACGATGCCGATATCGAAAATGCCATTGGCGGCGCCATGCTCGGCAATTTCTATTCGACCGGCCAGATCTGCTCCAACGGCACGCGGGTCTTCGTGCAGAGCGGCATCCACGACCGCTTTGTCGAACGCCTTGTCGAGCGGACGAAAAAAATCCGCATCGGCGATCCGCTCGACCCCGAAACCCAGATGGGGCCGCTGGTCTCCAAGGCGCAGCACGAGAAGGTGGTCGGCTATATCGAGATCGGCAAGCAGGATGGAGCTGTTCTCGCCTGCGGCGGTAACGTGCCTTCGCTGCAGGGCTTCGACGGCGGCTTCTTCGTCGAGCCGACGGTGTTCACCGGCGTCACCGACACGATGCGCATCGCCCGCGAAGAAATTTTCGGGCCGGTGATGAGTGTGCTGAAATTCGACGGCGAGGACGAGGTGATCGACCGCGCCAACGACACAGAGTTCGGCCTTGCGGCGGGAGTCTTCACGCGCGACCTGCCGCGTGCCCATCGCGTCATCGCCGAGCTGCAGGCCGGCACCTGCTGGATCAATGCCTACAATCTGACGCCGGTCGAGATTCCGTTCGGCGGCTTCAAGCAGTCAGGCATCGGACGCGAGAATTCGCTGGCGGCGCTGGCGCTCTATTCGCAGCTGAAGTCGATTTATGTCGAGACCGGGGATGTGGCCAGTCCCTACTGAGACCGGCCCCAGCCGCCCTTCTCCGCCGTGCTGTCCAGATACTGCGTCAGCGCGCAGACCAGATGATAGAAGATGCTGGCCGGAACATCCGTCGCCAGCGAGCGGCCGCGTTCGTCGATGCGGTCGATCCACAGGCCGAGCGGCGCCGGGTCGATGTGCCAGCGGAACAGCCTGCCGACACGTGCCTCGATCTCCGGCTTGAGGTCGGGCCCGCCTGAACCATCCAGCGCAATCGCCGCCTTGACCGCTTCGGCCTGCGGCCAGCTGCGTGAGACACGGTCGAGCGGCAGGCCTTGCCGTGAGACGGCACCATAGGCAAGGCCGGTGGCGCGGTTGAGGCCATTGGCGATGGCCGAGGCATAGAGTTTCCTGGCAAAGCCGCTCAGCTCGGCCTGGCCGCTGCGCCCGGCGAAATCGACCAGCAGCGAGGCCCATTCGAAGTGATGGCCGGGCTCGGTCCAGGAGCCTTTCTCGCCGGCGGACGGTTTCCACTCGGCATCGAAATACTCGCCCAGCGTCCAGCTTTCCGGGTCGAAGAAATGGCTGCGGAACAGGTCGATGATGCGCGCTGCGCGGCGCAGGTGGGTACGCTCGCCGGTCGCCTGGTGCCAGGCCATAAAAGCTTCGAGCAGATGCATATGCGGGTTGGAGCGCCGCTCGCCCTCCCCGTCCGACGTCTCGAGGAAGCCGGTCATACGGCTGTCCTCGAGATACGCATCGAGAAAGGCGAAGGTTTCCTCGCCGAGCCGCAAGGCGTCCGGATTGCCCGACATATGCGCATGTGCCAGCGCCAGCAGCACGCAGGAATGATCGTAGGCATCCTCGGTGGCATCGGCGACGCTGCCATCGACATTCAGCGTGCGCACCCAGCCGCCTTTGTCGGTGCGGCCCTTCCCGGCCATGAAGTCGATGCCGTGGCCGATCAGCCGGTCGGCCGGACCGTCCCAGCCGCGCGCCTTGGCGACGGCGAAGGCATAGACCTGCCTTGCCATGGTGCGCATGCGCTTGGGCTTCATCAGCGGCGAGGCATCGAGCCCGAGCGCTTCGTGAAACCCGCCATGGCGCTCGTCGACGCCTGTTGTCGACCACAGCGGCAAGGTCTCCTGAAACAGCCAGTGATGCACGCGCCGCCGCCAGGCGCCGCTTTCGATAACGCGGTCATGCGCCGGCGTGAACCGGGTTTCCAGCCTGCCCGATTTTTCGAGCTGCTCGACGATCTTCTTGACGTGCTGGCTGTGGCTGACCGGGGCGACGAAGGTGGCGTCCGATGTCGAGACGATGGCGACATCCTTCATGCCGATCGCCGACAGCAGGCGGCCCTCGCCGCGGATGTAGGAGTTCTCGCAGTCGATGGCGACGACATCGCCGATGACAACATTGCCCTGGTCGTCGGCAGGGCCGACATCGAGCAGCGACTGCCAGGAGCCGAGATCGTTCCAGCGGAAGCCAGCCGGCACCATGGCGATGTCTTTTGCCCGCTCCATGATGGCGTAGTCGATCGAATTCGACGGGATGGCGGCGTAGAGTTCCAGCGGCATGTAGAGGCCGGACAGATCCGATGTTGCCGCTCTGTAGGCCGCCTCGGTGGCCTGCCAGATATCAGGCTGGAACGCCGCGAAGGCGTCGCGCATGGCGCCGGCGCGAAACAGGAAGATGCCGGTGTTCCAATAGAAATTTCCGGCCTGGAGATAGTTCTGCGCAGTCGCAAGGTCCGGCTTTTCGACGAAGCGCGACACGTCGAAAGTACCGCCGCTTTCGGCTGCAACTTCGATATAGCCGTAGCCAGTCTCGGGCTGCGTCGGCTTGACGCCGAACACCACCAGCCGGCCGGCGCGCGACGCCTCGGTGCCGGCTTCGACACTCTGCCAGAATTGGCGCGGGGTTGATATCTCATGGTCGGACGGCACCACCAGCACCAGGCTGTCGCCGAACTCGGACAGCGTGCGCAGCGTCGCCAGCGCTACCGCCGCGGCGGTGTTGCGGCCGGCCGGCTCGAACAGCGGCCCGCCGCCGGCGAGATCGAGGCCGGCGAGATCGGCACGGACACGTTCGGCATGGCGCTCCGAGGCGATCAGGAAGATCGGCGTTTCGCCTTCCGGCCTCGCCGTCAGCCGGCGCAAGGTCTTGGCCAGCATCGAGCCGTCACCCGACAGATCGTGGAACTGCTTGGGATTGTCCTCGCGCGACAGCGGCCACAGCCGCGAGCCGATGCCGCCGCTCATGACAAAACTAACGATCCGCTCGGTCATTCAGGTCTCGCGCTCAGTAGGCAATGGCCGGTTGCTATCACACAAGCCTTAAGCGGTGTTAATCCCATTGGAAATGCGCTCGGATGCAAGCTCGATGAATGCCCTGACGAGGGGCGAAAGGTGGCGGCTGCTCGGATAGAGCACATGCAGGCCGCCGGCCGGTGTCGTGTAGTCCCCAAGAACGCGCCGCAGCCGCCCGTCATTGATCAGCCCTTCTGCGATCGCCTGGGGCACTTGGGCGATGCCGAAGCCGGCGAGCGCGGCCGCAACGACTGCCTGCATTTCATTGGCGGCAAAGCGCCCGGCCACCATGACCGTTTCCTGGCCGTGTGGCCCGTCCAGCACCCAATGAGCGCCCGAGGCCGAAGGACCTGCGATGACGCATTGGTGGTTTGTCAGGTCCGCCGGGCTTTCCGGCATGCCGTGCCGAGCGAGATAATCCGGACTGGCGCAGAGCAGCCTGTGCGTGGAGCCGAGCTTGCGGGCGATCAGCGTCGAATCCTGAAGGATGCCGGTGCGAAAAGCGAGGTCTATGCCGTCCTCGACCAGGTTGAGCCTGTCGTCTGTGAGACGCAGCTCGACATTGGTTTTTGGATACAGTGCGAGAAAGTCGACCACGGTGCGGATTAGGAAATGGCCGCCAAAGCCAACCGGGGCCGAAATGCGTATCGTGCCCGACGGCTCCGCCCTCGCCTCCGCGAGGCGCAGATTAGCCTCCTCGATGGCCCGCAGCCCCTGGCTGCTCTGCTCATAGTAGAGGCGCCCGGCAGCCGTCAGGTTGAGGCTACGTGTCGTGCGCTGCAGCAGGCGGACGCCGACCTCGCGCTCGAGCGCGGCAATGCGGCGGCTGACCGTCGTCTTGGGCATGGCGAGCAGGCGCGCGGCAGCGGTGAAGCTGCCGGCCTCGACGACGCGAGCAAACACGACGATATCGTTGAGGTCGAGCATTGTATCCAAAATCGGGACGACGTTTCCCAATTATAGCCAATTATGCATCAATACAAAAGATCCTAACTTTGCTCCAGAGAAACAAGAAGGAGCAGACACCATGACCGGCAAACGAAGCATTCTGGTGACCGGCGCTACGGGCCAGCAGGGCGGCGCGGTTGCGCGCGTGCTGTTGTCGAGAGGACATCGCGTCAAGGCGTTGACGCGCAAGCCGGACAGCGAGGCGGCACGGCAACTGGCGTCGGCGGGCGCCGATGTCGTGGCCGGCGATCTCGCTGACGCAGCCTCCATCGTGACGGCGGCAAAAGGCGTCGACACCATGTTCCTGATGGGAAACAGCTATGAAGCCGGCCTGCAGGAAGAAACCCGCCAGGGGATCATCGCCGCCGACGCGGCGAAGGCCGCGGGCGTGGGACATCTGATCTACTCGTCCGTTGCCAATGCCGACAAGAAGACAGGCATCCCGCATTTTGAAAGCAAATATCTCGTCGAGAAACATGTCGTCGGGCTCGGCATCCCCTACACGATCAGCGCCCCGGCCGCGTTCATGGAGAATGTCGTCGCGCCGTGGTCGATCGGCGCGCTCCGCCAGGGCACCCATGCCTTCGCGATGCCTCCCAAGCGCGTCCTCCAGCTGGTCTCCCTGGCCGACATCGGCGGCTTCGTCGCCGCCTTGGCCGAACGGCGAGAACACGTGTTCGGCAAACGCTTCGATTTCGCAGGCGACGAAGTGTCCGGCGAACAGCAGGCGAAAATCCTGTCCGAGGCCATCGGCCGCCCGATTGGCTATCAGGAAATCCCGATCGCCGTGGCTCGCCAGCAAAGCGAGGATGCGGCGCTGATGTTCGAATGGTTCGACCGCGTCGGCTACGACGTCGATATCGCCGCCTTGCGCAGGGATTTTCCTGAGGTCCGCTGGCACGGTTTTGCCGACTGGGCGCGAGCGTTCGACTGGAGCGCCCTGAAGCAAACAGCTTCGGCGGACGACAGCTGAAGCGAGGGCCCGTTCCATCTCGATGGAATCGGGACGGCGCTTTATCTTATTGTTCGAGCGTCATCTTTTCCGAAACCGCTTTTCGGGATCATGCTTTAGAACGTCTGGTTGTAGGCGCCGACTTCGGGGCTGCGGCGCAGCACCGCATCGACGGCGTCGAACATTTGCCGGCGGCGCTGCGACGACACCGGGCTTTCGACGACGACGACAAGCTCCGGCTTGTTCGACGAGGCGCGCACCAGCCCCCAGGTGCCGTCCTCGGCAACAACGCGCACGCCATTGACGGTGATCAGGTCAATGATCTTCTGGCCGGCGAAGCTTGCGCCCTCCCGCTTCATCGCCTGAAAATCGGCGACCACCCGCTCGACCACGCCATACTTCACATCGTCCGCGCAATGCGGCGACATGGTCGGCGTGCCGAAAGTCAGCGGCAGCGCCCGGTAGAGATCGGCCATCGACCTGCCGGGGCTGCGATCCAGCATCTGGCAGATGGCGATGGCGGTGACCAGACCGTCGTCATAGCCGCGTCCGATCGGCGGGTTGAAGAAGAAATGGCCTGACTTTTCGAAACCGGCGACGGCGCCGAGTTCGGCAACGCGGCGCTTGATGTAGGAGTGGCCGGTCTTCCAGTAGTCAGTGACGGCGCCGTTGGCGCGCAGCACTGCGTCGGTGTTGAACAGGCCGGTCGACTTGACGTCGACGACGAAAGTCGAGCCGGGATGCAGCAGCGAAATATCGCGCGCGAGCATGACACCGACCTTGTCGGCGAAGATTTCGTTGCCTTCATTGTCGACGACCCCGCAACGGTCGCCATCGCCGTCGAAACCGAGCCCGACATCGGCGCCGGTTTCCAGCACCTTGTCCCTGATGGCATGCAGCATCCGCATGTCCTCCGGATTGGGATTGTAGCGCGGGAACGTATGGTCGAGCTCGACATCGAGCGGGATCACCTCGCAGCCGATGCGCTGCAGCGCCTCCGGGGCAAAGGCGCCGGCGGTGCCGTTGCCACAAGCGGCGACCACTTTCAGCTTTCGCGTGATGCGCTTGTCGCGGGTCAGGTCGTTGAGATAGGTCGCGCGAAAATCACGGACGAAATCATAGGAGCCGCCGCCGGCAAGATCGAAGTCGCCGGCCAGCACGATCGCCTTCAAGGCGCTCATCTCTTCCGGGCCGAAGGTCAGCGGCCGCGCCGCGCCCATCTTGACGCCGGTCCAGCCATTCTCGTTGTGCGAGGCGGTGACCATGGCGACGGACGGCGTATCCAGCGCGAACTGGGCGAAGTAGGCCATCGGTGACAGCGCCAGGCCGATATCCCTGACCCGCGCGCCGGCCGCCATCAGCCCGGACACCAGCGCCAGTTTGATCGACAAAGAATAGGAACGGAAGTCATGTCCGGTGACGATATCGGGCCCAACGCCAAGGCGGCGGATCAGCGTGCCGAGCCCCATGCCGAGCGCCTGGACGCCGATCAGGTTGAGCTCCGGCGGCACCTCCGAGCCCGGATGGCCGAACCACCAGCGCGCATCATATTCGCGGAACCCGGACTGTTTGATCAGCGCCGAGGTTTCAAACTCGAAGCTGTTGGGTCGGGCCTCGCCAACGATCCTGGGGGTCAAGACTGAAAACTCCAAGCGGCTGAAACACGGTTTGTCGGGACGGTGGTTACCACACAAGCCTTTAAGTCGTGTTTATCCCTAAGGAAAATCCGGCCGCCGGCAAGGCGCGCGGCAAAAGCTGATGAAATGCGACAGAAGTGCTGCCATTGCCGCTTGCAGGAACGAAGTACGGCGGCTATAAGCCCGCGGTCTGGTCACGGAGTGTAGCGCAGCCTGGTAGCGCACCTCGTTCGGGACGAGGGGGTCGCAGGTTCAAATCCTGCCACTCCGACCAGAAAAAACAACGTGTTAGCGCATCCCGACTTTGGCGCCCCTCACCTGAACCAACGGCCTCCTGGTGACACAGGCTAAGCCGTTGTCCCGTGACTCGCATATCCATCGCCGATGAGCTTGAGAGCGCTATGCAAGTGCCTCGAATAGCACAGCAGCAGTGATCTTCCTGCCATCGTGTCGATCTTCGGCCGACAGCCCGCGGCGCTTTTCGTGGCGTCCGCTTCGGGCATAGTTCGCGTCGCGCCTATCGGAGGCCGAAAAAGCTCAATATCGCTATCACGATCACCACCGCGCCAACGAGCCAAATGATATTGTTCATGATCTTTCTCCTGTTGCCTGGGAAAGCCCACGCCTCTGGCGGAGAATGCGGGCCCGACCAGCCTTTGCGGGCTGACCTTCAGCGGACACCAAGCCATGATGTCGCCTATGAGGAATAGAACCGTTAGGCAGGCCTAATGTTCCACGGGTTGGCGAGATCGAGAGCTGTCCTGGTGATTTGCCTTTAAATTAGCTGCGGCGCATGCTTATGCCGACGCCGGCAACAGGAATGCCGGCCACGCCCGGAGCCATCATGCGCAAATTGGTTCTCACAACAGCAGCTGCGCTTGCCTGCACCTGCGCACCCTCCCAGGCGGACGACGAGCGGTCATGCAAGATAGTGGCGGCGGCAACGCAGCTCTCTGGAAAGACCAACTGTAGCGAAGGCGATGTCGCTGCCATCTCTGGCATGAGCAGCAAAGAACTGCCGGATGCAGTAGCCAGATATTGCGATTTTTGGGGGCAGATCGTTGTGCTGCCTGATGTGAGCGAGACCGATGCGTCGGGACGCATCGTTCTTTGCAAATACCACAAGCGAGAGGCAGCCCCTGCCCAGCCCTAGGCGGCGCGATCGCCCGTTCTTCGACTTGCGAAAAGTGTCCGGGCCGCCCCTCGGGAAGACCGGAACCAAAGTGACCAGAGGCAGTTATCCAGACGAAGGGCAAATTGAGAAAATGGAGAAACTGCAATGAAAACAATGACCATGTGCGCGTTGGCGCTTTCCATGGGATTGCCGGCCATAGCTTCGGCAGCCGAAGCCGATGTGGTTATCAGAACCCACCATCGACACCACAACAACGTCAAGATCATCAATGAAGACGGCCAGCGCTTGCACCACCGCCGCCACGGCGCCGTTGCGTTCTATGACCATGGGCGCCGGCATCATCGTCCAGCCACCGTCGTCGTAAGCCGGCACCATCATCGCCGAGACACCGTCGTCGTGACAGGCTCCGTTTCCACTCACCGTTACCACCGCCACCCCGTGGTGATCGAAAACGACGGTTACTGATCGCCGACCGCCGGCCCGACTCGTGGGAGTCGGGCCAGCGTTGACCAGCGGACCATCGCGAACCTCTGAACGACCTTCTCCCAAGTCGCAGGCCACCAAGGAAAAGCCCGCCCCGGGCGTCAGCCGAGACGGGCTCTCTCCGTTTGCCAGTGGTTGATTTGAAGCACTCGACGGACACTAACTTCGAATGATCGAGAGCGTTCCCGCTTGGCAGGAAACCCGCGTCAGTTGATGCGGCCATGGGCTCGGCTCATGGGTTCCGTAGCGATCGGAAACTTTGACGAAGATGGCCGTCGGCTCTAGGTAGGTCGATGCATATGATAGAGCCAGTGAAACGGCGATGCCGGAGTGCGGACATGAATTTGAATTCAACGGCAGCCTCGCTACCGGCTCTTGTGATCGCGCTGTTTCTCGTCGCCGGCTGTTCATCGATCGGCAGAACCGTCGATCCGGCCAAATACGACAGTATGAGCTGCACCGAGCTCAACAGCGCGCTGGGAGACATCGCCCGTAACATTTCGCAAACCGCGATCACCCGCGGCAAGGTCGCGAGCACTAACGTACCGCGCTGGCTGCTGGGCGGCTCTCGGGTGAAGGGCGCGGTCACCGAACGTGAAACGGCCAGGATCGAGCGGCTGAAACAGCAGGAAGAGGCCATTGCCAGCACAAGAGCGCGCAAATGCACGTCGCTGTCACAATGAGCGTCATCTCAGCCCGGTAGAGGCGGTCAGGCGCTCAGGCGAAAGCGCGTGACGTCGATCGCGGCGGCCATCAGCGTCTGTGTGTAGGCGTGCTGCGGGTTGCTGAAGATCGCCTCGGTCGGCCCCTCCTCGACGATCTTGCCTTGCTTCATGACGATGATGTAGTCGGCCATGGCGCGCACGACCGACAGATCGTGGCTGATGAAGAGGTAGGACAGTTCGTGGTCGGCCTGCAGCTTGCGCAGCAGTTCGACGATCTGTTTCTGCACCGAGCGGTCGAGCGCGGAGGTCGGCTCATCCAGCACCACCAGCTTGGGCTTCAGGATCATGGCCCGTGCAATGGCGATGCGCTGCCGTTGCCCGCCGGAGAATTCGTGCGGGTAGCGGTTGCGTGCGTTGGGATCGAGGCCGACTTCGTTCAAGGCCTCGACCGCGCGTTGATCGCGCTGCTTGCCCGACAGGTTCGGCTCATGCACCAGCAGCCCTTCGGTGATGACCTGGCCGACGGTCATACGCGGCGACAGCGAGCCGAACGGGTCCTGGAAGACGAGCTGCATCTGGCGCCGCAGCGGCCGCATTGCCTGTCGGTCGGCCTGGGAAATGTCGCGATCACCAAAACGAATGAGCCCGTCACTCGGCAACAGCCGCAACAAAGCGCGGCCGAGCGTCGATTTGCCCGAGCCGGATTCACCGACTATGCCGATGGTCTGGTTGCGTTGCAGCCGGATCGAAATGTGGTCGACGGCGCGCAGCATCAGCGGCTCGCCAGCGAGAAACCCGCCGCCGATCCTGAATGTCACCTCAACATTCTTGCCTTCGAGCAGAACGGGAGCATTGGCAGGCGGTGGCGCCTTGCTGCCGGTCGGCTCGGCCGCCAGCAGCATTTTCGTATAGGCGTGCTGCGGGTTGACGAAGATGGCTTCCGCCTCGCCCTCTTCGACGACCTCGCCCTGGCGCATGACATAGACGCGGTCGGCGAAGCGCCGGACAATGCCGAGATCGTGGGTGATGAAGACGATCGCCATGCCGAGCTTGCGTTGCAATTCGGCCAAAAGCATCAGGATCTGCGCCTGGATGGTGACGTCGAGCGCAGTCGTCGGCTCGTCGGCGATCAGAATGTCGGGATCGTTGGCGAGCGCCATGGCGATCATCACGCGCTGCCGCTGGCCGCCGGACATTTCGTGCGGATAGGATCTCATCCGCCGCTCGGGATCAGGGATATGCACGAGGCGCAGCAGCTTGAGCGCCTCTTCGTGCGCCGCGGCGGCATTCAAGCCCCGATGCCGGCGGATCGGTTCGATCAGCTGGTTGCCGATCGAATAGAGCGGATCGAGCGAGGTCATCGGCTCCTGGAAGATCATGCTGATCTTTGCGCCACGGACCTTGTTCAAGTCGGACTTGCTCAATGTCAGGAGGTTGCGGCCGCGATAGTCGACACTGCCGGTGGCTTCGCCGTTCGAAGCCAGCAGGCTCATCGCCGCCATCATGGTCTGGCTCTTGCCGGACCCGGATTCGCCGACGACGGCAACTGTCTCGCCCGCATTGACGTGGATGTTGATGCCCTTCACCGCTTCGACGGCGCCGTCGAGCGTGCGGAAGCGGACGCGCAGGTCCTTGACGCTGAGGATCGTTTCGGAAGCAGCCATCTTAGCGATCCCCATCTTTATCGATCTCTCGGGTCGAGCGCGTCGCGCAGGCCGTCGCCAACGAAATTCAGGGCGAACAGCGTCGAGACGAGGAAGAAGGCGGGGAACAGCAGCAGCCAGTTGGCGGTGCCGATGTTCTTGGCGCCGACCGAGATCAGCACACCCCAGCTGGTCATCGGCTCCTGCACGCCGAGCCCGAGGAACGACAGGAAACTCTCGAGGATGATGACCTGCGGCACGAGCAGCGTCATGTAGATCACCACCGGGCCGAGCAGGTTGGGAATGACGTGGCGCAGCAGGATGCCGCGCTGGCCGACACCCATGGCCTCCGCCGCCTGGACATATTCCTGACGGCGGATCGACAGCGCCTGGCCGCGCACGATGCGCGCCATGTCGAGCCACAGCACGGCGCCGACGGCCAGGAACATCAGCACGAAGTTGCGGCCGAAGAACACCACCAGCATGATGACGAAGAAGATGAAGGGCAAGGAATAGAGCACGTCGACGATGCGCATCATCACCTCGTCGATCTTGCCTCCAGAAAAGCCGGCCGCGGCGCCATAGACCACGCCGATGACCACCGCCACGACGCCGGCAAGCAGGCCGATGGCCAGTGAGATGCGCCCGGCCATCAGCGTGCGCGAGAGCAGATCGCGGCCGGTGTTGTCGGTGCCGAACAGGAAATACTGCTGCTTGACCGACGCGCTCATCGTCACTTCCAGGCCGTCGGGCGACTTGCTCTCGATCTTGGTGTCGTCAAAGGCGTCGGAACGGTCGAGATAGCGGATGTTGCGGTCGTCGATCGGTTTGGTCGACTTGACGGTAACGAAGATTTGGTTGCCTTCCTGCCGCCATTCCTTGATGTCGACCCGCATGCGCTTGATCGCTTCGGTGAGCGCCGTCTCGATCATTTCGGGTTTTGGGTAGGCCGAAAAGCTTGGCGGCATGCGCACATAGTCGGCATAGATGGTCGTGTATTGGTGCGGCACGAACCAGGGCCCGAACACGCTGACGATACCGATCAGGGCGAGGTAATAGAGGCTGAACATGGCGGCGCGATTGGCCTTCAGGCGCGCCCAGGCATCACCCCAGAGCGAGCGGCCGACGACGGCGGGAGTTGTGGCTGCGATGTCAGTCATAGCGCACCCTCGGGTCGACGACCGCATACATGACGTCGACGATCAGGTTGAAGACGATGGTGAAGATGGCGATCACCACCACCGTTCCCATCACCAGCGTGTAATCGCGGTTGAGCGCGGCATCGACGAAATAGCGGCCGACGCCCGGGATGGAGAAGATCGTCTCGACGATGACCGAGCCGGTCAGCAGTGCCGCTGCCGCCGGGCCGGTGAAGGAGACGATCGGCAGGATGGCGCCGCGCAGCGCGTGCTTGACCACCACCGACCAGTCGGAAAGGCCGAGTGCGCGTGCCGTGCGGATATGGTGGGATCGCAAGGATTCGATCATCGAGCCACGCATCAGCCGGGCGACGATGGCGATCTGCGGCAAGGCAAGCGTCAGCACCGGACCGACCTTGTTGATGAAGGCGCCATCGCCCCAGCCACCGATCGGCAACAGTTTCCAGGTCAGCCCGAACAGGAGCTGGATCACCGGTGCGATGACGAAGGTGGGGATAGTGCTGCCTGCTGTCGCCAGCGCAATCACCGTATAGTCGCCCAGCTTGTTCTGGTTGAGCGCGGCTATGGTGCCGAGCACGGAACCGAGCAGAAGTGCAAGGACGAGTGCCGAGGCGCCGAGCTGGACCGAAATGGGCAGGCCCTTGGCGAACAGTTCGGTGACGGTGAAATCCGGCATGTTGTAGCTCGGGCCGAAATTGCCGCGCAGCAGATTGCCGAGATAGTGGACAAATTGCAGCCAGAGTGGGTCGTTGAGGCCGAACTGGGCTTCGAGATTGGCCCTGATCTCGGGACTCAGCCCCCGCTCCTGGTTGAATGGGCCGCCTGGCGCGACGCGCATCAGGAAAAACGCCATGGTCACGATGACGAACAGCGTCGGAATGGCGGTCAGAAGCCGCCTTAGTACATATCGCAGCATCGGTGCCCCGCTTGATCTAGAGCAGCTCGTCCAGCTGGACGATTGCGCTCTAGCCTTCAAATCTTCGCACCGAACTTTCCGAAAATCGATTCCGCTTCCCGGGCCGATGCGATGGCAAACCAGCGCCGCCGCGCACTCAGTGCGCGGCGGCTTGGCCAGGGATCAGTCCTTGCTGACGAAGCGCGACGGATGAACGTCCATCACGTTGTCGACGAAGCCATGCAGCTTCGAGGAAACGATATCGTGGTAGCTGTAGTAGAGAAGCGGGATCTGGCCGACATCGTCGACGAGGATGCGCTCGGCCTCGGAGAGTTCCTTCATGCGTTCTTCGGGCTTGCCGCCGGCGGCGGCAGCCTTGTCCATGGCCGCTTCGTATTTCGGGCTGTTGTAGTCCGAATAGTTGTTGCCGCTGGCCTTGCGGGAGATGCCGAGGAAGGTCTCGGGATCTTTGTAGTCGGCGATCCAGGCGGCACGCGCCACGTCATAGTCGCCCTTCTGCTCAAGGAAGGAGTAGTGGGTCTTGGTGTCGGTGTTGAGCAGCGTGACGTCGACGCCGAGCGGCTTCAACTGTTCCTGGATGGCCACGGCGGTGTTCTTGTGGTTTTCCGAGGTGTTGTAGCGGATCTCCATCTTCAATGGATGCTCGGGCGTATAACCGAGTTTCTCGAGGACCTTCTTGGCTGCGTCCTCGCGGTCGATCTGCGGCATGTCGGCATATTTGGCCATTGCCGGCGTGTAGCCTTCGATGCCGGGAGGCACCATCGAATAGCCGGGCAGCATCGAGTTCTGCCAGACCTTTTCGGCGATGAAATCACGGTCGATCGCCATCGAGATGGCATTGCGCAGCTCGACATTGTCCCAAGGCGCCTTGTCGGTCTTGATCGCGTAGTAATAGGTGCCGAGATACGGTCCGACGTGGATCTGATCGCCAAATTTGGTCTTGAGGTCGGCGAGCTGTTCCGTTGGGAGATCGTCATAGCTGTCGAGTTCGCCGGCCTCGAAGCGCTTCATCGCCGATGAGCGATCTTCGGTCGGAATATAGTTGACCACGTCGAACTTGACGCTCGCGGCGTCCCAGAATTTCGGATTCTTGACCAGTTTCATGTGGTCGTTGGGGACCCACTCGGCGAGCGTATAGGCGCCGTTGGAGACCAGTTTGCCCGGCTTGATCCAGTCGGCGCCGAGCTTTTCGATGGAGGCCTTGTTGACCGGATAGGTCGCCTGGTGGGTCAGCATCTCCAGGAAGTAAGGCGTCGGTGCCTTCAGCGTGACTTCGAGAGTATTTGCGTCAATCGCCTTGACGCCCATGTCCTCCGGTTTGCCCTTCTTGGTGTTGACTTCCTCGGCGTTCTTTACGGGATAGAGCATGGAGGCGTATTCGGCACCGGTCGCCGGATCTTCCAGACGGTGGAATGCGTAGACGAAGTCATCTGCAGTCACCGGGCTGCCATCCGACCACACGCCGTCCTTGCGCAGCTTGAACGTATAGACGGTGCCATCATCCGATACTGTCCAGCTCTCGGCGGCACCTGGAATGAGGTTGGCCTTCTCATCCTGCATGACCAGGCCCTGGAACAGGTCGCGCAAGACATTGGCTTCGTAGACCGTCGAGGTCTTGTGCGGATCGACGGACTCCGATTCGGCGGCGGTGCCACGGTTGTAGACGGTCTCGGCGAAAGCCTGCGTGTAGAACGTGCCGGCGGCCAGCGTCATGGTGGTGGCGAACACCGTCGCCTTCAGCATGTTTTTCAGCATGAAGTTCTCCCTGTTGGCGCAGCCGTCGGCGCGCCTTTACGTGTTAACGCCCCGGAGCCGATGTCTGACCCCTTTGAGCGCGCCGCCGGTTCCCTTCCTGCGGCTGGTGGCCAAACACTAACGCGGAGAATTTTTATTTCAACAGACTCTCTGGGTCACCCAAAGTAAGGCGGGACGAAAGCTGTGCCGTGGCGGCCGAAATACCAGCCGAAACCAGAAGCTTGACTTGGTTTCCTCACCTCGACGCCATTTTGCGGCGAGAATCCGTGGCCGCGCCAGTTTGCCAGAATGTGTTAATGCGTTCTTAAGCAACCATAGGTTACATTACGACTACCTTCTATACGCCTCTATCTCAGACGCATGGCGGTCACGAGTAACAAGGCAAGTAAATTGTCCAAAATTTGCCAAGCAACGCGGAAATTTCAAGAAGAATCAGGAACTTCGGCGGTCGAATTCGCCTTACTCTCTCCCGTTTTCATCGTCCTTCTGCTCGGAATGGTTGCATACGGTATATATTTCGGCGCCGCCAACTCGGTCCAGCAGATCGCGGCCGATGCGGCCCGCACTGCAATTGCCGGACTGAACCAGACCGAGCGCCAGACGCTCGTAGCCAGCTTCGTCACCAACAATGCCGGCGGATATCCCTTCGTGGATGCCAGCAAGTTGACCTACCAGGCCAATGACAGCACGGCCGACGGAAGCCAGTTCGTGGTGTCCATCCAGTACGATGCCCGCAACCTGCCGATCTGGAACCTCTTCCCGGGCATAGCCATGCCGGGCAGCACGATCAAGCGCCAGTCAACGATCAGGGTCGGGGGCATCTGAATGCTGCTGCGGGCGCGCGATGAGATCGGTCGGCTCGCCCGGTTGATGCTGGGCGACCGACGAGCGAATTTCACCGTCATGACGGCATTGAGCGCGCCGGTCGCGCTGGCGCTGGCTGCAGTGGCCATCGACGAAGCCTCGATCTACACCGAGCGTCGCGAAGCACAGGCCATGGTGGACCTGGCGGCGATCACCGCTGCCTCGAACATCACCAACGTCGAGACCGCTGTCGTGACCACGCTGACCGACAACGGCATGCCAGGGGTTGTCGTGCAGGGCTCGGGACAGACGATCGCGCCGGCCGTCGGCAAAACTGTCGTGTCGGTCACGCCCGGGCGCTACGCAGCATCCGCCGCCAATGTCAGCCAGCGCTTCCAGGCCGGCGTGACACCCTACAATGCCGTGCATGTCACCTTGAAGAAGATCCCCGTCCGCTATTTTGCGAGTTCGCTGATCCCCTCTCCCGTCATCGGCACCGATGCCACCGCCAGCATGACACCGCAGGCGACGTTCTCGGTCGGGTCGAGGCTCGCCAGCGTCAATGGCGGCATTCTCAACGCGCTCCTCAGTGGACTTCTCGGCGGCAACATCTCGCTCAGTGTCATGGATTACAACGGGTTGATCTCGGCCGATGTCAGCGTGTTCTCGTTCATAGACGGCCTTGCCACACAATTGAGCCTGACCGGTGTCACCTATTCGGATGTGCTGGCATCGAAGGCGACCGTCGGCCAGATCGCCACGGCCATGGCCAACGTGCCCGGGCTTGGCAATACGGCCAAGGTGGCACTACAGTCGATCGCGTCCAAGTCGACCAGCACTTTCAAGATCCCGCTCAACAAGCTCGTCGATCTCGGCTCCGTCGGCAGCCTGGCCCTTGGGCAAAGACCAGCCGGCCTTGGAGTGGACGCCAGCGCCATGGGCATGCTGACCGCCGCCGCCGTGCTGGCGAACGGTACCAGCCAGGCTCAGGTCAATCTCGGAGCCACCGTACCCGGGCTTCTGTCCACCGCGCTTACCATTGCCATTGGCGAGCCTATGCAATCTTCGCCGTGGCTCGCGGTCGATGGCATCGGAACCGTGGTGCGCACCGCCCAGACGCGCATCAAACTGGTGGCCACCGTCGGTGTCGGCTCGCCCGGTCTCGGCGGCGGTATCAGCCTTTTGGCCGTCAATCTGCCGCTCAATGTCGAAGTCGCCTATGCTGAAGCCAAGCTGACCGACATCACCTGTCCGACCGGGCCCTCCAGCATCAAGGTTTCCATCGCCGCGCACCCAGGCATTGCCTCGCTGCATCTGGCCAACAGCAACAGTTCAGGCTTCGCCGACTTCAGCCAGCCGCAGACCTTCACCGACGCGGAGATCGCGGATGTCAGCCTCAGACTGCTGCTGATCAACATTCCGCTGATACAGGTGATGGGTTCCGCCGCGACCGCGATCACCAACAACAGCCCGACGACGCTGACCTTCGATGCGACCGACATCGCCAACAAGACGATCAAGACCGTTTCGACGCGCAACATCTCGCAGTCGCTCACCACGTCGCTGGTCAACAACCTGTCGCTGTCGGTCAATGCGCTTGGTCTCGGGATCGATCTGACTTCCCTGCTCGGAACGGTCAAGCCGGCAGTTGTGGCCGTGCTGAACGGCGTAACGGCGCCGGTCGACGACCTGCTCTATAATGTGCTTTCGGCGCTGGGTGTCGGCGTCGGCCAGGCCGATGTGCGTGTCACCGGCGCGACCTGCGGGCGCTCGGTTCTCGTTCAATAAGCCATTTGCAGCCACGTGGGATCACTTGCCTGCAAGCCGCGGTCGAAGCACTGAATCAACCGAGCTGACCAAGGAAAAAACCGAGCTCGGGTAGCGAGAGCTTGCTCTCTTCAACAACCGCCTCGCCGCCGACAATGGAAGCAACAGTTCCGATATCCGGCGGCAATGGCCAATTCCCCAGCTCCCCGGCGAAGTTGAAGACACAGAGCAGCCTCTCACCGCCGCCTTCGCGGATGAAGGCGAGAATTTCGTCCTCCGCATCGAGAAACCGGATCGAACCCCTGACCAGCGCCGGATGCTCCCTGCGCAATGCGAGCGTGGCCCGATAGGACGCGAGCACCGAGGCGGCGTCGATGTTCTGGACGTCGACCGCGCGGGCGCGATGGCTGGCCGGTATCGGCAGCCACGGCTTGGCGGTGGAGAAGCCTGCATTGTCGGCGCCGGCCTCCCAGACCATTGGCGTGCGGCAACCATCCCTGCCCTTGACGCCCGGCCAGAAGCGGATGCCAAAGGGATCGCGCAGATCCTCGAAGGCGAGTTCCGCCTCCTCCAGCCCGAGTTCCTCACCCTCGTAAAGGCAGATCGATCCGCGCAGGCAGGAGAGTAGCACGATCGAGAATCTCGCGACCGTGTCGGGATCGCTGCCCGGCCTTGTCCAGCGGCTGACATGGCGCACCACGTCATGGTTGGAAAACGCCCAGCAGACCCAGCCATCGGACACGGCTGCCTCGAAGGCTTCGACGCAGCCACGCACATGCGCCGCCGAGAATTGTGGGCCAAGCAGATCGAAGGTGTAACACATATGGAGCTTGTCACCGCCGGTGGTGTAGGCGGCGAGCGTCTGCAGCGAGCGGCCTTCATCGCCGATCTCGCCGACGGCGGCGCGGTCCTCATATTCGTCGAGCAGTGCCCTGAAGCGCTTGAGGAACGCCAGGTTTTCCGGCTGCGTCTTGTCGAACAGATGTTCCTGGTAGAGGTAGGTGTTGGTCTCGCTGTTGGTGCCGGCGACGCTTGACGCCAGGGGTGGATTGCTGCGCAGCCAGCGGTCGTGGACATAGTAGTTGACCGTATCGAGCCGGAAGCCGTCGACGCCGCGCTCGAGCCAGAACCGCACCGTTTCCAGAAGCGCTTCCTG
This sequence comes from Mesorhizobium newzealandense, assembly GCF_042682145.1. Taxonomy (NCBI): domain Bacteria; kingdom Pseudomonadati; phylum Pseudomonadota; class Alphaproteobacteria; order Hyphomicrobiales; family Phyllobacteriaceae; genus Mesorhizobium; species Mesorhizobium newzealandense. The sequence goes on along the minus strand of NZ_JBHUGZ010000030.1, from coordinate 262,436 downwards.
GACCTCCGCATTGTGGAAATTCAAATCCGGCTGCGAGGCAAGGAAATTGTGCATGTAATATTGCCGGCGGGTCGAATCCCACTCCCAGGCCGGGCCGCCGAAGACGGACAGCCAGTTGTTGGGCGCGCCGCCATCGGGCTTCGTGTCGGCCCAAACATACCAGTCGGCCTTGGGGTTGTCGCGGCTGGCGCGGCTCTCTACGAACCAGTCGTGCCTGTCGGACGAGTGCGACAGCACCTGGTCGATGATGACCTTCAGGCCGAGCCGGTGCGCCTCGGTCACCAGCGCATCAAAGTCCGCAATGGTGCCGAACATCGGATCGACATCCTGATAGTCCGACACGTCATAGCCCATGTCGGCCATCGGCGACTTGAAGAAGGGCGACAACCAGATGGCGTCGACACCGAGCGAGGCGACATGAGCCAGCCTCGACGTGATGCCGCGCAGATCGCCGCTGCCGTCACCGGTCGTATCCTGGAAGGAGCGCGGATAGATCTGATAGATGACGCAGCCGCGCCACCATCCGGTCTCGTCAGCTGCCGCCATTGCGCTTCTCCCTTGTGCCGGCCTGCGCGGCGATCCGTTCGATCATGAAGATCACCGTCCGCCCCGATACCGGCCGCGAAATGTCCATCGTCTCGCCTGTTTCGAGGGCTGGCGCCCAGAAAGACCCATCGCGCTCGGGCAAGGAGAACATACACGCCCGTCGATCGCCGTTGATGAGGACCGCAAGACGGGACTGATCATCGCTGGCGCCGCCCAGAATCATGACGAGGCGGTGCCGCTGCGGATCCTGCCAGCTCTGTTCGTCGAGCGGCGCGCCTGTCTCGGTCAGCCATGCGACATCAGGCATGTCGGAACCGGCCAGCGGCAGGCCAGTGAGGAAGTGCGCGCCGGAGAGTGCCGGCGCCGCTTTGCGCAGCGTCGAGAGCAGCACGGTATACTGCTCCAGCGCCTGGTCGCGCGCTGCCCAGTCGAGCCAGGTGATCTCGTTGTCCTGCGCGTAGGCGTTGTTGTTGCCCTTCTGGGTGCGGCCGAATTCGTCGCCGGCCGTCAGCATGATGGTGCCGCGCGAGGCGAACAGCGTGGCGAGCAGCGCGTGCTGATCAATCCGGCGAGCCGCCACCACGGCCGGGTCACCCGCATCGCCCTCGACACCATTGTTCCAGGACAGGTTCTCGTTGTGGCCGTCGCGGTTCTGCTCGCCATTGGCCTCGTTGTGCTTGCGCTCATAGCGCACGATGTCGGCCAGCGTCATGCCGTCATGGGCGGCGATGAAATTGACCGTGCGGCTGGCGCTTTGTCGCTTCGTGGCAAACACATCGGACGAACCGGCAAGCCGGGTCGCCAGTGCGCCGACCATGCCGGCGTCACCGCGCCAGAAGCGTCTGACATCGTCGCGGTACTTGTCGTTCCATTCGAGGAAGGGCGTCCGAAATTTGCCGAGCTGATAGCCATCCGGACCGATGTCCCAAGGCTCGGCGATCAACACGCGATCAGCCAGCAGCGCGTCCTCGCGCATCGCATTCAGCAACGGCGCCTCGGCGTCGAATGTCCCTTCGACCCGCCCGAGAATGGGCGCCAGGTCGAAGCGGAAGCCATCGACGCCGGCATCACGGACAAAATGGCGAAGCGTGTCGAGAACCATTTCCTGGACGACGGGGTGGTCGCAAGCCACCGTGTTGCCGGTGCCGGTGTCGTTGGCCAGCCTGCCGTCAGGTGTCTGCCGGTAATAGGCCTGGCTGTCGAAGCCACGCAACGACAGCGTCGGCCCGAGCCGGTCGCTCTCGCTGGTGTGGTTGAAGACGAGATCGAGGATGACGCCGATGCCGGCCTCACGCAGCGCGGCGACCGTGTTGCGCAGGTCCATGATGCCGCCCGGTGCAAGGCGAGGATCAAGCGCCATGAAGGTGACGGGATTGTAGCCCCAGGCGTTGCGCAGTCCGAGCGGCGGCAGATGCCGCTCATCGATCGACGCCGTCACCGGCATCAGTTCGACCGCGCCGACACCGAGTTTTTTCAAGTGCTCGATAACCACCGGATGAGCGATGGCAGCGACCGTGCCGCGCAGCTTTTCGGGAACGTCCGGATGCAGCATGGTGAAGGCGCGCACCGGAATTTCGTAGATCAGGCCACCGGTTCGATAGAGTGGCGGCGCAGCCTGCACAGGGTTCGGCAAGGCAGCGGCAATCGCCTTCGGCATCAGCGGCGCGGTATTGGCCCCCTCGCCCCGGCGCTGGGCCAGCCGCCAGTCATAGGCGTAGGGCCTGTCGATCCCGACGGCATAGGGATCGATCAGGAGCTTGTCGGGATCGAACCACAGCCCGCGCTCCGGTGCGTAGTCGCCATCGGCGCGAAACCCGTATCGAGTGCCGGGGCCAAGGCCAGCGACGAACCGCGCATGCACGCCCTCGCCTTCCGGCTGCAGCTCAAGCCGTTCGATTTCCCGGTTGCCCTGCTCGTCAAAAATCGAGACCCACAACCGGCGGGCGGCCTGCGACCATGCGGCAAAGCGAATGCCGCCCTCCGAAACAAGTCCGCCAAATCGCGGCCGCTGATCGGCCGGCATCGCAGATTTCATTAAGTGATGACACTCGGCTTGGCGCGGCCGGTATGGCTGCGAATCCCGGCAATATCATCGGCCGCCGATATCAGATCGGCAAGGGCGACCTGGGTGTCGAGATCGTGCCTCGACTTGTCCGGCTCGTAGCGTTCGATGTAGACGCGCAGCGTCGCCCCCGACGTGCCGGTGCCCGAAAGCCTGAAGACGACGCGCGAGCCGCCTTCGAACAACACCCTGATGCCCTGGCGTTCGCTGGTCGAACCATCGACCGGATCGTGATAGGCGAAGTCATCGGCACTGGCGATGGTCATGCCGCGCACGCTGGTGCCTGGCAGCGCGCCAAGCTTGGCGCGGAGTTCGTCGACCAGCGCATTGGCGCGGTCACTCTCGACCTCCTCATAGTCGTGCCGCGAATAGTAATTGCGGCCATAGGTCGACCAATGCTCGGTGACGATCTGCTTGCAGCTTTCACCGCGCGCGGCGAGGATGTTGAGCCACAGCAGCACTGCCCACAGGCCGTCCTTTTCGCGGACGTGGTTGGAGCCGGTTCCCGCACTTTCCTCGCCGCAGATCGTCGCCATGTCGGCGTCGAGCAGGTTGCCGAAGAACTTCCAGCCGGTTGGCGTTTCATAGATGCCGATGCCGAGCTTTTCAGCGACACGGTCCGCCGCGCCACTGGTCGGCATCGAGCGGGCGATGCCCTTCAGGCCTTCCTTGTAGCCGGGCGCCAGGCGGGCGTTGGCGGCAAGCATGGCGACCGAATCCGACGGGGTGACAAAGATACCCTTGCCGATGATCAGGTTGCGGTCGCCGTCGCCGTCGGAGGCGGCGCCGAAGTCCGGTGCATCCGGGCCCATCATCTCGTCATAGAGATGCTTGGCATGGACGAGGTTCGGGTCCGGATGGTGGCCGCCGAAATCCGGCAGCGGCTTGAAATTGCGGCAGGTGCCGTTGGGCGCGCCAAGCCGGTTTTCGAGGATCTCCTTGGCGTAGGGGCCGGTCACCGCATGCATGGCGTCGAAGCGCATGCGAAAGCCGTATTTGAAATTGGCGCGGATGGCGTCGAAATCGAACAGGCTTTCCATCAGTTCGGCATAATCGGCGACCGGATCGATGATCTCGACCGTCATGCCGCCGGCCTCGACCGTGCCGATCGTGTCGATGTCTATCGCTGCGATGTCAGTGGTCTTGAAGTTCGCAATCGTCTTGGTCTTTTCGAAGATCGCGTCGGTCAGCTTTTCCGGCGCAGGACCGCCATTGCCGGCATTGTACTTGATGCCGAAATCCTCGTGCGGGCCGCCCGGATTGTGGCTTGCCGACAGGATGATGCCGCCAAAGGTCTTGTATTTGCGGATGACATGCGAGGCGGCCGGCGTCGACAGGATGCCGCCCTGCCCGACCATCACCTTGCCGAAGCCGTTAGCCGCGGCCATGGCGATCGCCTTCTGGATGACCTCGCGGTTGTAGAAGCGGCCGTCGCCGCCGATCACCAGGGTCTTGCCCTCGAACCCGTCCAGCGCGTTGAAGATCGACTGGATGAAGTTCTCGGCGTAGTGCTCCTGCTGGAACACCGGTACCTTCTTGCGCAGGCCCGACGTGCCGGGTTTCTGATCGGAATAGGGCTTTGTGGGGACGGTCCGTATCATGCTTCAGGCAACCCTTTTCGAAAGCAGCGAGCGATAGAGTTCAACGTATTTTTCGGCACTCTTGTCCCACGACACATCGGCTTTCATGCCCTGGCGCTGCAACGATTCCCAGACCGCCGGACTGGCATGGGCGTCGACGAGGCGGCGCATGGCGTGCAGCAAGGCGCCGCCATTGTTGGGCGCGAACTGGAAGCCGGTCGCGACGCCGGCCGAGACGGCAGCCTCGTTGGCGTCGATGACGGTATCGGCCAGGCCGCCGGTGCGGGCGACCACTGGCACGCAGCCATAGCGGAGGCCGTAAAGCTGCGTCAGTCCGCAGGGCTCGAAGCGCGAGGGAACCACGATGGCGTCGCAACCGCCTTGCATGATGTGCGAGAGCCCCTCGTCGTAACCGACGACGACGCCGATGCGGCCGCGATGCCTGGCCGCGGCGGCAAGCAGCGCGCCTTCGAGGCCGGCATCGCCCGAGCCCAGGATGGCCAGGCGCGCGCCCGTGGCGACGATGCCGTCGATCACCAGCGCCAGTATGTCCATGCCCTTCTGCCAGGTCAGGCGGCTGACGACGCAGACGATCGGGCTGTCGTCGCGATCGAGGCTGAAGCGGTCCTCGACGGCGGCCCGGTTGGGCGCGCGCGCCTTCAGGGTCCCGGCCGTGTAGGCGGAGACCAGATGCTTGTCGGTTTCCGGATCCCAGATGCCGGTGTCGATGCCGTTGACGATGCCATAGAGATCGCTGGAGCGCATGTTGATGAGGCCGTCGAGGCCCATGCCGAATTCCGCCGATCGGATCTCCTGCGCGTAGGTCGGGCTGACGGTGGTGATAGCCCAGGCCGCCTGCAGGCCGGCCTTGAGGAAGCCGACACCGCCATAATATTCGACGCCGTCGAGCGCCATCGCCACCGCCGGCAAGCCAAGCTCGCCGAAGATGCCGGCGCCGAACTGGCCCTGGAAGGCGAGGTTGTGGACTGTCATCATCGACGGCACGCCGACCGCCTTGCCGTAGCGCATATAGGCCAGGGTCATCGCCGACTGCCAGTCATGGGCATGGACGATGTCGGGCTGATAACCCGAGATGGCACCGCCGGCGATGTCGCCGCCGACCTGGCTCAGCGCGGCGAAGCGCCGCCAATTGTCCGGCCAGTCGACGCCGGTCGCGTTGCCATAGGGGCCGCCGGGACGGTCGAACAGATGCGGCGCGTCGAGGACGAAGAGTTCGAGCCCGGCGAGTTTGACAGAATGGACGGAAGCCTTGCCGCCCTGCAGCAAAGGGTATTGCAGAACCGCCCTCTTTTTCTTGAAGGCGGCCATCACGGTCGGAAAGCCGGGGATGAGCGTGCGCATGGTCACGCCCTTGGCCGCCAGCGCAATGGGCAGCGCGCCGGTCACGTCGGCAAGCCCGCCGGTCTTGATCAGCGGAAAGATCTCGGGCGTGACCGACAGAACCTGCATGCGCCTACAATCCGATCCTGTCCGTTCTAGAGTTCTTTGTTGACACAATTCCGGACGGAAAACCGTTTCACGCTTTTCCTGGAATTGCTCTAAAGCTTCAGCTTGTCGATCATGTCCTGTGTGACCAGGCAGATGCCCTTTTCGGAAACGCGGAAACGCTTGGCGTCGAGGACGGGGTCTTCGCCAACCACCAGCCCTTCCGGTATCCTAACACCGTGGTCGATGACGACGCGCTTCAACTTTGCGTTCCGGCCGACATGAACGTCGGGCAGCATGACGACTTCTTCCAGCGTCGAATAGGAATTGATGCGCGCGCCGGTGAAGATCAGGCTTCTTTTCAGCGAGGCGCCCGAGACGATGCAGTCGCCCGAGACAAGCGAGGAGACGGCGGAGCCACGGCGGCCATCCTCGTCATGGACGAACTTTGCCGGCGGCTTCAATTCGGCATAGGTCCAGATCGGCCAGTCGCGGTCGTAGAGGTCGAGTTCCGGCGTGATATCGGTGAGATCGATATTGGCTTCCCAATAGGCGTCGACCGTACCGACATCGCGCCAGTAGGCTTCGTTCTCGGCGGTCGAGCGCACGCAGGACTTGGCGAAGCGGTGGGCGATCGCCTTACCGTGCTGGACGATATAGGGAATGATGTCCTTGCCGAAGTCGCGGCTCGAGCCCGGCTCGGCGGCGTCGCGGCGCAGTTGCTCCATCAGGAACTTGGTCTTGAACACATAGATGCCCATCGAGGCCAGGGCGAACTCCGGCTTGTCGGGAATGCCAGGCGGATCGGCGGGCTTTTCGACGAAGGCGATGATGTTGTCCTTGGCATCGACATGCATGACACCGAAGCCGGTGGCCTCCATGCGCGGCACTTCGAGGCAGCCGACGGTGACGTCGGCATTGGCGTCGACGTGCTGGCGAAGCATCAGCTCGTAGTCCATCTTGTAGATGTGGTCGCCAGCGAGGATGACCATGTATTCGGGCCCATAGGCCTCGATGATGTCGATGTTCTGGTAGACCGCGTCGGCCGTGCCTTCATACCACTGCGTTTCCGAGACGCGCTGGCTGGCCGGCAGGATGTCGAAACTCTCGTTTCGCTCGGGCCGCAGGAAGTTCCAGCCGCGCTGCAGATGGCGGATCAGCGAATGCGCCTTGTACTGGGTGGCGACGCCGAGGCGGCGAATGCCCGAATTGAGCGCGTTGGAGAGCGCGAAGTCGATGATGCGCGTCTTGCCGCCGAAATAGACGGCCGGCTTGGCGCGCCGGTCGGTCAGTTCCTTGAGGCGGCTGCCACGGCCGCCGGCCAATACATAGGCCATGGCATCGCGCGCCAGCGGCTGGGTCCGTTTCAAGTCTGCCATTTCTACCCTCCCAAGTTACTCAGTCTGCGACAAGCTCGAGCATGATCGTCGACAGCGGCGGCAAAAGCATTGTCGCGAAGATGCTTCCTCCCTCCGCCCGCGCCTCGACCAGGCCGCCATTGCCCTTGCCGGAACCGCCATATTCCGAAGCGTCGGTGTTGATGATTTCGCGCCAGTTTCCGGCCTTCGGCAACGGCACGCGATAATTGTCGCGTGGCACCGGCGTGAAATTTGAGATGACGGCCACCGGGCTGCCGCCCGGCGCGCTGCGCAGCCAGGCAAAAACCGAATTCTGGCTGTCATCGACGATCAGCCAGGAAAACCCTTCCGGTTCGCAATCGCGGCCATGCAGCGCCGGGCGCGAACGGTAGAGATAGTTGAGATCGCGCACCGTCTGCCAGACGCCGCGATGCGGGCGGAACTCAAGCAGGTTCCAGTCGAGAGCGCGTGCTTCGCTCCATTCGCGACGCTGCGCGAACTCCTGCCCCATGAACAGCAGCTTCTTGCCAGGATACCCCCACATGAAGGCGTAATAGGCCCGCAAGGTCGCGAATTTCTGCCAGTCGTCGCCGGCCATCTTGCCAAGCAGCGTGCCTTTGCCGTGCACGACCTCGTCATGCGAGAGCGGCAGCACGAAATTCTCTGAGAAGGCGTAGGTCAGGCCGAAGGTGAGATCGTTGTGGTGGTGCTTGCGAAAGATCGGCTCCTTGGAGAAATACTCCAGCGTGTCGTGCATGAAGCCCATGTTCCACTTGAAGCCGAAGCCCAGCCCGCCTTCATGCACCGGTGCCGAGACCTTCGGCCATGAGGTCGATTCCTCGGCGATGGTCATCACGCCCGGATGGTGGCCGTAGACCTCCTTGTTCATCTTCTGCAGGAAGCTGACCGCCTCGAGGTTTTCGCGACCACCCTTTTCGTTGGGGATCCATTCGCCCTGCTTGCGCGAATAGTCGAGGTAGAGCATCGAGGCGACCGCATCGACGCGCAAACCGTCGACATGATATTTCTCGGCCCAGAACAACGCATTGTTGACGAGGAACGACACCACCTCGCGGCGGCCGAAATTGTAGATCGCGGTGTTCCAGTCGGGATGAAAACCCTTGCGCGGATCGGCATGCTCATAAAGTGCGGTACCGTCGAAATTGGCCAGACCATGCGCGTCGACCGGAAAATGCGCCGGTACCCAGTCGAGAATGACACCGACGCCGGCGCGGTGGGCGCCATCGACGAAACGAGCAAAGCCGTCCGGATCGCCGAAGCGGGCCGACGGCGCGTAGAGTCCAGTCGTCTGATAGCCCCAGGACGGGTCATAGGGGTGTTCGGAGATCGGCATGAATTCGATATGAGTGAAGCCCGTCTCGACGACATAGGGGATTAGCCGGTCGGCCAGCTCGTCCCATGACAGGAAGGTCCCGTCATCGCGAAGCTGCCAGGAACCGGCATGGACCTCGTAGACCGAGATGGCTTCGCGCCGGTGATCGGCATTGCGCCAGAAATTGCGGTGCGCCTCATCGCCCCACTCATGCGCCGGCGGCACGGCAACGACCGAAGCGGTGGCCGGGCGCAATTCAGATTTGAAGGCGAACGGGTCGGCCTTCAGCGGCAGCCTGACACCGTCGGGGCCGATGATCTCGTATTTGTAGGGCCGTCCGGCGCCGATGTCGGGCACGAACAGTTCCCAGATGCCGGTGTCGCGGCGATCGCGCATCGTGTGCCTGCGACCGTCCCATTCATTGAAGTCGCCGACCACCGAGACGCGCCGTGCATTGGGGGCCCAGACAGCAAAATGCACGCCCGTAGCGCCCTCGTGCTCGATAACATGGGCGCCGAGCTTATCGAACAGCCTGAGGTGCGAGCCTTGGGCGATGTAATAGTCGTCCATCGGGCCAAGCACCGGACCGAACGAATAGGGATCGGTCAGCCACCAGTCGCCGCCGGCATTGCGCGCATGATAGCGCAGCGGCTGCCGCTTCCTGATCGAGAGCTTGCCTTCGAAAAAGCCACGGTCGTCGCGCCTGGACAGTTCTCCGGCGATGATGCCGGTCAGCGTGTAGGCGGTGACGAACTCCGCATGCGGGACAAAGCAGCGGGCAAACAGGCTCTTGCCGACCTCATGGACGCCAAGGACCGCGAACGGATCGCCATGCGTGCCTGCAACAATCGCCGCGACATCGCCGGCTGTCGCCAGTCCGTCCGGCCCGCTTGTTGCAGCGGTCGCGCGCGGCTTCTTCATCAGGCAGTGTCCCTCCCCGGGCACGACTCTTTGTTTTGTTCATGTCGTTGTCCCAAAACCGCTACACACTTTTGGGCGACATGAACCTGGACCACATTGTTCGCGGCCTCATGCAATCACATCAGACGGGCACGTTCCAGATTTCTTTCGCATATTGGCGGATCGTGCGATCGGAGGAGAACCAGCCGACACGCGCAACGTTGCGGATTGCCCTGGCGTACCAGTCGGGACTGTTGCGCCAGACAGCGTCGACTTCGCGCTGCGCGGCGGCGTAGGCATCGAAATCGGCGGCGACCATGAACCAGTCGCTGGTGTAGAGACCGTTGATCAACTCGCGGTAACGCTCCGGATCGTCCGGCGAGAAGACGCCAGACGAAACGGCAGCCACCGCCTGCGACAGTTCCGGTGAAGCCTCGATGACGGCGCGCGGGTTGTAGCCATTGTTGCGCCGCTCGGCGACCTCGGCGGTGGTGAGGCCGAAGATGAAGATGTTGTCATCGCCGACACACTCCTTGATCTCGACATTGGCGCCGTCGAGCGTGCCGATGGTCAGCGCGCCATTCAGCGCGAACTTCATGTTGCCGGTGCCCGACGCCTCCATGCCGGCGGTCGAGATCTGCTCGGACAGGTCGGCAGCCGGCATCATGATCTCGGCCAGGCTGACATTGTAGTTCGGCACGAACACCACCTTCAGCAAACCGCGCACGGCCGGGTCGCGGTTGATGACCTTGGCGACGTCGTTGGCGAGTTTGATGATCAGCTTGGCGTTGTGGTAGCTGGGCGCCGCCTTGCCGCCGAAGAATTTCACGCGTGGCATCCACTCGCGTTCCGGGTGCGAGCGAATCTGGTCGTAGAGCGCGATCGCTTCGAGGATGTTCAGGAGCTGGCGCTTGTATTCGTGGATGCGCTTGATCTGGATATCAAACAGCGCCGAGGGATCGACCTTGATGCCGAGCCGGTCGGCGACGAGATTGGCCAGCCGCGTCTTGTTGGCGCGTTTGACGGCGGCGAACTTGTCGCGAAAGGCTGCATCGTCGGCGAAGGCATCAAGATCCTTGATGGCGTCGATGTCATCGAGAAAGCGGTCGCCGATCGCCTCGCGGGCGAGCGACGTCAGCCCGGGATTGCACTGGATCAGCCAGCGCCGCGGCGTGATGCCGTTGGTCTTGTTGTTGATGCGATCGGGATAGAGCTTGTGCAGGTCGGCGAACACCGTCTCCTTCATCAGGTCGGTGTGAAGAGCCGAAACGCCATTGATGGAATGCGAGCCGACAAAGGCCAGATTGCCCATGCGCACCCGGCGGTCGCCATTTTCCTGGATCAGCGAGATGCGGCTGATCTGCTCGTCCGAGAACTGGTCGGAGGCGCGCGCCTCCAGAAGAACTTCGGCATTGATGGCGTAGACGATCTGCATGTGGCGCGGCAGCAGCCGCTCGAACAGCGGCACCGGCCAGCTTTCCAGCGCTTCGGGAAGCAGCGTGTGGTTGGTGTAGCCGAAGGTGCGCTTGGTGATGCTCCAGGCAAGGTCGAAATCCATACCGTGGACATCCATCAACAGGCGCATCAACTCGGGCACAGCGATGGCCGGATGGGTGTCATTGAGATGGATCGCAGCCTTGTCGGGCAGCGACTTCAGATCGCCATACTGGCTGAGATGGCGCTGGACGATGTCCTGCAGCGAGGCGGTCGAGAAGAAGTACTCTTGCCTGAGCCGCAGCTCCTGCCCAGCCTTGTGCGAATCCGCGGGATAGAGCACGCGTGACAGGGCATCGGCCTTATTGCTTTCGGCAAGAGCGCCGATATGGTCGCCGGCATTGAACTTGTCGAGCAGGATCGGATCGACCGGCATGCCCGACCACAGCCGCAGCGTGTTGACGCGGTTGGCCCGCCAGCCGACGACGGGCGTGTCATAGGCGACGGCCAGAACATGCTCGGTCGGCTTCCAGACATGGCGCTCGAGCCGGCCGTCCTTCGAGGTGACCGATTCCACCGAACCGCCGAACCCGACCTCGAAGGAGCGTTCGCGCCGTTCGAACTCCCAGGGGTTGCCGTGATCGAGCCAGGTCTCGGGCAGTTCGACCTGCCAGCCGTCGTGAATCTCCTGGCGGAACATGCCATTGGCGTAGCGGATGCCGTAGCCATGCGCGGGAATATCGACGGTCGCCATGCTTTCCATGAAGCAGGCCGCGAGACGGCCGAGGCCGCCATTGCCAAGTGCGGCATCCGGCTCAAGTGCGGCGATGAGGTCGAGATCGACGCCCAGCGAGGACAAGGCTTCGCGCATATTGTCCATCAGGCCGAGATTGGAGAATGCGTCGCGCATCAGACGGCCGATGAGGAACTCCAGCGACAGATAGTAGACGCGCTTTTCCTTCTGGTCGTAGGCCTCTTTCGTCGCCTGCATCCAGTGATCGACAATGCGGTCGCGCACGACCTTGATCGAGGCGGTGAGCCAGTCGTACTGGGTCGCGACGGTGGTATCCTTGCCGACCCTGTATTTGAGGGCCATCAAGACTTCCCTTGCGAGCGTCTCCGGGTCAGGATTTTTGAGCAGTGGCGGGAGGGGTTCGGATGTCATAGCGCGCGTCATGCTGCCTCTCGTGCGGTTGCCATGATCATACCGGCTTTCATCGTTCCTCCCAGCCCATGCTAGCCGATACTCCCACATGTTCAATCGATTTAGATGAACCCGCGCGGAGTTACCCTGCGGCAATTTGACAGTTCAGGCCGCCAGTGCCGCCTCCGGCGGAACCTTGGCTCCCGTCATGAAGGCCACGGCATCCGACATCGTATATTGCTTGGGATCGATGACGCAGAGGCGACGGCCCAGCCGATGGATGTGAATGCGGTCGGCGACCTCGAAAACATGCGGCATGTTGTGCGAGATGAGCACGATCGGCAGGCCGCGCTTCTTGACGTCGAGGATCAGTTCGAGCACGCGGCGGCTCTCCTTGACGCCAAGGGCGGCAGTCGGTTCGTCCATGATCACCACGCGACTGCCGAAGGCGGCGGCGCGCGCCACGGCCACGCCCTGGCGCTGGCCGCCCGAGAGCGTTTCCACCGCCTGGCTGATGTTCTGGATGGTCATCAGGCCAAGTTCGGTGAGCTTGTCGCGGGCACGCTTTTCCATCGCCGGACGGTCGAGCATGCGCAGCCATTGGCCGAGGAAGCCGGGTTTGCGGATCTCGCGGCCGAGGAACATGTTGTCGGCAATCGACAGTGCCGGCGACAGCGCCAGGTTCTGGTAGACGGTTTCGATGCCGGCTTCGCGGGCCTCCATCGGCGATTTGAAGGAGACAGGTTTGCCTTCAAGGCGGATCTCGCCTTCGTCGGGCGCGGCTGCACCCGAAATCGCCTTTATGAGCGACGACTTGCCGGCGCCGTTGTCGCCGATGACGGCAAGGATTTCGCCCGGATAAAGATCGAAGTCGGCATTGTCGAGAGCGGTGACGCGGCCATAGCGCTTGATCAGACCGCGCGCGGTAAGGATGGGTTCCTGGGTCATGACTATGCCGAAACCTTTCTGATCCATTGGTCGATCGCCACGGCGCCGATGATCAGCACACCGGTGAGCAGCACCTTCCATTGCGGGTCGGCGCCCAGCATGTTGAGACCCATGGAGACGACGCCGACGATCATCGCCCCAAACAGCGTGCCCAAGATCGAGCCGCGTCCGCCGAACAGAGAAATACCGCCGATCACCGTCGCGGTGATCGCCTGGAGATTGTAGTCGGTGACGGCGGCTGACGGTGAGATCGAGCCGTTGCGGCCGACGGAGACCCAGGCAGCGAAGGCGGCGATCAGCCCGGCAAGGGTGTAGACCGTCATCAGCACCTTCTTGGTCTGGATGCCCGACAGCTTCGCCGCCTCCTGATCGTCGCCAACGGCGTAGACATGGCGGCCCCATGCCGTGTGATTGAGCACGTACCACAGGATCAAGACGAGCACGACCGTGGCAATGACGCCGAGCGTCAGCACCGCCGTGCCGACCTTGAAGCTCATTGCAAAGAGATGCAGCAGCGGCGCCTGGGTGTCGACGTCGGTGTCGCGGATCGTCTCATTGGCCGAATAGATGAAGTTCGTGGCCATGACGATGTTCCAGGTGCCAAGCGTCACGATGAAGGGCGGCAGTTTCATGTAGGCGACCAGCACGCCGTTAAGCAGCCCGCAGGCCGCGCCGGCGGCAAGCCCGATCGCCACGGCGAGAATGGCCGGCATACCGTAGTTGACCGCGCAATTGCCCATGATCACGGCTGAAATCACCATGATCACGCCAATCGACAGGTCGATGCCGGCAGTCAGGATGACCAGCGTCTGGGCAGCGCCCAGAATGCCGACGATGGCGATCTGCTGCAGGATCAGTGTCAGCGTGTAGGACGAAAAGAATCGCCCGCCGATGGTGATGCCGAAGACGATGATCGCCAGAACCAGCACGATCAGCGGCACCGCGGCCGGCGTTGAATGCAGGAAATGCTGGATGCGCTTGACGGCCGATTTGTGCTCGTCGAACGCGGCAACGCTTGTATCGCTGGCCGAGAGAACCTTTTCGAATTCCTGAGCTTGAGCCATGTTTCCTCCCCGTAGACTTCAGCCAAACGCTGACGCCGTCCACGCCTTTCCGGTCTGCTGCCGGGATTGTTCGCGGTCACGCGACCCATCGTCCACCCGAAGCGGTCGGGGATCAAGCCCCAACCGCTCAGGTTCCGTAGATGCCTGTCAGACCGGCATCAGCCCCAGCACTTGGCGAGGCCTTCCTTGGTGTCGATGGACTTCACGCCGGTGGCCGGTTTGTCGGTCACGAGGTTGACGCCGGTATCGAAGAAATTCTTGCCTTCGGTCGGCTTCGGCTTGGTTCCGTCCTTGGCGAAAGCAGCGATCGCCTCGATGCCGAGCGCAGCCATCTGCAGCGGATATTGCTGCGATGTTGCACCGATGACACCTTCGGTCACCGACTTCACGCCTGGGCAACCACCATCGACGGAGACGATCAGCACCTGTTTTTCGAGGCCGACAGCCTTGAGCGCCTGGTAGGCGCCGACAGCGGCGGGCTCGTTGATGGTGTGGATGACGTTGATGGTGTTGTCCTTCTGCAGAAGGTTTTCCATCGCCTTGCGGCCGCCCTCCTCGTTGCCGTTGGTGACGTCGTGGCCGACGATGCGCGGATCGGTCTCGTCACCGATCTTGTTGGGATCCTTCACGTCGATGCCGTAGCCCATCATGAAGCCCTGGTCGCGCAGCACGTCCACGGTCGGCTGCGACGGCGTCAGGTCGAGGAAGCCGATCTTGGCGTCCTTGGCCTTGTCGCCGAGCGTGGCGGCGGCCCAGGCGCCGATCAGCTTGCCGGCTTCGAGGTTGTCCGTGGCGAAGGTCGCATCGGCGGCGTCAATCGGATCGAGCGGCGTGTCGAGCGCGATCACCAGCAGCCCGGCATCACGCGCCTTCTTCACCGTCGGCACGATGCCCTTGGTGTCGGATGCAGTGATCAGGATGCCCTTGGCGCCGTCGGCGATGCAGCTTTCGATCGCCGCCACCTGGCTCTCGCTATCGCCGTCGATCTTGCCGGCGTAGGTCTTGAGGTCGACGCCGAGTTCCTTGGCCTTCGCCGTGGCGCCTTCCTTCATCTTGACGAAGAAGGGGTTGGTGTCGGTCTTGGTGATCAGGCAGGCGCCGACGCCGGCCGCGGATGCGGACGACGCAAACGCCATGAGACCCAGAGCAGCAGCGGCAAATACGGTCGATTTCAACAGTTTTGTATTGGTCACGATTTTCCTCCCAATGGAACCATCCGGATGCCGGCCAACCGGCATCTGCAGCGCATCCAACGAATTTCTCCCAGCGTGGACGCTGCCTCAACAGACACCAGAGCGAAGCCTCTGTCAATAATTAAATCACTCTTATTTATTATTGACAGCCTTGCTTCGTTCACCCATTCTAGCCCAAAAGCATTGCGGGGAAACGACGGGAGGAACAGGGTGGAGACCGCCATTGCGAGGCACGGTTCGCCCGAGGTGAATGACAGTCTCATTCACCGCGGCACCAACCAGAGCGGCATGCGGGACCACAACGAGCGGTTGGTGCTCTCGCTGGTGCGCCAGCACGGCAGCCTGGCGAAGTCCGACATCGCCCGCATGACCGGGCTTTCGGCGCAGACGGTTTCGGTCATCATGCGCGAACTGGAGGAAGAAGGCCTTCTGCTGCGTCAGGCGCCGTTGCGCGGCAAGATCGGCCAACCCTCCATCCCGATGGCGCTCAATCCCGACGGCGCCTATTTCATCGGGTTGAAGATCGGCCGCCGCAGCGCCGAACTCGTGCTGATTGACTTCCTTGGCCATGTCCGCTCGATGCTGCAGCATTCCTATCGTTATCCTGCGCCGCGCGAGACGGTGGACTTCGTCAGCAACGGCATGCGGCAGATGCGCGGCGAGTTGACGCCCGCGCAGGACAAGCGCATTGCCGGCCTCGGCATCGCCATGCCGTTCGAATTGTGGAACTGGGCCGATACAGCCGGCGCTCCGCGCGACGCCATGGACGAATGGCGTCACCGCGACATCAGGGCCGACATCCAGGCGCAGTGCGATTTTCCGGTCTACCTGCAGAACGATGCGACTTCGGCATGCGGCGCCGAACTCGTCTTCGGCCAGACCGGTGCCGCGCGTGACTTCGTCTATTTCTACATCGGCGCCTTTGCCGGCGGCGGCATCGTGCTGAATGGCCGGCTTTTTGGCGGGCCAACCGGCAATGCCGGAGCACTCGGCTCGATGCCCGTGCCGGGGCCGGATGGCAAGCCGACCCAGCTGATCGACGTGGCGTCCATCGCCATGCTCGAAAAGGCGCTCAATGCGCGCGGCGTCGAGGCGTCGCATCTGTGGACATCGCCGGAGGACTGGGGCGAGATCGGCCCCGAACTCGATGACTGGATCGCCAGCGCCTCGCAAGCGCTCGCCTATGCCATCGTCGCCGCATCCTCGGTCATCGATTTCGAAGCGGCGGTGATCGACGGATGGATGCCGAAGGCAGTGCGCCGCCGGCTGGTCGACGCCGTCATCGCGGCCATCGCCACGATCGACGGCGAAGGCCTGAAACTTCCCGCCGTTCGCGAGGGAACCGTCGGCATTCATGCCCGCGCGCTCGGCGGCGCCAGCCTGCCGCTTTCCGAACGCTTCCTGATTGGTTCGACGACGATTTCCAGGAGCGCCTGATGCTGATCGGAATCCCGGCACTGCTCGGTCCGGAACTTCTGGCGATATTGCGCGCCATGGGCCATGGCGACGAGATCGCCCTTGTCGACGGAAATTATCCGGCAGAGCAACAGGCCAACCGGCTCGTCCGAGCCGATGGCCATCATCTGCTGCCGGTGCTCGATGCGATCTTGAGCGTGCTGCCGGTCGACGATGCCGTACCAGAGGCGCTGTTTCGTGCCTCGGTCAAGGGCGACCCCTCGCTTGCCGATCCTGTGCACCACGAGATCGAGGCGCTATGCGCAAAACACGCTCCCGGCCGCAAAGTGGTTGCACTGGCAGGTGCCGACTTCTATGCACGGGTCAAATCGGCGCATGCCATCGTCGCGACCAGCGAGCCGCGGCTCTACGCCAACATCATCATCCGCAAGGGCGTGATCTATCCGCCGGAGACCAGCAAACCATGATCCTCTGCTGCGGCGAAGCCCTGATCGACATGCTGCCGCGCACCACGACGGCGGGCGAGCCGGCCTTTGCCCCCTATGTCGGCGGCGCCGTGTTCAACACGGCCATCGCGCTTGGCCGGCTCGGCGCGCCGGCCGGCTTCTTTTCAGGCCTGTCGTCGGATCTGTTCGGTGGCCAGTTCCGGGACGCGCTTGGGGCGAGCAAGGTCAGCTCCACCTATGCGCACACCTCGCCACGTCCAACCACGCTGGCCTTCGTCAAACTGGACAACGGCCAGGCCACCTACACATTCTACGACGAGAACACTGCCGGCCGCATGCTGACCATCGACGACCTGCCGCAGCTCGGCAGCGAGATCGAAGCCATGCTGTTCGGCGCCATCAGCCTGATCTCGGAGCCGGCCGGCAGTGCCTATGAGGAGTTCATGAAGCGCGAGCATGAAAGCCGGGTCATGATGCTCGATCCCAACATCCGGCCGAACTTCATTCCGGACAAGGCCAAGCACCTCAGGCGCATCCGCGCCATGATGGCGATGGCCGACATCGTGAAACTGTCGGACGAAGACCTGAACTGGTTCGGCGAAGCCGGCTCGCACGAGGATGTCATCCGCAACTGGCTCGACCGCGGCCCGAAGCTCATCGTCGTCACGCGTGGCAGCGAAGGCGCCATCGGCTACACCAGGGAACACGCCGTGACGGTGATGACGGAGAAGGTCAAGGTGATCGACACGGTCGGCGCCGGCGACACATTCAATGCCGGCATCCTCGCCTCGCTGCAGGAGCAAGGCCTGCTGACAAAGACGGCAATCGCCAGCCTTTCGCAGGACGCAATCAGCAAGGCACTGGCGCTTGGCAACAAGGCGGCGGCCGTGACCGTGTCGCGGGCCGGCGCCAATCCGCCCTGGCGGCATGAAATCGCCTGACAAGACGGCAAACCGACTGGAAGCGTTGGGATTGTCGATCACTTTATGTTTCGCGTGACCGCGCCGATCCGATATAAACTGATGGCGGCAGCTGCCGAAGCCCGGATTTCAGGCATCTCGCACGATCAAGCCGGAAATCCGAGGTAACAGACTGCGACACCTAGGCAATTCGCGGTTTTGCTGCTGCGGCTTTCTCGGCTGGCGCAACTCTGATACCAGCGGCCGGTTATCTGGCTAACCCGTTTTGAGGCCGACATGCAGTTCATCGATCTTGGCGCGCAGCGCGAACGAATCCGCGACCGGCTGAAGGCCGCGATCGACCGTGTCGTCGAAGAAGGCCGCTATATCCTCGGCCCGCAAGTCACCGAATTCGAGAATAAGCTCGCCGCCTATGTCGGGACCAAGCATGTCGTGGCCTGCGCCAACGGTACCGATGCGCTGCTGTTGCCGTTGTTTGCCGCCGGTGTCGGCCCGGGTGACGCGGTGTTCGTGCCAAGCTTCACTTTTGCCGCCACTGCCGAAGTGGTGGCGCTGGCCAAGGCAGAGCCGGTGTTCGTCGATGTCGACCCGCACACCTACAACATCGACATTGCCAGCCTCGAGGCGGCCATCGCCATGATCAAGAAGGAAGGCCGGCTGAAGCCGAAGGCAATCATTCCGGTCGATCTGTTCGGCCTCGCCGCGGATTACGATGCCGTCATGGCGATCGCCAACCGCGAAGGGCTGATGGTGATCGAGGATGCCGCCCAGTCGATGGGCGGCTCAAGCGACGGCAAGATGTGCGGCTCGTTCGGCGCGGTCGGTTCGACCAGCTTCTACCCGGCAAAGCCGCTCGGCTGCTACGGCGACGGTGGCGCGATGTTCACCAATGACGATGCGCTGGCCGAGCAACTGCGTTCCTTCGCCTTCCACGGCAAGGGCGAGACGCAGTACGACAATGTCCGCGTCGGCATCAATTCAAGGCTCGACACGATACAGGCGGCGATCCTGATCGAGAAGCTGGCCATCCTCGAAGACGAAATGGTTGCCCGTCAGGTGGTGGCAAACCGCTACGCCGAGGGGCTTGGCGACATCGTCACCGCCGCCCGCAATCTGGACGGCAGCCGGTCTGCCTGGGCGCAGTATGCGATCGAGACACCCAAGCGTGATGGGCTGAGGGCGCATCTCGGCGAAAAGGGCATTCCGTCGGTCATCTACTATGTCAAGCCGCTGCATGCCCAGGTCGCTTACCGCGACTATCCGCGCACGCCGACCGGTCTTGCCGTGTCGGAGGACCTGCCGAAGCGGATCCTGTGCCTGCCGATGCACCCCTATCTCAGCGAAGCCGACCAGGACCGGATCATCGAGACGATCCGCAACTATATCGGCTCAAATTCGGCGCAGGCCGCAGCCGAGTAAGCTGTCGGCCGCCTCAGGCGGGGCTGGCCTCGCCAGTCTTGCCGCTGGCCCCGTTCTTGCCGCTGGCAATGAAATGCGGATTGGCGAAATCCTCGTCATCACTTTGCTTGCGCTTGCCATAGACGAGGGGCTGGCCGTCCAGCGTGCGCGTCATGCCGCCGGCCGCGCGCAGCACGGCATCGCCCGCCGCCGTGTCCCATTCCATGGTGCGGCCGAAGCGCGGATAGACATCCGCTTCGGCGCTGGCGAGCAGACAGAATTTCAAGGACGAACCGACCGAGACGATTTCGGCCGCACCGAGATCGCGAATATAGGCTTCGGTTTCCGGCGTGTTGTGGGAGCGGCTGGCGACGACGGCCAATGGTTGCACAGCCGTTCTCACCGAGATCGGCCGGCGGCTTGTGATCTGGTAGTCGCCGTCGACCTCGATGGCTTCCGCCCTGCCCGGCCGCCCCGAAAAAAACTGGCCGCTGCATGGGGCGAAGACGACACCGACTTCCGGCACGCCATGACGGACAAGCGCGATGTTGACGGTGAAATCGGTACGGCGGTTGACGAATTCCTTGGTGCCGTCGAGCGGATCGATGAGAAAGAAAGCCCCATCCAGGTCGGGTGGCACGATGCCGGCGGATGCTTCCTCCTCGGCCACGCAGGGAATGTCGGGAAATGCGGCGCGCAATCCGGCGAGAATGATCTTCTCGCTCTCGCGGTCCGCCTCGGTCACCGGCGAGGCGTCGGACTTGCGGTCGACCGCACAGCCGGCGTGGAAGACACGCATCACCTCGCGTCCGGCCGCCAGCGCCAGCCGTTCGAAGATTTCGAGCATCAGCCTGTCGTCAGATGCCGCCGCCGTTGTCGTATTGGTCTTCGGCAATATCGCGCTCGTTCAGCCAGTGTTCCAGGGCGTCTACCATCTCTTCGGCCGATTTGCCGAGCGTCTTCAGATGGATTTCGGGTTCTTCCGGCGCTTCGTAAGGCGAATCCACGCCAGTGAAATTCTTGATCTCGCCATTCAGCGCGCGGGCATAGAGGCCCTTTGGATCGCGCCTTGCGCATTCCTCGAAAGGCGTGTCGACAAACACCTCGATGAATTCGCCGTCGGCCATCAATTCACGTGCCATGCGCCGCTCGGCGCTGAAAGGCGAGATGAACGAAACGATGACGATCAGCCCGGCATCGGCCATCAAACGCGCCACTTCGGCGACGCGGCGGATGTTTTCGACGCGATCGGCGTCGGTGAAACCAAGATCGCGGTTGAGACCGTGACGAACGTTGTCACCGTCCAGGATATAGGTATGGCGGCCGGTGGCGAACAGCTTCTTTTCGAACAGGTTGGCGATGGTCGACTTGCCGGAGCCCGACAATCCTGTGAACCAGAACACGGCGGGCCGCTGGTTCTTCATGTCGGCACGGACGCGCTTGCCGACATCGAGCGATTGCCAGTGGATGTTTTCGGCCCGGCGCAGCGAGTGCAGGATCATGCCGGCGCCGACCGTGGCGTTGCTGATGCGGTCGATCAGGATGAAGGCGCCGGTGGTGCGGTTCTCGGCGAAGGGATCGAAGGCGATCGGTGTCCGCGTCGAGATGTTGCAGATGCCGACTTCGTTCATTTCAAGCGACTTGGCCGCCTCATGGGCAAAGTCGTTGACGTTGATTCGGTATTTCAGGTCGGTGATGGTGGCGCTGGTCTGGTCGGTCTCGGTGCGCAGGATGTAGGAACGGCCGGGCAGCAGCGCATGTTCGTCGAACCAGACGAGGTTGGCGGCGAACTGGTCGGCTACCTGCGGCCGTGCGGCAGGCGAAACCAGCATGTTGCCGCGTGAAATCTCGACCTCGTCGTCAAGGACGAGGGTGACGGCCTGACCGGCCGCGGCCTGGCTGAGGTCGCCGCCATAGGAGACGATCCGCTTGACGCGCGAGGATTTGCCGGACTTGGCGACAACGACCTCGTCCCCGGGCGCGACCGAGCCGGACGCGATCGTGCCGGCAAAGCCGCGAAAGTCGAGATTGGGACGATTGACATACTGGACCGGAAACCGGAACGGCAGTTCGACCACCGCCTCGTCGACCGACACGGTCTCGAGATGCTCGATCAGCGTCGGGCCGGAATACCATTCCATGCTTTCCGAGCGGCGGGAGACGTTGTCGCCGTAGCGGGCGGACATCGGGATCGGCACGATGGTCTGGAAACCGAGATCGCGCGAGAATTGCCGGTAGGCCTCGGTGATTTGTTCGAAGATCGCCTGGTCGAACCCGACGAGATCGATCTTGTTGACGGCCAGCACGATGTGCCGGATGCCGAGCAGCGAGGCGATGATTGAATGGCGCCTTGTCTGGCGCAGCACCCCTTGCCGGGCGTCGATCAGCACGATCGCCAAATCGGCGGTCGAGGCGCCGGTCGCCATGTTGCGGGTGTATTGTTCATGGCCGGGCGTGTCGGCAACGATGAACTTGCGCTTCGGCGTGGCGAAGAAGCGATAGGCGACGTCGATGGTGATGCCTTGCTCGCGCTCGGCCTCGAGGCCATCGACCAGAAGCGCGAAATCGATGTCGTCGCCGGTCGTGCCATGCTTGCGCGAATCGCGTTCGAGCGCGGCGAGCTGGTCCTCGAAAATCTGCTTGGTGTCCGAAAGCAGGCGCCCGATCAGCGTCGACTTGCCATCGTCGACCGAACCGCAGGTCAGAAAGCGCAGCAGCGATTTCTTCTCCTGCGCCGCCAGATAGTCGCGGACGCCGTCAGTGGGTGCGAGGCTCTTTGCCATGATGTGGCGCATGGTCAGAAATACCCCTCGCGCTTCTTCTTTTCCATCGAGCCGGCTTCATCGCGGTCGATCAGGCGACCTTGCCGTTCGGAGGTGCGTGCGGTCAGCATTTCGCCAACGATGGCTTCCAGCGTGTCGGCATCCGATTCGATGGCGCCGGTCAGCGGATAGCAGCCGAGCGTGCGGAACCGCACAAGCCGGTTTTCCACCATCTCGCCGGGGCGCAGTTTCATGCGCTCGTCATCGCGCAGGATCAGCATGCCGTCGCGCTCGACCACCGGCCGCTGCTTGGCGAAATAGAGCGGCACGATCGGGATGTTTTCCTGCAGAATATACTGCCAGATGTCGAGCTCGGTCCAATTCGACAGCGGAAAGACGCGGATCGATTCGCCCGATGCGATGCGGGTGTTGAATATCTTCCACATCTCGGGTCGCTGGTTCTTCGGGTCCCAAACATGCTGAGCATTGCGGAAGGAGAATATGCGCTCCTTGGCGCGGGATTTCTCCTCGTCGCGGCGGGCGCCGCCAAAGGCGGCGTCGAAACCGTATTTGTCGAGCGCCTGGCGCAGCGCCACAGTCTTCATCACATGGGTGTGCGTGTTTGAACCGTGATCGAACGGATTGATGTTGTCGCGCACGCCATCTTCGTTGACATGAACCAGCAGATCGAAGCCCAGTTTCTGTGCCATCTGATCGCGAAAGGCGATCATCTCGCGGAATTTCCACGTCGTGTCGACGTGAAGGAAGGGGAACGGCGGCTTGGCGGGATAAAACGCCTTCATCGCCAGATGCATCAGCACGGACGAATCCTTGCCAACGGAGTAGAGCATGACCGGTTTGGCGAAGGAGGCCGCAACCTCGCGGAAGATGTGGATGGACTCGGCTTCAAGCCGCTGAAGATGCGTAAGCGCTATGGTCATGGACTGTGAGCGTTCTTTCGTGCCTTCCGACAGAAGACCTTGCCTCAAATCATCGAGCTTTTTGCGCCCGGTTCAAGCCTTGCTTCTGGACAATCTCTTTCGTGCCGGCGTTCTAGCAGATCGCCATTGTCGAGAACAATGCAAGACTGGCTCGGCGACGCACGGTTCGGGAATGAATTTTCCACAGGCACCGCAAAACCCGGAAATTCCTGCTCACAGGGCCAGCCGACAAGGAAAGCCGGGAAAAATATTGCCGGGCTGAACACACGAGCAGCCACCCGCATGCCTTCGCCAGGCGCCCGTCGATTTCTGATGGCAACCCAGCCTTGCCGCACTATCGAAAAAAGGGCCCAGCCGCTATACCGGCCGTTGAAGACGGGCACGACGCATGATGGAACACGTGCAAATTCGAAGCGGTCATATCCGTTTCCGCTAATGACACCTATCGCTCCCAGAGAATTGCGACCTAGAGCATTGAACCGGCTATCATCCATAAGACAGCAGCTCACGCCCTCGCGCGTGAACATCTACTTCTCCATCCTGTGCTTCTTTTTTCCACCGGTTCTGGGATCGGTGGTCAGTTTTGTTTTCAACGGCGGAGCCCTCGCGTCCGTCGTGCTGATTGCCACCGGGAAAAGGCGCTTCAACGCCGACCGGCCCATGATCTGGCTGACGGCCGCGATTTACGCCTACTGCGCGGCCAATCTCGTGGCTTCCCTCGTCAACAACTCGTTCGTCAGAGATGCGCCACACCTTATCCCGCTCGTCACCTTCCTGTTTTTCCCGGTCTCCTATTCGACCTGGAGCATCACGCAGAAAACCACGCTTGCCCGCATTGTCGTGCTCAGCAGCATGGTCGCCTGTTTTGTCGCGCTGCTCATGGCCGTCATCCAGCAGTATTGGGTCGGGGTCAGGGCCGAGGGCGGGGCCGGAAATCCGATCGTCTTCGCAACCGTCCTCTGCCTTGCCGTGGCGGTCTGTGTGGCCGGTGCCTTGTCAGGCATAGAGCGAGCCCGAAGCCCCCTGTTCTACGCCGCGCTGGCCGGGACGATCGCCATCATCTATTCCGGTTCGCGTATTGTGTGGCTGGCCCTGCTGATTGCCGGCGTCGCTGTTCTGCTGATCAACCGACACAGGCTCAGAGGCAGGAATGCCGTTCGCCTGCTGCATCTGCTGGTGGCAGTCGGCATCGTGATCGCCGCTTTCGGCTTCCAGGCGATCTCCGGGCGGGTCGACTTTCTGCATTCCGACTGGGATGAGATGGGGACCCACGGCAACTACGACACCTCGTTGGGAATACGCGTTGCGCTTTGGGACATCGGCCTCAAGGCATTCCATGCCATGCCAGTGTTCGGACACGGTGTGGGTGCGAGCCAGCTTTTGATCAAGCAGGGCTTTCATGATCAGTTCGCAATGGACACAGGCTTCAACCATTTCCACAACGGCTTCCTGACGGCCTTGGTGCAAGCCGGAATTCTGGGTGCTGCAACGCTGGCGGCGATCTTTGTCGTTGCCGCTGGAAATGCCGCCCGGGTGTTGCGGAACAGCAGCGATCCGGTCGAACGGTTCGGCGCCACCATGATTGTGATCGTCGTGATCACCTATCTCACAGCGGGGATGACGGGCATTCTCGTCGGCCATGACATTCTGGACTCGGTGCTGATGGTCTTCCTGGTGTGCGGAACATATCTTGCCTCCGGACGTCAGGCTCCGCTGACGGAAGAGCAAGCACTTCCGCAAGTGATGGAAGAGCAAGCACTTCCACCAGTGGGGGAGGAGCAGGCGCTTCCACCAGCCACCCAAGAGCCGTTGCGAGCAAGGCAATGAAAGTCCTGGTGACAGGCGCGACGGGTTTCATCGGACGTCTTGTCGTGCACCACCTTCGCCAGGCCGGTGCCGAGCTTCGCCTCGCCTCCCGTCACCCGGAGAGGCTTGGTCCGGGAAACGAGGCTGTGCCGATGCCCGGTTTCGATGCGCCGGCCGCAGCCTTCCTGGAACTGACCAGAGACGTGAACCACGTCGTCCATTGTGCCGGCCTGAACAATGACCAGGGCAATGCCACCGAAGCCGATTATCGGGCGGCCAATGTGGAATTGAGCGCGCGGCTGGCGGATGCCGCGGCCGCACAGGCGAGCGGACGTTTCATCCACCTGTCCTCGATCCGGGCCGTGATCGGCGCTCGCGTCAGCGCAACGATCGACGAGAACACGCTTCCTGCGCCGCAATGCGTCTATGGGCGCTCGAAGCGCGAAGGCGAGATCAAGGTTCTGGATGCCTATGCGTCGCACGGCCGTTCCGATGCCGCCGTGTTGCGCCTGCCTCCGGTCTATGGAAGCGGCATGAAGGGAAACCTGGCGACACTGATGCGCCTGGCTGATACGGCGCTACCGCTGCCGAAAGGCGCCTTGACGGGAATCCGCTCGCTGATGTCCTCCGAGGCTGCGGCACGAGCGGTGTCGCACCTGCTGATCCATTCGGGGTCACTTCGCCCGGTCTATATTGGCGCCGATGTGCCGCCGGTCGCGGTCGCCGCCATCATCGCCGCCTATCGCAGCGGTTTCGGACGGCCGAAGCGCCTGATCCCGGTACCCGCCGGCCTGATGCGGCCGGCCGCGGCCGTTCTCGGCAGGCGGGCGTTTTGGGACAGCATGACCGCGACGCAGATATGCGACCCTGCCCTGCTGATGTCGCAGGGGTGGGCGCCTGAATCCGGCACGCTGGAGCGGCTCGCCGAGCTGGCCCGGGTCAGCAAACCTCGACCTCTTGCTTGACCAAGATCTTTTGGCAAAAACCGGCTTCCACTTTTGGGATCACCGGCTGCTCAGCTTCGATAGAGCGTTCCAAACAGAATCCGAAGGTCGAGCCAGAACGATGCCGTCCTGAGATAGGCGGCGTCCGTTTCGGCCAGAAGCTCGGGGTTCGACATGTCGATGCCCCTGATCTGGGCCAGGCCGGTTATGCCCGGAAGTGCCGCCAAAACCCCCAGCCGCCTGCGACACTCGATCAGTTCCGTTTGAGTGGGCAAACAGGGACGCGGGCCGACCAGGCTCATCTCGCGCTTCAAAACATTCCAGAACTGCGGCAGCTCGTCGAGCTTGAACTTCCGCAAGACCTTGCCAACCGACGTCACAGAATTCGCGGGCGCCTCGTGCGTGGGCAATGACGGCGTTCCGACGTACATCGTCCGCAACTTGTGACAGCGAAAGGGCAAGCCGTCGCGGCCGACCCGCGTCTGCGAAAAAATAACCGGACCGGGCGACGATGCCCGAACGGCAAGGGCAGCGAGCACCAGAACAGGCGATGTGACCACCAGCAGCAGAGCCGCTCCGGCAAGATCGACGATTTGCTTGGTTGCCTTCATAAACGGCCGATCGTGCTCCCTGCCAAAGCCCCGAGGCGACGCCGCAGACGAAGCCCGTCAATCCGGTCGACGTAGCATGAGGTCATCTGTTGGCCAAGTACACCGTGAGCCCGTTCGATGCTCAGATGCGACCGAGGATGAACGCAAGATAGAGCCCCAGCGTGCCGGTAAACGTCTGTCGATAGACACCAGTTTTGCGCAAGCCGTGCAAACGCTGGAAAAGACTGCCCTGCCGCCCGTTTTTGAACAGGTCGACGCACGCCGCAGCATCCCCGGTCAGCAGGTCGCGATTGACGGCAAGTCCGTCAAGATTGCGATCCGTCCAGCCGGCGAACTCGCCCTTGAACAGACGACCAAGCCGGGAAAACCTTGCCCTCCACGACACGTTGGCGCCAACTAGGTTTCCCGCATGCTGCCGGTAGCGCACCAGCGGCCGCGGATCGTAGCGGACGATGCCGCCGGCGGCGGTCACCATGAGATAGGCCCACCAGTCGTGGCTGACGAACCCGGTCCGCGCGGAGGCCCTGGCCAGCAGGTCGCGTGCCGCGGCGTTGAGCAGGATGGTGTTGCCGCCGGCGATGCTTTGCACAAGCGCGTTGCGAAAGGATGGCGGCCGACGAAACAGCGGCGAATGGCCGACAAGGCTTCCCGTTTCTGTCATGGTCGCGGTCCGCGAGCAAAACATCAGCGGGGTTTTTGCGTCATAGGCCTGCATCCAGCTGATGGCGCTCTCCAGCCTGTCGGGCTCCCAGACATCGTCCTGATCGCAAAAGGCATAGCAGTCCGCATCGATGCGTCGGTCGAGGATCATCGATCGGAAATTGGCGGCGAACCCTTGCCGTGGCCCCTCCATCAGGGTCACTCGACCCTTGGGCCAGCGGGATTTCCATGTCTCGATGATGGCGATCGTGCCATCGGTGGAGCCGTCGTCGGAGATCCACAGGTCGACCAGGGGGTGCGACTGCGCAAGCAAGGATTGCAGCTGCTCCTCGATGAAGGCGGCGCCGTCTTTCGTGCCCATCAGGACTGCGATTCGCAGATCTTCTTTGCTCACGAGCTTCCAACATCCTGCAAGTGCCCAGGAATGGCTGGGCTTGTCCGATCCACGATCAAGATCGCTTTCTGAATTGAGTTAGCTCGCCTGCCCGGCCGTTTTCGGGATCACGTCCTGATGAATGCTCCCCCTGGCCTTCTTGGCGCGGTCAAGGCCTGCCAGCACGGCGAGTGCAGCAGCCTTGTCCTGGTTCTTCACCGACTGCTGCAGGGTCGTGAGCGCGGCCTGGACATCCGACCATTCCACGACATCCGTGCTCAGGCCAAAGATCTTCGAAATGCCAAGTTCGACGAGTTCCTCATCCTCGCCGTGCAGCATTTCGTGGAGCTTCTCGCCCGGCCTTATACCGGTGAACCGGATTGGAATGTCCGTGTATGGGCTCTTTCCGGACAGACGGATCATCGTTTCGGCCACTTCAAGGATCGGCACCGGCTTGCCCATGTCGAGCATGTAGACGGCATAATCTTCGCCGCTCTGCCGCGATGCGGCATCGGCAGCCGACATGATGACGAGATCGACGGCTTCGGCCACGGTCATGAAATAGCGTGTCATGCGCTTGTCCGTGATGGTGACAGGTCCACCGGCCTCGATCTGCGCCTGGAATATGGTCGCCACCGAACCGTTGCTGCCAAAGACATTGCCGAACCGGACGGCGACGAACTTGGTGACCGATCGACGCGCACCCGGCTCGCTCGAGGGCGTCCCATGCAAGGCGCTGACGATCTGTTCGGCAGCCCGTTTTGTCACGCCGAGCACCGATGAGGGATCCACCGCCTTGTCGCTCGATATCAGGACAAACTGCGCAACTCCGCATTTGGCGGCGACCTCGGCACAGACAAGCGTGCCGAAGACATTGGTCTGGATGGCCGAATCCCAGTTTTCCTCGAGCAGCGGGACATGCTTGAGCGCGGCGGCGTGAAAGACGATGTCCGGTCTGAATTCCGTGACGACACGCGTTATCTGGCGCCGGTCCGCGACATCGACGATGCGGACCTTGAGACGGTCGTGGTGCTTCTCGTCAATGTACTGGCTCAACTGGAAGATGCCGAACTCGGAGTTGTCGGCGACGAGCACCGCCTCCGCCCCCAACTCCAACGATCGTTTGACCAAGATTCGGCCGATCGACCCGGCACCGCCCGTCACCAGAACACGCTTGCCGCCAACAAAAGCACCGATACGCTCGACATCGGACGGCACTGTCGGACGGCGCAGGATCGTTTCCATCTCGACGGCGTCGAGAACCAGCTTCCCGTGCTGTTCCAGCTCCGAAAGACCGGAGAACTGCACGACGGCTATGTCGCCGTGCCGGGCGACGCGGACGAGCTCCGAATATTCCTCGATCTCCCGCTCGGCGCCGCTGCCGAAAATCAGCAAGTCCAGGCTCTTGGTGCCGCTCGCATAGTCTTCCAGGACGTCGATCAGACGCGGCTGGGTCGCAACCACGGCAACGCCTTGAATCCGTGTGCCCGATGGCACGCCGCGCTCGGTCGCCATGATCCCGGCGATGGAATAGTCCGCAGGCTCCGCCGTGCGCGTGAAGCGAATGATCAGGTCGGCTTCCCCGAGCCGGCCAACGAACAACGCTTGCTTGACCCGCGCCTTGTTGGTCTTGCCGCTCAGGATGCCCCAGCTCGCACCGTCACGCAGGAAGCGGTAGAACAGCCGCGGCGCCGATATGACCGTGAAGGAGACCAGGAAGAAGACGATGAACTGACGCTCATTGAGCCCTTGCACGGGCTGGAAAGAACGAACCAGCATCGAAGCGGCATACAGAGCGAGCGTCAAAATTGCGCAGCTCTTCAGGATATTGAAAAAGTCGGGCGTCGAGGCGAAGCGCCAGACGGTCGTATAGAGACCACAATACCTGAACAGAAAATGGCTGATGACAACAATGCCCGCCCAGGTTGCCAACCCCTGGTTGGAGAGCGGATCGAACGAAAGATTCGACCGCGAAAGCACAAGGCTGAGCGCCACAGCGACCAGGACCATGACCACGTCCTGGACCATGATGAAGGCGCGCCGCATCCCCGGCCTGAGTCCAAGTACAGCTTCGAGGTAAGAATTCATTGGACGGCACTAGACTCCAGGCTCACCCGACATGGATATCACCAAAGTGCGAACACGAAGACCATTCGTGGCCGATCACCTTTCTCAAAGTGCCATCCCCGGCCCCCGCCGTGCTGTATCGCATACTGCGGGCCCGAAGTCATAGCCAGATGTTTTTTCAAAAGTGCGAGAGGTCTTCGGATCTGACCTGACGCCCTATTCGCGACATTAAAACGCAGTGCGTTGCCATAAGCACGTCGCAATGGGTATGAAGAGGTCAGTGGCGGTTCATCATGGGCCTGAAGATTCGAACGGGGCTGGAAGAGATGAAGCGCCGGAACAACAGATTGCGACACTCCCAACAATGATTTCGGCATTAACCGGCGCGCTTGACGACATCTCGAAGGCCATGAGGTTGCACCGGGTCTGGATTGCGCTCGCCCATGAGGACATCGGCGACCAGCACAGACGCACGACCCTGGGACCACTTTGGATGCTGGTCAATTATTTCGCCTTCGTCGGCACATTTGTCTTTGTTTTCGTGACCAAAGACGCTGGCGACCCGAGTTACATCGCCTATGTAGCCATCGGCATGCTGGTGTGGTTCTATCTTAGCGAAACCATCACCATGAGCGTGTCCCTCTTCCAGCGCGAAGCGAGCTTCATTCAAGGCACGACGCTGCCGTTGTTCGTATATGTGATGCGATTGACGATGCAATGCATCATCCGGGCTGGTTATTCGATGGCGGGTTGCGTTCTTATCCTGCTGCTGGCCGGTTACGGGATCAACACAAACTGGCTGCTGTCGTTGCTGGGCCTGTTGCTCATCATCTTGGCAACTCCTGCACTCGTCACGCTCTTTGCGTTCCTGGGCGCTTTCTTTCCCGATAGTGAGTTCATCGTCGGGAACATGATGCGGGTGGGCATGTTCTTCACGCCGGTCTTCTGGGTCTATGGCGGGCAAGAAGGCGTTCAAAAATATGCCTACCATTGGAACCCGTTCACCTATTTCCTGGAGGGCGTGCGCGAGCCGATCACGGCGGGCATATTTCCGACGCACGCCTTGGTCGTGACGGGTTACGTCTGCCTCGGCGTCTGGGCCCTTGCGTTGCTGCTGCTGGGCCGTTATCGCAAGAGCATCGTTTTCCTGATCTGAGTTCCATGACCTCCATCAAACTGAACAATGTCAGCCTCGTGTATCGGCTGTTTGAAAAGTTGACGCTTTCGGCACCTGGCCGGCGTCGGAGCGCTCTCGGCGGCAACATAGCAAAGTCGGGCACCAGGCAGGTCGTGCAGGCGCTCGATGATGTCAGCTTCGAACTCAAGGCGGGCGACCGGTTGGGGCTTGTCGGCCCGAATGGCGCCGGCAAAACCACCCTGCTCAAGGTTCTCTATGGAATCTATCAGCCATCGGGCGGCACCATATCGATCGCGGGCAAGGTCGATGCCCTGTTCAACATCAGCATAGGGTTTCGCCCCGAGGCCACCGGGCGCAGAAACATCGTGCTGAGGGGGTTGATCAGCGGTTGGACCGCGGCCGAGATCGAAGAGAAGATGGAAGAAATAATCGATTTCAGCGAATTGGGCGACTTCATCGACCTGCCGTTCAAAGCGTACAGCCAGGGCATGGCGGCACGTCTGGCATTTGCTGCGGCGACCACGCTTGAGCCTGAAATTCTGCTGATGGATGAATGGATTGGCGCCGGCGACGCATCATTCCAGGAAAAGGCCAAACGGCGGATGGACGAACTGGCGGAAAAGGCCGGCATCATCGTGCTGGCCAGTCATGATCACACGCTGATCGAGCGCGTTTGCACGAAGAGACTGACACTTCAAGCCGGCCGGGTGGAGTCGCTGACTTAAGTCGCCTGGCGATTGTTTGCCTCGTATCCGCGGCTTTGAAGGAGTTCCTGCGAACAGGTGGCATATGTCACCGAGTGCCTGGCAGGGTGCGCCGAAGATCTGGCTGCCGTCTGCACGGGTGCCGAAACCTTACACTCATGGCTCCCCGAGTGAATTCACTTTGAACGCCATCCATTCAGGGCCGCGTGGCGCCTTGTCCGAGCGAATTGCCCAGACTTGTGCTCAGTTTGTTGCGCCGCGACCAAGTGTGGTTAGCCATCGCAGACCGCGAAAGAGCGGCCTGAGGGCCCTGAACGCTGTTGGCGATCTAAACAAGATTGCTCTCTTGATCGAGAAGACGAGACCACGAAAGGATCTTGCCACTCCCAGGTTTCCGAATTCCGCCGGCGATCCATTCGCTAACAATGCTTGCAATTTGGCCTCCAACATCACGTAGTTGTGAGCTGCGTGACCCGCGGTCACTACGTGTCGGAAGGTATATCCGGCGTCGATTGCGACATAGGCGATGAGCCGCTCTATGGCGTGAACCAGGCTCCCATCCCGATAATCCATGTTGGCAAAATCGTCCCAGCTCCATCCATGTTCGAAAAGCTTCCTTAGAGCTGCAGGACGAAACCAGTACATTCCACCATAAGGCGCAACGGGCGTATTGTCGTCCAGATGCACGATCAGGCCGAGCTGGTTGGCCAGCTTTGCAACGTTGCCTTTGTTGCCAAACCATGAGTTTCCCATGGTCGCATAGCCAATATGGATCATCGGCGGTATGACGAGGCCAAGCGCTGGATTTTTAGCAAAAAGCTCAAGCAGATTTTCAACATATCCAGGGGTGTGAAGAAGGTTCTCAAATGTGTGAAGCTTGAACAACTCCCCCTTTGTACCGTCTTGGGCAGATCGCTTGGAATGGATCCGGCAGATCAGGTCGTAGCGGTCCTCGAGTACGTAGTCCCGACACCCGATGAGGAGAGCGGAGGTATCCCTGCCGTCGTTCTCGACAACCAGAACGACGCCATTTCCGACGTTCGGCGCCTTCGCGATTGCTTGCTGGATCAACGCCTGCTTGTCTGCATTGTCGGTCGTGACGATCAGGTCGTAGCCCTTCGGCACGTTTTCGGCGTAGCCTAGAATCTCATCGATCATGTCGACGTGATATACATGCGCGAGAACCGCTATCCGATAATCGTCCCAATTCCTTGGCGCGCCAATACGTGTATCCGGCAGGACGGAGAGCAACGCGGCATTGCCATTTAGCGTACGAGGCGGGCCCAGACGGCCAACGCTCTTCCATACCAGCGACAAATCATAATCTGATTGCTTCTCTACTATCTCCAAAGCACGCGGCAGGTTGATGGCCTCGCGCTCGAGAAACAGCGTGTCTTGAAAAAACAGCCGCTTCTTCAGGATCGGGCTCCGATCCTCCAGCGTTTTGTCCGGCTCCATCAGAACTGGATATGCCGTCTTATATCGTTCGGGATCGAGCAAAACCGAACATGTGTAGCCCAAGGCTTGGAAATGCCCTGTGAACACCGTCTCGTGCTTCGCGATTGAATCCATATAGGAGTTGATGGGCACCATCTGGGTCCAATAGTCACGAAACGCCTTCGACTGATGCAAGGACCGCCGCACGGCGATGAAATGGGAGTTGAGATGGAAGGGCAGTTCCGCTTTTCTGACGTCGATCGGATTGGGCCGTATCGCGCCGTGAGCGGAGATCCCCCAAAAGTCACATTGGCGTTGGTCCATCTCGGAGAACATTTCCGAGAAGGGGAAAATCGGCGCGTAGAAAGTGTGGTTAAAAAGCAAAATCTCGTCGAAGTGTGAAAGTTCGTCCCAGCCGATATGTTCGAGCGCAGTCCGATAGGCCCATACATCGAACCCTTTGTTTTCCCTGATCAGGAAGCTGTCGGCAGCTTCGGAAAGGCGAGACTGGGCCTCTTCGTCCACCGGACCGTTGCAGACCACCAGCAGTTTCTCGACAAAAGGCCTGATCGACGCAATCAGGTGAAAATAATAATCATCCATCTTGCCGTACTGGTCGTAGTAAAATGCAATTGCCAGACGTCTCATCGACCTATCTCTCTCGGGTGCAAACGGCACCTAAAAATCAAACTGGAAAGCGGTCCTCGATACATCAACATCCGGAATGCTGGAGGACGCTCCGATATGGGATCGATGGTGGCGCTGACCACATGCTGCCAAGCAAACGTCATCGAGGGATGATGTTTCCGGGTCGCTTCATAGAAGTCGGTAACAGCGTCGAAAAAACAGGCATTCCAAGGCCGCTGGTTAGAATGGGCGCCATCCCGCAGGTGTCAGGCGCACGCATTAAACCATTCGGTGCCGATAAAAAAGGCCGCAGAAATGCAATCTCCTATTCGGCGCTCACGTGTGGCTTGTTGAATGAACCCTTGCCTTGGCCATGGCCCAGATGTCCAGAGCGAACACCCCCAAGAAGCCTTAGGAAGGAACAATCCGCTACCCCCCTGAAGACTCCGCGAGGACCGCCTCCCCCCTTGGAATCGGGTCGACCTTCTTGCGGCCGGCAACCCGAGACGAAAAACGCTTGCCCCACTTGTTGATTGGATCCTCAACAAAGTAATTCAGCAGGAAGGCGGCCGGGATCACCAAGGCCAAGGTCATCGCCAGACTGAGCATGAAGGCAATCGTCTGATCCGCGACCAACCCCTGGATCGACCTCATCGTCGGAATGAGCACGACGATAAAGAGGCTGTGAAGAAGATAGACCGAGTAACTGATTCTCCCCAGCCATGCCGAAACAGGATTGACGATCGCAGCAACGGGGAAAAGGCCAAGCCCGACGACCAACGCGCCAAACATCACCCCTTCCCAATAATATTTGTCGAATATCGCGACCTTATTTGCGGTGATTGCAAAAAACATCACAGGCACAAACGCCAGAAGAGCCAATCCTATCTGCTTCCTTTCCGGACGCTTTTCCAATATCGGCAACAAGTAAAATGCGATAAGGCCGAACGTAAAAATTGGGGCGCGATAAAGAATTGAATATATATAGTAGTTAAATGGATCGGCAACAAACAGATTTACATTCATAAAGAAAATAGTAGCTATACTTATAGAAACAAAAAACACAGAAACCGATAGAATTACACCTTTGGCAAATCGATACAACAAGGGGAATATCATGTAAAATACCATTTCCACTCCAACCGTCCAACCCGCCGGGACGATGGAAGTCTGGTAACCTGGAACCAGGTTAAACAGAAATGTCATATTCAATAGGATCGATTTGCCATCGATCTTTACGCCGCTGAAGTTGTGAATGCACATGACCACGATGATCAAGTAAAATAGAGGAGCAATCCTAAAAAACCGCCGCAGCGCAAACCCCAGCATCGGGCGAACTTCGCGATCATGAACCGGCATACTGAGGCAGAGTGAAAACGCACTCACCACGAAAAACAGATCCACTCCCATGGTGCCGTTTACGACGAACAGATCGAGAAACGGTGCAACTTGAAGACGCGGAGATGGAAGCATCGCTACGTGCACAACGACGACCCAAATGGCCGCCAGCCCACGCAAGGCGTCCAAGAAAGGCACCCGGTTCGGGGCTGCGTTGTAGCTGCCTGCCAATTGATAACCTCATCGGAACTCTGGCAGCACCCCTACTTGGAACACCACGACTGCGCAACCTGTCGGCTTTGGGAGGGCATCATTTCGGCAACGGCTACGTTAAGTCCGGCGCCACCATCGACACTGCGGGGACTATGATTGCCAGCAGACAGCATACCATTGGCAGCAATTTAATCTGTTCCGGAGGTACATCCAGTCAGCTTTTGATGCGGTGGACGGCTCTCCTCCCTTCCTGCGGTATGATCGCGGGATTAGAGCTGGAGGAGCGCTATGATGAGCAACGTTACGACAATCGGTCTGGATATTGCGAAGTCCGTGTTTCAAGTCCACGGCGTGGATGCGGCTGGTGAGGTTGCAGTTCGCAGGAAGTTGACACGTGGGCGTGTGCTGCCGTTCTTTGAGAGCCTGCCGCGTTGCCTGGTCGGAATCGAAGCCTGCAGTTCGTCGCATTATTGGGCGAGAGAACTGACTGCACGTGGCCATGATGTGCGGCTGCTGCCGGCACAGTATGTGAAGCCGTATCTGAAGCGGCAGAAGAATGATGCTGCAGATGCAGAGGCGATCTGCGAGGCCGTGACAAGACCGACGATGCGCTTCGTGCCGGTGAAGTCGCCCGAGCAGCAGAGTGTGATGATGCTGCACCGGGTTCGATTGATGCTCAACCGCCAGCGGACACAGATATCGAACGCGTTGCGGGCGCACCTATCTGAGTTCGGGGTCGTGGCGCCGATCGGGCGTAATGGAATTGAGCAACTTCTGGTGGTCATCAACGACGAGAACGATGCCAGGATACCGGCCGACGCACGGCTTTGCCTGAGGATGCTGGAAGCACAGCTTCGTGTCGTGAAGGAACAGATCCTCGAAAACGATCGCCGGGTCCGTGCGAGTGCGCGAGAGACCGAATTGGGTCGCAGGTTGATGGAGATTCCGGGCGTTGGCCCGCTGCTGGCGAGTGCGTTCGTTGCGACCGTCGCCGATCCGCACGCATTCAAGTCGGGGCGATGCCTCTCGGCTTGGATCGGGCTCGTGCCGAAGCAGAACTCTAGCGGGGGCAAGGAGAAGCTCGGCAGCATCTCCAAGGCCGGCAATCGCTACCTGCGACAGTTGCTCGTGGTCGGCGCCATGGCGGTCATCCGCTATGCCGAACGGAACGGGACCAGGCGGCCATGGCTGGTGCAACTGATGGCGCGGCGAACAACCAAGGTCGCGGCGGTTGCGCTGGCTAACAAGACAGCCCGCATGGTCTGGGCATTGATGACCGGCGGCGAGCGCTACAGGGAGCCGGTCATCGCATAGAACGAAACAAGGCGCGGGATCGCCAACGAGGTTGGAAAGGGCGGACAGGAGCTAATGCACAAAGCCGGTTGAAACCGCCGGATCAGGAAAACCCACTGGGGCCGTGCACTATAAGTGCGAGCTTTCGATCGGGACCTGAAACGCGCGAATGGCATTATGGCCAGCGGCACATGAAAGGCCGCACCTACAGGTCGGATACATGGCCGCACCAACCAGCAACTGCAAAAGCTCACAAATCCCTTGCCAACGGAGAGCCGTCCATACACGGCCCCCAGCCGTCGCTTCAAACCAGCCGTCGCTTCAAAATTGCGCAGAATTCAAAAGTGTTGTGCGGCGTGGCATAGATTTGCTCCACGTCCAACCCAATGAGGCCGAGATTGGAAAGTGCCTCTATCCCCGTGCGGAAACTTTGGGGTGTAAATTGCCAAGCGTGCACATCGATGTAGGCCCCGCCGGAATTGTCGTACCCGCTCATGGCCGAAGAAACAGTCGTCAGGTCATGCCGAAATTTTGGTACCCCGTGATCTCCGATCCAATGGCGCGCCGCGTCATTGTGCGTGGTTAGAGCTATGTGTTCGATGACGCTCTTTGCGCTGTGAACCCTGTTGCCCCGAGCATTGATGAAATCGGCAATTGAGCTCTCTGGAATGAAATGATCGAAGCAATAGCGCTTGTCCGGGATAATCAGGAGGTATCTGCCGGTCGGCACGAGAATCCTCGCCACCTGGTTCAGATGGTAGATCAGATCCGGTTGATGCTCGACGCAGTGACTGCTCAGGCAAAAATCAAATGTCTCGCCCACGATACTCAAGTCACCATTGCTGGAGACGTAGTGAATATCGACAGGGCTAGAGTAAGCATAGCCGATCGCGTCCGCCCTCTTGATCAGTCCCTGTTTGTCCATGACGTCGAAATATTTTACATTTGGGCCACGCAGGGTTGGATTCGTGAAAGGCCCCAGTTCGAGGGTTGATCCGCGACCAACAAGGGAAGCGAGATCGTTTCGGTTGAACTCTGGCGGAGCGGCGTCCATGTTGAATTCCTCGGTTGGTTCGGCTTCATGTGGCACGCTTGGGATGTGACGTAGCATCCGCGCTTGAGGCTGAAAATTCCACTGATGGATGAGTGGATTGGCGCCTGAGACGGCGAAAAGCGAAACTCTTTTCCGCTATCTGCCATTGCGCCGAGAATTTGGTTTCAAGACCGCCCTCATGCCGCGATAGATCGGCCTTAGAATTTTGAACAGCATAGGCACCCTGAACTTCAGAGAGCTCTTGATGGCAAAATTGAGTTCAGCCAGAGCGTGTTTCACTGACTTCAGCGTCAGTGGCATCTGCATCGCCGACAGCTGCATCGCTGACGCTCCCAAGGGATAACCGGCGTTCTTCCACTCAGACAACATTTGATAGTGCAACGGAAAGTCGTTTAGCGGCAACGCGCCGACAAGCTTTTGCATCTTGAACTCGAGCATGGCGTAGTTGTGCGCCGCCTGATGCGCACACACAATGTGCTGCGTTGTGTAACCCGCATCCTGGGCCGTATAGGCGATCAACCGCTCCAGCGCGTGAGCCAGACCGCCGTCGACATGATGCGGTTCGGCATTGAAGTCTTCCCATTTCCACTTGTGTTCGAACAATTTGCGCAAGGCGCGTGGCCGGAACCAGAACATGGTGCCATAGGCGGCGACCGGAGTGTCTGGATCGAACTTGACGTCGATCTTCAACAGGCGCGCGGTTTCCTCGACCTTGGGCCTGTTGGCGAACCAGACATGCCCCATGGTCGGGTAAGAGATATGAATTATCGGCGGAACGACGAGACCGATCGAAGGGTTGTCGTGGAACATGTCCAAGACGTTTTGAGCGTAGCCACGGCTATTCAGCAAATTGTCGAGCAAATGCCGTTTGAACAGGTTGCTGTTCGACGCCTGCACCTGGGGCGACTTTTTCGTATGCAAGCGGCAGACATAATCATAGCGATCGCCGACCAGCAGGTCGCGCAGGGAGATGAAAAGCGAGGACATGTCGCGGCCGCGGTTCTGTTCGACGACGCGGACGATGGCCTTGTTTATGCCAGGGCGTCTTGCCACGGCGGCTTCGATCTCGGCCTTTTTTTTCGGCGTATCCGTGGTGGCGATGAAATCGTAGGGGACCGGAATGTTCCCGGTCCGATCCAGTATCTCGTCGAGCATTTCGGTGTAGTAAATATGCGCGCAAACGGCCACCTTGCCGCAGTCGGCGGGAGCATCGTCGTCTTTGATCCGTTGGTCTGGCAGGACGCTCATCAGCGCCGCGTTGGTGTTGAGGTTCCTTAATTCCGAAATGCGTAGAACGTTGCGCCAAATCAGATTCATGTCGTAGTCGGATGTCTCCTTGAGCACCCGCAAAGCGCGTGGCAAATCGACGGGATTATGCTCGAGGAACGCCGGATCATGAAAGAATAAACGTCGCTTTAGCAGTGGAAAGCGGTTGATGATTGCTTCATCCACGTTGATGAACGCTGGGTAGTGCGAGCCATATTTCTCCGGATCAACATACGCTTCCGCCGAATAGCCAAGATCTGTAAAATGCCTCGTGAACTGTGATTCATGAAGCAGAACGGCATCCACGTACGTTTTTATTTCCGGCAAGTTTGTCCAGTATTTTTTGAAGGCATCCGATTTCAGCATGCCTTTTCGGATGGCGATAAAGTAGGTTTGGAGATGCCAGGGCAGATGACCTGTTCCGGTAAATGGATTTGGCGTCATTTCCTTATGCGCGGCGCTGCCCCAGAAGTCACAATCCCGGCTTTCCATTTCCAAAAACATTTCCGAGAATGGAAAAAGGGGCCCGTAACACGTATCGTTCAGCAAAATTAGTTCGTCGTATTTGGAAAGAGCATCGTAGCCGATGGCGTCAATTCCAGCCTTGTATCCCCAAACGTCGAATCCCTCATTCTCGCGCACCAGAAGCTGATCGCAGCTGGCTTTCACCGCTATTTCGGAATGTTTGGACAGGTCTCCGTTGGAAACGACAATGACCTTGTCGACAACCTCTCGCAGTTTCTCGAGCAGAAAGATGACATAGTCATCTGCAATCCCGCGTTCGTTGTAGAGAGAAAACACTGCAATACGGCGCAAATTGATACTCCTGCCAATTTATACCATAAATATCACTAATTCTATTGTCGCGTCGTGCGCCGTTCATCACGCCGCGAACCAGGCTTCAAAACCGCCCTCGTGCCGCGATAGAATGGCCTGAGTATTTTGAAGATGACGGGCACTCTGAATTTCAGAGAGCTCTTGATGGCCAGATTGAGTTCGGCCAAAGAGTGCTTCACCGACGTCAGGGCCACTGTCTCCGTGATTGGCGTCGGCGTCACAGCCCCAGCCCCAGCCGCCGCGGGATGGTTGCCCATGGGGTAGCCGGCTTTTTTCCACTCAGACAATATATGGGACTGCCACGGGAAGTCGCCCGGCATCGCGCTTGCAAGCTTTTGCAGCTTGAATTCCAACATGGCGTAGGTGTGCGCGAGCTGATGCGCGCACACAATGTGCTGTGTGGTGTACCCGGCATCCTGAGCCGCATAGGCCATCAGCCGCTCAAGCGCATGAGCCAGATCGCCGTCGTCAAAGTACGGCTCGGGATCGAAGTCTTCCCATTTCCACTTGTGTTTGAAAATTTTGCGCAAGGCGCGCGGCCGGAACCAGAACATGCCGCCATAGGCAGCCACCGGAGTGGTGTCATCGAACTTGACGTCGATCTTCAACAGGCGCGCGGTTTCTTCAACCCTGGGCTTGTTGCGAAACCATGAGTGCCCCATGGTTGGAAACGAGATATGAATCATCGGCGGAATGGCGAACCCGATCGAAGGGTTGTCGTGGAACATGTCCAGCACATTTTGAACGTAGCCACGGCTGTTCAGCAAATTCTCAAACATGTGACGCTTGAACAGATTGCCCTTGGATGCCTGCACCTGAGGGGTTTTTTTGCTATGCACGCGACAGACAAGGTCATAACGATCGTCGACCAGCAGATCGCGCGTGGCGATGAAAAACGCCGACATGTCGCGCCCGCGGTTCTGTTCGACGACGCGGACGATGGCTTTCTCTATGCCAGGGCGCTTCGCCAGGGCGGCTTCAATCTCAGCCTTCTTTTCCGGCGTATCCGTGGTGGCAATGAAATCATAGGGAACTGGAATGTTCCCGGTCAGATCCAGCATCTCGTCGATCATGTCGGTGTAGTAGATATGCGCGCAAACAGCCACCTTGCCGTAGTCGGCAGGGGCATCGGCGTTTTTGATCCGCTTGTCCGGCAAGACACTCATCAGTGCGGCGTTGCTGTTGAGATTTCTCAGTTCCGAAACGCGTAGAACGTTTCGCCAAATCAGATTAAGGTCATATTCGGATGTTTCTTTAAGCACTCGCAAAGTGCGTGGCAGATCGATCGCATTATGCTCCAGGAAAGTTGGATCATTAAAAAACGCACGTCGCTTTAGCAATGGAAATCTATTGATGATTGCTTCATCAACGTTGATGAACGCGGGATAGTGCGAGCCATATTTCTCCGGATCAACATACGCTTCCGCCGAATAGCCAAGATCTGTAAAATGCCTCGTGAATTGCGATTCATGAAGCAGAACGGCATCCACGTAAGTTTTTATCTCCGGTAAGTTCTTCCAGTATCTCTTGAAAGCCTCCGATTTCAGCATCTCTTTCCGGATAGCGATGAAGAACGTCTGAAGATGCCACGGCAAATGACCAGTTCCGGTAAATGGATTTGGCGTCATTTCCTTGTGGGCAGAACTGCCCCAGAAATCACAATCCCGGCTTTCCATTTCCGAAAACATTTCCGAAAACGGGAAAAGAGGTCCGTAGCAAGTATCGTTCAGCAGGATGAGTTCGTCATACTTGGAAAGTTCATCGAAGCCGATGGCTTCCATTCCGGCTTTGTATCCCCCGATATCAAATCCCTCGTTCTCACGGATCAGAAGCTGGTCACATACCTTATCCACCGCAACTACAGAATGTTTTGAAAGATTCCCATTGGAAACAACAACAACCCTCTCGACCAGTTCTCGCAGCTTTGTAAGCAGATATATGACATAGTCGTCTGCGACGCCACGTTCATTATACAGAGAAAACACAGCAACCCGGCGCAATACAGAGCTCATTTCTCGTTCCCTCAAGAAATCCAGATTGCCAAACCAATTCTAGATGCAAGGCCTTTTTAGCCGAGTTGTGAATCTATCCATTCGGAAAGCTGGCCGATCCCCTCGTCCACACTTTTCAAAGGTCGCCATTCCAGTTCGCGGACCGTCCTGTCAATGTTGGCGACAGCGCAGCGCACGTCGCCGTTGCGGAACATGCCGTTGACGCGCGGCTCCGGCGCTCCATACCGCTTTGCGATGATCCTCGCCAGATCGAGAACCGTGGTCTTGGAACCGGTACCGACATCATAGGCGAGCGACTGTGACAGATCCGTGGCTGTGGCTTTGTCGAGGGCCGACGCCACATCATCGATGAAAACAAAGTCCCGTCCGATATCACCGTCCTCATAGATCGGGATGCTCTTGCCTTCCTTGGCCATCCTGATGAACAACGACACAATTCCCGTGTAGCTGTTCGTCAAAGACTGGCCAGGACCATATACGTTCTGAAGGCGAAGCACGTTGACGATCGTTCCGAACGACAGGGCCCAGGCTCGCAATATCTGTTCCTGGGTTAGTTTCGTTGCTCCATAGATACTGGTTGGATTTGGTATGGTTTTTTCCGCGTCCATGGGGAGAGGTTCAAGCCCGGGAAAATCCCATTCCGCGCGCTCAAGCTGCTGCTTCGATCTCTGACCCGGATACGTTACCGCGCCTGCCGTCTTGGACCGCCACGCCCCTTCTCCATAGACGGCGCGGCTCGAAGCCAGAACAAAGCGCTCCGGGACGTGCGATACCGCAGCGAAAGCATCCAGCATGCGGGTTGTGCCAAGGACATTCACAATCGCGTGGCGAGAAGCCTCCGTGAGCGACTGCCCGGTGCCCGTTTCAGCCGCCAGATGCACCACAATTTCCGGTCGGGCGGTTTCCAATGATTGCGCCCAGGTAGACGCCTCGGTCACATCGGCAACCATGAGTTCAACGCGAGGGTCAAGTTCGGCGGGACGTTTCCGTTCAGCGTGAATCTGCGGATGCAAACTGTCGATGACAATTACACGGTCGAAACGGTTGGCCAATTTGGTGGACAGCGCACATCCAATGAATCCGGCTCCACCGGTCACCATACATATTCTGGACATTCAAACAGTATTCCAAGTTTCATTGGCCCGGCTGTGCGTTATCAGCGTCGATCTCATTTGAATAGCCGCAACATGTCAATTCCGGTCGAATCGGGCTTGCGCGGCAAGTTCGGCATCCGTGCCAG
The DNA here is from genome assembly GCF_042682145.1 of Mesorhizobium newzealandense. Lineage (NCBI taxonomy): Bacteria > Pseudomonadati > Pseudomonadota > Alphaproteobacteria > Hyphomicrobiales > Phyllobacteriaceae > Mesorhizobium > Mesorhizobium newzealandense. The sequence continues at coordinate 219,925 of NZ_JBHUGZ010000030.1, read as the reverse complement.
CTTACGGAAAGGTGCACCAAGCTTCCGCTCAACGCCGCGGCAAACGCCGACACCAAGTTGCGGCGGGCCTCTATTGATCAGGCCGCCTTCGCGGGCAGGCCGAAAATTCGATTTTGAAGTTTTGAAGATTGGACAGGCGAAGTTTGTTCAGGCTAAAGAGGTGCCAAATAACGCCGTTTAGGGAGCACAGGCATGAACGTCGCTCATCCGAAGGCTCATCTCTATTCGTCGAATTTGAAGGAGATAAGGGTCCCCGAAGAATTGCTCCAGCGCAGCACGTTCTGGATAGTCGCCTACGCGGCAAAGCCCTTCATATTGATCATGCTTGCCATGCTGGCCGGTCTGATGATTGGCCCCCTCTGGGTCGCCGTGCCTGTCGCGGCACTGCTTCTTCTGGCCGCACAACGTCATTTTCAGACGCTGATTCATGACGCCGCGCACTATTTTTACAGCCGGAACCCATCAAGGAATGACACCTTGACCAACTGGCTTGCGGCCGGGTGGATCGGCATGGAAGTCGCGAGATATCGCAAGATCCACATGAAACATCACGCACACAATGGGAGCAAGGATGATCCCGAGCATGTCAGCTTCGCGACGGTGAGCGCCGACGGCGGCCTCGCCTGGATGATCGCCCGCTACATCCTCGGCCTGGAATCTGTGCGTCTCTTTCTTAAATATTTCGCGAAGTCGGACGCTCCTGCAAAGAAGTCGGATACCCCTGCAAAGAAGCAAGGCGGTTCATCCGGCAAGCTCTGGTCGATGAAGCATATCTTCGCCTGCCAGCTTGTCCTGGCCACTGTGATGGTTGTTTCAGGGCTATGGTGGGAATATGCCGCCTGGCTATACCTTGCTGTGACATGGAACCCACTGCTCAGCCGCCTCCGTTTTATGGCCGAGCACCCAGGCGAGGACGATATGACTGTGACCACGCTGGCGACCGTTCTTGAGAACACCTACTTCGCTCCGCAGAGCTTCAACTACCATCTGGAGCACCACGGCTGGCCGATGGTTCCTCCCTATCGGCTGTCGAAAATGCACCGATTCCTGCGCGAGGAGGTGCGCTTTTACGATGATCGCGGTGAGCTCCTGTCGCCCAGCTATATCGGGAAGCTCTTGGAATTGTCCCACGATCGCAACGAGCCGAAAGGGATCAAGATTTGAGCGACATCTGCCTGCTGTGCGCCGCCGAACACAAACCCGGGCAAATGTCGCCGATCTACACCTCGATCGCAGACTATGAATACGCGGTTCCGCGGCAATCCAACTATTTCGAATGCACGGATTGCGGGTTTGTGATGCAGATCCCGAAGGTGCCTGCGGCCGAGATTCCGTCTCTATATCCCGACGACTACCTGGCCTATTCGAAGCCAAAGAGTTCGGTGTTCGGCGCCTTGAAACGCGCGGTCGTAGCTCGCGACGCCAGGAAGGTGCTGGCTGTTGCGAAAGCGCCCGCTCCTCGCATCCTTGAGGTCGGCTGCGGTAACGGCTCCCTCCTGGAAAGCATCCTGGAAATAAATCCGAAAGCGTCCGTGTGCGGTATCGACATCAAGGATCTCGGCCTGAGCGCCAACCCACGCATCGACTTCCACCTTGGCCAGATCGAGGAAGTGGACCTGCCGGACGGCTCGTTCGATGCGATCTATTGCTCAAACCTGATTGAGCATGTCGTCGATCCCGTTGGGTTCATCGAGCATATGCGGCGGCTATTGCGGCCTGGCGGCGGCGCGCTCGTCATCACGCCGAACCATCTGTCGCTCGATCGATACGTTTTCGGGCGGCGTTGGGGAGGATATCACTATCCCCGCCACCTGACGTTGTTCAACCATCGAAACGTCGTCACGGCGATGAGGATTGGTGGGCTGGAGACCGAGCGCGTATCCGGCGCCTATGCGTGGTGGGCAATTTCTCTCGCCAACTCGCTGTTCAAGGAATCGGCTCGGCGCGGCCGCGGGGTCATGCATACGGCTCTGTCGGTGATGTTCCTGCCACTGGATCTGGCCATCAACCTGTTTCGGCCGCATGGGTCAATGACCATCAAGGCGCGACGCCCGATTAACTGAATCTTGCGTCGACCAATGCCTGAGTTCGGCGAGTCATCTCCGGGCGACCAATTACCCAGTGCCTGTTCGTGGCCTGGAAGTTCTACCCGTCAACGCGATCAGGAGAATGACTGAGGCTGCAAAGCCGGCGAGGCAAAGCTCCAGCGTTTTCAGCAAATGACTGCTGTCGTAATAGAAACGAATCTTGCCTGGTCCGTTTACCTCGACGGCAGGGAAAAAGTCCAAGAATTTATCCAGTTCTACCGGTCTCCCATCCAGCGTGGCTCGCCAATATTTATTGGTGCGAATGGGGAAAACGACCCATCCATGGACTGCACCCGAATAGTCCACTGTCAGGTCATCCGGTCGATACGTCGCGAGGCGCACAGGACCAAAATCTGCTTCCGGTTGTCCGCTCAACCCATTCACATAATAGCCGGAACCTGAAACCGAGTGATTTTCAATAACGCTAATGCCCGGCTCGACCGACGCGATCGAGAAATTTTGGGGAAGACCAATTTTCTCGACAATCTTAATTATTGGCATGCCGGGAAATACCTTCGACCCAATCTGATAAGTTGCCCCTGCAACGGTTTCGAAGGCCCAGGCGCTGAGTGGCTTCTGGCTATCGGGTTTGGTCATTGAAATGACGTATCGATACGTTCCGGCTACAAGCGGCACGTCTTGACTGAAACCAAAGGTGGCAAACTGGTTGTTACGCACCGCCTCCGGCGGTATTTCGGCATGAGCCACCAGGCTTCCATCTTTGTAGAGATCCAATGTCAAGGCCGAAGGGGCATAATCCTGATCATAGGTTCCGAATAACACCTGCGCGTTCGTGGCGCTAAATGGTTTGTCAATCAACAAGTCGCCTTGAAGGGCACCACTGTTGAGGGCGGCAGTGGGTCGCTGGTCAGTTCCAACGGTTTCATAAACCGCCGAAGTACAGCCTTCTTTACCAAGGATGAAGCGAACAGCGGCATAGACAATATCACGGCTGGAGAAATTAATGTCGGAGCACTGAAACATGGAGGCCGTATATGACACCTCATGAGAAGGCACTATGTCAGTAGCAATCTGCTTTTGAGCGTCGGTACGAAAACCGTGAGCAAACAATTCCGGCAATCGATAATTTGACAAAGATCCTGAGAAAAGGAAACTTTCGTCCGCAACAACGCTTTGACCCGGAAGTATCTTGGATAAGACATAGGATATCGACGGCGTATCTGGAAAAAACGTCTCAATATCAGGCCTCGCATTAAATTGCCTGAAGGAATATCCAAGATTGATCGATTGCAGAAGGCATATCAGTATTACAATATGTAACCTGTAAGTCTGTTCAAATTTCGTCGGCAATATACAATCTATGGAGTACGACGACAATATGGCTGCCGACAGCCCGAACAATAGCGTCACTCTATTCCAACCATTGTAGTCAAATGTTGGAATTAGCCTCACTAGGCTGGCCGGCGCCGCGCCGAATGCAGTCGCCATAGTGAATATGGCCAAGAGCAATCCAAAAACGGCAAACAGATTGGGTTTCCTGAAAATAAAATATAGAGCAAGAAGGGTGAGAACTGCGGCGGGTATCCCCGCCGAAAACGTCCGCTCGACGCCAAGATGATTGCTAAAATCGAATCCAAACATGTTAACGATGTCGTAGGGCGTGAATATCGTTCCGCCCGTTCGGATCGACAAATCGGTTGTATCGAGAATGCCTTTAACTTCCAAAAGGCCGGGAAGGGCAAGGAACGCGCCTGCAATGCCTGCGCATCCCAGCCCGATTGCCCGCCTGACCATAGTCTGATTGACGCCGGTGCTTCTGAGTTCGACAGCAAGGACTACGATCCCCAGCATCAAGGACGAGATGCCTCCTAGGAGGGCCACAAATGGGAAGCCGGCCAGGGCCATCAAGGCTACGCTGAGAGTGAACCCCAGGGCCCAACTCAAGCGGCCTGTTTGCCAGTACCGAAGCTGGGAGGCGAGAACCCACGGAATAAGAGCGCTGGTTGTTAGATGCGGCCAATGCGCCCAGGCGATGTTGAAACCGCAAAATGCAAACACCATGGCGCCGAAAATCGCGGCCACACGATTTCTGAACATGAAAAACATCAGAAAATACGCGCCGAAAGCAGCCAGGAGATAATTGGCCAGAATCGCGAACGTGTATCCCATGGCCTCATTCGGCGTGAGGGCGTAAACGAGAAAGGGTATTGAAAGGCCTTCGTAAATCGACGCCTGGATGCCAGCGGCCCCCAGTTGATGGAGAGGGTTCCATAGCGGGATGTGACCTTCCCGCAACTCTCGCCTGAACTCCCGCCAGTTTGGGAGCCGATGATCCAATGCGTCGGAACGCTCTAGGTTGACAAGCGGAGAGTCGATCCCGGCATTGTCCCATCCCGGATAGGACAACAGCAGATCCATCGGTGCCAGCGTTTGCCGAACAGGGTTCACGCCCACGATCCCCAGCACGAGAGCGAAAAGAAGCGCCATCGAGACGGCATGCCGCAAAAATGAGGGCTGTCTCAGCAAGGGTTTGTTTTGCGTGGATGTTTCCGTCATTAGCACATTCATGCGCTTTTCCGCTTTCGCAATATCAACGCCACAAAGGCGATCAGGCAGTCTCCAAGAACGGTGACGAGCCGGTTGCCGAGAGCAACCGCGGTAGCCGATGGCGGCGGCAGACCCGCGGCGGTAAGCCCCATGATCAGGACGGCCTCGCGCACGCCAAGCCCGCCCGGCGCTCCCGGAACGACAAAGCCAATGAGCCAGGCCGCGGCTCCTATGCCGATCAACTCCGCCATTTGCCCCCCATCGTTCAGCGTCCTGAAAAGCGCAACGATCAGCAACCCATTGCCAATGAAAAACAGTACATAGAGGACAAAGGCTTCGGCAGATACGACAAGCGCCCTGCCCCCGATGTCCGCCATCCTGAAGCGGAATAAAAGTCCCATCCCGATCGCAAGCGCCAAAAGACCGGCGGTGATCAATCCCATTGTCAAAGCAGGATTGTCGGGACCATACCGAGCATATGCACCTTGGAAAATCGGCCACGCCAGCAATACGCCCAATGCCCCGGCGGCAAGAACAGTGATGGACAATTCCCCTATCTGAGCAACGGCAAGCGCCCTGTTCGATGCCCCGGCACTGCGGGCAAGGGCAAAACGGCCAACCATATGCATCACATTGCTCGGCAGGTATTTGTAAATCTGCGTCCTTCCAAAAATGCCGAGCGCACGGCCCAATCCAAACGACGGTCCATCGACGAGAACCAGGAAGCGGTACCAGGCGATGCCGACCAGCTGCAGAATGACGGCATAAGCGATTGCGCAGCCCAATATGGCGATCAAAAAGAGTGGCGAGATGAGGTGTCGTTGCAGATCACCGAAGGAGCGATGGATCGCCAGCCCCACGAAGACAAGCGCTGCAAGACTGACGGCCAGACCCCCAAGGCGAACTATGGACTTTAGCTTGCTGCTTTTGGCCGGCGGTGCCGTCTGCATTGTCTCAGTCACAGCGGCAAAGGACCATGGTCCAAGGAAACGGCTTGCTGACCTGGACGATCTTGAGAGACTTGCTTAGCAAATTGACAAAAGATGAGGATGACCAGTGATTGATATGGCCTGGCGTATTTCCAAGGTCTGTTATATATTTTCCCCTGGCAATATTAAGCACTCGCCAGATCGGCTCTCGCGGCACGCTGACAAGAAGATATGGTTTTGCCAGCGATTTGAGCACAGATAGCGCTTGCTCTGTATTTGGAACATGCTCGAGGACTTCACAGCATATCACCAATTCGGCGGAATCCCCTTCCGGCCTCAGGTCGAAAAGCGAGCGGGTTTCAAATATCGGAGCCATACCGCGCTTGGCGCACTGCTGATTGGCCTCCGAAACACTGACAGCTTCCAGGTCACTCCCACGGACATTCCACCCCTGATCATGAAGACGAATAGACAAATTTCCTTCGCCGCAGCCAACCTCGTAGGCATCGCGAACGCCTGTCTCGGCCGTCATCATATCGAAGTTGCTTAGAAAGCCCTGCATGAGGTATCGAGCGATTGGATTCTGAGTATTGTACTTGTCGTAAAAGTTACCCGGAACGTTGTCGTAAGCCAGCGGCGTTTCAGTCATCTATATTGCTCCGCCTATATTGTCTTTCTTAAACTTTGGCTCTTTGTGCTCCAATGCAAATGACCGGATACGGGCCCTGCCACCATACTCTTGCTGCAATTGCCTGATCCTGATTTCCTCAAGCAATTGCCGATTGACTGCAATCAGTTCGGAAATGACGCCACTCATGGCGAGGATGCCGGCAAGCGCAAGCAAGGCGCTGGACAAAACGAGCGACTGGATGTTGCCACTACCTTCGCCCATCCAGTAGTGGAAAAGGAACCGGATGATCCCGATCAACCCCGGTGTGGCGACGACAGCCGCACATACCGAGAAGAAGCGCAGCGGGCTATAGACGACAAAAATCCTCACAACCGTTATCAGGGAGCGCCGCACATAGCTTGGTATGCTCTTGACCAGCCGCGAGGGCCGGAGATCGCCGTTCACGCGGATCGGTATCGAGGTAATGGGAATGTTCCGGCGTCCCGCCTGGATGATCGTTTCCAGCGTATAAGTATAGCGGTTGAAGACATTGAGCTGTATCGCCGCGTCGCGGTGAATGGCCCGGAAACCGCTCGGCGCGTCGGGAACCGTCGTGCCGCTGGCAATCTTAACAACGAAGCTTCCAAGCTTCTGCAGAAATTTCTTGATGGGCGAAAAATGCTCTATCTCACTGATCGGCCTTGCGCCGATGACGATCTGAGCTTTTTTTTCCAATATGGGCCGGACGAGATCGGGAATGCAGGAGGCATCGTACTGGTTGTCCGCGTCGGTGTTGACAATTACATCGGCGCCTAGTTTTAGCGCGGTTTCAATACCGGTCATGAAGGCTTTGGCAAGCCCCTGGTTGTGGGGCAGTGAGACCACGTGATCCACGCCGTTTTCCCGGGCAACCTCGACCGTGCGGTCGGTGGAGCCATCGTCGATTACGAGCCATTCCACTGTATCGAAGCCCGCGACCTGACGCGGGAGATCAGCAAGCGTGACAGCGAGTGTCCCCTCCTCATTCAAGCATGGGATTTGAATAATAAGCTTTGACAATCCACCCTCTTTTCTCGAGATCGATCAGCTGCCGTCTTCGCTATGGACCTAGAGAACTTTACTCCCGCGCGCTACCTGCTTTGGCAAAATAACCTGTTTTTGCAGCTGTCAACAACGGTGCGGGAGGGCTCAGGGCGGCGCTGAATTGATGGCCTTCACAGCGAATTCACCCTGGGAGGCCATGAATGCATGGTTTCGGTCACGACTCCCCCAGGGGGCTCGCACACACCTTCAGACTGCGCACCCGGAAATTCGAGGGCTTGGCAGGCGGAGTGCTTGATCGGTCCGGGGTGCATCCCAAACGCCACAAGCTGGAACGATCAGTCGTCGCGCGAATGAAAAACATCCGGCGATTTGACGTTGCGCCGATTCTGAAGAAACGGATTGATGATGGAGAGGCCAGCACTGCCTATCTCCACTTCGATTTTGGTCTCAACGAAAAACCGTGGCGACCATCTTCAGCAACCACCTGACATTCCCGGATAGCGCTCGCAGGGGTCCAGTTATCCGCCAACTCGTCGAGTGCTTGAACTCCTCGAGCGCAGCCGTCACCGCTTGGACTCGTGCGATCTCGGTGTCGCGCTCGGCCTGCAGCGCGCTTGCCGTCGTACGCGCAACCGATATGTCTGCCTGCAAGACCTGGATCTCTTGAACTCTCTCGGCGAGATGTGCCCTCATTTGAGCGATCTCGTCGTTGCCGCTCCGGACCTGCTCGCGTGTTTCGGCTATCTCGTGGGAGAGTTCCTCTATGCGCGCCGCGCGGCTCGTCACCAACGCCCTGTTGGTCTCAATTTCCTCTTCCATGGTCGTCGACGTCAAGGACCATGGATTTCCGGTTTGATCGAGCGCTTTGTTTGTCGTGCCGCCAAGAGGGATCATTCCCTTGTCGGCGATCGCAACCCGGCCTTGCACATTGCGAACCCCGAGAGCATTTTCCTGGCTTGGTCGCTTGGTCACAATACAGAGCGAGTTCAAAAACTCCACGGAATGAATGGATGCCAGCGAAGCTTCCCCGAATACGATTTTATACCTATCGGAGAAAGTGGCTAAAGCATCCGCTCGAAAGCGAGACAGTCCCCAATGCTCATGGTTGACCACATCGAGCAGGCGCTTGAAGAACGAAATCGACGAAAGAGGATCATAGAGACCGCCCTCGAATTCCTGCCAGTAGCTGCAATGTAAATCTTCCGCTATGTAAACCCCTCCATCAGAAAGATGAGGAAAATAGCGGGCGAAAGAGCGCACTATGTCTGATGATGTATGCGATCCGTCATCAATTATTATGTCGAATGTCGCGGATTTTGCAACAATTTTTCTTTCTATCTCATCAGTGTTGGCATCGCCGATAACCACAGCGATCTTCTGATCGTCGAAGACCAGACCGCTGCAGGCCATATCGATATCGCAGCCAAGAATGAGCTCCGAATTCGGGAAATATCGCGGCCAGATTTCGAGCGAACCGCCATTTTGAACGCCAATTTCCAGCAGCCGAACCGGCCTGTTGCGATAGTTCAAAAGAATCCGGTCATATGCGTCCAGATAGGAAGACCACTTGTCCGACACCTTGCCGCTATGGGCATCGTACAGGTCGCGAAGTGAAGGGGCGCGCGCTCCAAGCGGTGCGGCATTCGCCTTGGCCCGGACGCTCGGTGGCATCTCGCCGACCGCCTTAGGGTCGACCGCCAGTGGGCCGGCCTCTGCATTTTCCGGCGATGGGAACTTCTTCATGCTTCAATGCCCATCCCGTCTCTCAGACCAGGACACGACGCGCCACTGTTTCCGTCGATAGCCGCCAGTCTGGCGCATTCCATCCGAAGACAGAGGCAAATTTCGCGCTCGATAGCCGGGAATTGGCGGGGCGTCGTGCCTTGGTCGGATAGTCCATCGTAGCAATGTCCCGTACCCGCGCCCAAGGGCCACCAGACACTCGGCTTGTGTCCAGGATATGGCGGGCAAAGCCGCTCCAGTTGGCCTCGCCTGTGCCGGCCAGATGATAGACGCCGAACGCAGCGAAGCGCTTGTCGCCATGCAGCATCGCCGCCGCATGCAGGACTGCGTCAGCGATATCAAGCGCGGAGGTGGGGTTTCCCCACTGATCGGCGACCACGGCGATTTCATCCCGGTCGGCGGCAAGCCGCAGCATGGTCTTGACGAAATTCTTGCCGAACGGGCTGTAGACCCATGCCGTGCGCAGGATCAGATGGCGCGGATTGGCGGCTGCCACCGCCTGTTCGCCGGCAAGCTTGGAGGCGCCATAGACGCTTTGCGGGGCGGTTGCGTCGGTTTCGACATAGGCACCGGAAGCGCTGCCGTCGAAGACATAGTCGGTTGAAAGATGGATGACGGGAATGCCAAGCCGCGCCGCGGCTTCGGCCACCTTGCCGGCGCCGACAGCGTTCACCGCAAATGCCAGATCGGGCTCATCCTCGGCCTGATCCACGGCCGTGTAAGCGGCAGCCGACACGACGATATCGGGCTTCGCCGCCGCAATGGCGTCGATGACGGTGTCGGGTTTTGCCAGGTCGAGCTCCGGACGGCCAATGGCGACGACTTCCACGCCGGCGCGCCCCTGGCCGGCCTCCAGAAGGCTTGCCACAACCTGGCCTTCACGTCCGGTGACAACGAGCCTCACGCGACCCCCTTGCGCGCTTCGCCCAATCTTTCACCAGCATAGTGCTGTTCGCGGATCGGCCCCCACCACCATTTGTTGTCCAGGAACCAGTCAACGGTTCTCGCCAGACCGCTGTCGAAGTTCTCGTTGGGCGCCCAGCCGAGATCCCGGCCTATTTTCGATGCATCGATGGCATAGCGGCGATCATGGCCGGGACGGTCGGTGACGAAAGAGATCAGGTCGCGATAGCTCTTGCCGCCGGCACGGGGACGCCTGATGTCAAGCAGATCGCAAATCGTCTCGACGACGCTCAGGTTTGTCCGCTCCGAATTGCCGCCGACATTGTAGCTCTCGCCTGGCGTGCCTTTGGTGGCAACCAGTTCCAGCGCGCGCGCATGGTCCTCGACGAACAGCCAGTCACGCACATTGGCGCCGGCGCCATAGACCGGCAGCGGCTTTTCGTCGAGCGCGTTGAGGATGACCAGCGGGATGAGCTTTTCGGGAAAGTGATAGGGCCCGTAATTGTTCGAGCAATTGGAAAGCACGACCGGCAGACCATAGGTTTCGTGCCAGGCCCGCACCAGGTGGTCCGACGCCGCCTTCGAGGCGGAATACGGCGAAGACGGCGCATAAGGCGTCTCCTCGACGAACATACCGCCATCGAAAGGAAGATCGCCGAACACCTCATCGGTCGAGACGTGGTGGAAGCGGAAGCGGCTCTTCCTCTCTTCGGGCAGGCCGCGCCAGTATTCCAGGGCGGAATTGAGGATCCGGTAGGTGCCGACAATATTGGTTTCGATAAACGTGCCTGGTCCGTCGATCGAGCGATCGACATGGCTCTCGGCGGCGAGGTTCATGACGATGTCGATATCGTCTCGGCGGAGAATGTCGAGCACCGCCCTCTCGTCGCATATATCGGCATGAGCAAAGCGGTAGTTGTGCGCATTCTCGATCGGCCTCAGCGAGGCCAGGTTGCCCGCATAGGTGAGTTTGTCGAGATTGGTCACGCGATAGGCCGGGTTGGCGCACAGATGCCGGCACACCGCCGAACCAATGAAGCCGGCACCGCCTGTCACTAGAAAATTCATGCTGCTGTCCTCATACAACCCCTCAAGCAAACACCTCAGCGGCGGCCAGAACCGGCGCCTTGAGGTCCTTGTCCGAAAGCTGGAACCCGCCAGCCAATGTCGGCCAGTCGATGCCGATGGCAGGATCGTCGAAACGGATCGAACGGTCGTGTTCGGGCGAATATGTATCAGTCACCTTGTACAGGACTTCGGTGTCGGGCACGAGCGTCACGAAGCCGTGCGCAAAGCCCTTTGGCACCAGAATCTGGTTGCCCTTTTCAGCGGTAATTTCGAGCGCAACCCATTTTCCGAAGGTTGGCGAACTACGGCGAATGTCGACCGCGACGTCCAGCAGTGCACCCCGGAGGACACGCAGCAGCTTGTCCTGAGCTCGCGGCGCAAGCTGGTAGTGCAGCCCGCGCAGCACCCCTCCCGCGGCGGAGTAGGACTGGTTGTCCTGTACGAAACGCAAGTCTATGCCGGCCTGCGAAAAGCGCTCGGCCTGATAGGTTTCGACAAAGAAACCGCGGGCGTCGCCATGTCGTTTCGGAATGATTTCCAGCACGCCTTCGATGCCAAGGGACCTGACCTCCAGCATTTACTCCTCCAACCGCTCGACGACACGCCGGCGCAGGTAGGCGGCATACTCGTTTTTTCCCAGGAGGGTGGCGCGCCGGATGACGTCGTCCGCCGTCAGCCAGCCCTGTTCGAAGGCGATTTCCTCCGGGCAGGCAACCTTGATGCCCTGGCGATGTTCGATCGTGCGCACGAAGGAGGACGCTTCGTGCAAGCTGTCATGGGTGCCGGTGTCGAGCCAGGCGTAACCGCGCCCCAACCGGTGCACATGCAACTGGCCACGATCGAGATAGACGTTATTGACCGCCGTGATCTCGAGTTCGCCACGCGCCGACGGGCGGATCGCGGGGGCGATGTCAACGACATCGTTGTCATAGAAATAGAGACCGGTGACAGCCCAGTTGGATTTCGGCTGGGCTGGCTTTTCCTCGATCGTCAGGGCGGTTCCGGTGACCTTGTCGAAGGAAACGACACCATAACGCTGGGGATCCTCGACATGATAGGCGAACACCGAAGCCCCCGTTTCGCGCGCCGCCGCCGCACGGCAGAGCTGCGACAGGCCTTCGCCGAAATAGATGTTGTCGCCCAGGATCATCGACACGCTGTCCTTGCCGATGAAATCACGGCCGATGATGAAGGCTTCCGCAAGTCCGTTGGGCTGCGGTTGCTCGGCATAGGACAGATCAAGCCCGAAGTTCGATCCGTCGCCAAGCAACTCGCGGAAAACCGGCAGATCCCGCGGCGTTGAAATAATCAGAATTTCGCGGATACCCGCGAGCATCAAAACGCTCAGCGGATAATAGATCATCGGCTTGTCGTATATCGGAAGGATTTGCTTGGAGACTGCCAATGTTAGCGGATAAAGACGCGTTCCACTGCCTCCAGCAAGGATAATTCCTTTCAAGCGGCTCTCCTTGACATGCCGAAACCCCCAGCCCTGACATAGGCCGCTCGTGCTTAGGTTCCATGCAATGGCTTGTCAATCTCGGCGCCTGACAAACGGCCGGACTATTTGGCGCCAAGATGCGACCTCAGCTAGGTCTGTCCAAAATACGCCTGGTACCAGTCCACAAACCGCCCTACCCCTTCGGTCACCGTCGTCACCGGGCGGTAGCCGACCGCCTGTTCCAGCGCCGATGTGTCGGCAAAGGTATCGGGCACATCGCCGGCCTGCAGCGGCAGCAGTTCGATGATGGCTTTCCTGCCAAGTGCGTTTTCCAGCGCCTCGACATAGGCGGTCAGCTTCACCGGTTTGTTGTTGCCGATGTTGAAGATGCGCCAGGGGGCGCTACTCGTGGCCGGATCCGGACGGCTGGAGTCCCAGGCGGCATTGCGGGCAGCTGGGATGTCGCTGGCCCGCACGACGCCTTCGGCGATATCATCGACATAGGTGAAGTCGCGCGTGTGGTTGCCGTTGTTGAACAGCTTGATCGGCTCGCCGGCGAGAATGCTTCTGGTGAACAGGAAAAGCGCCATATCCGGGCGCCCCCAGGGACCATACACGGTAAAGAAGCGAAGCCCGGTCGTCGGCAGCCCGAACAAATGGCTATAGCTATGCGCCATCAGCTCGTTGGCGCGCTTGGTCGCGGCGTAGAACTGCAGCGGATGATCGGCCGGCCGGTGCTCGGAAAACGGCATGTCGGTGTTGGCGCCGTAGACACTCGAGGTGCTGGCATAGGTCAGGTGCGCAACGGCGCTGCTGCGGCAGGCTTCCAGCATGTTGGTGTAGGCGATGATGTTGCTTTCGACATAGGCATGCGGGTTTTCCAGGCTGTAGCGAACCCCGGCCTGGGCGGCGAGATGGATCACCCGGTCGAAGGCGTGGTTGGCAAAACAGCCATCGACCACGCTTTTGTCGGCGAGATTGCCGCGGATGAAATGATAGCCCGCATTGGTCTTGCGGCTCGCCTCCTCCAACAGCCGCAGCCTCGCTTCCTTGATCTGCGGATCGTAGTAGCTGTTGACGTTATCGATGCCGACAACCTCGTCGCCGCGCTCCAGCAGGCGCTTCGCTACGTGATAGCCGATGAAGCCGGCCGCGCCGGTGACCAGAACCTTCATCCGAAGCGCCCGTCCGGTCCTCGATCGCTCCCGGGGTTCAGCCGCGCTTCAGCAGCGACCACACGGCCGGCACCAGGCTTGCCGCCAGGGCAACCTTGATCAGATCGCCGACGATGAACGGCACGACGCCGAACTGCCACGACTTTTCGGGGCCGATCAGCAGCGCCAGCCAGGCAAAGCCCATGGCCATCATGACGACTTCGGCAACCAGCATCGCGTTGAAAAGCTTGATCGGATGGCGGTCCCAGCCGCGATCGGCGGCCCAGCCGACAATCGCCGCCATGACCACGAAACCGCAGAGATAGCCGCCGGTCGAGCCGAGCATGTAAGCAATGCCGATGCCCTTTTCCGGGGTGCTCTGGAAGACCGGAAAGCCCATCGCGCCCTCCGCCATGTAGAGCAGCAAGGTGGCGACGCCGAGACGCATGCCGAAGGCGGCGGCGATCAGCAATACGGCCAGCGTCTGCATCGAAATGTCGACCGGCCCGAGCATCACCTTGGTCTTGGCCGACAGGGTCAGCAGCAGCGTTCCGGCGATCGCCAGGAAAAGCTGCGTTGCCAGCCGCGCCGCGCCCTTCTGCGGCAAAGCCAGAGACACAAGCGGACCCATCGTCGTTGCAATTGCCATGATATTTCCCCAATCCGATCGCCGCATCTTATGTTCGCGGCCTCGCGTTCTCCTATATTGGCTTGCGTGTTATGCGGCAATCGGTTTTGCCGTCTCCTCGAACAAAGCACCGATGCACCTGCCATGGCTCTCAAATTCGACACCGGCTTCGACCCCGTCTATGGCCAGGGGGTGAGCGTCGCGCCGGATATCCAGCGCATCACGGCCCGCAATCCAAGCCCCTTCACCTTTCACGGCACCAACAGCTACATCATTGGCCGCGACACGCTGGCGGTGATCGATCCGGGGCCGGATGACGAGGCGCATCTGCAGGTGCTGCTCGACGTGATCGCAGGCCGGCCGGTCAGCCATATCTTCGTCAGCCACACGCATCGCGATCATTCCCCGCTGGCGGCCCGGCTGAAAGAGCGCACCGGCGCCGCCGTACTGGCAGAGGGACCGCACCGCCCCGCAAGACCCCTGCATATCGGCGAGACCAATGCGCTTGACGCCAGTGCCGACACGGCTTTCGTTCCCGATGTCGCATTGCCCGACGACAAGGTGATCGACGGCGACGGCTGGTCGATCAGGACGGTCCTGACTCCGGGCCACTCGGCCAATCACGCGGCATTCGCGCTGGAAGGAACCGGGATCCTGTTTTCGGCCGATCATGTCATGGCGTGGGCGACGTCCATCGTCGCGCCGCCGGATGGGGCGATGGCCGACTATATGGCTTCGCTGGACCGGCTGATCGAACGTGGAGACCGCTTGCTGCTGCCCGGACATGGCGGACCGGTGACGGCACCACGCGGTTTCATGCGGGGGTTGAAGACGCATCGCAGGATGCGTGAGCGCGCCATCCTGGAGCGGGTCCGAGCCGGCGACCGGACGATCACAGACATGGTCAAGGCGATCTATCGCGATACCGACCCGCGGCTGCATGGCGCTGCCGGCTTGTCGGTGCTTGCCCATCTCGAGGACCTGGTGGCGCGCGGTCTGGTCGTGACAGACGCCGCACCGGCCATCGACGGCATTTTCAGGCCGGCTGGCTAAGATTTCGGCACGAGTTCAATCTACACCCTCATACATTAGAAACGGCTGGAACGCCCTGCTGGTTGAGGCGACTTCAAGCCCTGGCAAGAGCATTCAGGATTGGCAGGAAGCCGTGCCGCGGTCTCCAGCGCTACCCGCGAGGCTGTCATTGAGAGGTTCGGCAACACGTCCTCCTGCAGAAGCTGCTGCCGATTACGGTCCATGTAGTCGTTGAAACCTGCCGTCACGAACGCACAGGGCACGAAACACGCGCCGATCTCTCGCGACAAGGTCGCCTCAGGGGCGATCGAATGATTGAGCACATCCGCTCCCATGCCTCGAAACGCCAAGGCTTCGGCCGGAGTGGTCAGGCGCGGCCCGTAACAGTGGGCCGCGACCAACTGCTGTTCGATGCCATGAACGCGGAATTCGGCTGGCCAATGACGGCGGGCCGTTTCGGCCAGAACTGCCGCACATCTTGGACATACGATCTGCTTGCCGGAGCAGTCGAAGCTCTGACGGCCGGGAAGGAGTGAAAACGGGGTCTGCGTCAGTTCGATGATATCGGCGTTCACCACCATGTCGCCGGGCTTGATCGCCTTGTTAACGGCGCCAATGGTCGAGCAGGAGAGGACTTGCCTTACACCCGCCTGCATCAAGACCCAGAACGCGCGGCGATGGCAGGAATGGTCGATATGGTCGCGCGGATTGCCGTGCGAATACATGCACAAGGCACGTTTCGCTTTGCCTTCGGCTGTAATCGACGCATCGAACTCAAGCAGCTTCCAGTTGTCGGAACGACCGAAAGGCGTTTCAAAACTCATGTCGCGCCGCAAGGTGCGCACGCCCTCGAATTCGACATCTTCCGGGAAGGCAAGCCCCCAGTTTGCCGAGCCGGTGATGATCGCCAACCCGACCTGGGGAATGTCGGTTGATTGGTCCGCCGGAGCACCGGCTGCGCGATGATTTGTGGGCATGTTTCCAGTCTCGGTCAGGATTTTTGGCGAAGGGTCACGATCAGGACGGCGACCAAGACGATGACGGTCCACAATGTTGAGATCGCCGCGATGGTCGGATCGATCTGATCGCGCAGCGACAGGAACATGAGCTTCGGCAGCGTGCTGTTTTGACCGCTAGCGACAAAGATCGAAATGACAGACTCGTCGAGCGACGTCAGGAAGGCCATCAGAGTGGCCGACAACAGACTGATCTGAAGTTGCGGGACAATTATCCCGCCAATGGCTCTCGCCCAGTTTGCGCCGAGGCTTCTGGCCGCCTGAACCTGGTTCCAGTCAAAGCGGGCCAGAGCGGGCAACAACACAATGCACGCGACCGGGATGGCCAGCACCACATGTCCGACCAGTACACCGAACAGCGTTCCGACCAGACGTTGCGCCGCCAGAACAAAGAAGAGACCGATCGCAAGCAGGATGCCCGGCACAATGGACGGGGTGAGCAGAATGCCCTGAATGGCTAAGGCGGCCTTTCCGCCGAGCCTGTTCATCGAGATGCAGGCCAGCAGCCCCAGGGGCACAGCGATCATCGCCGTCAATGTCCCGAGGATCAGGCTCGTTCTGAGCCCAGCCATCCATGTTGCCGAGCCGAAGAAAGTCTCGTACCAGCGCAACGAGTACGCGCGCGGTGGGAACTCGAGGAGGTTCGACGACGAAAAGGAGAGCGGGACGACGACCAGCGTCGGCAGGATCAGGAACGCCATTACGAGCGCGCAAAAGCTCCACAGAAGGATGCGGGCCAGCCTGTTGTCTGGATAGGCTTCAAGCATGGGATGTACCGACGTTGCGCCCGGCAATCAGCTGCCTTGCAGCCAGGAACATCACACCCACCAACGCCATGAGAACGAGGAGCAGAATACCCAGGACGCTCGCCGATCCCCAATCCTGAAAGGTCGACAGCGTGCGCTCGATCCGGATGGAGAGAGGATTTACCTTGCCGCCGCCCAGCACCGCCGGCGTGATGAAGAAACCTATGGTGTAGATGAAGACGATGATCGAACCCGAGAAGATGCCGCCGGCCGAAAGCGGCAGAATGACGGTGCGGATCGTTTGCCCGAGCGTGGCGCCCATGCTCGCCGACGCACGGACGAGGTTTGCGTCGATATCGCGCATCGCGGCATAAACGGGCAGCAGAAAGAGCGGCAGCATGTAGTGAACCATGCCGATGAGCGTTCCGGTGAAGTTGTAGACCAGCGGCAATGGCTCGGCTGTCAGGCCTGAACCTGTCAAAGCCGCGTTGATCAGCCCATCGCGCCGCAAGAGCACGAGCCAGCCATAGGTGCGCACCAGAATGGAGGTCCACAACGGCAGCATGACGAAGGCCATCAGCAAATTGGCCACCCTTGGTCTGGCGCTGGCCAAGGCGAGCGCCAGGGGGGTGCCGAGAAGAATGCAGATCGCCAGCGTGCCCAAGGATAGCTCAAGCGTCGTGACGAGCGCCGACCATGTCAGTCCGCTCGACAGCACCTTCTCGTAATTGCCGACGGTGTATTCACCCCCTGTGGTCAGGAAGGATTGCCGGATGATCCAGACGATGGGCAGGATCGCCGCCAGTCCAACGATGACAAGCGCAGGCAGTGAAAGCGAGAGGAAGAACCGCCGCTCGCGTCGAGCGTCTGCCGCAAGCGCGGGATCGGCGAGGACGGTCACGCTCTCGCTCCCGGTATCGCGTGAACTTTCGCTGCCGGTGCATAGGCGGTCACCCGCTGACCGGTGGCAAGTTCGGCGCAGCCACTGGCCAGCGCCGCCGGAATGCAGACAAGGATCTCTTGCCCGCCGTCAAGCGTCAGCGTCAAAAGCCAGTTCTCGCCGCGAAACGCCTTGGCGCGCAGCGTTCCCTCAAGCGCCACCCCGTCTCGCCCGACGAGCTTCGCATCAAGATGGAAGTTTTCCGCGCGGATCATCAGAGCTTCGCCTGACGGATCGGCGCCGTCTATTCTGCGCACCGCGCCTGGGGCCACAATGTTGGCCTCGCCCATGAACTCCGCGACGAAGCGGGTCGATGGACGATCGTAGATCCGCTGTGGCGTGTCGATCTGCTGAATGCGGCCGGAATTCATCACCGCAACCCGGTCTGACATGATCAGCGCCTCGCGCTGGTCATGCGTCACATAGATCGTGGTGATCCCCAGATCATCGTGCAGACGCCGGATCTCGTACTGCATGGTTTCGCGCAGATTCTTGTCGAGCGCCGACAACGGCTCGTCCATCAGCATCACGCGTGGCTCGAAGACGATCGCCCGTGCCAACGCTACCCGCTGGCGCTGGCCGCCGGACAATGCAGCAATGTTGCGCTCCGCCAGACCGTCCAGCTTCACGCGGGCCAAGGTGTCAAGCGCCCGCTGACGGGCCTCCGCTTTCGGCGTCTTGCGCAACATCAACGGGTACTCGACATTTGCCAGGACGGTCATGTGGGGGAACAGGGCGTAGTTCTGGAATACTATGCCGATGTCGCGCTTGTTGGGGGCCAGGCGGGTAATGTCCCGATCCCCCAACAGGAGTTTACCGGAATCGGGCCGGACAAAACCGGCCAGAGCCATGAGCAGCGTGGTCTTGCCAGATCCAGATGGCCCCAGCAGGGTGAGGAATTCGCCAGCCTGAATGTCGAGCGAGACATCGTCCAGCGCGACGTAGGACCCATAGGCCTTGCCCACGCTGTCGATGGTGATCGGGAGCGACTTCATCATGTGCTGCAGCCTTGGAGTTGATGAATTCGAGACTCAGCGGTTCATCATTTCATCGAAGGCCTTTTGGGCGGCCTCGCCATTCTTGACCCACCAGTCGGCATTCGAGAACACCGAAGTGCCGGCATTTTCAGGCGCGGTCGCCAGGGTCTTGAGACGGTCTTTCGGGATAAGGCCACCCTCATAGCCGGCGGGGTTGACCGGGCCGTATGCAATGAAGTCGGTCAGCTTCGCCACGCGCGCGGGCTGTGTCATCGCCGCGATGAGCTTCATGGCTGCTTCCTTGTTCGGCGCCCCCTTCGGCACCGCAAGGCAGTCCGTGCCGATGACGGAACCCTTGAACGTGTAGTCAACCGCGCCGCCATCGGCTTTCACGGTCTGCGCTCGTCCGTTCCAGGTAACGACCAGATCCGCCTCGCGGTCTTTCAGCAACTGCGCGGACTGCGCTCCCGAGGTCCACCACACGGCGACATTTGGTTTGATCGCTTCGAGCCGCTTGATGGCGCGCTCCAGACCTTCCGGCGTGCTGAGCACGGAATAGACGTCGGCCGGCGCCACGCCATCGGAGAGAAGCGCGATCTCGATCAAGTCCTGCGCATTGGCGCGCAGCGCGCGACGGCCCGGAAATTTGGCAACGTCCCAGAACTCGGCCCAGGTCTTCGGCGGATTCTCGCCATAGGTCTTGGTGCTCCACGACATGACGGTGCCATAGGAATCGAACGGATAGCAGTAGTCGGACTTTGCGCCGGCCGGCACGGAGTTGGGATCGATGATCTTGTAGTCGAGCGGCTCCAGCAGCGACTGTGCGGCCGCCTGCGCGCCTTCCGGTGAGCCCAGGTGGATGATGTCGGTCGTAACCGCACCCGAGGTGACCTGCATCTTCACGGCGGCCAGGCCGTCGCTTTGCGTCTCCTCGCGGACATCAAAGCCGAGCTCTTTTGCAGCGGGAGCCCACATGGCCTCCTTCATGGCGTTGCCGTAATCACCACCCGCGGTCGTGATGGTGACTGATTGGGCATAGACGGGCAAGGCAGCCGAGACTGCGATTGCCGTCAAAAAAATGCGTGGTAGCCAGGACATGTGTTCTCCTCCCAGGATCGAGTGATGTCGTTTATGTCGATTTTTTTGCAATCGTAACGTTACGATTGACGCGAGAGAGTTAAAAGTCAAGTAGTATTCGAGCGGGTTTGGTTTGCTGCGAGCCCGGATTTGACCGTTGGGTCGAATCCGGTAACGTTACGAAGCCAAGCAAATCAGCCGGCGGTTTCGCAACAAAGTCGGGCGACATGGCCAATCTAAAACAGATCGCGGCGGAACTTTCCCTTTCGGTGACCACCGTGTCGCGCGCACTGAAAGATGGACCGGAAGTGCATCCCTTGACCATCGCGCGTGTCAAGGAGGTGGCGCTGAGGGTAGGCTATGTACCGGATCATCACGGTCGCGCGCTCAGAACCGGACGAACCCTGACGCTGACGGCAGTGCTCCCGATGGAGACAAGCGAACACCTGTCCGATCTGGCAAAGCTTCCTCTGATCGAAGGCATGACGCTGGCGGCGCGGCAAGCGGGCTATAGTCTGTCGATCTATTCCACGACGCCCGACGACGATCCCGTCGCAAGTGTACAGCAACTGCTCCAGGCGCGCAGTGCAGACGGCCTGATCATCACGCGCATGGTCTCGGGCGATCCCCGCGTCAAGCTGCTGCTCGATCGACGCATACCGTTCGTCGCGTTTGGAAGAACCGATCTGGATATCGCCTATCCCTATGTCGACATCGACAATGAGCAGATCGCCTACAATGCCGCCCGGCGGCTTCTGGACAAAGGATGCCGACGCGTTGCCCTGCAACTCCTCGTGCCGAAGGATCAGGCGAGCGCCATGCGCCTCTCAGGCTATGAAAAGGCTATGGCCGAAGCCGGCATTTCAGTCGACCAATCGCTGATCGGCCACGGCACGTTCACGATGGAATCCAGCGCAGACTGGTTTGATCGATTGCTGGCATCGTCAGATCCGCCGACCGGCTTGGCATGTGCCAACGAACTGGGTCTCTTGGGAGCGTTGCACGCTCTCGGCAGGCGAGGTCTGGTGCCGGGCCGAGACGTCCACATCGTCGCCCGTGACAACACGCGGCTGGCGCGCTTCCTGCCGGCGAAGATCGACGTTCAATCCGTGGATATGGCGGATGTCGGGCACAAACTCATCGAGCTCCTGGAGAGCCGTATCGCCGATCCGCTTGGACCGGTGGCGACGGTCCTGCTGGAAGGCAGATTCGACTCGGCCGAATAGTCCGCCGCAAACTTAACTACCAATTCCACGGCGTCAGCGATTGGCCGCAGGATGCCTT
Source organism: Mesorhizobium newzealandense (assembly GCF_042682145.1). Taxonomy (NCBI): domain Bacteria; kingdom Pseudomonadati; phylum Pseudomonadota; class Alphaproteobacteria; order Hyphomicrobiales; family Phyllobacteriaceae; genus Mesorhizobium; species Mesorhizobium newzealandense. Next base: position 198,738 of record NZ_JBHUGZ010000030.1, on the reverse strand, counting down.
GGGTTCATTCGGCCGGGGCCGCGCCAACCTGACCGGCGACTTCCTGGTCGAGTTCGGCGAGGAAATCGACGATACGCGCGGCATTGTCGCCGAGGTCGTAGCGGCCGTAGCGAGAGGCCGACCGCATGTCGACGATGATCGTGTCCCCGTCATCGGTCACGCGGATCGCGACGTCGGCGGGAAGACCGAGGACGAAACCCTTGGCCACCGCGGCAATCGTCACCTCGCTTTGTCCCCTGAGGTCCGGATAGGGTTCGGTAAGATCCCAATCGCGCCGGTCGAGCACGGTTTCGACGGCATCCACGACTGTGTCGAACGGCAGGTCGTAGCTGCGTCCGCTGACCAGCGGATAGCTCTCGGTCTGCAACCGCTGTTCGCCTGGCGTCGACGGCGAGAGCACATTCATGTCCTTCGTCCGGTCGCTCACGTCGAGCGCGGGCGGCTCGTCGAAATCCGTCGAGATATCCCTGAGCGGCGGATAGATCGTCGCCCAGTAGGCGGCAACGCCATAGGGTACGAGCACCAGCAGCGCCAGCAAGGCGCCGACTGTCAGGTCGCGACCGCCAAGGTCGCCGAAGTTCCACAGCCGCGAAAAGGCAAACCCGGCAAACAACAGCGCCAGGGCCGCCAGCAGCGCGACAATGCCAAGCACCCACAGGAAAACAGGCGTCTCGACGAGGTCGAAGCGATGGCCGACGAAAGCGGTCAGCAGCAGCACCGCTGAAAAGGCCCCGGTGCGCCGCGACCAGCCGGCCGCCCTCGACGTTTGCCGTTCGGGAATGCTAACCATTGTTTTCTGCGCTGCCCCAACCCGAACGGAGACTTAGAACCTTTTGGTGGCGGCTTGAAGCCGAAACACGCAACATTCACGTCAATCCGTCGGCAAGCGATAGTCCCTGAATTGCTGACGCAAGGTGATCTTCTGGATCTTGCCGGTGGCGGTGTGCGGTATTTCGCCGACGAAGGCGACATCGTCCGGCATCCACCATTTGGCGACCTTGCCATCCATGAAGTCGAGAATGTCCGCCTTGGTCGGCTCTTTGCCCGGCTTGCGAACAACGACCAGCAACGGCCGCTCGCCCCATTTCGAATGATGGACGCCAATGGCTGCTGCCTCGGCGACATCGGGGTGACCGACAGCCAGATTCTCGAGGTCGATGGTTGAAATCCATTCGCCGCCGGACTTGATGACGTCCTTGGCGCGATCGGTGATCTGCATGTAGCCGCCGGCGTCGATGTGAGCGACGTCGCCGGTATCGAACCAGCCGTCCCCGTCGAACTGCTCCGCGCCAACACCGCCATAGTAGGCGCGGGCAACGGCCGGTCCGCGCACTTTCAAGCGGCCAAATGTCTTGCCGTCCCAGGGCTGTGCGTTGTCGTCGTCGTCCGTCACCTTCATTTCGACGCCGAAGGGCGGGTAGCCCTGTTTCTGCTGCACATCAAGCCGGGCTTCACCCTGGAGACCGGCATAGTCCGGCTTCAAGGTGCACAGCGTGCCGAGCGGCGACATTTCGGTCATGCCCCAGGCATGGATGACCTGGACATCGTAGTTCTCCTGAAACCTGGTCATGATCGCACGCGGGCAGGACGACCCGCCGATGACCACCTTGTTCAAATAGGGAAGCTTCTTGCCGGTGTCCTCCAGATGCTGCAGCAGCATCATCCATACGGTCGGCACGGCGGCGCTGAAGGTCACCTTCTCGGTGTCGAGCAATTCATAGATCGAGGCGCCGTCCATCTTGCAGCCGGGCATGACCAGCTTGGCGCCGATCATCGGCCCGCTCTGGCCAAGACCCCAGGCGTTGGCGTGGAACATCGGCACGACCGGCAAGATGGTATCGCGCGACGACAGGCCCATGGCGTCGGGCATGGCGGCGATCATGGCATGCAGCACGTTCGACCGGTGGCTGTAGACGACGCCCTTCGGATCACCGGTGGTCCCCGACGTGTAGCACATGCCGGCGGCCGTGCCTTCGTCGAAGGTCTTCCAGGCGAAGTCACCATCCGCCTCATCAAGCCATTCCTCATAGGCAACCACGTTCGGCAGTGTCGTCTGCGGCATGTGCGCCCTGTCGGTCAGCACGATGACCTGTTTCAACGATTTGACGGCGCCGGCGATTTTCTCGAGCAGCGGCATGAAGGTCAGGTCGACGAAGACAGCCTTGTCCTCGGCATTGTTCATGATCCAGACGATCTGCTCGGGAAACAGGCGCGGATTGAGCGTATGGTAGATGGCGCCGATGCCCATGATGCCGTACCAGGCCTCGATGTGGCGCGCCGTGTTCCAAGCAAGCGTGGCGATACGGTCGCCCAGACGATAGCCGTCACGTTCCAGCCGCTGGGCGACCTTCAGGGCGCGGCGATGGATGTCGGCATAGCTGGTGCGCACGATCGGCCCCTCGATGGAGCGCGACACGATCTCGCGCACGCCATGCTGCCGCTCGGCATTGTCGATGAGTTTATGGCAAAGCAGCGGCCATTCCTGCATCAGTCCCAGCATTGGTTCCTCCCCTACGCCTGCGCTATGCTTTTCGTGCCATTGTGGAGCGAACCGGCGGATTGTCCAGCCACCAGCACAGGCAAGCGCTGCATTGATCCGCAGGACCGAGAAAACCGCCGCCACAATCCGGCCATCGTCGGCGTTAAGCTTCGTTAACGGGCAAGGGGCGATTGGCGACTGAAAGAGGTTCGCATGGACGCGCAGCTCGACGACAAGGCGCTTGAAAATACGCTCGCCGAAAGTCTGGCCGATCTGGGGCCGGATACGAAGACTGTTTCCGAAGACGAATTTGTTCAAGTTGTCGGCGGCGCGCTCGAAGCGGTCGGCGGCACGCTGCTGTTCAAGATGTGCGTCCAGAACGAAGGCTCAGGCCAGCACGTCGCGGCCGCATCCATCGGCGACGGCGGCAATCGCCAGTTCCTGCTGCTCACCTTGCCAACCGGTGGTGGCCCCTTGAAGGTCGAGACCGTATCGAGAAGCAGCAACCCGGTGGCCGGCATCGCAGCCGCCTATGCCGGGCTCATGGACGCGTTCAAGGCCGCGGCCTGATCATCAAAGCGGACGAGCCTTCAAGGCGTTATCAGCCGGCCTCAGGCCCGGGCAAGCGACTTGCGTGTCACTGCTGACAGCCGGCCCTTGCGCAATGCGCTTGCGCGACACACCTTAAGGCCGAGGCAAGGAGACCCCCGCATGGATCAGATCGCCAACCCGGCACCCGGCTTTCAACGCAATCCGGACAAGGTCATTGCCATCGAGCCTTACATCGGCACCGTCACCGTGCGCGCCGGAGACATAGTTGTCGCCTCCTCCACGAAAGCCAGGCTGCTGACCGAGGCCCCCTATCCCGCGGTCTTCTACATTCCGTTCGCCGATATCGATTTCGGCAAGCTCGGCAGCACGGAACACTCGACCCATTGTCCCTACAAGGGCGATGCCAGCTATTGGAGCGTGCTGCCTGCCGGCGAGGCCGGCCAGAATGCAATGTGGGCTTACGAGCAGCCTTTCGACGAAATGGCTGAAATCCGCAACCACGGCGCGTTCTACGCCAGCAAGGTCAGCATCGAAGCCAAACCGGGCTGAGCTTGCCAATTTACGTGAGCACCGGAAGCGCAGGTATCAGCCGTTTGCAGGCCGGCTGAATATCAACGCACTCTCAGTCCGTGGTGCCGTTGTTGCCAATGCCGTCGGCATCGTCGAGCCGCACGAAGGTCAGCCCTTTTTCCTTGAGCGCCAGAAGCCCCTGCACCACGCCTTCACCGGCCGCATGGGTCGGCTGGTTGATGTGCGAGATAATGACGTCACCGTCCTTGGCCGCTGCGATGCGGCGCGCGGTTTCCTTGGCGCCGAGCAAAGAGCCACCGTCGCCATTTATCGAGAATCCGGCGATCTTGAAGCCGAGCTTGCGGATCATGGCGATGGCCGACGGGCTATATTCGGCGGTGGCACCACGAAACCATTTCGGCGCCGGCTCACCGGTCTTGGCAAGAGCCGCGGCACCCGACTCGACCTCGGCCAGAACGGCGTCAGGGCTGCCGGCGCTGCGTATGCCGTAGATCTTCTGCGGCGTGTCGACCGCCGGGATATGATGGCCGCCATGATTTTCCAGCTCGAACAGGTCGGGATGCGCCCGCATGATCTTGATGGCGGCGGCGTTTCGCTTCAGCCAGATGCCGGTCACGAAAATAGTGGCCGGGATCTTGTTTTCGACCAGTGCCGAAAGGATCCGGTTGTCGGTCTGCCCACCGCAGGCATCGAGCGTGAGCGCAACCCGGCCGGCTCTGCCTGCGTCCGGCCTGATGTGCAGCGTGGGCTCGACGAGCGGTGCGGCATGGCCGCTGGACATGACGGCCAGCGACATGGCGATCGCGCAGAGATTTTTTTGCAGCAGGTGCATCAAACCGAATTCCTGACCGGTCGTTTCAAGCGGGTATCCCAAGACCCGCATGAAGGCGGAAATCGGGATGGTGCATAGCAGAAAAGCGCCCGGAGCGACAATTTGACCGTCCGTGCGGAGAACGGCCCATTCCGCGACCGCGATGGCGGTTGTTGTCCGCGCCACACATGAACTCAGATGGCGCGCTCCAGCTTCACGCCGGTGCGTGAAAGGAGTTCGCGCACCGCGTCGACAACAGGTTTGACCTCCAGACGCCAGACGCAGTAGGCCTTGCTGAATTCCGGCCGGCCGCACAGGTCGCTGGCCACGCAGTTGCAAGGCATCGGCGGCTGAAGGGCTATACTGGGCACGCCAACGGGACCCCACTGCGACGGCGGCGTCAAGCCGAACAGCCCGACAACCGGGATTCCGGCTGCTGCAGCCATGTGCATCGGGCCGCTCTCGTTGCCGAGAAACAGCCGGGCCTGTTTCAGCACCGCCAGCAACGTTTCAAGCGACAGCGTTCCAACGAGATTGACGATAGGCGACGCTGTCCCGGCGACGATCCGTTCGGCAATCTGTCGCTCGTCCGGGCCGCCAACCAGGACGACGTCCAGGCCGGTTTCGCCCGCAATCTCGGTAATCGCCGCGGCAAACCGCTCCGGTGGCCAGCGTCGCCCCTCGAAGCTTGCACCCGCATGCACGGCGATGAAAGCGTTTGGGTGAAGATGATGCTTGCCCAGCAGCGCCAACGCTTTCGCCGTCTCGAACGGCAACGGTTGAATGTTTGGAACCGTCACCTGGAGATGGATGCCAAGCGCCTGGAGCGGCGAGAGATAGCGGTACACAAAATGCTGGCCGCCAAAACCAAATGGCTCGGCAAAGACGTTGGCCGGCTGCCGCTCCAGCAGACGCAAGGGCCTCTCAGTCGGATTGTAGCCGACGCGGGTTTTTGCGTTGACGAGCCCGGTGATGATGCGCGAGGTCTTTGAATCGGTCAGGTCGATCGTCAGGTCGAAACGGAAGCGGCGCACCGCCCGCAGCATGGCGTAAAGTTCTTTGCCGCGCTCCAGGGTGGTACCGCGCAGCCGGTCGCGCCTGAACGTGACCACCTCGGAGGCGATGCCATGGGCAACCACGAAGCTCGCGAAATGAGCCTCGCACAGAAACACTATCCTGGCGTCGGGGGATTGAAGCCGCAGGTTTTCCGCGAGCGCCGAGGCGAGGACGAGATCTCCTATGTACTTCGTTTGAATGACCAGGATAGAGCGGAACGGCGCGGGTGAACTCTGCAAGATCTGCTTCCGGGGACAATTGGCGGGACGTCCGCAAATTGGGCGGCAACATTGTCGAGATTGCGCGATGCCGTCAGCACGTTCGTGTGACTTGCCTTACAAAACGGTAAGCTTGGCCTGGCTGGATCCTATCCGCGGCCTGCCTTGGAGCGGTTCACCGTTTCACGGAGACGGCGAACCGCTCCAACTCTGTCTTTGACGCAATTCCCCTGAGGGAAGCGCTAAGCGCTTTTCCCGGGAAAAGCGCTTCACACTTTTCCTGGAATTGCTCTAGCAACCAGCACCGCCGCCTGCGCGGCCGCCAGCCTCGCGATTGGCACGCGATAGGGCGAGCAGGAGACGTAGTCGAGGCCAACCTCTTCGCAAAAACGGATCGAGGCCGGATCGCCGCCATGTTCGCCGCAGATGCCGAGCTTGATGTCGGGCCGTGTCGCCCTGCCCTTTTCGGCAGCCATGCGCACCAGTTCGCCAACGCCGTCGATGTCGAGCGAGACGAACGGATCCTGGTCGATAATACCCTTCTGACGGTAGGTCTCCAGGAAAGAGGCCGCATCGTCGCGAGAAATGCCGAATGTGGTCTGGGTCAGGTCGTTGGTGCCGAAGGAGAAGAACTCGGCCGTAGCCGCGATGACATGGGCGCGGATCGCGGCGCGCGGCAGTTCGATCATCGTGCCGGTGAGGTAGTCGATCTTGACGCCGGTTTCCTCCATGACGCTCTTGGCGACGGCATCGATGCGCGCCTTGACGTAATCGAGTTCCTTCACCAGGCCGACCAGCGGCACCATGATCTCCGGAACCACAAGCGCGCCGGCCTTCTTGCCGGCCTCGACGGCCGCCTCGAAAATGGCGCGCGCCTGCATCTCGGCGATCTCGGGATAGGAGACGGCCAGGCGGCAGCCGCGATGACCGAGCATCGGGTTGAATTCGTGCAGCGCCTCGGTGCGCTGCCTGAGCTTGTCCGGCGACACCTTCATGGCGGCGGCGACCTCGGCGACTTCCGCCTCGGTCTTGGGCAAGAATTCGTGCAGCGGCGGATCGAGCAGGCGGATCGTCACCGGCAGGCCGGCCATGATTTCGAACAGTTCGAGGAAATCCGAGCGCTGCATCGGCAGCAGCTTGGCGAGCGCCGTGCGCCGGTCCTTTTCGGTGTCTGCCAGGATCATCTCGCGCATGGCGACGATGCGGTCGCCATCGAAGAACATGTGCTCGGTGCGGCAAAGCCCGATGCCTTCGGCGCCGAAGGAGCGCGCCATGCGCGCGTCGAGCGGCGTTTCGGCATTGGTGCGCACCTTCATGCGGCGCACGGCGTCCGCCCACTCCATGATGGCGGCGAAATCGCCGGACAGTTCCGGCTGCAGCATCGACACGGCGCCCTTCAGCACCTGGCCATTGCTGCCGTCTATGGTGATGATGTCGCCCTTGCGGAAGGTCGAGCCCATCGCCATCAGCGTGCCGGCCTTGTAGTCGACGCGCAGCGAGCCGGCGCCCGACACGCAAGGCTTGCCCATGCCGCGCGCGACGACGGCGGCGTGACTGGTCATGCCGCCGCGCGTGGTCAGGATGCCTTCCGCCGCGTGCATCCCGTGAATGTCTTCGGGACTGGTTTCGATGCGCACCAGGATCGCCTTGCGGCCTTGCGTCTTCAGCTCCTCGGCGTCAGCGGAGGAAAACACGATCTCGCCGGTGGCGGCACCGGGAGAAGCGGGCAGCCCGATGCCGATGACGTCGCGCGCGGCCTTTGGATCGATGGTCGGGTGCAGCAGCTGGTCGAGCGAGGCCGGATCGATGCGGGCGACCGCTTCCTCCTTGGTTATCAGCTTGTCGCGAGCCATTTCGACCGCGATCTTCAACGCCGCCTTGGCGGTGCGCTTTCCGGATCTGGTCTGCAGCATCCACAATTTGCCGCGCTCGATGGTGAATTCGAGATCCTGCATGTCGCGGTAGTGCTTCTCCAGACGGTCGGAGATGGTGACGAAGGACTGGAACGCGTCCGGCATCAGCTTCTGCAAGGACGGCTTGTCCGATCCGGCGGCAATGCGCGCGGCCTCGGTGATGTTTTGCGGCGTGCGGATGCCGGCAACGACGTCCTCGCCCTGCGCGTTCACCAGGAACTCGCCATAGAGCATCTTTTCGCCGGTCGACGGATTGCGGGTAAAGGCAACGCCGGTGGCCGAGGTTTCGCCCATATTGCCGAACACCATGGCCTGGACGTTGACCGCCGTGCCCCAGCTTTCAGGAATGTCGTGCAGCCGCCGGTAGGTGATGGCGCGGTTGTTCATCCAGCTCGAAAACACGGCGCCGATGGCGCCCCAGAGCTGCTCATGCGGATCCTGCGGAAACGGCTTGCCGAGTTCTTCCTCGACCTTGGCCTTGTAGAGCGCAATGACGCCTTGCCATTCGAGCGCCGTCAGTTCGGTGTCGAGCTCATGGCCGAGCCCGCCCTTCTGGTCTTCGAGGATTTCCTCGAACACCTCATGGTCGAGGCCCATCACGACATCGGAATACATCTGGATGAAGCGGCGGTAGCTGTCATAGGCAAAGCGCGCATCGCCGGAATCGGCGGCCAGCGCCTCGACCGTCTCGTCGTTCAGCCCGAGATTGAGCACGGTATCCATCATGCCGGGCATCGAGGCGCGAGCCCCGGATCGCACCGACACCAGCAGCAGTTTCGACGGATCGCCGAACCGGCGGCCGGTCAGCCGGCCGATTTGATCGAGCGCGACCGCGACATCCGCTTCCAACCCTGCCGGATAGGTGCGGCCATTGGCATAGTAGGCGTTGCAGACCTCGGTGGTGATGGTGAAGCCCGGCGGCACCGGCAGGCCCAGGCTGCACATCTCGGCTAGGTTGGCGCCCTTGCCGCCCAGCAGATTCTTGTCGCCGGCACGGCCTTCCGCCGCACCATCGCCAAAGGTGAAAACCCACTTGGTCATGCTTTGCTCTCCGGTTGCAGGAGATTGGAAAGATTGGCGAAACGGAAAGTTCCGCCGCGTCCGACTTTGGAGCGATATGATGCTGCAGTGCGAAAGGCAAGGCATCGGTAAGCCATCCGGCCGCTACAATCGATTAAGCAAAAGCCCTGTCCGCAGATGCGGCAAAAAGACTTGCCTTCCTGAGGCTTTTGGTATAGAACATAACGAGAACAAATAGGTGCCGCATGAAACTGTCCGGAAAACTCGACTATCTGGAAATGCCGGCGACCGGCGGAACGCTGGACCGGCTGAAGGCTTTCTACAGCGCCGCCTTCGCCTGGTCGTTCACCGACTATGGGCCGACCTACTCGGCTTTTGCCGAAGGGCTGGACGGAGGCTTCCAGGCCGACGCCGAGGAAGCACCCGCCAAGCCGCTGCCGGTGCTCTACAGCAGGGACCTGGAAGCAAGCCTCGACGCCGTCGAAAGCGCCGGCGGCACGATCGTCAAGCCGATCTTTTCATTCCCCGGCGGCCGGCGCTTCCACTTTGTCGATCCGGCCGGAAACGAGATGGCGGTGTGGGCTGAATAGCCGCCGCATGTCGTCTGGCGGCACTGCGTTGCCCGACCAATTTGAGCGTTCTCTGCGTCGCTCATAAGGATTGTGCTTTTTGGCTGCTCTGCTAATAACGCGCCGCACAAGCGACTCTGACGGCAATTGGGGCGTCGCCAAGTGGTAAGGCATCGGTTTTTGGTACCGACATTCCCAGGTTCGAATCCTGGCGCCCCAGCCATCATATTTTCTTAAGCAAAATCAATGACTTACGTAGAATTCGATTTCCAAACGCATGGCATTCCGGGTCACCCTGTTTAAGTGCCGCTCGACTTCGACGTGACTTAGCCTTCCTATTTCCGGGAGGTATGTCTTTTGACATAGCATTTTGGCTTGAATTGCGTTGCCCAACGGAACCGAAGCGGCCCTTCGCGAGTTGATGGCCGACCTGAGAAGCCCAAGCCTTAGGTTGTCAAAGAGCCCGCCTTCCCCCTCCCCCCTGGAACGCGGGCTTTTTCGCGCCTGCTTCCGCCCGAGGTGCCCACGATTAACTGCCGCTCGTTTGCTATGTCATTTGATATACCGCTGCCTGATGCGTGTCGTGGGCGGCCAGGCGGCCATGTGATGGCTCACGCGAACTCCTTCGACCTCTTCAAGCTCCGAAAGCATGCACATGGTCTGAACAGTATAGCCTTGAACATCTCCCCCTTTTCCATACAAGGTCGTCGAAGATTCGACCAAGACGGGTGGCGGCCGAAAATGGAACTTCAATGAACCTTCCTATCTTCGCCATCAACCTCGATCGCGAGACCGATCGCTGGAGCGGATTGCTCGCCAGCGCCGAAGCGGCCGGCCTGACCCTGCAGCGCATTGCCGCCATCGACGGCCGCGCGCTTGCCAAAGCGGACTGGGCGGAGATCGATCTCCCAACCGCGCGCAGGCTGAGCGGGCGCGACATTCTGCCCGGCGAATATGCCTGTTACCGCAGCCATATCCAGGCGCTGGAAACATTCCTGGCCAATGGCAGCGCCCATGGCCTGATCGTCGAGGACGACGTCCTCTTCGGCGAGGACACCATACGGCGCATCGAGGCCATCATCGCCGCGGTGCCGGATTTCGACGTCATCAAGCTGACCAACCATCGCATGAGCTTCTTCATGCGCGCCGTCGGGACGACGCAAGGCGACGAGATCGGCCGCGCGCTGCATGGCCCGCAAGGCTCGGCCGCCGCCTATCTGGTGACGCGGGAGGGGGCGCAGGGGCTGTTGTCGGCGCTCGCGGTGATGAAAATGCCGTGGGACGTCGCACTCGAACGATTTTGGGACACTGGCCTGAAAGTCTATTCGGTTCGCCAGAACGTGCTTGGCTTCGCCGTCAGCAGCAAGGTTTCCGGCATAGCCGGCCCCTCGGGCAGCTACAAATTCGCGCGGTTGCCGTGGCCGGGCCGGTGGGTCGCCGGGGCGTCAAGGGCCAGGGACGAGCTGCGCCGCCTGCATCACGTCCTGCTGCGACCGCCGTTGCCGCGGGAAACCCCGGACTACGCCAGGGATGACGCGCCGCGCAACACCCTGCTTCTGGTGCTCGCGTCATTCGCCATTCTCGCTCTGGTCTCCTCGGCCTGGCGCGAGGCCGACACCTACCGCTATGCGGGCCTGGCGCTGGCCTTGGTCGCCGCCATCCGCTGGTTCAGGGTGGATTTGTGGACCTACAGCAAACCGCTGATCGGATGGGTCGGCGGTCTGTGCGTGGGCTGGTCGCTCTATGTCTTCATCCGACTGGCGATCGTCTATTTCGGCACCCACCAGTTGGGTGGCGCCGAAGGCATCTACCTGTTTCCGCTGTTTTATGCGACGACCGGCTTCGCCCTCCTGCTGTTTGCCAGGCGGCCTGCGCGGCTCGTCCTCTGGTTCATGATCCTCAGTCTTGTCTTCCTGGCGGCGGACACCGGCTATTCGGCCATACTTCATGGCATCAGACCGGAGCCGTGGCTTTTCAACAATCCCATTCACGCGTCGGTGGCGGCGGGTTTCATCTTCCTTTGCACACTGCAGTTCATGGCCTACACGGCCCAAAGAACAGACCTGAGCAAGACAACCAGGAGCTTGCACTGGGCGCTGTCGGCAGCCGTCCTCCTGTTTGCCCTCGTCAACATCATCGCGCTGCGGTCAAAGGGCGTCTGGCTCGCGCTCGCACTCGCCCTGCTGCTGTTGGCGGTCATGACCCTGGCGAGAGGCCATCGCCGCGAGCTGATGGTCGGGGGCGGCGTGCTGGCGATCGTGGCAGCCGGCGTCGTCGCCGCCCACAACATCTTCTGGTCCACCGCAGGCGACACCATGATCTTCGCTAGGAGCCTGGTTGCGGATGTTTTGAGCCGCGGCGTCCTCCCGGCCTTCGACCGCGCCATCGCTAGCAGCACGGTTCCGCTTGCGGCCAAGGAACGGCTGATGCTGTGGGCCGATGCGATCGAGGTCTGGAAACGCCACCCGATCTTCGGAGCCAGCTCCAGCTGGCTTACCGAATGGCAGAACAGGACCTATCATCCCATGATCGTCAACGTCTTCCACAACGGCTATCTGGAGATAGCCGTGCGCTATGGTGTGGTCGGGCTGGCGTTCTTTGCCTTTCTCTACACCTGGTCGTCCAGGCAGGTCCTGCTGGCGGTGCGGGCCAGGCTTATCGCTCCGGCCGCATGGCCCTGCTACATCTCAACGCTGGTCTTCTTCGCCCTCACCATCCTCAGCAATTCGAACAACCGGCTGGCGATGGGCGAGGCCTTCATGTGGTTCGCTGCCGCATTCGGCTTCTATTGTTTCTATCTTCGCCAGCAGAAGAACCTTGTCGCGCCGAGAACCTATTTTTAGATCGGCCGGCATGTCGCAAAATGCACGGGGGTTGGCTGCGGCATGCATAAAAGCAAAGGCTTAAAGCGCCTCGACTGAACCCGTTCACGACAGGGGTAGTCGAAACCCGGAATTGCGGCGGCCCTTGGCCGGCGGCTCAGCTCGCCTCGCGCATCGCCTCGGCAGCCTGCAGGTCGACCGAGACGAGCTGGCTGACACCCTGCTCGGCCATGGTCACCCCGAACAGCCGGTTCATGCGTGCCATGGTGATCGGGTTGTGAGTGATGATGACGAAGCGCGTCTCGGTGGTGGCGGCCATCTCGTCCATTAGATTGCAGAAGCGCTCGACATTGTGATCGTCGAGCGGCGCGTCGACTTCGTCGAGCACGCAGATCGGCGCCGGATTGGTCAGGAACACCGCGAAGATCAGCGACATCGCCGTCAGCGCCTGCTCGCCGCCGGACAGCAGCGTCATGGTCTGCGGCTTCTTGCCGGGCGGGCGTGCCAGGATTTCGAGCCCGGCCTCGAGCGGATCATCGGACTCGATCAGCTGCAACTCCGCCGTACCGCCGCCGAACAGATGCGAGAACAGCCGCTGGAAATGGCCATTGACCACGTCGAAGGCGGCAAGCAGCCGCTCGCGGCCTTCGCGGTTCAGGCTCTGGATCGCCTGCCTGAGCTTGCGGATCGCCTCGATGATGTCCTCGCGCTCGGAGACGATCGTCTCCAGCCGGTCGGAAAGCTCCTTCTGCTCCTCCTCGGCGCGCAGATTGACGGCGCCAAGCCGCTCGCGCTCGATCTTCAGCCGGTCAAGCTGACGCTCGATCTCGGCCATTTCCGGCATCGGGCTGTCAGCCTCCAGACCGGTATGACGGATGACCAGATGCGGCGGCGTGTTCAGCGTTTCCTGGATGCGCGCCTCGACCTCCAGCCGGCGTTCGTCGGCCGCCGTCAGCCGCTCTTCGGCACGGACGCGGGTTTCGCGCGCCTCGGCCAGCGACTGGATGGCGCCGGTGGCCGCCTTGTCCATTTCGGATTGCCTGTTTTCGGCCTCCTGCAAACGGTCGGCGGCCGCCTTGCGCAAGGTCTCGGCCTCGGTGAGCTGCGACAGCAAGGCGCGCCGCTTGGCGTCGATTTCATCGGGCGCATCCGCCAATCGCTCGCGCTCGGCCTCCGCCTCGGCCTTGCGTTCGCCAAGCGATGCGATCTGCGTCGAGGCGTTTTCGGCCCGTTCCAGCCAGTTGCTGCGCTCGGCGCCGATGGCATCGAGCCGGCGCATGCGCGCCTCGGCTTCGCGCCGCAGCCCCTCATGCACCGCACGCGCATCGGCAAGCGTGGCGCGGTCGCGGGCGACATTGGCCGAGGATTGTTCGAGCTGCAGTTGCAAATCGCCGAGATCAGGCGCGTCCTGGAGCAGCATTTCGGCCTCGGCGAAGGCCGCCGAGGTCTCCTCATGGCTGTCGACGATGCGGGCGCGCGCCTCATCGAGGGCGGCGCGCCGGCTCGACAATTCGCCGCCGGCCTTTTCGGCCTCGGCCAGCGCATTGCGGGCGGCGTCCAGCCGATGCTGGGCGTCACGTCCGGCCTGGCGCGCATTGCGCTCCGTCTCGCTCGCCAGGCGAAGCGCCTGTTCGGCCTGGGCAAGCGCCTCTTCGGCCTGGCGCAGGACGAGTGTCGCCTGCACCGCTTCGGCATCGAGCTCGGCCAGCCGATTCTTCTGCGCCAGCCGTTGCGCGGCGGCGGTCGGCGCGTCGGCGCTGGCGGTGAAGCCGTCCCAGCGCCAGAGCGCGCCCTCGCGGCTGACCAGCCGCTGGCCGGGAGCAAGAAGCGCCTGCAGCCGGCGTCCGTCGCCGGACTCGACGATACCGATCTGCGCCAGGCGGCGGGCGAGCTGTGCCGGCGCGTGGACGACGCTGGCAAGGCTCCTGATGCCTTCAGGCAGAGCGGCGTCGCCGGGCTGGATCCCGCTTTCGCCCCAATGCACCGGTGCGCTGCGGTCGAGCGGCACGTCGAGGTCTTCGCCGAGCGCCGCACCCAGCGCCGTCTCGAAGCCGCGATCGACGCTGATCTGCTCCAGCACTGCCGGGAAGAGATCGCCGCTGGCGGCGTTTAGGATCTTGGCCAGCGTGCGCGCTTCGGTCTCGATGCGCGCCAGCTCGGCCCTGGCATCCTGTAGCGGCGGCCGTGCCGCACTTTCGGTGGCGCGGGCATCGATGACCGACTGCTCGGCCTCCGCCACGGCTGCCTCGGCCTCCTCCAGCAACGCCATGGCCTGTTCGACCAGCACGCGCTTCTCGGCCGGATCCGGCAGGCCGGCGACCTTGGAGAGGATCTCCGACAGTTCCCGGTCGACATCGGCGAGCTGACGGCCGAAACGGTCGCGACGCTCGGCGGTGTCGCGCAGCGTCCGTTCGATCTGGTTGCGCGAGGCGGCAGCCTCGGCCCGCTCGGCGGTCAATGCGGCGAGTTTGGCTTCGCTTGCCGCAAGCGTCGATGCCGCCTGCTCAAAGGCCGCGCGGGTGCTGGCCTCGCGCTCGGCGGCACCGGCGTTTTCGGAATTGAGCGCGGCTTCTTCGGTGCGAAGGCGTTCGAGGATGTCCGCATTGTCGCGGACCATCCGCTCCTCGCGCGCGATATCGCCGTCGAGTTGCTGCAGCCGGCGCTCAAGCTCGCTCTGACGGGCGCGGATGCGGCCGGCTTCCTCCTCGATCTGCGACTTGGCGATCGACAGGCGCTGGAAGGCAGCGGCAGCGGCGGCTTCCGCGTCGCGCAGGTCCGGCAAGCGGTGGGCGCCGATGCCTTGCTCCCTGGCGGCGGCCATCTGGGCGGCGGCGCGGTCGCCGACCAATGCCGTGGCAACGGCCAGCGCCGAACGCGCCTCGCCTTCCTGGGTCTTGGCCAGCGTCCAGCGCAGATGCAGCAGCGTCGCTTCGGCCTTGCGGATATCGGCCGAAAGGTTCTTGAAGCGTGACGCCTGGCGCGCCTGGCGCTTGAGGCTTTCAATCTGGCTTTCCAGTTCGCCGACGACATCGTCCAGGCGTTCGAGGTTCTGCTCGGCCGCCTTCAGCCGCAGTTCGGCCTCGTGACGGCGCGTGTGCAGGCCGGAAATGCCCGCCGCCTCTTCCAGCAAGGCACGGCGCGCCTGCGGCTTGGCCTGGATCAGTTCGCCGATACGGCCCTGCCCGACCATCGACGGCGAGCGAGCGCCGGTCGACTGGTCGGCGAACAGAAGCTGCACATCCTTGGCGCGCGCCTCCTTGCCGTTGATGCGGTAGAGCGAGCCCGCTTCGCGCTCGATGCGGCGCGACACCTGCAATTCATCCGCATCGTTGAAGGCCGCAGGCGCCGATCGGTCGCTGTTGTCGAGGAAGAGCGTGACTTCGGCGGTGTTGCGCGCCGGACGCGTGCCCGAGCCGGAAAAGATGACGTCGTCCATGCCGGACGCGCGCATGTTCTTGTACGAGCTTTCGCCCATCACCCAGCGCAGCGCCTCGACTAGGTTCGACTTGCCACAGCCATTCGGCCCGACAATTCCCGTCAGGCCGCGTTCGATGACGAACTCGCCGGGCTCGACGAAGGACTTGAAACCGAGGAGGCGGAGGCGCGAAAACTTCATTCGCGCCGCCCACTAGAGCCGCAATTTTGCGAAGAAAATCCGCGGCACGACAAAAGGGCGCGCACGCCGAAGCGCCGCCGCTTCGGCGCTGCCTGGACGTCAGAGCAGAGGGTCGATGATGGCCGACATTTCCTCAATCGACATCGCCCCTTTGTAGGTCTTACCGTTGATGAAGAAGGTCGGTGTCGAGTCGACCTTGAATTCATTGGCGCCGCGCTTCTGGACCGATCTCACATCGTCCAGAAGTTTCTGGTCCGTCAAGCAGGCTTCGAAGGACTCCTGTGTAAAACCGGCGAGCTTCGAGATTTGCAGCAGCGCATCCTTGGTATTGGGCACTCCAACCCAGTTCGCCTGCTGCCTGAACAGGACATCCACCATCGGGAAATAGTTATCCTTGGCGCAGCGCGCCAGCATGAAACCGGCCTCGGCGCTCGGATCGAACGGGAATTCGCGCAGGATGTAGCGGGCCTTGCCGGTGTCGATGTACTTGGTCTTCAGGTCCGGAAAGGTGGTCTCGGCGAAATGCGCGCAATGCGGGCAGGTCATCGAGGCGTATTCGACGATGGTGACCTTGGCGTCGTCCTTGCCAAGCTGCTTGTCGGGCAGCGCGCCCGGCTTCAGCAGTTCCGCCATGTCCACGGTGCCCTGGGCTTCCGGCGCGGTAGCAGCGGCCGGCGTGGCCGGCTTCGCAGGCGCGGCCGGCGCCGCGGGCTTCACATCCGCCGCCTTGGCTTCCTCGCTGGAGTCGCTGCAGGCGGCGAGCAGGGCGACCGCCGGAATGGCGGCCAGCGAAGACAGGACGTTTCTGCGAGACAGACTTTGGCCAAACGGGGGACGGTTCATACGAATCACCTGACAAGGGTTGGATTTTGCAATGCAAAGGCACGAAAAGGCGAGAGTTGGCGCGAATTAAGGCATCTCCGTCCCCAATCCAATCGCGAAACCTGACAGGGACGATCACGAATGCGAGATATTGAAGACAAATCCGAGATATTGACGACAAATCTATGACTTCTTTTCCCCCAGAATGGTGGCGCCGAGCCTTTCCAGCGAGGCGCGCAGCCCATCATCGTCGACCAGGCCGACGGTCGAGGACAATTTCGTCTTCTCGGCCGCGGTCAGCGGCCTGAAGGTCGGCTTGTGCTTCCCATTGTCCGCTGTCACCGGCTTCTGCAGGATTCTGATCCGGTTGATGGCGGTGAAGCCGAGAAAGGCGTTGACCCGGTTGATGATCTCGCTGGTCTCGTGCTGCAGGTGCAGCGCCGCCATGCCTTCGCAGGCGATGACCAGCACCGCCGGCTCGAACGGATCGTCTTCATGCATGCGGCGCGGCCACTGGATTTTTTCTGGACGCGAACGGCTGGCCAGCCGTGGCCCGGCAATCTCTTCCCATGACTGGACGAGGCCGATCGAAATGCCGGCCCGCTTGCGCAGCACCGGATCGAGGATCTTGGTCGCCAGATCGCTGACCGGGACGGGATTGCCGTAGGGCGTTCTCCCTGCCATGTACGTTCTCCAGCCACGACCTTCATCATTATCGGCCAAGGCCAATTCTCGATCAATGGCACCAGCAGACCAGACCCGCAAGACCGCATCCGGAGATAGCCGCATAGCTGCATCTGCAGTTGGTGACGACATCGCGTCCCGCTTGCTCGGCTGGTACGATTTGCATCATCGCGAATTGCCGTGGCGCATCACGCCGCGCGAGCATGCGCGCGGGGCACGGCCTGACCCCTACCGCATCTGGCTGTCCGAAGTCATGCTGCAGCAGACCACGGTCGAAGCGGTGAAGGCCTATTTTCGCGTCTTCGTCGAGAAATGGCCTGATGTCGAAGCGCTTGCCGCGGCGCCGACTGAAGACGTGATGAAGGCCTGGGCCGGGCTCGGCTACTATTCCCGCGCCCGCAATCTCAAGGCCTGCGCCGACCTGGTGGCCCGGCGCGGCGGCCGCTTTCCCGACACCGAGACGGCCTTGAGGGAATTGCCTGGCATCGGCGCATACACGTCGGCCGCCATCACGGCGATCGCCTTCGACCGCCCCGCCGCCGTCGTCGACGGCAATGTCGAACGCGTCATCTCCCGGCTGTTTTCGATCACAGCGCCGCTGAGCGAAGCCAAGGCCGAGATACGCGCCCATGTCGAGCGCATGGTGCCAGGGACAAGGCCGGGCGACTTCGCCCAGGCGATGATGGATCTCGGCGCCACGATCTGCACGCCGCGCCGGCCGCGCTGCATGCTGTGCCCGCTACGTGAAGGCTGCAGCGCCGTCGTTTCAGGCGATCCCGAGCACTTCCCGGTGCGGCTGCCAAAGGCCGAAAAGCCGCTACGCCGCGGCGCCGCCTTCGTCGCAGTGCGGGGCGACGGCGCCATTCTTCTGCGCAAACGCGCGGAAAAAGGCCTGCTCGGCGGCATGACCGAAGTGCCGACGACCGCCTGGACCGCGCGGATCGATGGCGCCACCACGCCATCGGCTGCACCCTTTCCCGGCAACTGGAAGCTCACGGGGCGGATCGCGCATGTCTTCACCCATTTCGCGCTTGAGCTCGATGTGTTCCTTGCCGCCACGAACGGCGAGACGCCGGCCGGTCATTTCTGGTCGCTGCCTTCAGACATTTCAGGCGAGGCCCTGCCCACTGTCATGAAAAAGGCAATAGAGGCTGCGATACCCGGCGCGACGAAAAAGCCGTCGCCACACAGTGCAAAGAGGCCTGCATGACTGAAATCCGCCACATCGTTTTCGACATCGGCAGGGTGCTGATCCACTACGATCCGAATATCCCGTTCAGCCGCCTCATTCCGGATGCCGAAGAGAGAAAGTGGTTTTTCGACAATGTCTGCACACACGACTGGAACATCGAGCAGGACCGTGGCCGGACATGGCAAGAGGCCGAGGCGCTGCTGATCGCGGAGCATCCCGATCACGCGGAAAACATCCGCAATTTCCGCCGCCACTGGCACGATATGGTGCCGCACGCCTATGACGACAGCGTCGCCATCATGCTCGGCCTGATCGAGAGCGGCCACGACGTCACCATGCTGACCAATTTTGCCAGCGACACGCTGGCCGAGGCGCGCAAGCGCTTTGATTTTCTCGAACGGCCGCGCGGCGTCACCATCTCCGGCGAAGTCGGCATGATCAAGCCGGATCGGGGCATCTACGATCATCACGTCGCCGCGTTCGACCTCGAGCCGTCGGCCACGCTGTTCATCGACGACAGCCAGAAGAATGTCGACGGCGCCAAGGCGGCCGGCTGGCAATCGGTGCTGTTCACCGATGCGAAGACGCTTCAAGCAGACCTTGAACGCCTCGGCATAAAGGCGTGATTTGAATCGCTTCCAGTGATCCGTTGAGACTTTGAATCAACGAGAATGAGCGGCAATTGGCAGGGGTTCAGGCCCCTGCCCGCTCCATGCCGAGCCGTGCAATGCGGCGAAGCTCGTCGATCGGGGTCAGGCCGCCACTGCGCTCATAGTGCCAGAAGGTCCAGCCGTTGCAGGCGTCCAGGCCCTGCACTTCGGCGCCGATCTTGTGGATCGAGCCGGCGCTGTCGCCGATCGCCACCGTGCCATCGGCGCGCACCTTGGCCGCCCAACGTTTCTTGGCGTCGTAGAGCGTCGCACCAGGCATCACCAGCCCGGTGTCGATGAGGCTGACGAAGGCGACGCGCGGCTCGGCGCGCTTGCCAGTCAGCACGGTCAGGTCGGCGCTTTCCAGCGGCCGCACCGCATCGATGCGCTCATTGGCGGCGTCGATATAGGCCTGCTCGCGCTCGATGCCGACGAAATGGCGGCCGAGGCGCTTGGCCACGGCGCCAGTGGTGCCGGAGCCAAAGAAGGGATCGAGCACGATATCGCCCGGTTTGGTCGAGGCCATCATGATGCGGGCAAGCAGTGCTTCCGGCTTCTGCGTCGGGTGCAACTTGTCGCCATTGTCATTCTTCAGCCGCTCGCCGCCGGTGCAGATCGGAAACAGCCAGTCGGAGCGCATCTGGATGTCATCATTCGAAGCCTTCATGGCTTCGTAGTTGAAGGTATAGCCCTTGCCCTTCTGGTCGCGCGACGCCCAGATCATCGTCTCATGTGCATTCTGGAAACGGCGGCCACGGAAGTTCGGCATCGGGTTGGTCTTGCGCCAGACGACATCGTTGAGGATCCAGAAGCCGAGATCCTGCATCTTGGCGCCGACCCGGAAGATGTTGTGATAGGAACCGATGACCCAGATGGTGCCATTGGGTTTCAGAACCCGGCGCGCCGCCAGCAGCCAGGCGCGGGTGAAGGCGTCGTAGGCCTCAAAGCTCTCGAACTGGTCCCAATCGTCGTCGACGGCGTCGACCTTCGACTGGTCGGGCCGGTGCAGGTCGCCGTCGAGCTGCAGATTGTAGGGCGGATCGGCGAAAATGACGTCGATCGACTTTTCCGGCAGCCGATCGAGTGCTGCGACGCAGTCGCCCTTGAGGATCGTGTCCAGCCATTCGGATTGCTGGGGAGCGTGGGATAGCTCGTCGAGAAGACGCACGGCTGACATTCTGACACCCAAGGCACGCGTTACAGTTTTACTCTCTGTTATGGTTACCGATCAGCGTAAATATTCGGTGAAGGTCAAAATTGCGGACTTGCGAATTTGCGAAGGTCGCCCCGTTGGTGTATGCCGCGCCGCCTGAGCCTTCCGAGGCCCTTTCATCCTCCCATTGTCCGGATCACCATGCCCCAGCCAGACCTTGTCATCTTCGATTGCGACGGCGTGCTCGTCGATTCCGAAATCATCGCCGCGCGGGTCGAGGCTGAATTGATAACCTTGGCCGGATACGAAATCTCGGCGGAGGAGATTGCCGAGACCTACGCCGGACTGACCTTCAAGGACATCCTGATGCGGGTCGAGGAAAAGTCGAAGATTCCCTTCCAGGCCTCACTGATCGACCGCGCCGAAGACCTGGTCGACCGCAAATTGCGCAGCGACGTACGCGCCATCGACGGCGTGCGCGAGGCGGTCGCGGCGGTCACGCTGCCGCACTGCATCTGCTCGAATTCGCGCTCCGAGCGGATCGAATTCATGCTGGAGAAGGTGCACCTGCTGCCGTTTTTCGCCGGCCGGATCTTCTCGGCCCTGGAGATACCAAGCAAGAAGACCAAGCCGGCGCCCGACGTGTTCCTGTTTGCGGCGGAAAAGCTCAACGCCAACCCGGCAAGCACGTTCGTCATCGAGGATTCCGTGCACGGCGTCCACGGCGCCCGGACGGCCGGCATGCGCGTGATCGGCTTCACCGGTGCCAGCCACAGCTATCCCGGCCATGCCGACGCACTGACCGAGGCCGGAGCCGAGACGGTCATCCGCCGCTGGGCGGAGTTGAAAAGCGTGATCGCGGCGTTGTCGGAGTGGTCGGCGGACGCCTGAAAAGCGTGCGCTGCGACGCACGCCTCGTACAATTGCCGAGACTTAGTTCGTCGCGGCGGTTCTCTTCCTCTTCTTCGGCTTGTCCGCCGTCGTCTTCGGCGCGTTTTCATCATAGCCTGCATAGGCCTGATAGTCCTGCGCCGTCGGCTCAGGCACGACTACGTTGGAATCGGTGAAGACGAATTGCGTGGCGACCGAGGGATCGGTGACATGGACCTGATACGGGTGGATCTGCGAATAGAGAACATCCGTGCCATGCATCACGGCGACCCGGATCGGCATGGTGATGGTGCCGGGAGAAAACTTCGGTCCCGGCACGATCTTGCCGGCGACCGCGATCTTCATCGTCAACTGACCATTGGCGCGGACGCAGTCGCGGGTCACGTCGCTGATCGATGCCTGGTAGATGATCTTGTCGGAATCGTCAGGCGGTGTCGCAGCCGCGTCGGCTGCAGCCTGGGCATCCTCTGCGGCGTCGGCCTTTTTTCTCGACTTGGGCTTCTGGACGTCCTTGGAATAGGTGTTGAAGAAGGCCGTACCGTCTCGCACCATCACTCTCGGACAATAGGCCTGCAACTGGCTGGCCAGGACCTTTGGATCCTGTGGTGGCGGCGGCGCCGTCGGATCCTTCTTGCCGAAACCGAGGTTCAGGACGCCATTGTCGCCCGATTGGCAGCCCGCGGCGGCAAGCATAAAGCCGGTGAGCGCAAGACCCGCCAAAAAGCGACCGCTGAATGTATGAAACGCCATGAAACTGCACTTCCCTCTCGCAAAGCTGGTGACGTATATCAACCGCGCGGCAAAAATGCGACTGAGCCAGCGCAGAAATTAACCACCTTGTGGTGAACGGAAATGTCAAGCAGTAACGGATTTGTGACATGCAATATGTGAGTACCCGCGGCGAAGCGCCCGTGCTTGGATTTTCCGATGCCGTGCTGGCTGGCCTGGCGCGCGATGGCGGGCTCTATGTGCCGCGCGAGTGGCCGGGGTTTTCCGCAGCCGAGATCCGCGCCATGCGCGGCCTCGCCTATCCCGACCTTGCCATCCGCGTGCTGTCGCCGTTCCTTGGCGACGAAATCCCGGCGCCCGTCTTCGAACGGCTGGTCCGCGAAGCCTATGCCACCTTCCGCCACGAGGCCGTCTGCCCGCTGGTGCAGACCGGCCCCAACACCTTCGTCCTGGAACTCTTCCACGGGCCGACGCTCGCCTTCAAGGACGTGGCGATGCAGCTTCTGGCCCGGCTGATGGACCATGTGCTTACTGAGCGCGATCAGCACGCCACCATCGTCGGCGCCACCTCGGGCGATACCGGCGGGGCCGCCATCGATGCCTTTGCCGGGCGCAACCGCACCGACATCTTCATCCTTTTCCCGCATGGCCGCGTCTCGCCGGTGCAGCAGCGGCAGATGACGACGTCGACCGCGCCAAACGTCCATGCGCTGGCGATCGAAGGCAATTTCGACGATTGCCAGGGCCTGCTCAAGGACATGTTCAACGATCACGGCTTTCGCGACCGGGTTGCGCTTTCGGGCGTCAATTCGATCAACTGGGCCCGTATCATGGCCCAGATCGTCTATTATTTCTCCTCGGCGCTGTCGCTCGGCGCGCCGGACAGGCCGGTCTCCTTCACGGTACCGACCGGTAATTTCGGCGATATCTTCGCCGGCTACGCCGCCAAGAAGATGGGCCTGCCGATCGAGCGGCTGGTCATCGCCACCAACGACAACGACATCCTGGCGCGGACCTTCGCGACCGGCGAATACCGCACCAAAGGCGTCTTTGCGACCACGTCGCCGTCGATGGATATCCAGGTGTCGTCCAATTTCGAACGCTTGCTGTTCGAGGCCTCCGGCCGTGACGCGGCGACCGTGCGCCGCTACATGGACGGCCTGAAGCAGTCCGGCGCTTTCACCATCGAAGCCCGGGAAATCGCCAGCATGCGGTCCGAATTCGATGCCGGCCGCGCGACGATGGACGAGGTCGCCGCCACCATCCGCTCGACGCTGACCGCCAGCAACTATCTGCTCGATCCGCACACCGCTGCAGCCGTGCATGTCGCAGCGGGCAAGGCGACAGGCGCCGTGCCGATGGTGGTGCTGGGCACCGCCCATCCGGCAAAGTTTCCGGCCGCCGTCGAAGCCGCCAGCGGCGTGTCGCCGGCACTGCCCGCATGGCTAGGTGGGTTGATGACATCAGAGGAAAAATACACGGTACTTCCATCCGACCTGAAAATGGTGGAAGATTACGTCGGCCGCCGCGCGCGGGCGGCGCGTTAGGGAGTAGTAGCCATATGGGTGTTGAGGTAAGCCGTCTGTCGAACGGCCTGACAGTCGCCACCGAAACCCTTCAAAGCATCGAATCGGTTGCCCTTGGTGCCTGGGTCAAGTCAGGTGCCCGCAATGAACGTGATGACGAGCATGGCATGGCCCATCTGCTCGAACACATGGCGTTCAAGGGTACAAAAAGGCGAAGCGCCTTCGAAATCGCCTCGGAGATCGAGGACGTCGGCGGCGAGATCAACGCCGCCACCAGCGTCGAGACCACCTCCTACTATGCCAGGGTGCTCTCCGACGATGTGCCGCTGGCCGTCGACATTCTTGCCGACATCCTGCAGGAGTCCGAGTTCGACCCGCAGGAGCTCGAACGCGAGCAGCATGTGATCCTGCAGGAGATCGGCGCCGCGCACGACACGCCCGACGACATCGTCTTCGACCGTTTCACCGAGACGGCCTTTCGCCACCAGACCATCGGCCGCTCGATCCTGGGCACGCCGGAAACCGTCAAATCCTTCACTTCGAAGCAGTTGCACGATTTCATCGAACGGCAATATGGCGCCGAGCGCATGGTGATCGTCGCTGCCGGCGACATCAAGCACGACAATTTCGTGCGCGAGGTCGAAAAGCAACTCGGCGGCTTCCGCAGCAAGGCCGACAGCACCATCCCGCAATATGCGCAATATGTCGGCGGCGACTTCCGCGAGGACCGCGACCTGATGGACGCGCAGATCGTGCTGGGCTTCGAGGGCCGCGCCTATCATGTGCGCGACTTCTATGCCTCGCAGGTGCTGTCGATGATCCTTGGCGGCGGCATGTCGTCGCGTCTGTTCCAGGAAGTCCGTGAAAAGCGCGGCCTGTGCTACTCGGTCTATGCCTTCCATTGGGGCTTTTCCGACACCGGCGTCTTCGGCGTGCATGCCGCGACCGGCCAGAGCGACATCGCCGAACTGGTGCCCGTCATCATCGACGAGCTGCAGAAGGCCGGCGAGAAAATCCTGCAGGAAGAACTCGACCGGGCCCGCGCCCAGTATCGCGCCGGGCTGATCATGTCCGCCGAAAGCCCGGCCAGCCGCGCCTCGCAGATCGCACGGCAGCTGCTTCTGTTCGGCCGGCCGATCGCCAAGGAGGAATTGATGGAGCGGCTGTCGGCGCTGACGATCGAGCGACTGACCGACCTGTCGTCACGGCTGTTCTCGACCAAGCCGACGCTGACCGCTGTCGGGCCTGTGGGTACGCTGGCGCCATACGAGGCGATCCTCGAGTCGCTTGCGGGCACGCAGACCACGGCCCGCAAGCTCGCCGTCTAAGCCCCTCAAAGCGTCGTGTTCGCGCTCCCTTTCTTTCGCCGCGATCTACCGGCGCTGAAGGGCGACCGCGTCACGCTGCGCGTGCCCTTCACGAATGACTACCGCGAATGGGCGACGGTGCGCGGCGAAAGCCGTGCCTTCCTCGAACCATGGGAGCCACGCTGGACTCCCGATGAACTGGACCGCACCGCGTGGCGGCTGCGCATCAGCCGCTACCGCGAGGACTATGCCCAGGGAACCGCGATCGCCTTCTTCATCTTCGAGAAAAGCAGCGGCAGACTGGCCGGCGGCATCACGCTCGGCAACATACGCCACGGGGTCTCGCAAAGTGGCCATGTCGGCTACTGGATCGGCGAGCGCTTTGGCGGCCGTGGCCTGATGACCGACGCGGTCAAGGTGGTGGCGCGCTTCGCCTTCGATACGCTGAGGTTGCACCGGATCGAGGCGGCCTGTATTCCCGACAACGCCCGGTCGATCCGCGTGCTTGAAAAAGCCGGATTCCGGCGCGAAGGACTTCTGCGATCCTATCTCAGGATCAACGGCATCTGGCAGGACCACTACCTCTACGCCCGGATCGCGGACGATCCGCCGGGCGCAGAAACGAAGGACTGATTTTTGACGAATTTCCTGCGATACGGGCCGCTGATCGCCTTTGTCCTCGCGACAATCCTGACGCTGTGCGCGGCATCGTCGGCCTTCGCCGTCGAGCCGATCAAGATTGCCCGCGACGACGTCGCGCTCGACCTGTCGGGCGCCGTCGAGATCTACCGGAACCAGGGCGAGAATTTCCAGGTGTCGACCGCTCCCGGACCGGACGGCATCGTGCGGCGCATCGAGGTCGAGGCCAACGATGCGCGGTCGACCGGCGACTGGGCGGTGTTCGCGCTGGCCAACACCACCGACCAGCAGCTCGACCGGCTGATTGTCGCGCCGCATTTCCGGCTGGTGAATTCCGGCATCTTCTGGCCCGATCTCGGCTCGACCCGTATCGCCGCCATCACGCCCAGCGAGGGCTTCGCGCTCGACCGCCAGACCAGCCCCGACGCCGACGTGTTCCGGGTGACGCTGAACCCGGGCACGGTGATCACCTTCATCGCCGAGCTGGCCTCGCCAAAGCTGCCGCAGGTCTATCTGTGGGATCCGGAATCCTACAAGGACTCGGTCAATTCCTACACGCTGTTTCGCGGCATCGTCATCGGCATCGCCGGCCTGCTGGCGCTGTTCCTGACCATTCTTTTCGTGGTCAAGGGAACCTCGATGTTTCCGGCGACCGCGGCACTCGCCTGGGCGGTGCTTGCCTATATCTGCGTCGATTTCGGTTTCCTGAACAAGATCATCGAGATATCGCCCGGCAACGAGCAGATGTGGCGAGCAGGAACGGAGGTGGCGCTGGCGGCGACCTTCGTGGTCTTCCTGTTCGCCTATCTCAATCTCAACCGATGGCACGGCCATTTCAGCTATGGCGCGCTGGTCTGGATCCTCGGACTGGTGCTGATCGCCGGTGTCGCCATCGTCGATCCGGCGGTCGCCGCCGGCATCGCCAGGCTGTCCTTCGCCGCCACCGCGCTGACCGGGCTCGGCCTGATCATCTTCCTCGGCATACGCGGCTACGACCGCGCCATCATGCTGGTGCCCAGTTGGGTCATGGTGCTGTTGTGGCTATGCGGGTCGTGGATGGCGATCACCGGCATGCTCGACAACGACATCGCCCAGCCAGCATTGGGTGGCGGGCTGATCCTGATCATCCTTTTGATCGGCTTCACCGTCATGCAGCACGCCTTTGCCGGCGGGGCGCTGCACCAGGGCCTGTTCTCCGACCTCGAGCGGCAGGCGCTGGCCGTCGCCGGATCTGGCGATACGGTGTGGGACTGGGACGTGCTGCGCGACCGCGTCGTCACCAAGCCCGATGTCAGCATCCAGCTCGGCTTGGCGCCCAACAGTCTCGGCGGTGCCGCGCGCAACTGGCTACCGGTGCTGCATGCCGACGACCGCGACACCTTCCGCACGACGCTCGACGTGGTGCTGGAACACCGGCGTGGCCGGGTGTCGCAGAACTTCCGCCTGCGCGGCGCCGACGGCCACTATCACTGGTTCTCATTGCGGGCTCGCCCGGTGATCGGGTCGGACGGCGAAGTCATCCGCTGCGTCGGCACCATGGTCGACGTCACCGAGCAGAAGAAGTCCGAAGAACGGCTGCTGCACGACGCCGTACACGACAATTTGACCGGGCTGCCGAACCGCGAACTTTTGATGAACCGGCTGGAAGCGATCATCTCGATCGCCCGCACCGAAGAGAAAGTGCGTCCGACCGTCTTCGTCATCGACATCGACCGCTTCAAGCAGGTCAATGACGGGCTCGGCATCTCGGCCGGTGACACCATCCTTCTGACCATTGCGCGCCGGCTGCACCGGCTGCTCAAGCCGAAGGATTCGCTGTCTCGCTTTGCCGGCGACCAGTTCGCGCTGATGCTGTTGTCCGAGCAGGACCCGGCCCGCATCGCGGCGGTGGCGGATGCCATCAAGCATGCCATCAACAACCCGATCACCTTCGCCAAGCGCGAAATCGTGCTGACGGCGTCGATCGGACTGATCACCTGGAATTCGCCGCAGATGTCGGCCGAGGACATGGTCAAGGATGCCGAGCTTGCGATGCATCAGGCCAAGCGCTTCGGCGGCGACAGGATCGAGCCGTTCCGCCCGGCCTTCCGCACCGTCGGCACCGACAGGCTGCAGTTCGAATCCGACCTGCGGCGCGCCATCGAACGGCGCGAATTCACGCTCGCCTACCAACCGATCGTACGGCTGGAGGATGGCAGCGTCGCCGGCTTCGAAGCCCTTCTGCGCTGGGATCATCCGCGCCGCGGCATGATCCCGCCGGCGGACTTCATCCCGGTCGCCGAAAGCTGCGGGCTGATCGTGCAGCTCGGCCTGTTCGCCATGCAGCAGGCGGCGGAAGACCTCGCCGGATGGCAAAAGCAGATCGGTGACGCGCCGCTGTCGGTCTCGGTCAACCTGTCCAGCCGCCAGCTCATCCGCCGCGATCTGGTCAGCGACGTCCGCTCGGTCATCGCACGCGCCAATCTGAAGCCGCGCTGCTTCCGGCTCGAGCTCACCGAATCGCTGGTGATGGACAATCCCGAGCAGACCGCCCATGTGCTGACCAAGCTGAAGCAGCTCGGTATCGGCCTGTCGCTGGACGATTTCGGCACCGGCTATTCCTCGCTGGCCTATCTGACGCGTTTCCCGTTCGACACCATCAAGATCGACAAGAGCTTCGTCGACGACAACACGCCCAAACGCGCGGTGCTGCTCAAATCCATGGTCAACATGGCGCATGAGCTCGGCCTGTCCGTCGTTGCCGAGGGCATTTCGGACGAAAGCGATGCGCTGGAGCTGCGCCAGATGGGCTGCGAGTATGTGCAGAGCTTCATGTTCGGCGCACCGATGCCGGGCGACCAGGTGCTGAAGACGCTGAAGGAACAGTATCCGCTGACACAAGCCTGAGAGCCTCTGTGATGAGGCTCAGGCGTGTCCGGCGGCGAGGCTGAGATGGGCGAGATCGATGCCGATCGAGGCGAGGATCCGGTCGTATTTGCGCTCGATGTCGGTGTCGAATAGAAGCTCGGCGTTTGCCGGACAGGTCAGCCAGCCATTCTCGGCGATCTCGGTCTCCAGCTGGCCGGCGCCCCAGCCGGAATAGCCGAGCGCCATCAGCGCGTGGCGGGGCCCACGGCCAGACGAAATGGCGCGCAATATGTCGACGGTCGCGGTCAGGCAGAT
Source organism: Mesorhizobium newzealandense (assembly GCF_042682145.1). Taxonomy (NCBI): domain Bacteria; kingdom Pseudomonadati; phylum Pseudomonadota; class Alphaproteobacteria; order Hyphomicrobiales; family Phyllobacteriaceae; genus Mesorhizobium; species Mesorhizobium newzealandense. The sequence goes on along the minus strand of NZ_JBHUGZ010000030.1, from coordinate 170,396 downwards.
GTCGTCCGAAACGGTCAGCGACGATTCCACCCGGTAGTCGCCCGAATGCAGGACGAAGCCCCGGCTGCGGTCGACGGGTCCGCCATTGCGCACGACGAAATCGCGCGCCTGCGCCGGCAAGCGGATCGCCTCCTGTTCGTTCATGATGCCCAGTTGCACGAGCAGGTCCGGAAACAGCATCTGCTGTGTCTGGTTGATGATCAGCCCCATCGCGCCTTCATCGCTGTGCGCGCAGACGTAGATGACCGAGCGCGTGAAACGGTCGTCCTTCATGCCGGGCATGGCAATCAGGAACTGATCGTCGAGAAAGCCGCGGCTGGCGGCTGTCTTCTTGTGGCGCAACAAGTCCATGGTGGCGAGCGTAACGCGTTTCCAAAGCGCCGAAAAGATGCGCTGTGCGTGATTCGACCAAAGCCCATACCGCCGGCTCGAGCATTCCTTCCCTCAAGGTCACGCAAATATGATACCGGCAAGGCTACGAAATCATTGCGCGGCCACGAACGGACGATCAAATCACCGCCATGCAAAGCTTGAAAATCCTGCTGCTCGGCGCCGCCATCGGATCGGCGACCGCTCTTCCCGCCGCCGCCTCCTCATCAGCTTGGTACAACAGCGAAGGCGGCAAGGTCCGGCTGGTGACGAGCGGCAAAGCCGATGCCGCCGGCCGCATCCAGGGCGTTCTCGACATTGCGCTCAAGCCCGGCTGGAAGACCTACTGGCGCGATCCGGGCGACGCGGGCGTGCCACCGCAGCTCGACATTTCAGGCAGCACAAACATCGCCGACGCCCAGCTTTCCTTCCCGGCGCCGCAGCGTCATGACGAAGGCTATGGCAAATGGGCAGGCTACGACTATCCGGTTTCGCTGCCGGTGGTGTTCACCCTGTCGGCGGCGAAGGATCCCGCTTTGATCGACGCCGACATCTTTCTCGGCATTTGCGAAACGATCTGCATTCCGGTGCAGACGCGGCTGACCGTCGACCCCGGCTCCGACCCGGACAATGCCGAAGACATGGCGCTGGTGAAGGCGAGCTTCGCGGCATTGCCGACACCTGCAAGGTCCGACTTCGGCATCAATGTGCTGCCGGGCGACCACGAGACGCTGGTTGTCGAGGCAAGCTTTCCCGGCGATCCGGAGGCGGCTGATTTCTTTGTCGCCGGTGAGCGGGATTACATGTTCGGCACCCCTGCCCGCAGCGAAAAGGACGGCAAGCTGATCTTCACCGTGCCGATCCTCGACCGCCCTTCGACGACGCCGACGGATGGTGGGCTTCACTATACACTGACGAGTTCGACCGGCGCGGTCGAAGGGCTTTTGCCGTTTCCTTAGAGCGCACCGCATCAAACGGATTCATACGACACGCTTCAAGGTCCACTCTTTGTCCATGTCGTTGCTCCATAACCGCTGCGCACCTTTGGGCGACATGTACTCAAGCCGCCTCGATGGTTGCAGAAGGCCGCCGATTTCGCTACGCAAGCACACACCCTTCCCCATTTTCCAAGCGAGAAATTCATGACCATTTCCGTTGGCGACAAGCTGCCTGAAACGACCTTCAAGACGATGACCGCCGATGGCGCGAAGCCAATCACGTCGGCCGAGATTTTCTCGGGAAAGAAGGTCGTGCTGTTTGGGGTTCCCGGCGCCTTCACGCCGACCTGCAGCAACAATCATTTGCCCGGCTATCTCGAGAACCGTGACGCCATCCTGGCACGCGGCGTCGATACCATCGCCGTCGTTTCGGTCAACGACGCTCACGTCATGGGCGCCTGGGCGCGCTTCACCGGCGGCGAAGGCAAGATCCTCTATCTCGCCGACGGCAGTGGGGATTTCGCCAAGGCAGTCGGCCTTGATAACGACCTTTCCGCGGGAGGCATGGGACTGCGCTCGAAGCGGTTTTCGATGATCGTCGAGGACGGCAAGGTCACCGCACTCAATGTCGAGACCAAGCCCGGTGTCGACGAGTCCGGCGCGGCCCATATTCTCGGACAGCTCTGACGCCCCGGCGACAATTTCGGGCGTGACGTCGCAACGGTCGCTTGCGCCCGACGACCGAGCTTATTTCTGAACTGTCGGATTTTGGGGAGGTCCAACGATGTTTGACATCTTCTGGCGTACCATCGCGATCGGCATCGGCGCCACCGCGCTGATGGATATCTGGGCCTTCTTCCTCCACAAGGCATTCGGTCAACCGCGGCCGAATTGGGGTCCGGTCGGTCGATGGGTCTGGCATCTCCGCGACAAGGTCTTTCACGACGATATTGGCGACGCGGCGGCCTACACGCATGAAGTGGTGCTGGGCTGGGCCTTTCACTATCTTGTCGGCATCGTCTATGGCGTCATCCTGGTGGCGGTGGCGGGAGCGGCCTGGCTGGCGGTGCCGACCTTCCTGCCGGCCTTCATCCTCGGCATGGTCACCGTCGGTGCCGGCTGGTTCCTGCTGGCGCCCGGCATGGGCGCCGGCTGGGCGGCCTCGAAGCGGCCCAACCCGATGCAGATCCGGGCGCTTAACCTGGTGTCGCACACGGTGTTCGCGCTCGGGCTCTACGGCACGGCGCTGCTGATCCGGTAGCCCGGTCAATCGCCGTGGCGCTGCACCGGCGCGTCGATCGGCCGCCAGCCGTGGACAACGCGGCGTGCGGCAATGTCGTACGCGAAGTGGTTGCCGCCGCCCGGCGGCTGATCGGCCTCGCGACTGATCTTTCGGCCACCGAGAGACAGCAGTAGGAGCGTTCCGACGCCGCCATGGCCCACGAAAGCAATGTCGTCGGCGTCGGCAGTACCGAGCACGGCGTCGACCTCGCTCACGATCCGATGCTGGGCATCGATGGCCCGTTCCCATCCGCGAATGCTTTTGTGCGGATTGGCGAAGAACTGGTCCGCGACCGCTTCGAACTCCGGCGGCGGCAGGAAGCCCGTTGCCGATCGGTCATTCTCATGCGTCCGGGCCCTCACTTCGATGGCAAGGCCGAGATGCGTTGCGAGGATTTTGGCGGTTTCCATCGCCTTGCGCTCGGCCGACGACACGATACGCCGGATCGACCCGACCCAGGGCTGATCGAGCATCGCAATCGCCCTCGCGCGTCCAATGTCGGATAGCCCCCATTCCGGGACGGGAATGTTGGCATCGACCTGAACCTGGGGATGGGTGACATAGTACAGGATCGGCACGATAGACGTCTTCCTGCGTGAGAGCTGCCCCGCTCCCGGAGTTCAATAACTCTGGGTCGAGCGCCGCGCCTTCGCCACTGCCGGCTGGGTTGCCTGCGCCTCAGGCTTTGGCGCCGCAGCAGGCTTGACCGGGCCTTTCTTGAACGGTGCCATGCCTTCGCGCGCGAGTTCGTCGGCGCGTTCGTTCTCGGCGTGGCCCGCATGGCCCTTGACCCAGTTCCAGGTCACCTTGTGGCGCCTGTTGGCCTCATCCAGCGCCTGCCAGAGTTCGCCATTCTTGACCGGCTTTTTGTCGGCGGTCTTCCAGCCGTTCTTCTTCCAACCGTGGATCCACTTGGAAATGCCGTCCATGACGTATTTGCTGTCGGTGTGAAGGCCGACCGTGCAGGGTTCCTTCAACGCATTCAGCGCCGAGATGGCGGCGAGCAGTTCCATGCGGTTGTTGGTGGTCTCGGCCTCGCCGCCGGAAAGCTCCCTGGTGGTGCCGTTGAAGCGCAGGATCGCGCCCCAGCCGCCAGGGCCGGGATTGCCCGAACAGGCGCCGTCGGTGAATATCTCAACCTGTTTGCTCATGCCAATCCATATTCCGAAGGAGATCTGATCGCCCGATGGAATCGCATCCTGCGGATATACTCGGTCGGATCGCGTTTCATCACCAGCCCGCCATTGGGAACAGTCAACCAGTCGTAGAGCCGGGTCAGCATGAAGCGCAGCGCCGATCCGCGCGCCAGCATCGGCAGCGCCGCACTTTCCTGGTCGCTCAGCGGACGCACGCTCTGATAGCCAGCCAGCAATGCCTTGCCCTTGGTCAGGTTGAAGGAGAAATCCTTCTCGAAGCACCAGGCATTGAGGCAGGTGGCGACATCGTAGGCGTAGAGGTCGTCGCAGGCGAAATAGAAGTCGATCAGACCGGAAAGCTTCTCGCCGAGGAAGAAGACATTGTCCGGGAAAAGATCGGCATGGATGATGCCTTCGGGAAGATCCTTCGGCCAGTTCCGCTCGAAGTCGGCGAAGTCGGCATCAACCTCGGCGGCCAGGCCCGGCTCAACCTCGTCGGCGCGGTCGCGGGAGGCGTTCCAAAGCTTGCGCCAGCCGTCGATGGCGAGCGCGTTCGGACGGGTCATCGAAAAGTCGGCTCCGGCCAGATGCAAGGCCGCCAGGGCCTTGCCAACCTCGGCGCAATGCGTTGCTGCCGGCCGCCGCAGCGAAAGCCCTTCGAGGAAGGTGATGATGACCGCCGGCCGGCCGGCGAGCGTGCCGATGACGCTGCCGTCATGCGCGGTCACCGGCAGTGGGCAAGAGACGCCTTTCTTGGCGAGGTGGCCCATAAGTCCGAGGAAAAACGGCAGATCCGCCTTCTCGACGCGCTTTTCATAGAGCGTCAGGATGTAGGAGCCGCTGGAGGTGTGCAGCAGGAAGTTCGAGTTTTCCGTGCCTTCGGCGATACCCTTGTAGGACAGGAGATCGCCGACCGGATAGTGTTTGAGGAATGCGCCGAGTTCGCCTTCGGCAACGTCGGTGTAGACCGCCATGTGCCTTACGCGGCTCCATTGACGAAAGCCATGTCGGCTCGCGTCAGTTCGACATCGCGCAGTACCCGCATGACCGGAAAATCCTCCGTTTCCGTGGCCGTGATGGCCAGGTCGATCGTGACATCGAAGCGCTGGCGGAACGCATCGATGATCTCGTCGACGATGATCTCCGGTGCCGATGCCCCTGCCGACAGGCCGAGCGTCGAGATGCCGGCGATGTCATTCCACGGAATCTCGGCGGCGCGCTGCACGAGAAGCGACATCGAGGCGCCGGCACGCTCCGCCACTTCGACAAGACGCCGCGAATTGGATGAATTGGGCGCGCCAACGATCAGGTAGAGATCGGCGCCGGCCGCGGTTTCCTTGACCGCCTCCTGGCGGTTGGTGGTGGCGTAGCAGATCGATTCCGCAGCCGGGGCATGCAGGTCTGGAAAGCGATCCTGCAAGGCACGGATGATGCCGGCGGTGTCCTCGACCGACAGCGTGGTCTGGGTGACGAAGCCGAGCGCCTGCGGATCGGCAGGCGCAAGCTTCGCCGCGTCGGCCTCGGTCTCGATCAGCGTCACCGCGCCGTCCGGCAACTGGCCCATGGTGCCGATCACCTCGGGGTGTCCGGCATGGCCGATCAGCAGCACATGGCGGCCCAGCCGCTGATGGCGCATCGCCTGCTTGTGGACCTTCGACACCAGCGGACAGGTAGCGTCCAGATAGAAGAGGTTGCGCGCCTGGGCATCCGCCGGCACCGATTTCGGCACGCCATGCGCCGAGAACACGACCGGCGACTGCCGATGCTCAGGGGGAATCTCGGAGAGCTCTTCGATGAACACGGCGCCAAGGCTTTGCAGTCCCTCGACGACGTAGCGGTTGTGCACGATCTCGTGGCGGACATAGACCGGAGCGCCATATTTCTTCAGCGCCAGCACGACGATCTGGATGGCGCGGTCGACGCCGGCGCAAAAACCGCGCGGCTGGCAGAGCCGGATCGTCAGGGGGGGCTTGGTGGTTGTCTGAAGCATGAATCCGGGCCGGTTGATCAAAGCCGAAATGAGGTGCCTACCCCCGCCCTGTCAAGTGCATCGGGAGAAAGGGGGGCGGCGATAGCCTTCATTCCTCTTTCACGGGACGGCGAAGCCGCAGGATGAGCACGGCGGCGAGTGCGGCGGCAAGGCCATACCAGGTCATCGCATATTGCAGATGGCTGTTCGGCAGGTCGATGATGGTGACGCCGCCGACAGGCAACCCGCCCGGATTTGGCGTCTTGTCCGCATCGATGAAGATCGGCACCAGCGTGGCGCCCGCCGGCAGCCCGGCGCTCGCCGCCATGGCGTCGCGGTCCTTCCAGTAGAAGATGTTCTTGGCCACGTCGTTGTCGGGAAGCATCATCGACGGCTTTGCCGGCAGCGGGTTGCGGGCGAGGCCGGTGATCGTCACCTTGCCCGTCACCTGCCCCTTCGCGCGCTTGGCGGCATCTTTCAGGTCGTAGGGCACGAAGCCGCGATTGACCAGGACGAAGCGGCCATCGTCGAGGGCCAGCGGCGTGTAGACGTTGAAGCCGGCGTCGCCGTCCCAAGTGGCGTAGAAATGCCGTTCGCCGGAATGCAGGAAAGTGCCGCTGACGGTGATCGGCGTATAGTCGACGTCGCCGGTCGAGGCGAATTCTTTTTCGACCTCGGCGAGCGGCCGCGGCACCGAGTGCGTCCGCTGATCGATGGTCTGCAGAAGGCCTTGCTTCCACTGCAGGCGCTGGACCTGCCAGGTACCGAGCGCCAGCAGGATCAGCATCAGAACCAGGCCAAGGCCGAGCAGCAATGCCGTCCTTGGCCGCGAACGGCCGCCAGTTCCAATGGATGCCTCGGTCATTCGCCGTGATCCAGCCGGCCCTCGGCCGCCTTGTTGCGATATTGCAGCGTCAGCAGCACGCCCTTGATCAGCCGCAGCGCCGTCAGGCACAGCACGACAGCCAGCGGGATCCAGACCAGCAGATGCAGCCAGAGCGGCGGGCTCAGCGTGACTTCAACCCAGAGCGCCAGGCCGACGATGATGAAGCCGATGATCAGGATGACGAAGACCGCCGGCCCATCGCCGGCATCGGCGTAGGAATAGTCGAGGCCGCAATTGGTGCAGCGCTTGCCGACGGTGAGGAAGCCGGAGAACAGCCGCCCCTCGCCGCAGCGCGGGCAGCGTCCGTGCAGGCCGGCCGAGATCGGATCGATCGGCGGCCAGATCGCCTTGTCGTCGCTCATTGCTTACCGCTCGATCTCGGATCGATCGGCGGCCGGATCGCCGTGTCATCGCTCATTGCTTACCGTTCGATCTCGATCGGTGTCCCGTCGGCCACCATCGCCCAGATTTCGTCCATGTCGGAGTCCGTAACCGCAATGCAGCCATCGGTCCAGTCGACCAATTGAAGCAGCCAGCCCCACCAGCCGAAACCATTTGGCTGGCCGTGGATCATGATCATGCCGCCCGCGTCGACATTGCGTGCCTTGGCGGCCGCCAGATCGTCGGCATTGGGATAGGAGATATGGATCGACTTATGGGCGATGCTGTTCGGGTTGCGCCAATCGAGGACATAGCGCCCCTTCGGTGTGCGTTGATCGCCTTCCTGGTGCTTGTGGCCGATGGGATCGCCGCCGAGCGCAATGCTGTAGCTTCGCAGCACCTTGCCGTCACTGATCAGTTCCAGCAGCCGTTCCGCCTTGTGCACGCGCACCAGATCGACCCTCTCGCCGGCAAAGGCCGGACCTATCGCGATCATGAATGCTAAAATGGCGGAAGGGATTGTTGGCCGCATTGGCCATCGATCGGCGATTATTGCGCCGAAAAGAAGAAGGCGGCCACGTCGCCGCGGCCGCCTCATCAAAACTCCTCAGACCGGTATCAGTGACCTTCGATCACTGCGCCGACCGATCCCCAGACATAGATCGATGCGAACAGGAACAGCCAAACCACGTCGACGAAGTGCCAATACCAGGCGGCCGCCTCGAAGCCGAAATGCTGTTTGGGGGTGAAATCACCCTTCATCGCCCGGATCAGGCAGACCAGCAGGAAGATGGTGCCGATGATGACATGGAAGCCATGGAAGCCGGTCGCCATGAAGAAGGTGGCGCCATAGATGGAATCCTTGAAGGCGAACGGAGCATGCATGTACTCGTAGGCCTGCACCATGGTGAACAGCATGCCGAGGCCGACTGTCAGCACCAGGCCGTTGATCAGCCCCTTGCGATCGCCATGGATGAGCGAATGGTGCGCCCAGGTGACCGTGGTGCCCGACAAGAGCAGGATGACGGTGTTGTAGAGCGGCAGGTGGAAGGGGTCGAGAACTTCCATGCCCTTCGGCGGCCAGACACCACCGGTAAACGCGGTGCGGGCGTATTGCTGAACCTCGCTGGGAAACAGGCTGGCGTCGAAGTATGCCCAGAACCAGGCCACGAAGAACATCACCTCGGAGGCGATGAACATGATCATGCCGTAGCGCAGGTGCAGCGACACGACACGCGTGTGATGGCCTTCATGCGCTTCCTTGATCGTGTCCGACCACCAGGCGAACATGGTGTAGAGGACGATCGCCAGGCCGATGAAGAACAGCCACGGATTGGCAATGTTGAAGCCAAAGATCGGGAAGTCGCCGGCCTTGAGATACTGCATCAGGCAGACGCCGCCGATCGCGGTCACCAACGCGCCGATGGACCCCAGGAAAGGCCATGGGCTCGGGTCGACGAGATGGTAGTCATGGTGTGGTTTTGCGTGCGCGTCTGCCATATCAACCCCCGAGATTTGCTTCGGTATTCGAAATTGTCTTGCTATTGCCCTGGACCGGCTCCGACGACGCGACCGGCTTGCTCTTCTCGACCGGGAACATCGTATAGGACAGAGTGATTGTCTTCACGTCCTTCAGCTCCGGTACGTTCACGATATCGGGATCCACGTAGAACACGACCGGCATGTCCAGCGTCTCGCCGGGCTTCAGCGTCGTATCGGTGAAGCAGAAGCACTCGACCTTGTTGAAGTAGGGACCCGCCAGTTCCGGCTGCACGTTGAAGGTGGCGCGGCCGGTCACAGGGCGATTGAACTTGTTGGTGGCCTGATAGTGCGCCTGCACCGTCTCGCCGATCTTCATCGTCATCGAACGATCGACCGGTTGGAAATCCCACGGCACGCCGGCGATGTTGGCATCGAAACGGACGGTGATCTCACGGTCGAGCACGCGGCCGGCGTACTGCTTCTCGGCACGTTGCGTCGTGCCGCCATAGCCCGTCGCCTGGCAAAACATCTTGTAGAGCGGCACCGCGGCATAGGCCATGCCGATCATGCCGCCGAAGAAGGCCACACAGACGAACGCGACGATGCGGTTTGTGTTTCTCTTCGTTGGGTCGGTGACTGTCGCGCGGCTCATCGTCGTCCTCACATCGATCCGGAGACGTGATGGCCAAACTTCACGATCGTCGCGATGTAGAAAATGATGACCAGCACCGCCAGTGCCAGGCCGATGGCGACAGAACGGTTGCGTCTGGCCTTCCTCTGCCGCTCGGTCAGCGTGACCAGCTCGAGCTTTTCTTCGATCATGGTCATGCTCCACCCATGGCAAGCGCGCGTTCGACGACGCTGTCGGCGAGATAGGCGGCGAAGATGGCGAAGAGATAGAGCAGCGAATAGGCGAACAAGGCCTTGGCCGGCTTCATCACGCGATCGTCGTCGGCCATATCAAGCACCTTCCACGCGTACCAGACAAAACCCAAACCGAGCAGCACGGCGGCGACGCCATAGACCGGTGTGGTGTAGCCCAGCAGCCACGGCAGCACGCCGACCGGCGCCAGCACCAGTGCGTAGGCGAAAATCTGACGGCGGGTCGAGGCATGGCCGGCAACGTTCGGCATCATCGGAATGCCGGCGCGGGCATAATCCTCGGACTTGAACAGCGCCAACGCCCAGAAATGCGGCGGCGTCCACAGGAAGATGATCAGGAACAGGACAAAGCTTTCCAGGCTGACGCTCCCGGTTATCGCAGCCCAGCCGATCACCGGCGGAATGGCCCCGGCGGCGCCGCCTATGACGATGTTCTGCGGCGTCCAGCGCTTCAGCCACATCGTATAGACGACAGCGTAGAAGAAGATGGTGAAGGCCAAAAGCGTCGCCGCCAGCCAGTTGGCGAGCACGCCGAGCGTCATCACCGACAGCACAGACAACACAAGCCCGAAGCCCAGCGCCTCACCGGGAAGGATGCGGCCGGCCGGTACGGGACGACCGGCGGTGCGCGTCATCACCGCATCGATGTCGGCGTCATACCACATGTTGAGCGCACCGGAGGCGCCGGCACCGATGGCGATCGACAGGATCGCGATCACCGCCAGCAGCGGATTGATCGTCACCGGCGCGGCGACCATCCCGACGAAAGCCGTGAACACCACCAGCGACATGACGCGCGGCTTCAGCAGGGCGAAGAAATCGCCCGCCGTCGCTTCCGACATGCGGGAGCCCGCTTCGTCAATGCTGGTTTCGTCGACTAGGGCCATGCGTACTCAAGTCCATCATTCCGTTTGGCCAAAACCGCCGGCAGGCCGGCGGTTTCGATTCCATGGAGGCTGCCGCCTTATTTGATCTTCGGCAGTTGCTCCCACTGGTGGAAAGGCGGCGGCGAAGGCAGCTGCCATTCCAGTGTCGTGGCACCTTCGCCCCACGGATTGGCACCGGCGACGCGCTTCTTCTGGAAAGCCTCGAACACGCCATAGAGGAAGATCGCCACGCCGACGGCCGAGATATACGAGCCGTAGGACGACACCATGTTCCAGCCGGCAAACGCGTCCGGATAGTCGATGGTGCGACGCGGCATGCCGGCAAGGCCGAGGAAATGCTGCGGGAAGAAGATCAGGTTGACGCCGATGAAGGTGACCCAGAAGTGGGTGTTGGCGATGGCAAAGGAATACATGTAGCCGGTCATCTTCGGGAACCAGTAGTACCAGCCTGCGAAGATGGCGAAGACCGCGCCCAGCGACAGCACGTAGTGGAAGTGCGCGATGACGAAATAGGTGTCGTGCAGCGAGCGGTCGAGACCGGCATTGGCCAGTTGGACGCCTGTGACGCCGCCGATGGTGAACAGGAAGATGAAGCCCAGGGCCCACAGCATCGGTGGCTTGAGCGAAATCGACCCGCCCCACATGGTGGCGATCCAGGAGAAGATCTTCACGCCCGTCGGCACCGCGATGACCATCGTGGCGAAGACGAAATAGCGCTGCGTGTCGAGCGACAGGCCGGTCGTATACATGTGGTGCGCCCAGACGATGAAGCCGACCGCGCCGATCGCCACCATCGCGTAGGCCATGCCGAGATAGCCGAACACCGGCTTCTTCGAGAAGGTCGAGACGATGTGGCTGATGATGCCGAAGCCCGGCAGGATCAGAATGTAGACTTCCGGGTGACCGAAGAACCAGAACAGGTGCTGGAACAGGATCGGATCGCCACCGCCGTCGGGTGCAAAGAACGTCGTGCCGAAATTGCGATCGGTGAGCAGCATCGTAATGGCGCCGGCCAGCACCGGAAGCGACAGCAGCAGCAGGAAGGCGGTGACCAGCACCGACCAGGCAAACAGCGGCATCTTGTGCAGCGTCATGCCCGGCGCACGCATGTTGAAGATGGTGGTGATGAAGTTGATGGCGCCAAGGATCGACGAGGCGCCGGCAATGTGGATCGACAGGATCGCCAGATCCATCGCCGGTCCGGGCTGGCCCGAGGTCGACAGCGGCGGATAGAGTGTCCAGCCGCCACCGACGCCATAGGCGCCAGGCGCGCTCGGCATGAACATCGAGCCGAGCAGCAGGATGAAGGCCGGCGGCAGCAGCCAGAAGGAGATGTTGTTCATGCGCGGGAAGGCCATGTCAGGCGCACCGATCATGATCGGCACCATCCAGTTGGCGAAACCGCCGATCAGGGCCGGCATGACCATGAAGAAGATCATGATCAGCGCGTGCGCGGTGGCGAAGGCGTTGTACATGCTCTTGCCGCCGTCGATCGCGGCATCACCGTTCATGCCGTAGACCATCTGCGCGAGGCCGCTGAAAATCTGGATCCCCGGCTCCTGCAGCTCCATGCGAATGGCGACCGACAGGGCACCGCCGACGATGCCGGCGAAGATCGCGAAGATCAGATAGAGCGTGCCGATGTCCTTGTGGTTGGTGGAATACACCCACCGGACCCAGCCGTGATACGGCTTGTGGTCGTGGTCGTCGTGAGCTGCAGCGCCTGCCATGTTCCGCTCCGTTCCCTGATCTTTTCTGGCCGCGGCATCAGTTGCCGGCGGCCGCTACCTTGTTCACGCCATCGACCTCGGCCATCAGCGCCTTGTTGGCGCCGGGCAGGTCGGTCTTGGCTGCTGCCAGCCAGCTGTTGTACTGGGCGTCGGAGACGACGCGGATGGCGATCGGCATGAAGGCATGGTCCTTGCCGCAGAGCTGCGAGCACTGGCCGTAGTAGAGGCCTTCCTTGTCGGCCTTGAACCAGGTCTCGTTGGTCCGCCCGGGAACCGCGTCCATCTTGATGCCAAAGGCAGGCATGGCGAAGGAGTGGATGACGTCCGCCGCGGTCACCAGCACGCGGGTCATGGTGTTGACCGGCACGACCATCTCGTTGTCGACGGCGAGCAGGCGCGGATAGGCCGCGCGGTCTTCCTTGCCGGCCTTGGCCCGGTCTGCTTCCTGCAGGATCGCGGAATTGAAGGAGAGCGTCTTGTCGACCTGGTATTCGTAGTCCCAGTTCCACTGGTTGGCAGTCGCCTTGATCGTCAGCTTGGCGTCTTCCGGCGGCGTGTATTGCGCGGTCAGCAGCTGGAACGAAGGAATGGCGATGCAGAGCAGAATGACGACCGGGCCAACGGTCCAGATCACCTCGATCAGCGTGTTGTGGCTGGTCTTGGAGGGAACCGGGTTCACGCTCGCACGGAATTTGAAGATGCAATAAGCAAGCAGACACAGCACCAGTATGGTGATCGGGACGATGAACCACATCGTGTAGTTCCCGAACCACTCGATCTGCCGCATCATGTCGGTCGCCGGCGCCTGGAAGCCGGTCTCCCAGTCCTTGGGCTGATCGGCATGGGCGGATGCGCCGGCGAAAAACGTGGCAGCGGCAATTGCGCCTGCTAGGAATCTTCTCATCGCCCTCATCGTCTCCCAGTTCCTCGCGGCGTGCCCCACGAGAATAACGAACAATGCCGGGACGGGAATCCCGACAGTCTCAAGGTGGTTCAAACCATACTCTTTTTCCCTCCGCAAGAAAGGAGCGGGCGAAACCGTGCGGCATTTTTGCGCGCAAGCGCAGATGTGCCTTTGAAGGCAACGGCAACGGCCCCGAATCGCGTATGTTCGGCCCACCGCACCATTCCTGCGGGCCGGGCGTGCCGACCGTCGCAATTCGGGCGAAATTGGCAGGGAAAAGCGCCGTATTGGCTTTTTCGGGGCAGACCGGTTGCGGTCTCATCCTTTACTTGGCTTTGGCGCGGCTTAAAGTGCCGTGATTCGCAATGGAGCCGTCATGAACCCCTGGCTTTCGAGACTTGCGCTTTCGAGAATCCTGGCGAAGGTCATCTTTCTCGCCGCCTTGTCCGCAATCGGCCCGTCCGTTATCGGCCTGTCTTTTATGGGCTTGTCCAGCCAGGCCAATGCCGCGCAGCCGAGCGGGACTGTCCGCTCGACGCATGGTGCATGGTCGATCATCTGCGACACGCCGGCCGGCGCCACCTCCGAGCAATGCGTGATGATGCAGAACGTCGTCGCCGAGGACCGGCCCGAGATGGGGCTATCGGTCGTCGTGCTGCGCACCGCCGACAACAAGGCCGAGATCCTGCGCGTGCTGGCACCGCTCGGCGTGCTTTTGCCCAACGGACTCGGCCTCAATGTCGACGGCAAGGACATCGGCCGCGCCTATTTCGTGCGCTGCTTCCAGGACGGCTGCTATGCCGAGGTCATTCTCGAAAAGCCGCTGCTCGACACGCTGAAGACCGGCACGTCGGCCACCTTCATCGTCTTCCAGACCCCGGAAGAAGGCATCGGCATCCCGGTCGACCTCAAGGGTTTCGCCGACGGTTTCGCCGCCCTGCCCTGAGCCTGACTGTTGGCCCTGAAACTGCTCGATCCGGACGATTTCGAGGTCTTCAAGCGAATTCGCCTGGAGGCCTTGCGTGCTTCTCCCGAAGCCTTCGCCAGCAGCGCATCGGATTGGGAAAGTCTCCCTGACGAGGAGTGGCGTCGGCGCCTGACGACCAACCCGGTCGTCGTCAGCTTCCGGGGCGAAGAGCCTGTCGGCATAATGGGCCTGACGCGGCAGCAGGGCAGCAAGATGGCGCACCGCGCCACCATCATCATGGTCTATTTGCGCGACAGCGAGCGTGGCGGCGGACACGCCGCCGCGATGCTCAATCTGCTGCTCGATCATGCCCGCGCATCCGGCATAAGGCAGGTCGAGCTGGCTGTAAGCGCGGAAAATCCCGCCGCCATACGATTTTATCAACGCGAAGGTTTTCACGAAATTGGCTGCATACCTGCGGGCTTTCTTCATGGGGGCCGGGAGATCGACGAAATCGTGATGGCGCGCCGCCTGACATAGGATCTGCCGTGTACCATCGTGAGGATTGCCGAACGGCGCCCTGGCGCCTACATCCGGTAAAACCGCTTATTGAAGGGCCCGCGCCATGAACAGCCTGATCGGCCAATTCGACATTTCAGACGATCGCATCAAGCAGATCGTTGCCGACACCATAAACGGCGCCGATGACGGCGAGCTGTTCCTCGAATACAGCGAGAGCGAAGCGCTGATGTTCGACAACGGCCGGCTGAAGACCGCCAACTTCAACACCGACCAGGGGTTTGGCCTGCGTGCGGTCGCCGGCGAAGCCAGTGGCTATGCCCATTCCAGCGACCTTTCCGAAGCCTCGCTTCTGCGCGCCGCCGACGCCGTTTCAACCGTCAAGGGCGGCTATTCCGGCACGCTGGCCGCGGCGCCCACCCGCACCAACCGCCAACTCTATGGCGACGAGAATCCGATCCCCTCGCCCTCCTTCGAGGCCAAGGCAAAGCTGCTGCAGGAAATCGATGCCTGGCTGCGCGCCGAGGACCCGCGCGTGCGCCAGGTATCAGCGTCGCTGACCTCGTCCTGGCAGCATGTCGAGATCGTGCGCGCCGACGGCCAGGTGGTGCGCGACATCCGCCCGCTGGTCAGGGTCAGTGTTTCGGTCGTCGTCGGCGACGGCGACCGCCAGGAGAGCGGCTCCTACGGCATGGGCGGACGCAAGGCCTTTGGCGATTTCCTTGTCGAGGACAGCTGGAAGCACGCCGCCAAGGAGGCGCTGAGGCAAGCACTGGTCAATCTGGAGGCCATACCCGCGCCGGCTGGCACCTTCGACATCGTCCTGTCCAGCGGCTGGCCGGGCGTCATGCTGCACGAGGCCGTCGGCCATGGGCTGGAAGGCGATTTCAACCGCAAGAAGACCTCAGCCTTCGCCGGCCTGCTGGGCCAGCAGGTCGCCGCCAAGGGCGTGACGGTCGTCGATGACGGCACCATGCCGGAGCGGCGCGGCTCGCTCACCGTCGATGACGAAGGGACACCTTCAGCCCGCAACGTGCTGATCGAGGACGGCAAACTGGTCGGCTACATGCAGGATCGCCAGAATGCCCGGCTGATGGGCATGAAGGCCACCGGCAACGGTCGGCGCGAAGGCTATGCGCACCAGCCGATGCCGCGCATGACCAACACCTTTATGACGGCGGGCGACATGGAACCGGACGAAATCATCGCCTCGGTCAAGAACGGCATCTATGCCGTGTCCTTCGGCGGCGGCCAGGTCGACATCACCTCGGGCAAATTCGTGTTCGGCTGCACCGAGGCCTACATGATCGAGAATGGCAAGGTGACGCAGCCGATCAAGGGCGCCATGCTGATCGGCAACGGGCCGGACGCCATGCACCGCGTTTCCATGATCGGCAATGACATGAAGCTCGACACCGGTATCGGCATGTGCGGCAAGGCCGGACAGGGCGTCCCGGTCGGCGTCGGCCAGCCGCATTTGCGCATGAACCAAATGACGGTGGGTGGCACCAGGGTTTGAGCGTGCCGGGATGTTCCGGTAAAAATCGCCTTCCAAACAATGTTTTCCGGATGCAGCCGACCATGCCCAGATCCAAGGTCGTCATCCTGACAGGCGCCGGCATTTCGGCGGCATCGGCGTCGCAACGTTCCTCGATCCTGACGAGGTCTGGGCCAAAGACGGCGTTTTCCAGCTGAATCCCTGTCGGCACCTTGAAGTGAACACAATCCACATTAGGAAATTGTTAAGTCTTCAACTGCCTGGGCTGCCTTTTGCGCACGGACGCAGCACCAGCTTCCTCGTTGCGGTGGTGGTTTTGGCAATGCGGCATTTCCCCGGCGTCCTGACTTCGTCCTTCCTCCTTGGCTTCGTTTCGTTGATTGGTGCGACATCGCTGCAAGCCAGCCCGGCGGCAGCACAGTCGACATTGTTCAAGTCGCGATCGACGCAATCTTCAACGGAAGGGCTGCGCTCTGCCACCGTTGGTGCAAGCACCAGCGTCCCCTACGGTTGGGTCGATTTCTGCCATCGTCGACCAAAAGAGTGCAAGGTACGCGCTCTGCCGGCCGCGAATGTCAAGCTGACGGCGCAGAACCTACGCATCCTCAAGCGGATAAATCAGAAGGCGAACAGCTCCATCAAACCCGTCAGCAATTTCGATCACTGGGGCACGATGGCGGACCACTGGGATTACCCCGTGGACGGCAAGGGCGACTGCAAGATCTACGCCCTCTACAAGCGCAAGCTTCTTCAGGAGGCGGGATTCCCGCGGCAGGCGCTGCTGATGACCGTGGTGCGCGACCTCGACAATGAAGGCCACACCATCCTGACGGTGAAAACCGACAAGGGCGATCTTGTCCTGGACAATCTGGTCAATGAGATCAGACCTTGGAATGCGACGGGCTATTACTTCCTCAAACGCCAGTCCCAGCAGAATCCAAACACATGGGTGTCGATCAACCAACGGGGCGGCACGTCGAAACGACTGTCGCCAAGCTAATAGGAGCCGAAGCCTACGGCTATCGCCTCTTTTTCGGCTTCTCCAGCAGCGCTACCGCCTCGACATGCGGCGACCACAGGAACTGGTCGATCGGCGTCACGCTTTTCAGGATGTAGCCGCCGTCGAGCAGGATGCGCAGGTCGCGAGCCAGCGTCACTGGATTGCAGGATACGGCCGCGACAAAGGGAACATCCGAGCGTGCGATCTGTTTCGACTGATCCTCGGCGCCGGCGCGTGGCGGATCGAACACTAGACCATCGAAGGCATTCAATTCCTTGAACGTCAGCGGCCGGCGGAACAGGTCGCGGCGTTCGCCCGTCACCCGCTTCAGCCCGGTCGCGAAGCGTGATCCCCGGTCGAGCGCCGAAAGGGCTGCCGCATCGCCCTCCACCGCATGGACTTCCGACTTCGCCGCCAGCCGCAAGGCAAAGCTGCCGCAGCCGGCGAAGAGATCGGTGACCTTCTTGGCACGTTTGAGATGTCCGCCGACGATATCGGCCATGGTCTGTTCGGCGGCCTCGGTTGCCTGCAGAAAGGCGCCCGGTGGCACGGCGACAGCGACGCTGCCGAACATGACGACAGGCTTCCTTGGCTCGATGATGATCTCGTCATCGATCGACAACCTGGCAAATCCCTGAGCCAGGACGAAGTTGGAGGCGACACGACGCTGGTTTTCGCCGAGCTTGCCGGATTCGTGAAGCGCGACATCGAGGCCCGAACCGGTCACGGTGACCGCCAGCCGGAACGATTTGGTGGTGGCGCAGACCAGTTCGGCGAGCGCCTTCAGCCGATCGAGCGCGCTGACGATCTCGGGCAGCGAGATCGGGCATTCCGATATCGAGATGATTTCCGGCGACAGATGGCGATTGAAGCCGAGCAGCATGCCTGTATCGGTGCGCCGCGCGGCGAGCACGACACGGCGGCGCGTGTGCGGCGCGCAGGCGACCAGTTCGCCGATGTCGCAATCGATGCCCTTGCCCTTCAGGGCGTGCACCACCTTTTCGCGTTTCCACTGGCGATAGGCTTCGGCTTCGAAATGCTGGAGGGCGCAACCGCCGCATTCGGTGAAATGGCGGCAGGCGGGATCGATGCGCAGCGGCGAGGCTTCCAGCACCGCCATCAGCGTGGCGCGATCTCTTTCGCGCGCGGCGTTGACGACCTCGCCGGGCAGTGTGAAGGGAATGAACAGATCACCGCTCTCGGTCTCGGCGATGCCGTCGCCCTGGGCGCCGAGTTTCCTGATGCTGAAGCGCGCGCTCATCGATCCTTGATCCCACCGAGCAGGAATTCGCGGTTGCCGTCGCCGCCTTCGATCGGCGACAAATGCATCCCCAGCGAGCGCCAGCCGGGAACGGCGTCCAGCCAATCCTGCAGCAGGCCGGCGACACGGGCGGCATCGTAGGGATCTTTCAACAGGCCGCCCTTGCCAATCGCTTCGCGGCCCGCCTCGAATTGCGGCTTGACCAGAAACATGGCGCCGGCACCAGCCTTCGCGATGGCGAGCGCCGGCGGCAGCGCCAGTTTCAGCGAAATGAAGCTGACATCGGAAACGATGAAATCCGGGACCCGGCCGGCCAGATCGGTGACTGTGAGATCGCGCGCGTTCAGGCCCTCGATGACAGTCACACGCGGATCGTTGCCGATATCGGGATGCATCTGGCCATGCCCGACATCGATGGCGGTGACATGGGCCGCACCGCGCTCGAGCAGGACCTGGGTGAAGCCACCGGTCGAAGCGCCGATGTCGAGTGCTTCGCGGCCGGCGGGATTGAGGCCGAAATGGTCGAGCCCGCCGATTAGCTTGAGCGCCGCGCGCGACACATAGCCTTGCGCCGGATCATCGATGGCGATCAGGCATTGCGGTAAAACGTTCTGGCCGGGCTTGCGCGCGATGACGCCGTCGACGGTCACCGTACCGCGTTCGACCGCGTCGCGAGCGCGCGAGCGGCTGGCAAACAGCCCGCGCTGGACGAGCAGGTCGTCGAGCCGCTGGCGGGCGCTGGCTGGCAAAGGCAAGTTCATCGGCCTTCATGGCGAAAGCTGGTCGCGAAGGCAAGGACATTGGCGCAAGGAACATCGTTGGAAGCCGTGCGAACCCATCATGCCGTTGCGCCGCTTCTCGAGCATCGCATCGAGCCCGGCACAATGCTTGCCGATCGACCATTTCGATGGTCTCTCGACACTTACGACGACCTGCCGCGCGATGGCCGCTGCGTGCGCGCCATGTGGTTCTGAAGCGCGCCGCTTGAACGGGCGACATGCCCTAGAAAATGGTTCGCGAAACCTGGCGATCGACGGCTGGAGACAAGCCATCGTCACGATCCCCCGAAGCCTGCTCGCGTGGAGGCTCGGGCGCAACCGCAGGCGCCGGACCAGGGTCCGGCACGACCAGCTGCGGCACCTGCTTATAGGAAAAGCCGCCGCGGATATCGCCCATCTTGCCGGCGATGATGCCCATGGCCGCCTTTTCAAGGCTGCGATCATAGCGCGTTTCGGCGGTGGCCGGCGCGACGATGGCCGCTGAAAGCGCCACGCCGCACAGAAGCGTTCTCATTGTTGGTTGTCTCCCTGCCTGATCACGGTCTAGCAGGGCGCCGTTGAAAAACGGCCAAGAGACAGGGTAAGCAAAGCGCCAAACGGCAGCCTTAACAAGGCGTTAAGACGTCAAGCCGGCAAACTGATTCAAGCCCTTGAGATTTTGATTCAGGCGCGCTGGGCGCTGGCTGTATGGCCGAGGGCGACGAACACCGTGCGCACGATGCCGGCGGCATCTAGACCCGCATCGGCGTACATCTTCTCCGGCTTGGCGTGGTCGCTGAACGCATCGGGCAGCACCAGGGGGCGCACTTTCAAACCACTTTCCAGCAAGCCCTCATGGGCTAGAAACTGCAGCACGTGGCTGGCGAAGCCGCCGACGGCGCCCTCCTCCACCGTCACCAGAACCTCGTGCGAGCGAGCCAGCCGGCGGATCAGATCCTCGTCGAGCGGCTTGGCGAAACGAGCATCGGCGACCGTGGTGGAAAGCCCGGCCGCGCCAAGCTCCTCGGCGGCGATCAGGCAATCCTGCAGCCGGGTGCCGAAGGACAGGAGGGCGACCTTGCTGCCTTCCCTAACGATACGGCCCTTGCCGATTTCGAGAACCGAGCCACGCTCCGGCATGTCGACGCCGACACCGTTGCCGCGCGGATAGCGGAAGGCGATCGGGCCGTCATCATAGCTCGCCGCGGTGCGCACCATGTGGCGCAGCTCCGCCTCGTCCGCCGCCGCCATCACCACGAAACCCGGCAAGGTTGCCAGGAAGGTGGTGTCGAAGGCGCCGCAATGGGTGGCGCCATCGGCGCCGACGAAGCCGGCGCGGTCGATGGGAAAACGCACCGGCAATTTCTGGATCGCAACGTCGTGGACGACCTGGTCGTAGGCGCGCTGCAGGAAGGTCGAATAGATCGCGGCGAACGGCTTGTAGCCTTCGGTGGCGAGACCGGCGGCGAAGGTCACCGCGTGCTGTTCGGCGATGCCGACATCGAAGGTCCGCGACGGAAACGCTTCGCCGAACAGGTCAAGGCCGGTGCCGCTCGGCATGGCGGCGGTGACGGCGACGATGCGGTCATCCTCACGCCCTTCCTGGACCAGGCTTTCAGCGAACACCTTGGTGTAGGCCGGTGCGTTGGCCGGCGCCTTGGCCTGCGCGCCGGTGATGACGTCGAACTTGTTGACGCCGTGATACTTGTCGGCGGCGGCCTCGGCCGGCGCATAGCCCTTGCCCTTCTGGGTGACGACATGGATCAGCACCGGGCCTTCGCCATTGTCGCGGACATTCTTCAGGACCGGGATCAAATGTTCCAGATTGTGACCGTCGATCGGGCCGATGTGATAGAAGCCGAGCTCCTCGAACAGCGTGCCGCCGGTGACGTAGCCGCGTGCGTGTTCGACCGCCCGCGTGATCGCGCGGTCGGCGCGCTTGCCGAGATAAGACGACAGTTTCTTGCCGAAGTCGCGCAGGCCGACATAGGTCTTGCCCGAGGCCAGACGCGCCAGATAGGCGCTCATCGCGCCGGTCGGCGGCGCGATCGACATGTCGTTGTCGTTGAGAATGACGATGAGCCGGGCATCGAACGCGCCGGCATTGTTCATCGCCTCGTAGGCCATGCCGGCCGACATGGCGCCGTCGCCGATGACGGCGATGACGTTGTTGCGGCCGCCGGAGAGGTCGCGAGCGGCGGCCATGCCGAGGCCGGCCGATATCGATGTCGAGGAATGAGCGGCGCCGAAGGGATCGTACTCGCTCTCGGCGCGGCGGGTGAAGCCGGACAGGCCGCCCTCCTGGCGCAAGGTGCGGATACGGTCGCGGCGGCCGGTCAGGATCTTGTGCGGATAGGCCTGATGGCCGACATCCCAGATCAGCCGGTCATCCGGGGTGTTGAAGACATAGTGCAGCGCCACCGTCAGCTCGACCACGCCAAGACCGGCGCCAAGATGGCCGCCGGTGCGGGATACCGCGTCGATCAGCTCGGCGCGAAGCTCGGATGCCAGTTGCGGCAGTTCGCTCTCGGCAAGCGTGCGCAGGTCGGCCGGGATGCGGACCTTGTCGAGGAGCGGCGTATGTGGCGTTGCGTTCACGGGTAGGCCTGCTCGGGCTTTCTGTTCATGGGCGGGATAGGCCGCCGGCCGGCGAAAGTAAATGCGTGTCAGTGACGCGGATCAGGCTGTGGTTCTAGCTGTTGGGCATGATCTCTTCCGAAAACCGGTTCGGGATCATGCCCTAGCTTTCCGGCAGCGGGATGAATTCTTCCTCATCGCCGGGAACGATATCGAAGCGGCCCGTCTTCCATTCCTGCTTGGCCTGCTCGATGCGCTCCTTCGACGACGAGACGAAATTCCACCAGATGTAACGCTTCGAGCCGAGCGAGGCGCCACCGAACAGCATGAAATGCGCGCCAGTCTGCGACGACACAACGATCTCGTCACCCGGCCGGAACACCAGCAAGCGCTCGGCCGGGAAAACGTCGCCTGAAATCGAGACCTCGCCTTCGAGCGTGTAGATGGCGCGCTCTTCCGCGTCGGCGGGAATCTTTACGCTGGCACCGGGCGCCAGGCGCAGATCGGCATAAAGCGTCTCGGAGTCGGCCCTCACCGGGGACCGCAGCCCCTGGAAATCGCCGATGACGATGCGCCCGCTGACGCCTTCGGCATCGATCTCGGGAAGTCGAAGTGCCGCGGTGTTTTCGAACACCGGGGCCACTTCTTCCTTGCCGTCCGGCAATGCCAGCCATGTCTGCAGGCCCGAGACCGACATCGGCGCGCCACGCAACTCTTCGGGCGTGCGTTCCGAATGAACGATGCCGCGGCCGGCGGTCATCAAATTCACGTCGCCGGGCTGGATGACCATTTCGGTGCCGAGTGAATCGCGATGCCTGATCTTGCCGTCGAACAGGTAGGTCACCGTCGACAGACCGATATGCGGATGCGGACGGACATCGAGCGCCTGGCCGGCGCGCAGGATCGCCGGGCCCATGCGGTCGAAGAAGATGAAGGGCCCGACCAGCCGCCTTTTGGCGGTCGGCAGCGCGCGGCGCACCTGGAAACCGCCAATGTCCTTGGCGTTCGGGATGACCATCAGCTCGATCTGGTCGCTGGCAAAGGCATCGCCGACTTCAGGGTCTTTCCCAGGGAAGAAGCTCATGCACTCTCCTTGTCAGCGGCCGTGCCTACTTGCGTCAGGCAAAACGGACCGCGGCTTTTGCCCGCGCCTTGGCCGCCACCTCTTCGCGATTGCGGGGATGCTGATGGGTTTCGAGGGAATCGAGAAGCTCACGCGCCGATGCCGCGATGGCCTCGACGGCGTGGTCGAACGCGTGCTGGTTCTGTTTCGAGGGCCGTGTCGTTCCGCTCAATTTGCGGACAAACTGAAGCGCGGCGTCGCGCACCTCGTCATGGGTTGCAGGCGGATCAAAATTGAACAGGGTCTTGATGTTTCTGCACATCGTTTCCGAACCTCCTCTTCCTGAAGCCGTTTCAATCGAGACGAATTCCATCCTCGATCATGATCATGTCCAAAAACCGGTGAGGCAAAGACCATCGTTCGGGAGCATGCCTCAGTCGGCGTCGAGCGGCTCCGTTCCAACAGGCTTGCCGTCGCGCGACAGCCTGATCTTCTCGACCTTGTCCTCGGCGGCCTTCAGCAACCGGTCGCAATGTGCCTTCAGCGCCTCGCCGCGCTCGTAGATGCGGATCGATTGGTCGAGCGGCACGTCGCCACGCTCCAGATCATCGACGATCTTCTCCAGCGCGTCGAGTGCCTGTTCGAAGCTCATCGCCATGATGTCTTCGTTGGTCTCACCAGCCATCATTCATCCTTTCATCAGTCGCCCGACATGGGCGGCGACCGAAAATGCCAGTCCCTGCAGATCGTAGCCACCCTCGAGCAGGCTGACGAGCCGGTTGCCGCTGTGGCGCGTGGCGCGCTGCATCAGCTGGCCGGTCGCCCAGTCGAAATCATCCTCAGTCAGGTTGATTTCGGCCAATGGATCGCGGTGATGCGCGTCGAACCCGGCCGAAATGATGATCAGGTCCGGCGCGAAATTGTCGAGCGCCGGCAGGACCCGCGACAGGAAGGCGTCGCGGAAAACCTCGCTGCCGGTCTGCGGCGCCAACGGTGCGTTGACGATGTTGCCGGCGCCGGTCTCGCTCTTTGCCCCGGTGCCGGGATAGAGCGGCATCTGGTGCGTCGAGCAATAGAGCACCGTCGGATCGTCCCAGAAAATATCCTGCGTGCCGTTGCCGTGATGCACGTCCCAGTCGACGACGGCGACGCGCTCGACGCCATGTTTCCTCTGTGCATGGCGCGCCGCGATCGCCGCCGTGTTGAAGAGGCAGAAGCCCATGGCCGTGGTCTTTTCGGCATGGTGGCCGGGCGGCCGGGCGGCGACGAAGACATTGTCGGCGCGGCCTGTGAAAACGTCGTCCACGGCAGCGTTGGCAGCACCAATCGCCGTGATCGCCGCCTGCCAGCTCTTCGGGCTGGCGGTGGTGTCGGCATCGATGCGGGCAATGCCAGTGTCGGGAATGGATGCGCGGACGCGGGCGACGAAATCGGCGGGATGCGCGTAGAGGATGGTGGCCTCGTCGCCCTCCGGCGCCTGGACACGATCGAGCGTGGCAAAAGCCTCGTCGTCGAGCACCCGCTCGATGGCGCGCAAGCGGTCGGGCCGCTCGGGATGGCCGGGCGGCGTGATGTGCTCGAGGAAGATCGGATGGCTGTAGAGACGGGTGGTCATCACCCTAATCTAGTGACCCGGATCGACAAAGGCCATGCGCAGGCGGTTGATGACTGGGGAAAATCACGCCTGCGTCCTTTGGTTTCGCTGCAGGCATTGGCGTCGTCAGCGCTTCGGCGTAAGGTCGTGTCGCTGCCTGGTGCCCGCCGCAAGCGGGAGAATCGGGAACACGGTTAAATTCCGTGGCGTGCCCAACGCTGTGAGGGGGACCGCGCCGGTAAATGCCACTGTCGATGACGGGAAGGCACCGGACGCGGGTTGATCCCGAGCCAGAAGACCGGCCTGGCAGACATCGTCATCCGCATGGTCAGGCGGACGGCATCAGAGCGATGTGCCTCCACTTGCACGCACAAAGTACGCTTTGACAGTTGGAACTGCTGCAATCGCAAGGGGACACGCGATGCCGGAACACATGACCGCTCCAGTTGGCGACGGATTTGACCAGAGTGCGCGCGATGCGGTTTACCACGCCATGTTCACGCGGCGCGACGTCCGCAGTCATTTCCTGCCGACCGCGCTCGACGATGACGTTCTGGCGCGGCTGCTGCTTGCGGCCCATCACGCGCCCTCGGTCGGCTTCATGCAGCCGTGGAACTTCATCGTCATTCGCGACGCCGAGCGACGGCAGAAAGTGCGCGACCTGTTCCTGGCGGCGCGCGAACAGGAGTTGCCAGCCATCGCGGAAGAGCGACAGGCGCTCTACCGCAAGCTCAAGCTGGAAGGCATCTGCGAAAGCGCGCTCAACATCTGCATCACCTGCGACCGGCAGCGCTCGAAGGGTTCGCCGCTGGGGCGCTGGCACAATCCCGAGATGGACCTCTACAGCACGGTCTGCGCGGTGCAGAACTTCTGGCTGGCGGCGCGCGCCGAAGGTGTTGGTGTCGGCTGGGTCAGCATCATCGAGGCGCAAGCGTTGAAAGACCTGCTGTCAATTCCCGAGCATGTGACGCCGGTCGCCTATCTCTGCGTCGGCCGCGTCTCGGAGTTCGCGCCAAAACCGGACCTTGAAACGCATGGCTGGGGACGCCGCTTGCCGCTGCCGGAGCTGATCATGAGCGAGATTTTTTCCGGGCAAGGCGAAGTGCCGCTCAAATCGACCGTAACGCGCCTCAACGCCGTCGGCGCCGCACCGGCGACGGCGGCCGCCGCTGATCAGTGTGTCGCGCCGGCCGTACCCCAGCGCGAGCCGTCGAAGGAGGCCAGCGCCTTGTCCTTGAGCTCGCTGAACTTCGACGACGCCTCGGCCAGCCGGGCGTCCCACTCGGGATCGGGCACCTGGCCCTCGATGGTCCTGAAATAGACCTGCATCAGGCAGGCGATGGCGAAGGGTTCGATGAAGGCGGCCTTGAAGGCCCAGGCGAAGACGATGGCGAGCACGAAGGCCCAGCCGGCGAGTTGCCCGGGCATGAGGAAAAGAATGGCGCCGGCAGGCGCCAGCATCAGCAGGAAGATGACGAAGGACACCCCCCACATGATGACCGCCAGCCAGACGGCGTTCTTGACCATGGTCTGGCCGTTCTGGGCGTAGAGCACGACGCCTTGCCGCGCCGTCTCGAACGGCGAGGCTGAATTGATGCGGATGTTGTAGCCCAGGATGATCTCGTCGACATAGGTCAGAGACAGGCGGATCACCGTGTTGATGAAGGAGACCAGGCCGCCCAAGCCCGGAATTGGCAGGAAGGCGGCGATGCCGCCGATCAGGCCGGTGATGGCGCGGATGGCACCCTTGACCAGCTGGTCGACGACGAAAAGGATGTTGGCCTCGGCAAAACGCCGGGTGACGATGTCCTTGGCGTAGGCAATTTGGTCCTGGCCGTCGGGAATGTCGCGGCCGTCGATCAGATGGACCATGACGGCGATATGGCCGGCCTTGACGACGTAGAGGATGTATTCGCGGATCCAGTAGACGGCGATCGAGACGACGCCGAAACCGACCACGCCGCCCCAAAAGGCAAAGGACAGCGGGCCGTCAGGATCGGTGGAGATATGGCCGACGCCATAGCCAACGGAGGCGCCCGTACCGGTCGCAATGATGTAGGCCAGCGTGATGCCGAAATAGACGATCATGCGAAAGAGAATGAAGGGCCAGGTCCGCGTCATGATGGACACTGACCTGCCGATATCGAAATCCCACATGCCCCGAATCTCCGCTTCAGAGATGGCGCGAGAGGATGCGCTCAAACCGGCTATTGTCAATTGCGGGCAATGGCGCCGAACCGCCTATGTGGATTTCAGTTCGGCTGCGGATCGGGCTTTTTGAGCAGGCCTTCGAGCAGTTGCTTGAACGCCGTCACCACCTTCTTCGACGTCGCTTCGGGGTCGCTCGAATTGGCGATCCGTTGCGCCGCCTGACTGCTCGCCCCGTTGATCAGCCGCGAGGCGGTTTCGGGGTCGAGGCTGGGGACGACAACCCCCTCCTCCTGCAACGTCGTCAGATGGCCGGTCATTGAAGCGATGCACGCATTGGCATTCGGCCATTGTGCCGGATCCCCCAGCACGGCCGGGCCGTCCCGGAACATGATGCGCTGGATTTCCGGCTCCAACGCCATCTCGATATAGGTCGTGCATTCGTCGACGAAATGCTGCCAGCGGGTCGGCGCTCTCGACGCCACTTCGTTCACGTGCGCCGCCATCTCGCCGTCGATTTCGGCGATGACCGCCTGCAGCAATCCCTTCTTGTCGCCGAAGTGATGATAGAGTGCGCCGCGCGTCAGCCCGGCCGAGGCAGTGAAATCATCCATCGAGGCCTGGGCATAGCCGATCGTACCGAAGGCATGGCGGGCCGCCGCGATCAGCTTGGCGCGGGTCTCGGCGATCATTTCCTTGCGAGGTTTGTGCATGGCTTCTGGACCTATTAACATACGCACCGTATGCCAATTGACATACGCGGCGTATGATCTATCTAACAATCATACGCTTCGTATGTAATTGTCGAATCTGCCTTTGTCGAGGAACCGGACCATGCAAAATCCCTATTCGGAAATCTTTCGCGCTCCCGGCGCCAAGGGCTTTGCAAGCGCGGGCTTCATGGCGCGCCTGCCGATCGCCATGGCGCCAATCGGCATCGTGGCGATGCTGTCGCAGACGCGCGGCGAGTACTGGCTGGCCGGCGCCGTTTCCGCGACATTCGCGCTGGCCAACGCTTTCGTGGCGCCGCAAATATCAAGGCTCGTGGATCGCCTTGGCCAAACACGGATCGTCGTGCCAACCACCATCATCTCCGTGCTCGCTTTCGCGGTCCTGATCGCGGCAGCCAATCAGGACTGGCCGGTATGGACGCTGTTCGTCTCGGCACTGCTGGCCGCGGCCATGCCCAGCATACCG
Organism: Mesorhizobium newzealandense; assembly: GCF_042682145.1. Classification (NCBI taxonomy): domain Bacteria; kingdom Pseudomonadati; phylum Pseudomonadota; class Alphaproteobacteria; order Hyphomicrobiales; family Phyllobacteriaceae; genus Mesorhizobium; species Mesorhizobium newzealandense. The sequence continues at coordinate 143,028 of NZ_JBHUGZ010000030.1, read as the reverse complement.
GCAATGGTGCGCGCGCGCTGGACCGAGATTTTCCGGGGGCGGCCCCAGATGAACACCGCGTTTGCCTTCGAGTCGGCGGCGGACGAGCTGGTCTACATCGCCGGGGCATCGCTGTCGGTGGGCCTGAGTGCCGCCCTGTTCCCGGAAGCCGGAATGCTCGCGAGCACGCTGTTCCTTGCCCTCGGTTCGGCGGCCTTCATCCTGCAGCGTTCGACCGAGCCGCAAGTGCGGCCGGCGGAACCGGGTTCGCGCGGCTCGGCAATCCGCCTGCGGCCGGTGCAGATCATCACCTTCGCCCTGATCTTCATCGGCGCAACCTTCGCGACGACGGAAGTGAGCACCGTGGCGATCACCAAGGAGCTTGGCCAGCCGGCCGCCGCAAGCCTGGTCATCGGTGTCTACGCGCTGGGGTCGTTCGTGCTCGGCATCATCGTCGGGGCGCTCAACCTGAAAATGGCCCTGCAGCGTCAACTTGCTATCGCCGTCGCCGTCATCGCGCTCACAGCGCTGCCGTTGCTCGCCGCCGACACGGTGCCGCTTCTGGCGCTGGCCGTCTTCGTCAGCGGCGTGGCGATCTCGCCGACCTTCATCACGGCCTTCGGCCTGATCGAACGGCACGTGCCGGAAGCGATGCTGACCGAGGGCATCACCTGGGTGACCACAGGGATCGGCATCGGCATGGCGCTGGGCTCGTTCGCGGCCGGCTCGGTGGTCGACGCGTTCGGTGCGCAGAACGGGTTCTGGGTGTCGGTGGCTTCAGGCACGATCGCGCTGGCCACCGTACTGCTTGGCCAGCGCAGCCTTGCCACGCCAGAGTGCGACCTGGACGGGTGCGAAGCAGCTGCTGTTCCGGCGGAATGATCCCTGAAGCGCCCGGTTTCGAACAGACCGGGCGCTATCCCAGCGGTTGCCCTTCAGAGAATCTCGGTCTTGGCGATATGGATGCCAAAACCCTCAAGACCGACATAGTGGCGTTCGCGCGAAGCGATCAGGTTGATCGACGAAATGCCGAGATCCTTGAGGATCTGTGCGCCGAGACCAATCTCGCGCCACTCGTTCTCACGGCGGCGCGCCTCTTCGTGATCCTCGCGATCGGTCGAAGCCGGCCGCTTGCGTTCCTGATGGGCGACGCCAACCGAGCCCTCCCGCAAATAGACGATGACGCCGCGCCTGCGCTCGCCCATCGCCTTCATGATGCCGTCGAGCCGATGGGTGGTGCCGAAGACATCGGTCACCACATCCTCGGAGTGCAGGCGCACCGGCACCTCCTCGCCGTCGCGGATGTCGCCGAAGACAATGGCGACGTGATGCATGGAGTCCCAGGGCAGCGTGTAGGTGAAGACCTGCGCCTTGCCGCCGAGCGTGTCGATTTCGGAGCAAGCCACGCGTTCGACCAGTGTTTCCTTGCGTTGGCGGTAGGCGATGAGGTCGGCGACCGAAACCTGTTTGAGGCCATGCTCCTCGGCAAAGGCCGAAACCTGCGGGCCGCGCTTGACGGTGCCGTCGTCATTGACCAGTTCCGAAATGACGCCGACCGGCGCCAGGCCGGCGAGCTTGCACAAGTCAACCGCGGCTTCGGTATGGCCCGAGCGCATCAGCACTCCGCCCTCGCGCGCGATCAGCGGGAAGATGTGGCCGGGACGGACGAAATCCGAGCCGCCGACATTGCCGTTGGCGAGATTGCGCACGGTCAGCGTACGGTCCTCGGCCGAGATGCCGGTCGTCGTGCCATGCTTGAAATCGACGCTGACGGTGAAGGCGGTGGTGTGGGCGGAATCATTGTCGGCGACCATCGGCGACAGGTTGAGCCGCTTGGCCTCCTCGCGCGGCATCGGCGTGCAGACGATGCCGGAGGTGTGACGGATGATGAACGCCATCTTCTCCGGCGTGCAATGGACGGCGGCGACGATCAGGTCGCCCTCGTTCTCGCGCCCATCATCGTCCATGACGACGACGATCTCACCGCGTTCAAAAGCGCGCAGGGCTTCGACGATTTTCTTCTGATCGTAAGGCATAGGCGCTCGTTTCACTCGCAGGGGAATAGGGCAGTAAGGGAGTACGGCAGTAAGGCAGTAGGGAAAAGGAAAAATTTGGCTGTCTCGGCGGGCGGCGTGAACATACTGCCCTACTGCCCTACTGCCCTACTGCCCTACTGCCCTACTGCCCTTACCTGTCTGTCCCCGATGACGCAGATAGTGATCGGCGATGGCGCAGGCAACCATCGCCTCGCCGATCGGCACGGCGCGGATGCCGACGCATGGATCGTGACGGCCCTTGGTCATGATCTCGACGTCGTGACCATCCTTGTCGATCGACTTTCGCGGCGTCAGGATCGATGAGGTCGGCTTGACGGCGAAACGGGCGACGATTTCCTGGCCGGTCGAGATGCCGCCGAGGATGCCGCCGGCATTGTTCGACAGGAACACCGGCTTGCCGTCATTGCCCATGCGCATCTCGTCGGCATTCTGTTCGCCTGTGATATGGGCGGCTTCAAAACCGTTGCCGATCTCGACGCCCTTGACGGCGTTGATCGACATCAGGCCGGACGCAATGTCCTGGTCGAGCTTGGCGTAGATCGGTGCGCCGAGGCCTGCCGGAACGCCATCGGCAACGATCTCGATGACCGCGCCGACCGATGAACCCGCCTTGCGGATGCCGTCGAGATACTGCGTGAAGACGGGAACGGAAGCCGGATCGGGGGTGAAGAACGGATTTTCCGCGTCGCCGATGAAATTCCAGTTCCAGTTGGCGCGATCGATCGACTTTTCGCCCATCGACACCAGCGCGCCGCGCACCACCATGCCCGGCACCACCTTGCGGGCCAAGGCTCCGGCCGCCACGCGCGCCGCCGTCTCGCGAGCCGAAGAGCGGCCGCCACCGCGATAATCGCGCACGCCGTATTTGACGTCATAGGTGTAGTCGGCATGGCCGGGCCGGTATTGGCGGGCGATCTCGCCATAGTCCTTCGAGCGCTGGTCGACATTCTCGATCAGCATCGAGACTGGCGTGCCGGTGGTGATCATCGTCTCGCCGTCCTCGTCGAGGATGAAGCCCGACAGCACCCTTACCTCGTCGGGTTCGCGGCGCTGGGTGACGAAGCGTGACTGGCCCGGCCGGCGCTTGTCGAGTTCGGCCTGGATGTCTCGCTGAGTAAAGCGGATGCCGGGCGGACAGCCGTCGACCACGCAGCCGAGTGCGGCGCCGTGGCTTTCACCCCAGGTGGTGACGCGGAAAAGGTGGCCGAACGTGTTGTGAGACATAAAACGACCCTGCCCGGCGTCGGAGCCGGCTTGGCGCATGATCCCGAAAATCGGCGCGATTTCGGAAAGGATCACGCGCAAATCAAAAAGCGCTACAGCGTCCCTTGAGCGTCCAGGAAGACGAGCGGCGCTGCAGCCTGCCTTCTATTGGCGTTTTTCACAGGGGTCAAACTGTGATCTGGCGGATTTAGTTTTGACACATTCGGTTGGTTTCTGCTCTCTTCCATCCGCCAGCCACCGCCTGCCGCCGCCATGCCGGTGCAATGATAACGAGGAACGATAATGCGTACCCTGATTGGCGCCGTCGCCGCCACGCTGCTGCTTTCCACCGCCGCTTTCGCCGGCCAGACCGAAGGCCTGATCAAGAAGATCGACAAGGATGCGCTGACGCTGACGCTCGACGACGGCAAATCCTACAAGCTGAATGCCGAGACAGATCTCGACGCGCTGAAGCCGGGCATGGACATCGTCATCGCCTATGATGAGACCAATGGCGAAAACGTCATCACCGACATGGAACTGCCGGACAGTTCCGCGAATTAGAGCTTCCAACCTGAATTGGATGCGGTGGCGCCGGTTCAGCTTTTTTCGCTGAGCCGCGCTAACCTTTTGTTTTGGGTAATTCCGAACGGAAAACGCTACGCACTTTTCCTGGATTACTCCGGGTGGCCTATAGCCACTCCAGGCTCTTGCCTTCGAGTTTGAGCACGCGGTCCTGCGGGGTTTCCAGGTTCGCTGCCTCGTCCTCTGCCATCCCAAGCACGAAGCGAAACAAGGTCCGCATGACCCCGCCATGGGTCACGCAAATCGTCTGGCGTTCCATCGCGTCGAACCAGGGCTTTACCCGTTCGAGCAGCATCTGGTAACTCTCCGCGCCCTCGCCGGGCGGCTGAAAGTTCCATTTGTCCAGCGCGCGCGTCCGGCGCGCGTCCGGATACCGCGCCTTGAGCTCGGCAAAGGTAAACCCCTGCCAATCGCCGAAATTGACTTCGACCAGGCGAGGATCGGTTCGATAGGCGTCCGGATCGAGCTTCATCGCGGCACGGATGCGCTGCATCGTTTCGCGCGTCCGTCGCATCGGGCTTGCGACGAAATCGAAATCCTGGGGGTTGTGGACGAGTTTGGCCAGCCGTTCGCCGTTGCCGGTCGCCTGTTCGCGGCCAAGCGCATTGATGTCCGTGTCGGCCTGGCCCTGAAGCCGGAACTCGGCGTTCCACGCGGTCTGGCCGTGGCGCACGATGTAAGCCAGCGGGTACATCAGGTCTTCCGGTGCAGGGTCGGGATGGACGACGGTTGGTGGGGTGTTATTCCTTGACCGTCGAAATATCCGGCGCGTCCACCGCCTTCATGCCGACGACGTGGTAGCCCGAATCGACGTGATGCACTTCACCGGTGACGCCGCGCGACAGATCGGACAGGAAATAGACGCCGGAATCACCGACTTCCTCCTGCGTCACCGTCTGCTTCAGCGGCGAATTGTATTCGTTCCACTTCAGGATATAGCGGAAATCGCCGATGCCGGATGCGGCGAGCGTCTTGATCGGGCCGGCCGAGATGGCGTTGACGCGGATCTTCTTGGCGCCGAGATCGACGGCCAGGTAACGCACGCTGGCCTCGAGCGCCGCCTTGGCGACACCCATGACGTTGTAGTGCGGCATCACCTTTTCGGCGCCATAATAGGTCAGCGTCAGCAGAGAGCCACCATTGGTCATCAGCGCTTCGGCGCGCTTGGCAATGGTGGTGAAGGAATAGACCGAAATGTCCATGGTGCGCAGGAAATTATCGCGCGTCGTCTCGACGTAACGGCCGGTCAGCTCGTCCTTGTCGGAAAAAGCGATGGCGTGGACGAGAAAATCAAGCTTGCCCCAATGCTTGGCAACATTGGCGAAAACCTCGTCCAGGCTCGCCGGATCGGTGACGTCGCAATGGCCGGCGATAAAGGCGCCGAGTTCCGCCGCCAGCGGCTCGACACGCTTCTTGAACGCCTCGCCCTGATAGGTGAGCGCGATCTCGGCGCCATGGTCGACGCACGACTTGGCGATGCCATAGGCGATCGATCTGTTGTTGGCGACGCCAAGAATAAGGCCGCGCTTGCCGGCCATAAGGCCCTGTCCACCCGCCATGTGAGCGCTCTCCGCAAGATTCCTGCAATGTGGAGTGCCCTATCGCACAGGCACAGGGCCCCTTCAAGCGTTCAAACCGGACAGTTCGGGGGACAAAAGCCGCAATCAGCCTTTTTGGCTGCGCAACAGCGCTTCGAGCGCGCTATCGCCGCCTTCCGGCAGCATGATCCGCACATGGGCATAGAGATCGCCATGGCCACCGGCCTTCTCCGGCAGGCCCCTGCCCTTGAGCCGCAGGACCTTGTCCGAACTCGACCAGGCGGGAAGGTTGACCGCGAGCTTGCCGGTCGGGGTCTCGACGGGCACCTTGGCACCGAGCACAGCATCCGCCAGCGCCACCGGCAGATCGGCATGCAGGTCGCGGCCCTCGATGCGGTAGCGTGGATGCCGGCGCAGATGGATCTTGACAAGCGCATCGCCCGGCTGACCCGGCCCTTGCTCGCCTTGCCCCTTCAGCCGGATGGTCTGGCCGTCCTCGACATAGGCCGGCAGCTTGACCGCCACCTTGCGGCCGTCGGGAAACATCGCCGTCACCTTTTCGGCGGTCGCCGCTTCCTCGATGGTCACGTCGAGCGTCACGTTCAGATCGGCGGCGGTCGCCGGCTGCCGGCGATCGCCGGTGCCGGCGCCGCGCGCGCCCGAAAAGGCGTCGCCGAAAATCTGGCTGAAGATATCGCTGTTGCCGTCGAACGGATCACCGCCCGGACGCCCCGAACGGAATTCGAATCGCGAACCACCGGCCCCTTGCTGCCGGCGAAACCCGCCGAAGGGATCACCGCCACCGGCGGCGCCCTCAAAACCCTGGAAACGCGGCTTGCCGTCGGCGTCGATCTCGCCGCGATCGAACGCGGCGCGATTCTTCTCGTCGCCGACGATCTCATAGGCCTGGTTGGCCGCGGCAAAACGGTCCTTCGCCTTGGGATCATTCGGATTCTGGTCCGGATGATGCTTCTTGGCGAGTTTCCGGTATGCCGATTTTATGTCCTTGGCCGATGCGTTCTTGGCAACGCCCAGCACCTCATAGGGGTCGCGCATGCTTACTGCCCTGGAAAGGAGTGAAACTGTGGTTGCCTCCTATATGCGCTCGCATAGGAAGAAATTCCAGTGGCCGAGCAGCATATCAAAAGCGGAAAGTCAGAGCGCCTTGAAGTCCTGCATGTGCCAGCCGCCGGCACTGGCCAGGCAGAGTTCGCCTTCGAACATGGCAACGCCGTCAAAGCTTTCGCGTGAGGCCCTGAAACGGCGGCATGTCTGGCCCTTGTCCTTCAATTCCGCCAGTTCGGTGATGGAACCACGTGACCCTGTGCCGGCATTCGCCCACGGCACGGCCTGGCCGCCGAGTTGCTCGATGTCGGCCGAGGACACCGCATTGCCGATCGTCGTCTGGTCGGAGTCGCGATCCGAACCGACCGGCGCAGATGGGGCAGAGGTGCTGCTGGTCAGGATCGAGCGATCGACTTCGGCTTTTTCCAGGCTGAAGCCACCCGCGCCGCAGGCGGCAAGCGGCAGAACGATCATCACGATCGCGGCCTTGGCGCTGGCTGAAGCAATTAGGCTGCCTTGCCTGCTGTCAAAAGCTTGCGCGATACGCGACAATCGGCAACCTCCCCCCGCGCCATAAGAATCTTGGCTTCGTGCAATTTGAGAAAAACTATGAGTGACACAGAGTTAACAACCAGTGACTTTACGGAGGCGGCGGAGCCGTTTCGCCTCTTTGCCGCATGGCTGGAAGACGCCACCAAGAGCGAAATGAACGACCCCAACGGCGTGGCGCTGGCGACCGTCGATGCCGACGGCATGCCGGATGTGCGGATGGTGCTGCTCAAGGGGTTCGATGAAGGCGGGTTTGTGTTCTACACGAATTTCGAGAGCGCCAAGGGCCAGGAAATTCTTGGCAGCATGAAGGCGGCGATGTGTTTCCATTGGAAATCGCTGCGCCGGCAAGTGCGCATTCGTGGCCCGGTGGAGATCGTCAGCGAGGCCGAAGCCGACGCCTACTACGCGACGCGGCCGCGTGGCAGCCGTATCGGCGCCTGGGCCTCGAAACAATCGCGGCCGCTGGAAAGCCGCTTTGCGCTGGAAAAGGCGGTGGCCGAATACACGGCGCGCTATGCGATCGGCGAAATTCCGCGGCCAAAGCATTGGTCGGGCTTCCGCATCGTGCCCACGACCATCGAGTTCTGGCACGATCGACCCTTCCGGCTGCATGACCGCGTCGTCTTTTCACGCAAAGCCGGGGACGGTTGGGACAAGACGAGGCTTTATCCCTAGGGCGGTTCATCGTTTTACGGGAACGCCGAACCGCTCTATCTCTTTGTTTTGACGCAATTCCGGACGGAAAACCGTTTCACACTTTTCCTGGAATTGCTCTAAAGAGAGGCTCAGGCTTTCTTTCTGGTCATGAACGCGGTGAGCGCGGCGCGCGCCTCATCCGATTTCAGCCGCGCGCGAAAATGTTCGCTTTCCTCGCCGATGCGGGCGACGAGGTCGTCACGCGAGCCGCGCATCAGGTCGCGCGCGATCTTCAGCGCCTGCGGCGGCTTGGCGGCAATCTGGCCGGCCGCCGCCAACACCGAGGCCTCCAGCGCCGCTTCCTCGACAACCTCGTAGATCAGGCCAGTGGCCTTCGCGCGCTCTGCCGAAAATCCCTCGCCAAGGCCGAGCAGCGCGAAAGCAGCTTGCTGCCCCAGGATCCGCGGCGCCAACAGGCTCGATCCCGCCTCGGGCACCAGGCCGAGGTCGACGAAAGGCGTCCTGAACACGGTCCGCGGCGTGGCGAAGGTCAGGTCGCAATGCAGGTTGAGCGTCGTACCGATGCCGACCGCGATGCCGTCGACGCCGGAGACAATGGGTTTCTCGACCCTGGCCAGCGCCATCAGGAAGTCCCAGACCTCCGTGCCCCCGTCGCCGCCTGTGGCGACGACCATGAAATCGGCAAGGTCGTTACCGGAGGAGAAGGCGCCGGGCACACCGAGGAAGACATGGACGCGGATCGCGGGGTCGGCGTCACCCTCGGCCAGGGTCTGCGACATCTTCGCATACATGGCGCGCGTCAAGGCGTTCTTCTTGTCCGGGCGGTTCATGCGGATGATCTGGATGGCGCCCTGGCGCTCGACGAGGATATGGTCTGTCACGGTTTCTTCCTTGTGAACGTCAGGCAGAGATGAGCGCCTTGCCAGCAGCGGCCAGGCTTTCGGCGCCACCGATGATGCGATCCTTCAGCGCACGTGCCTCACCGAGCAGGTTTTCGGCGAAGAAGCGGCAAAGCGCGATGCGGCCCGGATCGGCAAGAGCGCCCTGCGCCAGATAGGCGCCGCCGGCAGCAAGCGAGATCAGCCTGAGATAGGGCGTAGCACCGGCCAGCGCCTCGTCCGACTGGCCATCGGCCGACAGTTTTTGCAGGAAGCGGGTCGCGTGCGTCAACTCGGCAAGCGCCTCGTCGAGGGCATCGGCGGTGCGGCCGAAACCCTGCAGATTGGAGATCCGCACGGCATTGGCGACCGCGGCAAGTTCGACGATGTAGCCATAGACATGTTCGCCGCCGCCGAGCGGCAGCTTGCGCATCACCAGATCGATGGCCTGGATGCCGTTGGTGCCCTCGTAGATCGGGGCGATGCGCGCATCGCGATAGAGGGCGGCCGCGCCCGTCTCCTCGATGAAGCCCATGCCGCCATGCACCTGGAGGCCGAGCGAGGCAACCTCGACACCGACATCGGTCGAAAAAGCCTTGGCCAGCGGCGTCAACAGATTGGCGCGATCGCGCCAATGGGCCGCCTCGTCACCGGTAGATACACGCGCCAGGTCGATGGCATGCGCGCAGCAATAGCTGATGGCGCGCGCCGTTTGCGTCAGCGCCTTCATGGTCAGGAGATTGCGCTGCACATCGGGATGACGGACGATCGGCGCCATGCCGGCGCCAGCGTAGCTTGCCGCCTTGCCCTGGCGGCGCTCATTGGCATAGGCGATCGCCTTTTGCGTCGCGGCTTCCGCGACCGCGACGCCCTGCATGCCGACGGCAAGGCGGGCGTTGTTCATCATGGTGAACATGCAGGCGAGGCCCTTGTTCTCCTCACCGATCAGCCAGCCGATGGCGCCGGGCGCAGCGCCCCCGAAGCCGTCGCCATAGATCATGGTGCAGGTCGGCGAGGCATGGATGCCGAGCTTGTGCTCCAGGCCCGAGCAGAAGACATCGTTGCGCGCGCCCAGCGATCCATCGTCGCCGACCAGGAATTTCGGCACCAGGAACAGCGATATGCCGCGCGTGCCGGCCGGCGCATCGGGCAGCCGCGCCAGAACCAGATGGATGATGTTGTCGGTGAAATCGTGCTCGCCATAGGTGATGAAGATCTTCTGGCCGAAGATGCGGTAGGTGCCGTCACCCGCTGGCTCGGCGCGGGCGCGCAAGGCATTGAGGTCCGAGCCGGCCTGCGGCTCGGTCAGGTTCATCGTGCCCATCCATTCGCCGGAGACGAGCTTTTCGAGATATTTCGCCTTGAGTTCTTCAGAGGCGTGTTTGTCGAGTGCCTCGACCGCGCCCATGGTCAGCGTCGGGCCGATGCCGAAGGCCATGGCGGCGGAGTTCCACATTTCGAGCGCGGCAACGCCGAGCATGGTCGGCAACGCTTGGCCGCCATACGCCTCGGGCCCGGACAGGGCGTTCCAGCCGCCGTCGATCCAGCGGCGATAGAGTTCCTTCCAGCCGGGCGGCGTGGTGACGGCAGCGTCCTTCAGCACCGCACCCTGCTCATCGCCGATCTTGTAGAGCGGCGCGACCTCGTCGGTGGCGAAACGGCCGGCCTCGCCGAGAACGGCATCGACCAGATCCTCGCCGAGATCGCCGAAGGTGCCCGCATCAAGGGCCGACTTCATGCCGGCCACGTGCTTGAGCGTGAAAGCGATATCCTCGACCGGTGCCCGATACATGCCGCTCGCTCCTCCTGGTGCATCGGCCCATCGATCGTAGGACCCGCACTGCCGCAAAACCATCCGCCTTTTGAGCGGTCTCCCACCTTCTTTTTACGTAAACGTCAAACTTTGTCACGCGGATTTTGCAATCGCGCCGGCGCGTATTAGATTCGGGTTAGCGCCGGATCAAGCCGAGCGACGACAGATCAGAACCAGCGAACCGGAACCACCCATGCTTGCCAGACCCGACGCCTATCGCTGCATCGAATGCGGCCTGCCCTATCGCGCGGCAGGGTTCTGCTACCATCAGGGCAGATTGGAAGACGGCGCCGCCTATTGGTCGGATCGCGGCATATTGTGCTCGCCGCAATGCTCTCTCGCCCACCACCGTAAACGCGCAGCCGAAGGCACGCTGCCGCAAGAGCCGGCGCCCGACCCATTCGAGTTTCGGCCGCTCATTCGGCGGTAGCTTTGCCGGCGCCAGCCTGCATAAGCAATTCCTTAACCATGACGGTCCAGGATTTTACCTTGGTCAACGGGGATTCCCTGTTTGAAAAGGACGGCGCGCCTCCTTCGCCGCACAGCGCTTCTCGCTTTTGCGGCGACGATGACGCTGTCGACGGTGGCAAAGTCCTCGGATTTCTCCGAGCCCTGGAAGAATGCTGACCGCGCCCTGGTCATCGACGCCTACGAATACAATTCCATCGACTGGGCCCAACTCGCCACCGACAAGCGGATCGTCGGCTTCATCAACAAGGCATCCGACGGCGTGCCGCCGCCATATTTCTGTTCCGGCGACGACACCGAGGTGAAACTCTGCAAGGCGCTTTGGAAACGCCACGCGGTGACACGCGAACTGTTCCAGACGCGCAAGGTGGTCGCCAAGGCACTCGGCCTGAAATGGGGCGCCTATCACCTCGCCCGCCCCGGCAATCCGGTCGAACAGGCCAACAACTTCCTCGATTTCGCCGAACCCGCGCCGGACGATCTGCTGGCTCTCGATATCGAGGGCAACGACCCGACACAGTGGATGTCGCTCGACGATGCCGAGGAGTTCGTGCGCCAGGTGCATCGGCGCATCGGCCGCTTCCCGGTGCTCTACGTCAATGGCAAGACGGCCCAGTACATTGCCGACAACAGCTACAGATACCGGCTCCTGTCGCGGCTGCCGCTCTGGTATGCTCGCTACAAGTCCGACATCGACGTGCATTTTCCGATGGGCAACTGGCAGGGCTACGCGCTGTGGCAGTTTTCGGCGCAAGCCAATTGCGGCCGGCTCCGCTGCCCTTACAGGGTCGCCGGCACGCCCAAGGACATCGACGTCAATGTCGCTCCGACGGACGCCGCCACGCTGCGCGCGCAATGGCCGTTCGGTGGGCTCATCGACGTGCCGCCTGACTATCTCGCTTCGATACCGCTGCCGGTCTCACGCGAAGCCGGCCTCGCCGGCAACTTCACCATCACCTACGCCTCGTTGGCGGCGCCACCGACGTTCGAGGACATGGTCGCGGCGCTGGGCACACGCTGGACGAGATTCCGCGACGGCTTCCGCATGCCTGTCGTGAAGACGGTGCCGCGACGGCCGGGCTTCGGTATTGTCCAATATGTCGCCTGGAAGCGGACCGACCAGCGTTCGCCCGCACAACTCGACGCCGCCTTTGCCGCGGCCGATCCGCTCAGCACCGCTTCGACCGAGATCGATCGCGGCTTGCGATAGACCAAAGCGCATCCCGTTTGACCGGATTCAGGCGATGCGCTTTAGGTCCTTGTTTTCATGCATGTCGTTCTCCCAAAACCGAGGTCACTTTTGGGCGACATGCATTAGCGTTCCGGACTTTCAGTTTGCCTGCTCGCGCGCCACGGCCTGCCAGCCAATATCGCGGCGGCAGAATCCATCCGGCCAATCGATCAGGTCGAGCGCGTCATAGGCGCGTCTCTGCGCCTCGCCGACCGTAGCACCTGATGCCGTGACGTTGAGGACGCGGCCGCCATTGGCAACCAGGGCGCCGCCATTGATGGCGGTACCGGCATGGAAGATCTGGACGCCGTCGCCCGCCGCGTCTTCGACGCCGCGGATGACCGATCCCTTTTCCGGCGTGCCGGGATAGCCCCTGGCCGCCATCACCACGGTGAGTGCCGCCTCGTCGCGCCAGCGCACCGAGCTGTGCGCAAGCTGGCCGTCGGTGGCGGCATTGAGCAGGACCAGCAGATCGTCCTTCAGGCGCATCATCAGCACCTGGCATTCCGGATCGCCGAAACGGGTGTTGTACTCGATCAGCTTCGGCCCCTTGTCGGTGATCATCAGTCCGGCGAAGAGAATGCCGGCAAAAGGCGCGCCCAACTCGGCCATGCCACGCATGGTTGGCTCGATGATCTCGCGCATCGTGCGCTCGACCATTTCCGCCGTCATCACCGGTGCCGGCGAATAGGCGCCCATGCCGCCGGTGTTGGGGCCGACATCGCCATCGCCGACGCGCTTGTGGTCCTGCGCAGTACCGAAGGCCAGCGCCGTGGTGCCGTCGCAGAGGCAGAAGAAACTTGCCTCCTCGCCGGTCATGAATTCCTCGACCACCACTTCCGCGCCGGCGGCGCCGAAGGAACCGTCGAAACAGGCGTCGAGTGCTGCCTGTGCCTCGCCGAGCGTCATGGCGACGGTGACTCCCTTGCCGGCGGCCAGGCCATCGGCCTTGATGACGATCGGCGCGCCTGTCTTTTCGACATAGGCTTTGGCGGACGCCAGATCACCGAAACGGCCATAGGCGGCGGTCGGGATGTCGTATCTGGCGCAGAGATCCTTGGTGAACCCTTTTGAGCCTTCCAGCCGGGCGGCAGCCTTGGAGGGTCCGAAGACGCGAATGCCTTGCGCACGCAGATCGTCGGCAATGCCGGCGACCAATGGCCCCTCCGGGCCGACCACGACGATGTCGATTTTCTTGTCCCCGCAGAAGGCGGCAATTGCGGCGTGATCGGCAATGTCCAGCTTCACCAGCTCGGCCTCGCCGCCGATACCCGGATTACCAGGAGCCGCATAGAGCCTGGTCAGCAGCGGCGATGCGGCGATCTTCCAGGCCAGCGCATGTTCGCGGCCACCGGAGCCGAGAAGAAGAACGTTCATGGCCACCTCTTGATGCCTATAATCCTGCAGAGCACCCGCTATTGCTCTCTGGACGACGGGTCAAGGCATCAGGGCGCTTTGATCGGAATTGCGCACGGGAACGTTACCCCTGCAGGACACCGGGGGCGGATATCGGCGCCGGTGTTCAGGCTGTCGCTCAGCCCTGGAAGACGACCGGAAACCAGTCCTCGCGCAGCCTCTGTCCCGGCTGCATGCCGTGGCCATGGTAGGGTGGCGACGTGCGCCCCGGCCGCTCGACATATCGCGCATCGTCACCGACCCAGCGCAATGACAGCGCCCGACGCCGTGCCGAGGTCATGTTGCCACGCGCGCCATGCGCGGTCCTGAAGTCGAACAGGATGGCGTCGCCCGGCTCCATTTCCCATTCGAGAACCTTCATCCCAGGGTCCTTGTCGGGATCGGGCACCGGCAGATAGTCGCCCTCGCCGGCATAGAAATTGCTGTCGTCGAGCCAGCGTACCGGCAGGATCATCTTGTCCCATTTGTGCGAGCCGGCGATCAGGCGCAGAGTCGCCTCTTTCACCGGATCGATGGGAATCCAGAAGCTTACCGTCTGCTGGCCATCGACGAAGTAGTAGGGGATGTCCTGATGCCAGGGCGTCGGCTTCTGCGTCCCGGGTTCCTTGACCAGCACGTGATCGTGGAAGAACTGCGCGGTGCGCGACTGCATCACCGCTGCCGCCAGTTCGGCGGCCGGCGAGTCCCGCACCACGCTGACGAATTCGGGAATGCGCTCCCAGTTGCAATAGTCATCGAAGAAGCTGCCGCGGCCATTGGCGATATCGGACGCGGTGGCGCTACGGTTCTGCATGTTGCGCTCGATGCCGGCGGCAATCGTGTCGACCCAGCCCTTGAAGGCGCCACGGATGCAGACGGCACCGTCGCGCTGATAGTCGGCGATCGTCCTTGCGTCGATGACCTGAGTGTCGATTGTCTGGGTGTCGATTGTCTGGGTGTCGATCTGGGAAGCCATGGCGTTCTCCTCTTGGAAGAACCGACTATCGCAACGCTCTTTCATTCAGTAAAATAATAACTTCTCATTTGGTGCATAGGATTATCCTATGAATGTAACCCTCACGCAACTGCGTTATCTGGTCGCCGTTGCGCGCCATGGCAGCGTCACTGGCGCCGCGAAGATGCTGAACGTCTCGCAGCCTTCGATTTCGGTGGCGATCGACGCTGTCGAAAAGAATTTCGGCCAGAAACTGTTCGTCCGCCAGCGGGGAAGCGGCGTGTCGCCGACATCCTTCGGCCGCGCTGTCGTGGCGAAGGCAAGACAGGTTCTCACCGAAACGGACGAACTCGTCGGCCTCGGCTCAAGCAAATCGGCTGTCGGCGGTGAACTGGTGCTGGGGTGTTTCGAGGACCTGGCCCCGTTCTTCGCACCGGCCCTGATCCGCGCCTTCTCCGAACGCTATCCGGCCGTGAAAATCGTCGTTCGCGACGAGACGTTCGAGACGCTCGGGCGGCGGCTCAGCGATGCCGCCATCGATCTCGGCCTCACCTATGATCTCAGCCTGCCTACACATTTCGCCCGCATCCTGCTGCGCGAACTTCGGCCGCACGCGCTGTTGCCGGCCGGCCATGCCCTGGCGGATCGTTCCGAGGTCAGCCTTGCGGATCTAGCCGCCTATCCGCTGATTACGACAGACCAGCCGCACAGCTGGCAACATATGCTCGACCTTTTTCGCAGCCGTGGCCTCTCTCCGGTGGCCGACACAACGACGAGTTCGTTCGAACTCCAGCGTAGCATGGTGGCAAACGGCTTCGGCGTCGCCGTCAGCTACACCCGCCCGCATGGCGACCGCAGCTATGACGGCCTGCCGCTGATCTGCAAACCGCTGTCGGATCCGCTGCCCAAGCAGCGGATCCTGCTCACCTATGACACGCACCAGCGCGTATCGAATGCGGCGCTGGCGTTCATCGACGTGGCCAAGGGTTGGTTCGACTCCCATGACATCTTCGCGTCCGCAAGCGAGACTGCTTGACGGCCTTCCAGTCTGCTGCCAATCCAGCACGATGGAACCTATCCAGTCGAAAGCGGCCCAGGGCCGTGTCGCCGATGCGCCGAACGGCCATTGGGTCTACCGCGTGCTGCCGCGCTCGATATGGCCCTATGCGCAGCTTGCGCGGTGGGACAGGCCGATCGGCTGGCAATTGCTCCTGTGGCCATGCTGGTGGTCGGCGGCACTTGCGGCGAGCGCCTATCCGCGTCCCGGCGATCCGCTGCTATCGCTGCTGCCGGCGCCATTGTATCTCGTGCTGTTCCTGATCGGCGCCATCGCCATGCGCGGCGCCGGCTGCACCTACAACGATCTGGTCGACGAGGACATCGACAACAAGGTCGAGCGGACGCGCTCGCGGCCGCTGCCATCGGGCAAGGCCACGCGCCGGCGGGCATGGGTGTTTCTTGTGCTGCAGGCGCTGGTTGGTCTGGTGGTGCTCATACAGTTCAACAGCTTCGCCATTCTGCTCGGCATCTGTTCGCTGGCCATCGTCGCCGTCTATCCGTTCATGAAGCGGATAACCAACTGGCCGCAACTGGTACTCGGGCTTGCTTTTTCCTGGGGTGCGCTGATGGGATGGGCGGTCGAGTTCGGCGATCTCGATGGGCCGGCCATCATGCTCTATATCGGTTCGATCCTGTGGGTGATCGGCTACGACACGATCTATGCGCACCAGGACAAGGAAGATGACGCCATTGTCGGCGTGCGCTCGACGGCACGCCTGTTCGGCGACAGCACCAAATCATGGCTGGCAGGGCTTTATGGCGGCACGCTGATCTGCTTCGCCATCGCCTTCGCGTCAGCCCAGGCTCCGGTGCCGGCGCTGGCCGGACTGATCGCCGCCGGCGCTCATATGGCCCGGCAGATCGCCGTGCTGGATATCGACAATCCGGACCAGTGCCTGCGGCTGTTCCGATCGAACAACCAGGTCGGCTGGCTGATCTTCCTGGGCCTGATCGGCGGTGCTGTGTGGGTGGCGCTGAAGCCGCTGGTTTAGCGGCTTCGCTTTTCGAGCATGTCCCAAAGGATCATGCTCAGTCTCGCGAAATGATCTCCTGGCCGTCGATGACCAGCCTGAGACCAAGGTCGCCGGCCCTGCGGCGAGCGAGGAAGCGCGGGCGGCGCATGTTCGAAACGCGGCCCTTGCGACGAGCCTGCGGCGGCAGCGTCTTGATGGCGGCGCCGAGCGATTCTTCCAGGGTACGGGCAACGCCGTCCGATTCGATCAGCAGCATCGGCAGACGGTAGGCGTCGGCCCAGGCGCGCCAGTCGGCGGCGACGTCTTCTAGATCATCGGCCACCAGCAGCGGCACCGACAGCATCGGATCGTTGTGCAGGAGTTCCAGGGTCACTGTCACGTTGCCGTCCGGATCCTCCATCGCACGGGCGGCAACGCCGCGAAACGCATTGGCGGGCAGCGCGATGATCGCCGGCAAGCCGCTCATCTCGAGCATGCGGCGGATCACAGCGCCACGCTGGTCGATGGTGAAGGTCACGTCGCCATAGTTGTCGCGTGTGGCGTAGCTTACCACCTGCGGCAGGCGGAATGGGTCGAGACGCATGTTGCGTCCCGCCCAGACTGGCTTCAGTCCGGTGTTCATAGAGTGCCTTCCTGTCTGTCTCCTGAGAGCCGGTGTCCGGTTCTCTCCGGGCCGGTTGTTCCAGCCTCGCTTGTGAGCAGACAGTAGCGTGGGCTCCTTACCGCCCCGCTTAAGAAAGTCGGTTAAATTTTGCTGATCTCAGGGATGGTTATCGGAATGCCACCAGCAACAAGATGTTGAAAGGATCAGATAACCTTACCGGGATTCATGATACCGGCCGGGTCGAAGGCAGCCTTCACCCTGCGCATCAGGTCGATCGCCACCGGCGGCGCGGTGGCGATCAGTTCGTCGCGCTTCAACTGGCCGATGCCGTGCTCGGCCGAGATCGACCCGTGCAGGCTGCGCACCACGTCGTGCACCGCCTTGTTCATGGTGTGATAGAGAGCGAGAAACGCCTCGTCGTCGCCGTCGACAGGCCGCGAGATGTTATAGTGGAGATTGCCGTCGCCCATATGGCCGAAGCAGACCACGCGGGCGCCGGCACTCACCGACGCCACGGCACCGGCGGCCTCATCGATGAAGCGCGGGATCATTGCCACCGGCACGGAAATGTCGTGCTTGATCGAGGCGCCCTCCGGTTTCTGCGCTTCGGGGAGCACCTCGCGGAAATTCCAGAAGGCGTCCCCTTGGTCAAGGCTTGCCGCGATGACGGCATCGCCGACGAATTCCTGTTCAAGGCCTGCCGAGAGCACGTCCTCGATCAACGCTCTCGAATCCTCCGATGAACGGCCGGACGAAATCTGCATCAGCACATACCACGGCCAATCCTCAATCAGCGGCCGCACCACTCCCTGGGCATGCGCCAGGGTGAAGTCGTATGGCCGCCTGCCGATCAGCTCGAAGGCGGTGAGTGCCGCTCCGGCGCGGTCCATTGCCAGGCTGAACAGGGAAAGCGCGGCCTCAGGCGATGACAGGCCGACGAACGCGACCTCGCGACCCTTCGGCTTCGGAAACAGCTTGAGCACGGCGGCGGTAATGACGCCGAGCGTGCCCTCGGCGCCGACGAACAGGTTCTTCAGGTCGTAGCCGGTGTTGTCCTTCTTCAGCTTGCGCAAATCGTCGAACACCTCGCCGGTCGGCAGCACAACTTCGACACCGAGGCAGAGTTCGCGCGCATTGCCATAGGCAAGCACGCCGGTGCCGCCTGCATTGGACGACAGATTGCCGCCGATCTGGCAGGAGCCTTGCGCGGCCAGCGACAGCGGAAACAGCCGGCCGGCGGCATCCGCCGCTTCCTGCAGCGTCTGCAGGATGACCCCGGCCTCGACCGTCACCGTGTTGGACAGGACATCGATCTCGCGGATGCGGTTCAGCCGCGACAGCGACAGCACGATCTCGCGGCCGGACCTGTCCGGCACCTGGGCGCCGACCAGCCCGGTGTTGCCGCTCTGCGGCACGATCGGCGTTCCCGTCCCGGTCGCCAGCCGCATGATCTGGCTGACCTCGTCAACGCTGCCCGGCCGCAGCACCAGCGATGTGGCGCCATGCCAGAGCCCGCGCCGCTCCGTAAGGTAAGGCGCGATATCCTGCTCGTCGCGCAATGCATATTTGTCGCCGACGATCGCTGCAAAGCGATCGATGAGAGCGGGGTCGAGTTTTTCTGAGATTTCGGTCATGTGGGAAAACTATGTTGCGGGCTGTGTGTTGTCACGAGGTGCGGCAGCACGCGAGAGCCGATCGTTGATCGCCTCGCCAAGCCCGTCGAACGGAACTGGCTCGACGGCGATCGTCCGCGCGCCGCTGCGATCGAGATCCTGCATATAGGCGAAAAGATTGCTCGCCGCTTCGCGCAGGTCAGCGGCTTCGGACAAGTTGAGGAAAGCGGCGGCGCGACGCCAGCCTTCGGCTCGCCGGCTGCCGAAGCCGAGCAAGGCTTCGCCCTCACCGACTGTCCCCGCATTGAGCCGCATTGCAGCACCCGGCGCATAGTGCGAGGCAAGCATGCCCGGCGCCTCGACGCCGGTGGCACCGCCACGCAAGAGCTTCATGCCGATAGCCGCCTCGATGTCTTCGGCGGCAATGCCGCCGGGCCGGAGCAGCCGCAATCTTTCCCCTTCGGCCTTGACGATGGTCGATTCCAGTCCGACCGGTGTCGCCCCCCCATCGACCACAAGTTTGATCCTGGCGCCGAGATCCCCCGCCACCGCCTGTGCTGTCGTCGCGCTGATCTTGCCGGATGAATTGGCGCTGGGCGCGGCAAGCGGGCGGCCGAGCCTGGCGATGAGATCGCCGCCAAAGCCCCTTGGCATGCGCGAGGCAATCGTATCAAGCCCGGCCGTGACCAGCGGATGGATGCCGTTGCCGGGCCGCTGCGGCAGCACCAGCGTCAGCGGCCCAGGCCAGAACGCCAGCGCCAGTTTCTTCGACAGCGGATCAAACAGTGCGATGCGTTCGGCCATCGCCATGTCGGCGACATGGGCGATCAGGGGGTTGAAGCGCGGCCGCCCCTTGGCTTCGAAAATGCGTGCCACACCGATGCCGTTGGTGGCGTCGCCGGCAAGCCCGTAGACGGTTTCCGTCGGGATGGCGACGACATCGCCGCCCCGGAGCAGCGCCAGCGCCCGCTCCAACGCCTCGCCGACGGCAAGTATTTCAGCCACTCTCGTCACCTCGCAGATGCCGGCTGCGTAGTACGATGGCGGCTGTTGGGCAAGTCGGCTGTTAGGCAAGTTGGGGCATTGGCGATTTATCAATCCCTAAAATGCTATGTTTCCGCGAAAGCCGGCATCAATTCCGGCCCGCTACTGGGCGGCTTCTGGGCAAGGGGGAGCGATCATCGTGTCTGTGCGTATCCTGCTGGGGACTGTTCTTGCGGTGGTGACCGGCGGGGCACAGGCGTCGTCGCTGGTTTTTCCCGGTGCGCCGTCCTCGACACCATCCATCATCAGGCTCGATGCCGCCAAACCGCTGAAGACCGCCGACACCGCCAAGGCCGTGCAATCGGTGGTAGGGCTCGGCGAAACACCGCCCGACGTCACCGATGAGAAGGTGGCAGCGATCCCGGACAAGCCCGAGGCCAGCCATGGCTTTGAGCAGAATCCCATGGTCATTCGCGGCGGCGTCGTCGGTCCCGCCTTCTCGGCGCCGACGCCAACCGCTGCACCTGCGAAAGCCGCCGCGCCGGCGACGGGCACCGCGCCTGCAACGGGCACCGCGCCGGCAACGGCCACTGCCTCCGCCGCCCCTGCAGGAGACGCCGGGACAAAATCGGCCTCTCCACCGAACGCGCCCGCGCAGTCAGCAGTTCAACACATGCCCGCGTCCGGCAAAGCCAAGTAGCCCGACGGCGCGGCTTGACTGCGATCTGGTGCCCGGCGCACCATTGCCGGGCGAATTCCGCTCCAGTTTGTCGTCGCCGCTGGAACGCCAGCGCCTGAAATGCGTCTAGCGGCTCTGGCAGACGGGATTTCATCGTTCAAAGGGGGTTGATCATGAGAACATTCAGAACTGTCACCGCGGCTGGACTTCTGCTGGCATCATTGCTTGGCCCCGGCGCGGCTCATGCCGATGACATGCTGGGATCCTATGTCGCGCGCATTTCCGATCGGGATCATCAAGCAAGTGACGGCTATGCGCTGGACAGCGCGGCGCAGATGGTGCGGCAGGATCGCGCCAACTGGCACAAATTCCACCGTCGCGACAGCGACGACGAGGGTGATGGCTGGTTCAGGACCAATGACCAGCGCGCCGATTTGCAACGCATGCTGCAGCGCTCCGGCGCGATGAGTTCCTCGACCAAGCGCGCCATCGTCAACGGCGAGCCGCTGATCCAGGTCGACGTCTACGAAAACAGCGTGCGCGTCAGCATTCTGGAAAACTGAGAAGACTAGCATCTGACAGAAAAGGGCGGCGCGCTAGCACCGCCCTGCCATCGATAGACCGAGCAGCGGAAAATCAGGCGGCTTCTTCCTTGTCGTCGTCTTCTTCGGATTCGTCTTCTTCGGATTTTTCGTCGTCGCCTTCAGCCTTCACGCTGTCGTCGGCGTCGTCTTCGTCCTCATCTTCATCGTCGTCGTCATCCGAGAGCGTGGCGGCTTCGGCGTCGTCCTTATCAGACTCTTCGCCGTCTTCATCGTCGCCATCTTCGTCGTCTTCCGACAGATCGGCCGCTTCGACCGTGGCGGCGGCAGCGGCATGGTCGAGGGCGGTTTCGGAAGCGGATTCAAGCGCCTCGGCGGGAGCCGGGGTTTCTTCTGTCACTTCGATTGCGTGATCAGAATTCATGGAAGCCTCCGTGGGTTGGGGAACATGTCCCTTTTGCCACGGAGAGATCATCGTCATATGACTGTAAGCCGGCGCGAACGGCTGGCGGCAAAGCGAATTTTCTTGGCCCTAGGGCCTGTTTTGTCTGAGCATGATCTCGTCCGAAAACCGGTGCCCGCTTTTCGCTGACGCGGACCTTCGGTTCGGGATCATGCTTCTCAGCCAGCGATCTTGGAGAAATCCGCGACCTGACCGGTGGCCGCGCGGATGCGGGCGAGCAGCGCCAGGCGGTTGGCGCGCACGGCCTGGTCCTCATCATTTACGAGAACATGCTCAAAGAATGAATCAACCGGTTCGCGCAACACGCTAAGCGCCAGCAGAGCGCCGGAAAAATCATCGTTTTGAATCGCTTCGCCGGCTTGCTTCTCAGCCTGATTCACCGCCGCAAACAGTGATTTCTCGGCGCCTTCCCGAAACAGCGCCGGCTCAACATGGTCAGCGACCGCCGTTTTCTTCTTCTCCTCGGCAGCCAGGATGTTGGCCGCACGCTTGGTGCCGGCGAGCAGGTTCCTGCCATCCTCCGTGTCGAGGAACGAACCAAGTGCCTCGACGCGGCGGACGATCTGCAAGAGGTCGTCGGACTGCGGTGTGATGACGGCGTCGATGAGATCGTGCCGGGCACCCTGGTCGCGCAGGTAGACCTTCAAGCGGTCGTGGAAGAAGGCGAGGATATCTGGGATCAACTCGGAAGCCGAGCGCTCATGGGTCAGTCCAGCCAGTTCAGAATGAAGGCCGACAAAACGCTCGTCGAGAAGATCGCTGGATGAGCCGACGCCTGTCGTGAATTCACCGCCGTCCTCAGCCTTCCACACTGCCGAAAAACGATTTCCCCCGCTGAACGTGAATCCGAAAAGTGCATTCGCCAACTGGTGTCGCAGAGAAAGGGACTTGGCGTTTTCGACCAATATCCTAACCACACCCAGCGCCGCCCGACGCAGCGCATAGGGATCTTTTGACCCTGTCGGCTTTTCGTCGATAGCCCAGAAACCGACCAGCATGTCGAGTTTGTCGGCAAGAGCGACAGCGACCGACACCGGATCGCTCGCCACGCGGTCGGAAGGGCCTTGCGGCTTGTAGTGTTCTTCAGTGGCGGCGGCGACAGATGGATGCTCACCCTGCAGCAGCGCGTATTTGCGGCCCATGGCGCCTTGCAGTTCTGGAAATTCGCCGACGACTTCGGTGGTGAGATCGGCCTTCGCCAGGACAGCGGCGCGGCGCGCCAGCGCGGGATCGGCGCCGACGATCGGCGCCAATTCCTCGGCGAGCCTGGCAATCCGCTCCACCCGTTCACCTTGCGTGCCGAGCTTGGCGTGGAAGGTGACGCCGAGATGATCGAGGCGGGCCATGCGCTGGTCGAGCGGCTTCTTCAGATCGAGCCCGAATTTTTCCGCCGATGCCTCGAGCTCACCGAGATCCGGCAAATCGCCCTGGTCGGTCGTCCAGAAATAGAGCGCGTCGGACAGGCGGGCACGCACCACCTTGCCGTTGCCGTGAGCGATCTCCTTGCCGCAATCCTTGGCCTCGATGTTCGCGGTGAGGATGAAGCGATTGGAAAGATATTCGGCAACACCCTGCGGCCGCGTCACAAAGCATTTCTGGTTGGCGCGGATGGTCAGCCGGATCACCTCGGCCGGAATGGCCAGGAAAGCCTGCTCGAACTCGCCCATCAGCACCACCGGCCACTCGACCAGGCCGGACACTTCCTCCAGCAGCCCGTCGTCCTCGACCAGATCGAGTCCATTGGCGAAGGCAAGATTGCGGGCATCGGCAAGGATGATTTCCTTGCGCCGGTCGGCGTCGAGCACGACCTTCGCCGCTTCCAGCTTGGAGACATAGTCGTCAAAGCGGCGCACCATGATGGCATCAGGCGCATGGAAGCGGTGGCCGTAGGTGATGTTGCCCGAGCGAATGCCGTCGATCTCGAAATCGACCACCACCGGCTCCTCGGTCTCCGGGCCGAATGTACACAGGATCGATTGCAGCGGCCGCACCCAGCGCAGCGAGCCGGGCTTGGCCGAGGCCGGCCCCCAGCGCATTGATTTTGGCCAGGGAAAGCTGCGGATGATGCCCGGCACCAGTTCGGCGATGATCTCTTCCGCCGCCCTGCCCGGCTTCGAAATGTGAGCGACATAAAAATCGCCCTTCTTCGGGTCGGAATGGACATGCGCCTCGGCGATCGACGAAAGCCCGGCTTTGCGCAGGAAACCCAGGACCGCCTGCTCAGGCGCGGTCGTCGAAGGCCCCTTGATCTCCTCGCTTACATCCTTCGAGCGCGCGTTGAGGCCACGGATGTCCAGCGCCAGCCGCCGCGGCGTCCAGTATTCGCGCGCCGCCTCATAGGTCAGCCCCGCCTCGACAAGACCGTCGGTCAGCATCTTCCTGAGATCACCCGCCGCCTTGCGCTGCATGCGGGCGGGAATCTCTTCCGAGCGAAGTTCTAGAAGCAGGTCAGGCATGGATGGGGCTCACGCGGCAAAATGGTCCGCGCGGGGCATAGCAACTCGGCTGGCCGCTGTCACCCTTTCCGCGCGGCGATCGCCGACTTCGACTGATTTCTGGAAATTCTGGCGGCCCAGTCGGGACGAGGCGATCCCGCCCGTCCTTGGATCAAAGATTTCCATGAACCGAATGCTGCGCTGAAGCGACCCACGCTCAGGCAGGGAACTATTGGCTGAACGACCATGAAAACGGCATCAAGACTACTGCAGATCCTCGCGCTCAGCGCCTGCTTCACCGCGCAGGCCCACGGCGCCTTCTCGATGCCGGGCGTTCGGCAGGCATTGCGCACGATCGACGGTGCCAGCGGTCAGAACGCACTGCCGATCAACGCTTCCCTCGACATGACGAAGCGTGCCTGAACTCAGGCCGCCAGTCCGCCGGCCTGCGTCTTCAAAAACGCCTCGCCGCAGGATTTCGCCAGATTGCGCACCCGCAAGATGTAGCTCTGCCGCTCGGTGACCGAAATCACGCCGCGCGCGTCGAGCAGATTGAAGACATGGCTGGCCTTGATGCACTGGTCGTAGGCCGGGAAAACCATGCGGTGCATCGGCAGATTGTCGTTCGACGCCGGCGCACCGGCATCGAGCAGCGCCTTGCACTCGGCCTCGGCGTCCTCGAAGTGGCGCAGCAGCATCGCCGTGTTGGCGTATTCGAAATTGTGGCGCGAATATTCCTGCTCGGCCTGCAGGAAGACATCGCCGTAGGTGACCTTGTCGGCGCCTTCGCGGCCGTTGAAGTTGAGGTCGTAGACATTGTCGACGCCCTGCACATACATGGCCAGCCGCTCGAGCCCGTAGGTCAGTTCGCCCGCCACCGGCGCGCATTCGATGCCGCAGACCTGCTGGAAGTAGGTGAACTGCGACACTTCCATGCCGTCGCACCAGCATTCCCAGCCAAGGCCCCAGGCGCCCAGCGTCGGGCTTTCCCAGTCGTCCTCGACGAAGCGGATATCGTGCAGCAACGGATCGACGCCGATCGCCGCCAGCGAGCCGAGGTAGAGCTCCTGCAGGTTCGGCGGGTTCGGCTTCAGGATCACCTGATACTGGTAATAATGCTGCAGCCGGTTCGGGTTCTCGCCGTAGCGGCCATCCTTGGGGCGGCGCGAAGGCTGGACGTAGGCGGCGTTCCAGCGTTTTGGCCCGAGTGCGCGCAACGTCGTTGCCGGGTGAAAGGTGCCGGCGCCGACCTCCATGTCGTAGGGCTGCAGGATGACGCAACCATAGTCCGCCCAGTAGTTGTGCAAGGTCAGGATCAGCCCCTGGAACGAGCGGCTGGGATGCATATGGGCGGGGATTTCAATCGTCGGGATTTCATTCGTCACGGGGGCCTCGACAGCAAAGGCTAGCTTGCCGGCACGTCCTAGAGACCCGCCGGCGAAGCGTCAAGCAAGGCGCGCCGACGCGGACCGCCGCGACCGTGCCGAAGATGTTGAATGCATTGCAGGTGGCTGGCCCATTGCCGCCTAAGAGAGCTTGGGATCAGTTCCATGCCTCGTCCGTGTCAAACAACAGGCTCAGCCATGCCCCGCCCGATCATCATCCGCCCGATCACGCGCCAGGATTTCGACCAGTGGCTGCCACTGTGGGACGGCTACAACGCATTTTATGGCCGCTCGGGCGAGACGGCTCTGCCAGGCGAGATCACCGCCATGACATGGTCGCGTTTTTTCGACGCCTATGAGCCGATGCATGCGCTGGTTGCCGAAAGGGAGGGACAGCTTATCGGGCTCGTGCACTACCTCTTCCACCGCAGCACCACGGCGATCGCGCCGAATTGCTATCTGCAGGATCTTTTCACCACGCAGGCCTCGCGTGGCAAAGGCATCGGCCAGGCGCTGATAGAGGGCGTCTACCAGCGTGCCCAATCTGCCGGTTCGGGCCGGGTGTACTGGCTGACGCATGAGACCAATCACACGGCGATGAAGCTTTACGACAAGGTCGGCGAACGCTCCGGCTTCGTCGTCTATCGGAAGCTGTTCTGAGGCTGTTCCAGCGCATTGGCGCGTGTTTAGTTTTGGACGAATGGACGTCCAAACGAAAACGGGGCTCCGAAAGAGCCCCGTTTGCATTCAAAAAAACCGATTTCACCCCTTCGGGGCAGGCACCGGCTCGGGCTTGACCTTCGGGGTTTCCTGCGCCGTGTTGGATTCGATCGGCGGCAAGCCCTTCATCAGCTTCTGCTGCAAGGTGGCCAGCACATCGGGATCCGGCTTCAGGTCGCGCGCCTGGTTCCACTGGAAGGTGGCTTCCAGTTTGCGGCCGACCCGCCAGTAGGCATCGCCGAGATGGTCGTTGAGAACCGGATCCTCCGGCTTCAGCGACACGGCGCGTTCCATTTCGCGCACCGCGTCGTCGAACCTGCCGAGGCGGAAATAGGCCCAGCCCAGCGAATCGACGATGTAACCGTCGCTCGGCCTGAGATCGACGGCCTTCTGGATCATCGCCAGGCCTTCCTTGAGGTTCGTGTTCATGTCGACCCAGGAATAGCCGAGGTAGTTCAACACCTGCGGCTGGTCGGGGAACAGGTCCAGCGCCTTGCGGAAGTTCGGCTCGGCCTTCGGCCATTCCTTCAGCCGCTCATAGGCGATGCCGCGCTGGTAGAAGATGTTCCAGTTGGCCGCCGTCGGCGTCTTCAGCACCGTGACCGCCTTGTCGTAGAGATTGGCCGCGGAGCGGAAATCATCCTTCGAGGAATAGACACCACCGAGTGCCAGATAGGCGCGCATGTCGTCGGGATGCGCATCGACAAACGCCTTCAGATGGGTGATCGCCTCGTCCTGGCGATTGAGATCGGCAAGGTTGAGGCCGAGTTGCAGGTCCGAAAGTTCCTTCAGCGGCGAAGAGTCGGGGATGCGCCGATAGAGCGCGATGGCGCCCTCGCCGTCCTTCAACTGCTCGGACACCGCGGCGAGTTGCACGAGGGCGGCGTCGCTGTCGGGCTTCAGGGCCAGGGCATACTGCAGATAGAGGCGAACGAACGGCTCGCCGCCACCGCGATTGAGCGCCGTGGCGAGATCAAGCAGGATTTCCGACGCACCGTCCGACGGACCGGCAGCAAAAGGCGCCATCTTGTCGCCCTTGCTGATCTTGTCGCGCAAGGCGACGATTTCCAGCTTGCCGGGCGAAAACGCCTCGGCCTGATCGAGCACCGACAGCGCCTTGGCCTTGTCGCCCTTGCGGGCCAGGAACGACGCGTAGGCCTGGGCGTTGCGCATCCAGGTTTCGGGAGCCGCACCACCAGCCGCCGTATCCTGCATCGTCGCGGCGTAGATCGCCTCGGCCTTTTCAGGCATGCCAGACGCGTCGGCGATCAGCGCGCGATGAAAGGATTTGAACAGGCCGAACCAATCCGGGCCCTGGAGCTTGTCGACGGAAGCCATCGCATCGCTGGGCTGGCCGGCGCCTTGTTCGGCCCAGCCGGACATGACCCCGGAGATCAGCCGGTCGAGGTCCGATTCCAGTGAGAGCTTCAGCCAATACTGTGCCTTGGTAAAATCCTTCTTGTGGAAGGAATCGACCGCCAGCGCCAGGCGCGAGAAGCGCTCGACATCGGGAACTTCCTTGAGCTTGTCGGCATAGACCAGGGATTCGTCGAAGCGCCCTTGAGCGATCAGCGACAGCATCAGGCTCTGCTGCAGGCCGGTGTCGCTCGGATCGAAGGCCAATGCCTGCTTGTAATAGGCGATGGCATTGTCGAGGTCGTTGTCGCCTTCGGCGATGCGGGCGGCCAGATAGGCTCCCGAGAACGACGTGATCTTGACCGGTTCGGTGGTTTGCTTGGCATAGGCCGGCAAGGCCGAGATCGCCATGCCCGTCACAATTGCCAGCCTTGTCAGCCAGCGCGCACGTCCTTGCTGCATCGTATCCCTTTCAGCCAGGCGTCATCTCCGCGTAAGCGGGATAGACGTAGACTCGATCTTTCCGGGCAAAGCATGGCCTTTTTGGGGTCGCGCTTCAATCCGCCTCGAATTCACAATCCGGGCACCCGATTAACAAACCATGGCGACAAGGGACAGTTTTCCGGTTTCGCGTTCCGGCCATGGCCCTGCGCGGAGCCCACCATATCACAGAGTCGACCGCGAGACTCCGTCGCCGATATCAGTGCTTGCCCGGCAAGGCAGGCCGTTGCACCTGCGTGTCACGATAGCCGCCGGCCGCAACCGTGCTGCACAGCCCGTTCCACTCGCAGCCGCCGCAGGCCTTTCGCACAAGGCCGGCCGAAAATGCCTGCCGCATCCGTGCCAGGATTGCCGCATCGAGATCGGGGCGGTCACCAGCCCGGATTGGCCGCGCCAGCAGCTCCGCCATATCCTGCGCCGCCAGTTGGTCCCGCTCGGCGGCGCTCTCGCGCAGGCAGTGAGGTTCCGGCTCGTCGAGCAATGGGGCGCAGACATCGTCCGGGCCGGAAACGAGGAGGATGTCCTCGCCCCGGCTCAGACGCTCCGCGATCCCGTCGTAATTAGCGGTGAAGGCGGGGCTGTATCCCTTGCCCACATAGGTGAGCAGGCAAAGGAGGTGATGGGCGCGCAGCCTGATCGTCACGGATTGCCCGGTTTCGCCTTGCCGCCGGGAACAGCCATCAGCGTCGCGGCACCGAGCGCCGATTTCAGCAATCCGCCGACGATGAACGGCAGGAAGCCCAAGGTGATGGCCTTTTCGGCGCCGATCATGATGGCGAGCCATGCTGTTCCGAGCACCAGACAGGCAAGGTTGCCGAGCAGCATGGCGGCGAAGGCGAGCACCACCCTGTTGCCGTTCCAGCCGCGTTCAGCCAGCCAGCCGACGAGCGCGCCGACAATCGGGAAGGCAAAGAGATAGCCGCCCGTCGGCCCGACGAAATGCTGCACGCCGGCTGCCCCTCCAGCCAGAACCGGAAAGCCGACCGCGCCCTCGACCAGCCAGGCGGCGATGGTGATGGCGCCAAGCCGCCAGCCATAGAGCGCGCCGATCAATGTCACGACGAAAGTCTGCATGGTCACAGGAACCGGCACCATCGGCACCTCGATGTAGGACGACAGCGCCAGGAACAGTGTGCCGAGCACAACGGCTCCGACCTGCCAGCCGAGAGAGCGACCCTGAAGGCGGAGCGGGCTGAACGACGGGTTGTGGGACGAGAATGCGACGTCTGTCATTGGAATTCCTTCGCTCCAAAAATTATAGATAATTTCTGATTTCGATCTATTATCGAATCCACAATTCCGGTGAGATAGCAAGTCCTCCCTCTGCAGAGACCGTCCAAAGCGCGTCGCGACGTGCTTTGGACGTTGTTTTTTGTCGTTGTTCCAAAAACCGGCGCCACTTTTTGGGTGGCATGCATCAGCCGACGATGGCAAAGGCTTCTCGCGTCGTCCCGGAGGCGGTCCTGACCGGCTTGCGGCCGATCCATTGGACATGCCGCCCCAGTGTCGCGGCTGCCGATTCGGTATTTCCCTGCCGCAAGGCGGCCAATATCGCGCGGTGGTCCTGATCGGTGCGTTTTTCCCACTCCGAGCGCCATGCCGCGAACAGGAAGCGGGCACTCGCCGCGTGCAGATCGTCGATGGTGGCGAGCAGGCGCGGCATGCCGCATGGCGCCAGGATCAGCCGGTGGAAGGCGCGGTTGGCTTCTTCCCATGACCTGACATCGCGGGACTTGTCGCCGGCCTTGGTCGCCTCCTCTGCCAGTTGGAGAATGGCTGATGTCAGGTGCGGGGCGGCATGGCGCAGCGCCAGCACTTCAAGTGCCGCCCGCATTTCGGCGACCTCCTTGACCTCACCCAGATCGAAAGACGCGACACGCACGCCACGGCGCGGCTCACCGACGGCCAGCCCTTGCGCCTCGAGGCGGCGGAAGGCCTCGCGCACCGGCACATGGCTGGTTTGGAATTCCTCGGCGATGTGATCCTGCCGAAGCCGAGCCCCGGGCTCGATCGCGCCCGAGATGATGCGGTCCGCCAGTACCTTGCTGATGCGGACGGCGATGGTGTCGTCTGTGCCCTTTGCCATGTTTTATAGATAATTTGCGGCGGGGCAGCTTGTCGAGACGGCAAGACCGGGATTCGCGACCTTCCTCCGGCCAGAGGGAGCCGGCGAAACGCCAGCCGCTCAGTTCACCCGGCTGATGCAGAAATCGATGACGTCGATCAGCGCCGATTTCTGCGGCGTCGCTTCCAGCGGCGCCAGCGCATCGCGGGCGATCTCGCCGAAATGGCGCGCGCGCCCGATCGTGTCGGCAATGGCGCCGTGGCGGGTCATCAGACCGATCGCCTTTTCCAGGCCGGCGTCATCGGTGACATTGTCCTCGATGGCGCGCTTCCAGAAGGTGCGCTCCGCCTTGGTGCCGCGCCTGTAGGCGAGAATGACCGGCAAGGTCACCTTGCCCTCGCGGAAATCGTCGCCGACATTCTTGCCCAGATCCTTGCTGGTGCCGCCATAGTCCAGCGCATCGTCGATCAGCTGGAAGGCAAGGCCGAGATTCATGCCGTAGGAGCGCAGTGCTGCACGGTCATTGCGGGTCGCCTGGGCAATCACCGGGCCGACCTCGGCAGCGGCCGAAAACAGCGCCGCGGTCTTGGCCTTGATGACGGCGAAATGCTCGTCCTCGGTGGTTTCGAGGTTCTTGGCGGCGGCGAGCTGCATCACCTCGCCCTCGGCGATGATCGAGGCCGCACTCGACAGGATGTCGAGCGCTTCCAGCGAACCGACATCGACCATCATGCGGAAGGCCTGACCGAGCAGGAAATCGCCGACCAGCACGCTCGCCTGGTTGCCCCAGATCATGCGGGCGGTTTTCTTGCCGCGCCGCATGCCGCTCTCGTCGACGACATCGTCGTGGAGAAG
This sequence comes from Mesorhizobium newzealandense, assembly GCF_042682145.1. Taxonomy (NCBI): domain Bacteria; kingdom Pseudomonadati; phylum Pseudomonadota; class Alphaproteobacteria; order Hyphomicrobiales; family Phyllobacteriaceae; genus Mesorhizobium; species Mesorhizobium newzealandense. Next base: position 112,417 of record NZ_JBHUGZ010000030.1, on the reverse strand, counting down.
CGTCGCCGTATGCATGAATTCGACGGCCGTGGCGAGCTTGACATGGCCTTCGCCGGCATAGCCGAACATTTGCGCGGCGGCGAGCGTCAGCATCGGCCGCAGCCGCTTGCCGCCGGACGAGATCAGATGGTTGGCAACCTCCGGGATCATCTCGACGTCGGAACCGGCCTTGGACAGGATCAATTCGTTGACGCGTCCCATATCGGCCGCCGTCAGGTCGATCAAATCCTTGATGGATGCGGGTTCCCGCTTCCCGTTTTCGATGTTGAGAACGACACCCACGACAATCACTCCCGTCTTGGTATAACGCGTGCGACGGCACCCTTGGTCCCTGCATGGACTCTAGGGCGGCAGACACGGCCACGGCAAGTGGCGAATTGGCGCGGCGGCGATGACAGCCTGTCAACCCTGCCGAAAGGGAGGTCGGCTTTGGCCAGGAAATCCGCCTGCCCGTTTACATATGCGCCGCAAACTGAGAGTTTCGCCCGATGATAGAGCTCATTCGCACCAACGACGCCGTCATCATCTCCTTTGTCGAATCGCTGATGCGCGATGCCGGCATCGGCTGCTTCGTCGCCGACCAGAACATGAGCGTGCTCGACGGCTCGCTCGGCATCCTGCCGCGACGCGTCATGGTCGACGCGGACAAGGCCGACGCGGCACGGCGCATCCTGACGGATGCCGGCATCGCCAACGAAATCCGCGGAAAATAATGCCCGCCGCACCGGCCACCCTTGCCCCGGACACGCCGGCCCACACGGTCGATGCTTTCCATCGCGGCCGGTTCTGGCTCGTGCAGCCCAAGCAGGGAGGGCATCGCGCCGGCATGGATGCAATGCTACTGGCGGCGTCCGTGCCATCCTCTTTTGGCGGACGTCTCGCCGATTTCGGAGCCGGCGCCGGGGCCGCCGCGCTGGCGGTGCTGTCGCGCTGCCCGGCGGCCGTGGCGGTGCTTGTCGAACGCGCGCCGGAAATGGCAGCCTTCGCGGCGGCCACCCTTACCCACCCCGGCAATGCCCATCTCAGCGATCGTGCCTCCGTGCTGGTCGCTGATGTCACCCTATCGGGCCGGGCTCGGGCGGCGGCCGGCCTCGCCGACAATGACTTCGACTTCGTCATCATGAACCCGCCTTTCAACGCCGCACGGGACCGCGCCACGCCAGATCGCCTGAGAAAGCAAGCGCATGTCATGGAGGACGGGCTGTTCGAGAGCTGGATCCGCAGCGCGGCTGCGGTGGTCAGGCCGCGCGGCGGGCTCGCCGTGATCGCCCGGCCGGATCAGTTCGGCTCCATTCTCGATGCGCTCGCCGGGCGCTTCGGCGACGCCGAGATGCTCGCCGTCCACCCACGCCCCGACGCGGCGGCGATCCGCATCGTGGTGCGGGCAGCGCTCGGGGCGCGGGGGAAACTCGCCATCCGCCCTCCCCTGATGCTTCACGCGCAATCGGGCCACGGTCCTGATGAACGCAGCGAAATGATCACCAACGGCCTGGCCTCGTTGTTCGGAGACTGAGCTATTCTGCCCCGCCACATTGCCGTTGGCCGGGGAATCCCTACATGCCAGCAACCCATCGACCGGAGACCGCGCCCTCGTGAAACGACTTTTCAACCGCCTGCTGCCGAAATCCTGGCGCTCCACGGTCGTCACCATTCCGGTCATCCGGCTGCACGGCACGATCATGTCGGGCGGTCAGTTCCGGCAGAACCTGTCGCTTGCCTCCACCGCCGGCCTCATCGAAAAGGCGTTTTCCTATGACGCGCCGGCGGTCGCCATCTCGATCAATTCGCCCGGCGGCTCGCCGGTGCAGTCACGGCTGATCTTCAAGCGCATCCGCGACCTGGCGACCGAGAAGGACAAAAAGGTGCTGGTTTTCGTCGAGGATGTCGCGGCATCGGGCGGCTACATGATCGCGGTCGCCGGCGACGAGATCTTCGCCGATCCGTCCTCGATCGTCGGTTCGATCGGCGTGGTCTCGGCCTCGTTCGGCTTTCCGGAGCTGATGAAGAAGATCGGTGTCGAGCGCCGCGTCCACACCGCCGGCCAGAACAAGGCTGTGCTCGATCCGTTCAAGCCGGAGAAGAAGGAAGACGTCGAGCGCCTGAAGGCGCTGCAGCTCGAGGTGCACGGCACCTTCATCGACCTCGTCAAGGAGAGGCGTGGCACGAAGCTGAAGGACGATCCGGACCTGTTCACCGGCCTGTTCTGGACCGGTATGAAGGGCCTCGAACTCGGCCTGGTCGACGCGCTCGGCGACATGCGCACGGTGCTGAAAACCCGTTTTGGTGCGAAGACGCAGCTCAGGCTGATCACGACGCCGCGCGGTTTCCTCAGCCGCTTCGGCCTGTTCGGCTCGAGCAAGGGCTTTTCGGCGCCCGATATCGCCGCGGCAGCCGCCAGCGGCGTCATCGATGCGGCGGAAGAGCGCGCGTTGTGGGCACGGTTCGGGCTTTGAAAACCCGGCAAAACCGTCTAGCATGAGCGCTTGAAGTCTTATGCATGTCGTTTTCCCAAAGCCGGGGCCACTTTTCGGCGACATGCACTAACCGACCCGACCGGCCGCCTTCGCCGGCCCAGCGTGGGAGGAGTTTTGGCATGCCGCAGATCATTTTCTTCACCGTCGTTGGCGTCGCCGCCTATTTCGGCTACCGCACCTTCATCCGGGAAGCTGAGCGCGTGACCGCCAAGGTGCGGCGCACCGAAAAGCAGGCGGCCAACGGCGCGATGGGTACGCTGGTCAAGGATCCGAAGACCGGCGAATACCGGCTGGCCAAGGACTGAGCATCATCCCGCATACGACTGACGCCGTGGACACCGACATCGGGTCGCGTACCTGGCATGCACATGCCAAGATCAATCTGGCGCTGCATGTCACCGGCAGGCGCCCCGACGGTTATCACCTGATCGAAAGCCTGGCGGTGTTCACGCGTTTTGGCGACAGGGTCGAGATCGCGCTCGCCGACAGCGATGATTTTGCCGTGTCCGGCCGCTACGCGCCGGCCGTTCCTCTCGACGCCAGCAATCTGGTGCTCAAGGCTCGCGATGCCCTGCGAAGGGAAACCGGGCTGGAGAGGACCCCGCCGGTCGCCGTCCGGCTTGAAAAGAACCTGCCGGTTGCCTCCGGCGTCGGCGGCGGCTCAAGCGACGCGGCAGCCGTGCTGCGCGGGCTGGCAGAGACATGGAGCCTGGATATCGATGCCACTGAGCTGGCGCGGATCGGCCTCTCGCTTGGTGCCGATGTGCCGATGTGCCTGGCTGCCAAGCCGCTGGTGGCGCGCGGTATTGGTGACGAGTTGACGATGGTGCCGGATTTTTCGGCGCTCGGGCTGGTGCTGGTCAATCCGGGCACCGCGCTTTCGACCGCCGACGTCTTCGCAGCGCTTTCCCGTCGCGACAATGAGCCACTGCCGCCGCTGCCGCGCAGCATCGACTTCCATAGCCTGCGCAACTGGCTGGAGATCACCCGCAATGATCTTGAGCCTGCAGCGCTGACGATGCAGCCCGCCATCGGCAGAGCGCTTTCCTGGCTCAACAAGGCTGGATCGGGATTCTCGCGCATGTCCGGATCCGGCGCGACATGCTTCGGCCTGTTCGAGACCGGTAATGTCGCCAAGCGCGCCGCCGCCGACATCCGCAGCCGTCAGCCCGACTGGTTCGTCGCCGCGACGCGCAGCATGACATCGGAGGCCGATTGAGATGGCCAGGATTGACGAGAGCCGCCCTTTCATCCCGATCCGCATCGCGGTGCTGACCGTGTCCGACACACGCAGCCTTGCCGACGACAAATCCGGCCAGACGCTGGCCGACCGCATCACTGAAACCGGTCACATCCTCGCCGCCCGCGATATCGTCACCGATGACCGGGACAAAATCCGCGACAAGGTGCTTGGCTGGTCGAAGGACCCGGCGATCGATGTCGTGATCACCACTGGCGGCACCGGCTTCACCGGGCGCGACGTGACGCCGGAAGCGCTGGAGCCGATCTTCGAAAAGCGCATGGACGGCTTTTCGGAAGTGTTCCACCGCATCTCCTACGACAAGATCGGCACCTCGACGATCCAGAGCCGGGCGACCGGTGGCGTCGTCAACGCCACCTTCGTCTTCGTGCTGCCGGGCTCGCCCGGGGCCTGCAGGGACGCCTGGGACGGCATCCTCAAGGCGCAGCTCGACTACCGTCATATGCCCTGCAACTTCATCGAGATCATGCCGCGCCTGGACGAACATCTGCGGCGCGGAAAATCGGCTCCGTAAAAGCCGAGGCAAAGCGCCGGTTCCACGTGGCATTTGCAAGGCGGAACAAATACCGGCGCCTTCGAAACCCCATTCAAACCCAACCCCGGAAAAAGTACCCTGCGTGAAGGCGATCATCGCCGTCACGACAGGGCAGATACGATGAATGTGCACACTGGCGGATGCCATTGCGGCAATGTTCGCCTTGGATTTTCAACCGAACTCGACCCGTCGCAAATCGAAGTTCGCGCCTGCCAGTGCTCGTTCTGCGTCAAGCATGGTTCGCGCGCTGTCGCCGATCCAGCCGGCAGACTGACCATCTCGGTCAAGGACAGAGCGCAATTGCGGACATATCGGTTTGAGCTGAGGACGGCCGACTATTTGATCTGCGGGGAGTGCGGCGTCTATGTCGCGGCAATCGCCGGGGATGATGACGATGCAAGGGCGATCGTCATCATCAACGCCCTGGACGACCGAGAGCGGTTCAATCAGGAACCGGTCCCTGTCGACTTCGATGCCGAAGGCAGAGAGCAGCGCCAAGCCAGACGCCGCGCTCGCTGGATGCCTGTCGAGATGAGCTTCGAGTAGCCAGCTCTCAACGGATGACCGGCTCGCCATGAAAGCGTCGGCGTGACGGCGGCGACACGCCGAAGCCGACTTCCATCATCAGCCGCGGCGTACGCGCCGGCACGGTGCCCATGTGGAAGCCGAAGGGATCCTCGACGAAGCCGAGGCCGGCGTCGCCCGTCAGCGTCACCGGGCTCTGCTCGCCATAGACATCCAGAACCTCTTGCGCAGGATGGCCGACCAGTAGGGTGAGCTGGTGCTTGAGGCTGCGGCGCTTGTGGCTGCCCCGGACATAGACATGCGGACCGGTGTCGGCGTCGACCGGCTTGAGATAGAAGAAGAATTTCAGCATGCGCCAGTCGTCGAGGTCGAAATGATACTTGCCGAGCGAGGCAAGGTTCTTGTCGGCGTCCGAAGCCGCACCGGTCGGGAAACTCCACCAGACGCGCGTCGTGATCAGCTTCGCCTGGCCGCCGAGATAGTGCGCGGCGATGTCGAGAAGCAGCGGATCGCGCTGGATGGCGAGTGCCGCCTGGCAGTCGAGGATGCGCTCGAAAAAATGCCCGCTGAGCAGCGAGCGGCCAAAGCGCTTCTCGGCCTCGGCATGTTCACCCGGCATGAATTCGAGACGGCGGTCGAAATTGCCGAAGCAAGGCGTACGCCCAGCGAAATTCGAGATCTCTTCGTGGATCGCCGGCGGCAGGGCCAGGCCTGAAAACAGCCCGTCGGAACGCAGCGCTTCGACCACTGCTTCGCGGTCGACGCCGGCAAACATCGTATCCCCCGCATTGTCGGCAGGACGGGCGCGTTTTGCGCCGAGCCAATGCATCCGACGCCCAGGCATTGTCCGCGCCAGCATGAACATCGGTAGCCAGGCGGGGTTTTCGCGCAGGTCCGTCAGATAGGTCGGAATGCGCACGGCGATGCGCCGCAGCAGGCTGCCGTTGCGCGCAATAGCCTCGAGACTGGCCGTGCCGGATTTGTCGGGGGTTGAAAGGTTCATTGGGTCCTCGGCTATGAGGGCGACACCGATGCCGCATCGGTGCTCACCCCTCGGCATGACCCAAACCCAATTCACCCGCCTGAACGGGAAGCTAACCCCGTGTCAGATTTTGTGCAATGCACAATGGACAGAGCAGCTGCAAAAACTCACTTCGGTGAGCGTTGCTCTTGCCTCGGCGGCGCCACCCAGATTTCGGCGTCGAGCCGCTTTGTCGCAAGGCCGCGTGCGATGGCCTCGGCGCTTCCGGCACTCTTGGCCGCTGCCGCGGCCTGATGCTTGCGAATCACCAACCCGTCAGCCAAGGCGCGGTTTCCCGAAAAGATCCGGGCCAGGAACGGTGTCCGGCTGCCGCGCGCCCGCGAAAATCGCGCCGCCATGGTCTGCCTCGCCGTGTGGGCAACGACCGCGTCGATCCAGCCTTCGACCAGCCGCGCGCCCGGCTCCAGAAGCAGCAGCCAGTCGCCCTTGGCCTGGCGGATGCCGACAGCGATACCGCCGGTCACGCACTGACAGCCGGCATGCTCGGCAACACGATGCGTCTGGTCGGTGGAACCCGTGTCGCAGACGATGACGTCACGTACCACGCCCTCGACCGCGCCGCCAATCAGCGAGGCGAGCGTACGGGCTAGGCCCTCCTCGTCATTGCGGGTTTCGATCAGAACACTGAGCATCATTAGCCGAATAGCGGAAAGCCGGACGCAGCGCCAGTTTTTGCAATGCACCACAAAAAGTTCTTGCTTTGTTCTCATCGACTAAATAGGAATAATTTCATGAACAGAACGATTCGACACAACATGGACAGTCCTTGGGAGCGGGCGAAGATGGAACAGATCGTGCGCGCCGACATTGCAGCTTTCGGGGCAGGAAGAGCCGAGATGGCCAATGCGATGATCGAGCAGAGTGGCATGCGTGTCCGTCCGGACCGCAATCGCGGCAGGTCGGCGGGCATCAATCCGTCCGGCCGGTTCGAGCCGGTCAGCCGGCATGTCTTCGATGACGGCTGGAATTCGCTGGAGGAACTGCCGCCCTTCAAGACCGAGGTGCAGGTCGAGAAGCCGCGCACCATCATCACCCGCAACGAATCGCCCGACATCTCCTTCGACCGTTCGATCAACCCGTATCGTGGCTGCGAGCATGGCTGTGTCTATTGCTTCGCGCGGCCGACGCACAGTTTCATGGGACTGTCGCCGGGTCTCGATTTCGAATCGAAGCTGTTCGCCAAGCCGGATGCGGCGCGCTTGCTCGACAAGGAACTGTCGAAGGACGGTTACCAGCCGCGCACCATCGCCATCGGCACCAACACCGATCCCTACCAGCCGATCGAGAAACAATACCGGATCATGCGCGAGATCCTCGAAGTGCTGGAAGCGCGCGGCCATCCGGTCGGCATCGTCACCAAGTCGGCTTTGGTGACGCGCGACATCGATATCCTGTCGCGCATGGCCGAGCGCGGGCTGGCCAAGGTGGCGCTGTCGGTGACGACGCTCGATCGCATGCTGGCCAGAACGATGGAGCCCCGTGCCTCGACGCCGACCAAGCGGCTGGAGGCCATCAGACAGCTGTCGGATGCCGGCATTCCGGCTTCGGTCATGGTTGCGCCGATCATCCCCGGCCTGACCGACCAGGAGATGGAACGCATCCTGGATTCGGCGCGCGCCGCCGGCGCACGCGAGGCGGGTTATGTCATACTGCGCCTGCCGCTGGAGGTCAGTCCGATCTTCAAGGACTGGCTGCTGCGTCATTATCCCGACCGCTACCGTCACGTGATGTCGCTGATCCGCTCGATGCGCGACGGCAAGGACTACGATTCGGAATGGGGCAAGCGCATGAAGGGCGCCGGTCCCTACGCCTGGCAGATCGGCCGGCGCTTCGAGATCACCGCCAAGCGGCTCGGCCTCAATGTCGAACGGCGCACGCTTCGGACCGACCAGTTCGTTGCCGCCGGAAAAGACCAGGTGCAACTGACGCTGCTTTGAAAATGCAGCTCCCTGCGGCGGTTTGATCTGGCGCAGCACAAGAATCCCGTCCGGCCTGCCCCGGCCTGCAGACGGTGCCCTCCCGGTCCGGCGCCCCACCCGACCCGGAGGGACTTGCGGAGAATCGGAGCCGATGCGAACCTCGCCGCAACATGGCTCGCGCGCGTTCCGATTCTCCGCTTCTCTTTGAGATCATCGAGAAACCCGACTTCTCCTTCGAGACGAAGGCGATGGCCGATGGTCTGTGGCCGGTGGCCGGAATGGACGAGGCTGGCCGTGGTCCCCTGGCCGGGCCGGTGGTCGCCGCGGCAGTGGTGCTCGACCCCGCCAACATTCCGGATGGGCTCGACGATTCCAAACGCCTCAGCCACCTGCAACGCGAAGCGCTGTTCGTGCGAATTCTCGGCTCCGCGCTGGGTGTTTCGATGGCATCCATAAGCGCCGAGGGAATCGACGGCAGCAACATCCTCAAGGCCAGCCTCGAGGCGATGCGCCGTGCGGTGGTCGGCTTGTCGGTTCAGCCAAAGCTCGCGCTGGCCGACGGGCGCGACGTGCCGCCGGGGCTGCCTTGCGCCGGCCGCGCGATGATCAAGGGCGACCAGCGCTCGCAATCGATCGCCGCCGCCTCGATCGTCGCCAAGGTGATGCGCGACCGCATGATGTGCGGCTGCGGCAACCATCACGATCGCTACGGCTTCGAGGTCCACATGGGCTACGCCACGGCCCGCCATCGCACGGCAATCGAAGTGCACGGCCCGGTGGCGCGACTGCACCGCGTGTCCTTCGCGCCGTTCAGGCTTGGCGGGACGGAAGTGGCGGAAGAGGAGAGCCTTGCCGGCCTGGATTGATCGGATGGTTTGCCCGCAACAAAAAAGCCGCCAGGTTTCCCGGGCGGCTCCGTTTCTGGGCTCGATGCAACAGGCTCAGTTGAGCTTGGACTTCACATCCACCAGCGACGCCTTGAACAGGTCAGCACCCGCCTTGGCGTCGATCTTGCCGGCGAGCAGCGTGCGCGCAGCCTCGACCGCGATGTCGACGGCGCTGGCGCGGACTTCGCTGATGGCATCACGTTCGGCTTGGCCGATCTTCTGTTCGGCAAGCGCGGTGCGCCTGGTAACATAGTCCTCGGTCTTCTTGTGCGCATCTGCGGCAAGCATGTCTGCCTCGCGCTTGGCAGCGGCGACGATGTCGGCGGCCTCCTGCTCGGCTTCCTTGCGCTTCTTCTGATACTGGCCGAGCAATTGCTGGGCCTCCTCGCGCAGCCGGCGCGCTTCATCCAGCTCATTGCTGATCCTGTCGGCGCGGGCGTCGAGCGCCTTGGCGATCATGCCCGGCACCTTGATGTAGACGGCAACACCAAGGAAGATGAAGAGGGCTATCGTGGCCCAGAGCGTCGCGAGAGATGTGTAATCCATGATGCGCTCCTCACCGGGCCACGGATTTGACCGCGGCCGCGATCTCGGCCTTGCTGGCCTTGCCACCGACCAGTGCCTCGACGATTGCCGAAGCGGTGTCCTCGGCGATGCTGTCGACTTCCTTCATGGCATTGGCCTTGATGGAAGAAATGCGGGCTTCGGCCTCGCCAAGCTTCTCGTCGAGGGCTGCCTCGATCTTCTTGCGTACGGTCTCGGCTTCGGCCTTGGCCGCATCGTTGGCCTGCTGGCCGATCGCGTTGGCCTTGGTCTTGGCTTCCGCCAGTTCCTGCTCGTAGGCAGCAACAGCGGCGTCGGCCTCGCCCTTCAACTTGGCTGCCTGATCGAGGTCCTGCGTGATGCGATCGTTGCGGACATCGATGATGCCCCCGACGCGCGGCATCACAACCCGCTTCAGGAAGAGGTAGAACAGCCCGAAAGTGATCGCCAGCCACAGAAGCTGCGACGGGAACGTCGCCGGATCGAATGGCGGAAACGTGCCGTGCGCTTCGGCAGGCACGCCGGTGCCGGAATGCGTGTCGCCTTCCGTCGCAGTGTGGCTGGTGTCGGCTGCAGGTGCGGACTCTTGCGCGAAGGCAGATGTCACGAACATGGACTATCCCCGAAATTCAGGCCTGCCGCTTGCGCGGCCGGCCTGTCCAATCTTCCCAATGCTCAGCCGAACAGGGCCAGAAGCGCGATGAGAAGCGAGAAGATGCCCAGAGCTTCGGTCACGGCGAAGCCGAAGATCAGACGGCCGAACTGGCCATCAGCGGCCGACGGGTTGCGCAGCGCGCCTGCCAGGTAGCTGCCGAAGATGTTGCCGAGGCCAATGCCCGCGCCACCCATGCCCAGGCAAGCGATGCCGGCGCCGATGTACTTTGCTGCTTCTGCGTCCATTTGTTCAACTCCTTTGGATCTAAAATTCCGTTGCGATTCCATCCGGCGCCAATGCCGGAAACTCTTGCTCAGTGCCCGGGATGCAGGGCGTCGTTGAGGTACATGCAGGTCAACACCGCAAAGACGTAGGCCTGCAGGAAGGCGACCAGCAGTTCAAGCGCCGTCAGCGCCACCGCCATTGCCAGCGGCAGGATCGAGCCGGCCACGCCGACCGCGCCGAGCGCGCTCAGGCTGACGACGAACCCCGAGAACACCTTCAGCGTGATGTGGCCGGCGAGCATGTTGGCAAACAGACGAACCGAGAGGCTGACCGGGCGCGACACGAAGGAGATCACCTCGATCAGCACCACCAGCGGCAGCAGGAAGACAGGCACGCCATGCGGCACGAACAGCTTGAGGAAGCCCAGACCGTGCTTCATGAAGCCGTAGACGACCACGGTTCCGATCACCAGGGCGGCAAGGCCGAAGGTGACGATGATGTGGCTGGTGACGGTGAAGAAATACGGGAACAGGCCAAGCAGATTGGCAACCAGCACGAACATGAACAGCGAGAACACGAACGGGAAGAACTTCATCCCCTGAGTGCCGGCGGCATCGCGCAACATGTTGCCGACGAATTCGTAGGCCATCTCGGAGACCGACTGAAGCCGACCGGGAACGAGACTGCGGCTCGAGGTCGTGAGAAACAGGAATGCGGCTGCAACGACCACGGTCGCGACCATGAACAGCGCCGAATTGGTGAAAGACAGGTCGTAGCCGCCGATCTCGATCGGTATCAGCTTGTTGATATGGAACTGGTGGATCGGATCGACCTTGTCAGCTGCCACGTTCAAACCCCGTCAATGCCGCGTACGGCCTCGTTACCATTACCGCACATGAAGCGCGGTCATTTCTTGTCGTCTTGGTCGGGGCGCGATTTATCGCCCTGTCCGAATTCAGCCACAACGCCCGCGGAACGCATGACATTGAGCACGCCGGCGCCGAAACCAAGCAGCAGAAACACGATCAGACCCCATGGCGATGTCCCCGCCAGACGGTCGATGATCCAGCCGATGCCGGCACCCACCACCACTCCGGCGATGAACTCGCTGGAGAGTTTGAGCGCCTGGCCATAACCGGCCACACTGCCCACTTTCGCGTCGTCTTTCCCCTCGAGCCGGTCCGGCCGCCTTGTCGCAAGAGATGCTCCAAGTTCACGCCGGCGGCGCTCAAGATCGTCGTCGCGGATGTCGGCTTCATGCTGCTTGCCGCGGCCGGTTTCTCCGGTTCCGTCTGGCCTGTTTTTATCGGCCATCGCAACCCCCCTGCCCGGTCAGACCGTCACCGTCCGTCCGCTTCTAAAGTCGCCGGCAACATAGTTAGAGGGTTTGCGCCAGTCAAGCCACGGGCGGAAGTTCATTGCCATGTATTTTAGGCAACAAAATCAATTGGTTATAAAGGTGCGACATCGTGCCCGCCACGATGACGTGGATGCGTTGCACGAATCCCCCCGGCAATGGCTCTTCGATCGACTGCATGCGGCGCGAGAAGATCAGCAATGTTCGGCGCTCAGCTCCAGCCGCCGCCATAGGTCCGGTAGAAGATATGCAGGCCGATCTTGGTCATCTTCTGCATCGTGCGCGCCCAGCCAGGATGGACATATTGGGCGTAGTAGTGGGTCGACGAGCCGACCTCGGGGATGAAGATCTTGCCGGCAGTGACGGCCATGGCGATATCCTGCGCGGTCTTGTAGGCGACAGGACTGTCGATGCGCTTCCTCCTGCCATCGCAGGCGAAGGAGAACTGGCAACGGTTGAACCAGCTGTCGTTCTGGTAGACGACGCCGCAGATCGAATTCGGATAGGCCGGGTTGCGGACGCGGTTGAGGATGACCTGGGCGACGGCGGCCTGACCGCGCACGGATTCGCTCCTCGCCTCGAAATAGATGCCGTTGGCAAGGCATGCCTGCTCCTTCTTGGAGAAGACACTCGCCGGCAGCGGGTTCTGGATCCACGAGTGGTCGCCCTTGGCCATCGGCGGGATGAAGCGGCCGTCATTGGGCTGCTCGTCCTGAAGCAGGGCTTCGAAGGGTGACGCCTTGGCATAGTCGGGCTCGGCCTGCGCGTAGGCGGTCGCCAGCACGTCCGGATGGTCGTTGTTGACCAGCGCGGCAAGCATGGCCGGCACGCCGGAATCCGGCCTCTTGTCCTCGCGCGCATGGAATGCCGCGGCGATCTGGATTTCCTTGCCTTTGATCTGCGGCTTGGCGAAGGCCATCTTCAGGCCGCTGTCCATGCTGGGCCGCAGCAAGGAGGAGGTGCGCTCGAAGATCGAGCCGGCATTGAAGTTCTTCGGCGGCGCGACGGGAGACATCTGGACGATGCGGCCCTTCTTGTCGGCGCGCACGACACGATCCTCGTCGGGCGTGCCGCTGACCTTGCCGCCCTTGCCACGAAACGACACGTTGCCGATACCGGCCAGATGGACACCCGATCCGGAAATGGAGCCGGTGACGTCGGAATCGACGAACGGCATCTCGGCCGCATGGGTCGAGCCGGCGACGGATTTCTCGACATAGGAATTCCAGCGGGTGTTTGGCGCTTCGAGGCCGGAGACAAGGCTCGTCATGTCCTGGTAGGCAACGATGGTCGGAAAGCCGATCCAGATGCCGAGACCGATTACGAACGGAGGCAGAAAGCCACGTTTTTTTCTCACCGGCGGCGGCAAAAAGCCGCTTCAACACACGTCGATGCACGGAACTCTCTCCAGGAACGCGACTGACCCCACTGGAGAGCAAAATGATGCATTAACCTTGATGGGACGTTAACGGGTTCGATCGGGTTTTCTCAGTCGGCTCAAGGTCGTGGTTCCGAAGTCGGGCGGTTTTGCGGCCGGCCTGCGAATTCAGGCCGGCCGCAGGAAGAGCGGCCGGGCGATCAACGCACAGACGGCGGCCGACAGCCAGACGCCCGTCCATGATCCAACGACCAGAAGCCCGGGGATGGCGATCGGCACCAGGAAGAAGGCGACAAAGACAAAGCTGTTGCCGAGGCCGAGCGCCGTCCCGGCATTGCTGGCGCCGGCAAGCGTGGCAAGCTCGGTGTAGGCAACGCCGTGCCATGCCGAGACACAGATGCCGGCGACGATCAAGGCGGCAACGATCGTTGCCGTGAGCACCGGCTGCCAGCCAGGAATGGTGGCCGCGACAAACACAAGCAGCGTGAGGGTGGCGAAAGCGGCCGCGCTCAGCATGCTGAAAAGGCGCAGGAACGCGCGGCGGTTGCCGTGACGGTCGGTGAAGCGGCCGCTCCAGACGCGCATGGCCATGGCGCCGACCTGCACCGTAGCCAGGCTGGCGCTGATCACTGCCGTTCCCATGCCGCCGAAATCATGCAGGAAGACGGAGGCGAAGGTGAGCACCGCCACTTGCGGGACGCAGAGCAGGCCGATGGCCACTGCAATGCGCCAGACGTCGGGGTTGCGCAGCGGTGTCGCGCCAGCCGACACCGTGGCGTCGCTGGCGGACGTCGCGTCTTCATCGATTGGCGGCGGGCGCAACCAGCGCCAGGCGAAAAGCGCCGTGACGGCGGAGAATGCGGCCAGCAGGCCGTAGACCGCTGCAAAGCCATGTGCCGAGGCGAGCGACGGCAGGACAAGGGCGCCAAGCCCGCCGCCGAGCGGCACTGCGGTCTGCCGGATGCTCATGGCGAAGCCACGCTCGCCTTCACGGAACCAGGCCATGATGGCGCGGCCGCTCGAGCCGTTGACGCTGCCGCCGAGCAGACCGGTGACGAGCAACACGGCGGCCAGAAGCGCAACCCCGGGAAGGTGTGCCGGCGACGGCACGACCAGGAATGCCATGAGAAGCAGCCATGCCGCGGTGGCGCCGAGCCCGGTGAGCAGCACGCGGCGATCGCCCCAGCGATCGGTGAGCAATCCCCATGGCAGCTCACTCAGCGCCACACCCAGGCCGAGCAGACCGAGAACGAGCCCGAGCTGGCCGTTGCCGAGCTGATAGCCGGAGCGCAAAAAGACCGCCGTCGCCGGAATGCCGGAGAAAGTCGCGGAGAAGCTGGCGTTGGCGGCAACGCCGATGCCCAGCACCTTCCAGCGATGATTGGAGCGGACTGTCGCGGCACCTGCGGCGGCTGCATCCGCATGCTGCCGAGGTTTGCCGTGGTTGCATTCCAAATCCGTAGCGACGAGCGACATGGCTGAATTTCCCTTGATGGTCCACTGCATCCGGACCTTGACGCTCCGTCTCTACCGCCATAGCTTCGTGCTGAATATCGGGAAGTATTTGACTGTTTGTCCCGAAAATCAGGATTATTGCCATGCGACGCGTGACATTCGACCTCGACGTTCTCCGCAGCTTCGTCACCGGCATGGAGCTGGGCAGCTTCGCCAAGGCTGCCGACCGGCTTGGCCGGTCGACGTCGGCGGTCAGCGCGCAGTTGAAGAAACTGGAGGAGCAGGCGGCGACGCCGATCTTCCGCAAGTCGGGACGCGGCCTCGCCTTGACCGAAGCCGGCGAGACCATGCTCGGCTATGCGCGCCGCCTGATCGAACTCAATGACGAAGCGGCATTCGCCATCCATGACGTCGAACTGGAAGGTTGGGTACGGCTTGGGCTGCAGGAGGATTTCGGCGAGGCGGTGCTGCCGGACGTGCTCGGCCGCTTCGCCCGCGCCCATCCCAAGGTCAAGATCGAAGCCAGGATCGCACGCAGTTACGAACTTGCCGAAAGGATCATGTCAGGCAACCTCGACATCGCGCTCGCCTGGCACAGCGGCGAGACGCTGCCCTACAGCCAGCATGTCGCCGACGTGCAGATGCGCTGGATCGGCCCGCCAAAGCGCATCGAGACCAGCCTGCGCGACGGTGAGCCACTGCCGCTGGTGGCGCTCGAAGCGCCATGCCTTTTGCGCACGGTGGCAACCGAAACGCTCGACCGTGCCGGCCTGTCCTGGCGGATGGCCTTTTCCAGCCCGAGCCTTGGCGGCATATGGGCGGCCGTCGCGGCGGGACTGGGACTGACGATCCGCACCGACATCGGCCTGCCGGCCAGCGTCAGCGCGATGACACCGGAGATCGCCGGGCTGCCGGCGCTGCCCAAAATGGCGTTGTTCCTGCATCGCAAGGACGCCGAGCCCGAGCCGGTGGTAGCCCGCCTTGCCGACATATTGCTTCAGGCGACACGGCAGGCCCTGCCCGAAAACAGGCGTGCCAACGACCACGGTTTGCGCAACGTGGCGTGATCATGGTGCCAGACCGGCGCCAAGACTCAGCTGCGCTTCTTGGCCCTGCCGGCAAACGGATTGTCGGAGGTGCGCAGCGCAATGCGGATCGGCACGCCGGGAATGTCGAAGGCCTCGCGCAGGCTGTTGGAGAGATAGCGGACATAGGATTGCGGCATCGCATCCGGCCGCGAGCACTGGACGACGAAGCCCGGCGGCCGTGTCTTGGCCTGGGTGACATATTTGACCTTTAGCCGGCGGCCGGCGACGGCAGGCGGCGGATGGTGCGCCAGTATGCTCTCCAGCCAGCGGTTGAGCTTGCCGGTCGAGACGCGGCTGTTCCACACCTTGTGGGTCCGCAGCACCGCATCCATCAGCTTGTCGAGGCCGCGCCCGGTTTCGGCCGAGACGGGCACGGCCTGGATGCCGCGCACCTGCGGCAGCAGCCGCTCGGTCTTCTCGCGCAACTCCGCCAGAAGCTCCTGCGGATGGTCGATCACGTCCCATTTGTTGAAGGCGATCACCGGCGCCCGGCCCTCGCGGATGATCAGGTCGGCAATCTGCAGATCCTGTTTCTCGAAGGGAATGGTGGCGTCGAGCACGATGATGACGATCTCGGCGAAGCGGATGGCGCGCAAGCCATCCTGCACCGACATCACTTCCAGCTTTTCGTGGATCCTGGCCTTGCGGCGCATGCCGGCCGTGTCGAACAGCTTCAGGCGGCGGCCGTGCCAGTCCCAGTCGACGGAGATGGAATCACGGGTGATGCCGGCTTCCGGCCCGGTCAACAGCCGCTCCTCGCCGATCAGCGCGTTGATCAGCGTCGACTTGCCGGCATTCGGACGGCCGACGACGGCGATGCGCATCGGCTTGGTGTCGTCATACCAATGCACATCTTCCGCATCCGGGTCGACGATGTCCTCGCCGATCAGCACCTCGCCGGCGGCGATCTCCTCACCGACGCCATCCTCTTCTTCGCCGAAGGCACGTGCCTCGCCAAGCGCGCCGATCACCGCGTCGCGCAAGTCGGGCATGCCCTGGCCATGCTCGGCCGACACCGGGATCGGCTCGCCGAGACCGAGTTCCCAGGCCTCCAGCATGCCGCCCTGGGCGCCCTTCGCCTCGGCTTTGTTGGCGACCAGCACGACCGGCTTGCCGGACTTGCGGACGATCTCGGCGAACGTCTTGTCATCGGGCATCAGGCCGGATTTGGCATCGACCGTGAAGAAGATCAGGTCGGCCTCGCGGATGGCGATCTCGGTCTGCGCGCGCATGCGTCCGGGCAAGGTCGAGGCGGCGGCATCCTCGAAGCCGGCGGTGTCGATGACGTCGAAATGCAGGTCGTACAGCTTGGCGGCATGGACGCGGCGATCACGGGTGACGCCCGGCGTGTCGTCGACAAGCGCCAGCTTCCTTCCCACCAGCCGATTGAAAAGAGTCGATTTGCCGACGTTAGGTCTGCCGATGATGGCGACTTTGAAGGTCACGACGCACTGCCCGACCCGCGGATCAGCTCGGACATCAAGGTTGCCCGCTCGCGGGTGTTGCGCGGGGCGCCGTCATCGGCGGCGATCTGGTCGAACAGCTTCAGCGCATCCTGGGTCTTGCCTTCCTTCCAGGCGGAAAGACCGAGCGCCTCACGCGCCGTGTGGCGCAACGTGTTGGTATCGGATGTAAGCGCCTCGACACGGCTGGAGACGTCGGCGAAGGAGCCATTGTCGACGAGCAGCAGCGCTGCCCTGAGGCGCGCCATGTCGCGAATGCCCGCGGGAATGGCCGTGTCGGCGGCGACATCGTCGAAATCCTTGACGGCGGCGGCAACGTCGCCCTTGTTGGCCTTGACGGTCGCGCCGCGCATGCGGGCGAGCAGCGGATAGGCGCCGTAGCCATCCTTCTCCAACTGGTCGAGGGCGGTCAGCGCTTCGTCGTTCTTGCCGTCATTGGCGAGCTTCAGCGCCTGCGAGAATGCATCGCCCGAGCGGTTGGCGCGCGTCTCGTCCCAATAGCGATAACCGACGAAGGCGGCGGTGCCGAGCACCACGAGGATCGCGATAACGATCAAGGCGGGACCGAAACGGTCCCACAGCTTCTGCGCCTGTTCGCGACGGATCTCGTCGTTGACTTCACGGATAAAACTGTCGTCGGACATCAATCAAAACCATTCCTGCCCTCTCGGGCCGTTGTCAGCCCGCGTTTTAGCGAAATTTTGTCGGCATGGAAGGGGTTCAACCGGAAAATCGCCTATTCCCGAGGCTGGTTGCCAAAAAGGCCAATCGCACCCACGCCACATTTGGGCGATAGCCGGCTTCGAGACATTCCCCGGGTGCAGATCAGATTGCCGATGTATCGTCCGTTGCGCGTTGTTACGTTTTCCCTCGCCTCGCTCGCCATTGCCGGCGGGGCTTTGGCTGATCCGCCAGCGCCGCCAGCCCCGGCAAAGCCCAGGCAGGTCGTCATCATCTCGTTCGACAGCGCCCGCGACATTTCGCAGTGGAAGCGCAGCCGGGCACTGGCGCAGCGCACCGGCGCGCATTTCACCTATTTTCTCTCCTGCGTCTTCCTGCTGTCGCCGGAGACACGCAAGGAGTACACGGCGCCCGGCAAAACGGCCGGCAAATCCAACATCGGCTTTGCCGCCTCCAAACAGGAAGTGACCGAACGGCTCGAGCAGATCGGACTTGCCGCCGCTGAAGGTCACGACATCGCCAGCCATGGCTGCGGCCATTTTGACGGCAAGGACTGGAGCAAGGCCGACTGGCTGAAGGAGTTCGGCTCGTTCGAGCACATTCTCGAAAACGCCTATGCGATCAACGGCATTGCGCCCGAGCCCAAGGGCTGGCGCGATTTCGTGCGGCATGCGGTTGCCGGTTTCCGCGCGCCTTACCTGTCGACAAGCAAGGCGCTCTACGAGGCGCTGCCGGCGGCCGGCTATCAATTCGATGCCAGTGGCGTCTCGCAGGGCCCTGCCCGTCCGGCGGCCAGCCACGGCATCATGCACTTTTCGCTGCCGCAGATCCCGGAAGGACCGGAATCAAGGCCGGTGATCGCCATGGACTACAATCTCTATGTCAGACATTCCGGCGGATTCGAGCGGCCGAGCAAGGCGAATGAGTTCGCGAACCGGACCTATGACGCCTTCCGCGCCGCCTTCGACGCGCAATATCAGGGCAAGCGCGTTCCGCTGGAACTCGGCTTCCACTTCGCGCTGATGAATGACGGCGCCTACTGGAACGCGCTGGAGCGCTTTGCCGGCGAGGTCTGCGTCAAGGCGGACGTCGAATGCATCAGTTTTCGTGATTATGTTTCGCGGCAGGATGCGGCCCAGAAGCAGGCTTCGGTCGGCGGCTGAGCCGCCAACTGGTTCGATTTCCAAAACCTCGGTCTTCAGGCTGGGTCCTCGGCGCCCTGTCTTGCCAGATAGCGCTGGTCGATCTCGGGCAGCGGCTCGCCTTGCAGCGTCGCCTCGAAGGCGCGCAGGCGTTTGTGGACCGATTGCAGCTCGACGATGGTCGACCAGGAGGTGAGCAGAAACTGCAGCGACCCCGTTACTTTGCCGAAGGCGTTCGAGATCTGGTTCAGTGCGCCGAAGGTGATCTTGTGCGCCACCAGCGAAGGACCCAGGATCAGCAGCGCGAAAATGTTGTCAGCCTGCAGGTAGGTGTACCGGACAACGTTGAAATAGATGTAGTGGAAATAGAGCCTGAAATAGTTGTGACGAACATTGGCGAACAGCTCGGCCGTGGTGGCTGGCTGGGCCCTGTCCGCATGATCTTCGCCGTACACCAGTTCCTTGCGGTAAGCGGCTTCGACACGCTGGTTGCGGAACTGCAGTCCTGGAAGTTTCATGCCGGCAATCATCACCGAGATCGTTCCGAACAGACACCAGGCCAGCGCTGCGACAACCAATGGCTGGGGAATCGCGCCGATGATCGGCAATTCGGTGATATGGGCCTGCAATTGAATCATGACTGGAAGGAAGGCGATCAGGGTCATGATCGACTGCACAAAACTGGAGCCCAGATCTTCCATGATCTGCGAGAACCGCATCGTGTCTTCCTGGATACGCTGCGAGGCGCCCTCGATATGGCGTAGCCTGCCCCAGTTCTCGACGAAATAGTTGTTCATCGCCGTGCGCCAGCGGAAGATCCAGTGGCTGACGATGAAGGCATTGACCACCTGCACATTCATGCCGACCAGCGCGAGCCACGAAAAGTCGGCCAATCCGATATAAAACTCTTCGTTGGTCGACTTTCCAGTCCCCGACATCAGTCCCTGTACGTAGTCGAAGAAAGGCCCGTACCAGGCGTTGACGGCGACGCTGACCTGCACATTGAAATAGATGAAGAACAGGATGACCGCCGTCATCAGGATCGACCAGCGCTGCCACGGGTGCGGCGAATACCAGCTCCAGAACGCATAGAAGACGAGCACGCAAAAGGCGAAGTAGAGATAGAACCAGAGAAACGGCGGCGACAAGAGGATGGCGATGCCGATGATGGGGGGCGCGCCAGCTGCGGCGGGCGGCAGTCCGAAAACCGCACCCAACTGCTCCCCGCCGAAAAACCAGAACAGGATTGCCGCAAGGCTCCAGATGGCTGCCGAAGAGAAAAAAAGCTTCGGCTGCGGGAAGAAGGATACGAACACTGTGGCGAATTCCTCGGTCTATGCGCAAATCAGCGGGGTTCGGCGGGCATAAAGTCACACATTAGTTGGAAAGAAAATGCCCGTGCCCGATGCCCGGCATCGAGCAAACCCAAAATCATGGCGATTTTGGCGCAGCCGACCATGTGACGGCGCCGGAGACGACCAGCATGGCAGCGGCGGTGATCGAGGCGAGGAAGAAATCACCTGACGCCTGTGCCAGCAGCCCGGCGGCGATTGGGCCGATGATCTGGCCAAGGCCGAAAGAAGCCGTCATCAAGGCAAAGATGCGCCGAGGCGCCCTTGGTGCCTGTTGCCGCGCGGCCTGCAGGCCAAGCGCGGTGATGGCAATGAAGGTGCCCCCGAGCAGCAGGCCGCCAAGCAGCGGCCCGGTGCGTCCGCCGATGGCGACACTGGCAGTCACGCCGACAACTTCGACGAAACATCCCAGCGCGTAGGCGGCATAGAGCCCGATCCGTGCCGCGATCTTCTGCCACAGCCAGGTCGAGGGAAAGCCGGCAAGACCGGCGACCATCCACACCATGGCCTCGAAGACGCGGCTGCCGCCACCTTGCCGGACGATGGCGACCAGGAATGTCGCCGTCACCACATAGCCGAAGCCAAAGAGGCCGTAGGCGATGATGATCTTCATCAGCGACCGGTCTTTCGGCAGTGCCGGCTCGGGGCCGGCTTCGCCGTTGGCGAGCGGCCCCTCGTCCGCCAGCAACGCCACGACGACGAAACCGCAAGCCGAAATTGCCGCCGACCACAGCCAGCCCGCCGCCCAGCCGGCATGTTCGGTGACCAGCGCCGCCATCATCGCCGCGGAGATCGCGATGCCGAGGCCAACGCCGCCAAAATGCCACGCCTGTAGGTCGCTGCGGCCGGCGGCGTTTATATGACTGAAAACGATGCTGGCCATGAACACCATGACGAAGGCGCTGGCCAGCCCAGCCAGAAAGCGGATGACGAGAAACGCGACCATGGTGTCGGACAGTCCCATCAGGGCTGCCAGGACCGTGCTGGCGCCGAGACCGGCCAGCATCAACGGGCGCTCACGGCCATGCGCCCAGCCCCCGGCGGCGGCAAGCGCGCCGACGAGGTAGCCAAGATAGTTGGCGGAGGCGATCCATCCGGCATTGGCCGGCGATAGATGGAGTTCCTCCATCATGCCGGGCAGGATCGGCGTGTAGACGAAGCGGCCGATACCCATGGCGACGGCCATGGCGATCATGCCGGCGAAGGCGAAACGCAGCGCTGTCGAGGTGGCTGATATCATCGCAGCGCACAATAAATGCAGGGATCGCCGGAACAATCCGCCATCTGTTGGGCCAGCGCGGTTGCAGCACGCGGCGCTCGCCTCGACTTTTCCTTAAGCCCTAACGCGTGACGTCCGCTCGGAGACCGTTTCGAAATTCGCTCCGGCGAGTCATATGGTGGTGGTTTCGAGGACCGTAGCGCAGCGGACTTTGGTCCGTGAGCATGGAAGCGCAGAAAACGCCATGAGATGGCCGCTAGAGTAGAATTTCCAGACAGGCTCTCAGCAGCGTCCGCCGAAACCGGCACGCAATGAGGCGGTCTCGTACACCGTCCGCTGCGCCGTCAGCCTGAACGGCACATCACCCAATTCGCGCTCCGACATGGTGTTGAGCACGGGATGCGAGAGCGGATCGGTCAACCATCTCTGCGTCTCGCTCTCGCGGCCTGGCTCATGCGGAGCATCCGTGGCGAACAAGACTTTCAGCGATGACAACATGCTCAGCATTTTCGGCTCCGCGGATCTGTCTCTCCCGCTAAAGTCTGCCGTTTCGATGTGTCTTTCAATTGAGATTTCGGCCGGATCGGTTTAGAAAATCTGTATGGCTATGCTCAACCGAGTCCATCTCAACGGCCTTCGCGCCGTGGAAACCGTCGCCCGTCTTGGCTCGCTTGCGGCGGCGGCGGCCGAACTCAACGTTTCCGTCAGTGCGGTCAGCCAGCAGATCAGCCGCACCGAGAAGCAGCTTGGCCAGGCGCTGTTCGAGCGGACGGCGAGCGGTCTCGTGCTGACCGAATTCGGCGCCGTCTTCGCGGCCCGCCTCGGCGCGGGGTTTCGCGAGCTTGCCCAGGCCGTGGCGCTGGCCGACGAGGCGACGCAATGCACATTGGTGGTTTCGGTGGCTCCGGCCTTTGCCTCGAAGTGGCTGCTGCCGCGATTGTCGCGTCACTTCACCCGGCATCCCAACGTGCTGCTGCGCATCGACGCGTCGGTGAGGCTGGCCGATCTCGATCACTCCGACATCGACATTGCCATCCGGCTCGGCGACGGCAAATGGCCGGGCGGCCGGGCGGAACTGCTGCTGGCCCAGCAAGTCTTCCCGGTCTGCGCCCCGGCGATCGCAAGAAAACTGAAATCGATCGAGGATCTTGCCCAGACCTGCGCCATCACCGACGAGCGGGCAATGATCAACTGGGAAAGCTGGTTCGAGGCAGCCGGCGTTCCGCCCGTCACCTTCCTGAAGGGTGCGCGCTTCACCGATCCGATGCTGTGCCTGGAATCGGCGATTGCCGGCCACGGCGTGATGCTCGGCTGGCAATTGCTGACGGCTGATGCGCTCGCCGACGGGCGGCTGGTGGCGCCGTTCGGAATCCGCGCCCAGAGCGGGCTCGGCTATTGGCTGGTGACCTCCTCCGCCAAGGCCGAAAGCCGCAAGGTCCGGGATTTCAAGGCCTGGATCAAGGAAGAGATCGAGGCGACGATGGCACAGTTCGGGTCCGCGAATGCAGCCACCGCACCCGCCGGCGGGATCGCGGTGGAAAGCACCGTGGCGACGGTCTATGTAGAGTCAGAAATCAAACTACGGCAGGCAGGATCATGACCACACATTCGCGCGGCGTTTCCGCATCGATCGACCCGGTGAAGCTCGACAGGCTGGCGGAAGTCGCCATCAAGGTCGGACTGCAGTTGCAGCCCGGGCAGGATTTGGTGGTGACGTCGTCGATCGCGGCGCTGCCGCTGACCAGGCGGATCGTCGAGCATGCCTACAAGGCCGGCGCCGGGCTGGTGACGCCGATCTTCAACGACGACGAGATGACGCTGGCGCGCTATCGCTTCGGCGCCGATGCCAGTTTCGACCGCGCCGCCGGCTGGCTCTACGAAGGCATGGCGAAGGCCTTCGCCAACAATGCGGCCAGGCTTGCCGTGCGCGGCGAGGATCCGTCGCTGTTGTCGGCGCAGGATCCGGCGAAAGTGGCGCGCGCCAACAAGGCGAATTCGATGGCCTACCAGCCGGCGCTGGAAAAGATCACCGGCTTCGACATCAACTGGAACATCGTCGCCTACCCGGATCTCGCCTGGGCCAGGCAGGTCTTCCCCGGCGATGCCGACGACGTCGCCGTGGCGAAGCTCGCCGATGCCATCTTCGCCGCCTCGCGGGTGGACGTCGACGACCCGATCGGCAACTGGACGGCGCACAATGCAGCGCTTCGCGGCCGCACCGAATGGCTCAACGGCCATAATTTCCATGCGCTGCATTTCACCGGGCCGGGCACCGACCTGACCGTCGGGCTGGCGGACGGCCATGAATGGATGGGCGGCGCCTCGACCGCCAAGAACGGCATCACCTGCAACCCGAACATCCCGACCGAAGAAGTCTTCACCACGCCGCATGCAAGACGCGTCGAAGGCCATGTCTCCTCGACCAAGCCGCTGTCCTACCAGGGCACGCTGATCGACGAGATCTCGGTGCGTTTCGAGGAGGGCAGGATCGTCGAGGCAAAGGCGTCGAAGGGCGAGGACGTGCTGAAGAAGGTGCTCGACACCGACGAAGGCGCGCGCCGTCTCGGCGAGGTGGCGCTGGTGCCGCATTCCTCGCCGATCTCGGCGAGCGGCCTGTTGTTCTTCAACACGCTGTTCGATGAGAACGCCGCCTGCCACATCGCGCTCGGCCAGTGCTATTCGAAATGCTTCGTCAACGGCGCCTCGCTCAGCCAGGACGAGATTGCCCAGCGTGGCGGCAACAAGAGTTTCATCCACATCGACTGGATGATCGGCTCGGACAAGATCGACATAGACGGCGTCCACAAGGGTGGCGCCCGCGTGCCGGTGATGCGCAAGGGCGAGTGGGCCTGACAGTCACCGCCGCCTACGGAGGGTCCGGTGGCTTTCGACCTCGTGGTCAAGCGGATTTACGAGCCGCCGGCGCCTGATGACGGGCAGCGGGTTCTGGTCGACCGGATCTGGCCACGCGGGGTCAGCAAAGAGGATGCCGCGCTGGCGTTGTGGCTGAAGGAGATCGCACCGAGCGACGGCTTGCGTGGATGGTTCGGGCATGAGCCGGAGCGCTGGATGGAATTCCAGAAGCGATATCGCGCCGAGTTGGACAGGAATGGCGAAGTGGTCGGGCAGCTGCGGGCCATGCTCGGCAGGGCTCGGGTGACGCTGCTCTACGGCGCCCGGGACGAAGCCCACAACAATGCAGTGGCGCTGGCGGTCTATCTGCAGGGGACGGGTTGAGGCGGTTGAATTTCGCGAGTCGGCGGGACCGCGAACACAGCGGGGGGCAAGTTCGGCTCTACTTCCCGCCCACCGCCTGCTGATAAACATCCGGCTTGAAGCCAACGAGAATCCTGTCGCCCAGTTCCAGCACCGGCCGCTTGATTATCGTCGGCTTGGCCAGCATCAGCGCCTTGGCCTTCTTCTCATTGAGATCCTGCTTGTCCTTGTCCGCCAGTTCGCGGAACGTCGTGCTCGCCTTGTTGAGCAGGATTTCCCAGCCGACCTTGCCGACCCAGCCATCCAGTCGCTTGGCGTCCAGACCCTCTGCCCTGTAGTCGTGAAACCGGTAGGGCACCTCATGACCTTCCAGCCAGACGCGCGCCTTCTTGATCGTGTCGCAGGTGGTGATGCCGTACATGGTGATCGTCAAAACGGGTCCTCGAACTTCGAATCTGACCGCAGAATAAGGACGCTCGGCGCGCTTTGCCAGCGGGCTCCCAGGCGCCCCGTGAATTTGGGCTTGCCAACACTAAGGAATTTTCCTAAGTGTTGGCAAGCCACTTTTGACGACACCCAGGACTGACCAATGACAAACCTCCAGACCGCCAATCCAAGCCCTCCACCGATCGACGGCATCTTTCGCGCACTGTCCGACCCGACGCGGCGACGCGTGGTGGAGCGGCTGAACCGCAGCCCCGCCTCGGTCAGCGACCTCGCGGAGCCTTTCGACATGGCCCTGCCCTCCTTCATCGAGCATCTGCGGGTTCTTGAAGGCTGTGGGCTGGTGCATTCGCAAAAGACCGGCCGGGTCAGGACCTATCAATTGGTGCCTGAGCCACTGAAGCTCGCCGAAAACTGGCTGGCCGAACAGCGCACACTGTGGGAGCGCCGCCTCGACCAGTTCGACGCCTATGTGATGACCCTCAAGGAGCAGGAAAAATGAGCTATCCCTTCAAGCTGGACCCCAGACTGGATCTCGTGCTGGAGCGCGTCGTCGATGCGCCACGCGAGCTGCTGTGGCGGGCCTGGACGACGCCGGAGCATGTCAAGCAGTGGTTCACGCCAAAGCCATGGAGCATCACCGACTGCGAGATCGACCTCAGGCCGGGCGGGCTGTTCCGGACGCGCATGCAGTCGCCCGACGGCAAGGAGGTCAATGACCGCCATTGCTGCTATCTCGACATCGTGCCGAACGAGCGGCTGGTGTGGACGGACGCGCTGCTTCCGGGCTATCGGCCGTCGGGGGAGCCGTTCATCACCGCGGTCATTTCCTTGCAGCCGGACGGCAAGGGCACGCGCTATACCGCAACCGCCATCCATCGCGACGAGGCCACCCGCAAGAACCATGAAGAGATGGGGTTCTTCGACGGCTGGGGCACGGTGGCCGATCAGCTTGCAGAATACGTGAAGACGATTTGAGCCTCTCGGATGGCGGCCAGGGCATTGTCCCGGCCGCCATGCTTATTTTTCACCCAGGCTCCCGGAAGCCGTGGGTATTCCGGCCTCAATAGTAGAAGCGCTCTTCAGTGATCTTGCCGTTCTTGACCGTATACAAGCCGACCTCATCCATGGTGACACGTTCGCCCGTGGCCTTGGGCGTTATGTCAAACTTGAAGCGCACCGCGAACTGGTCGCCGTTGACATAGGGGCCCTCGACCGAGCCGCCATGGACTTCGTGGTTCTCTTGCCACCACTGGCCCTTCTGCTTGAGGGCCGCCTTGCCATGGCTGACGGCCATCGGCCCCTCCATGGCTTCGTAGCTGGCGATATCGTCGGCATTGTATTTTTCAGCAGCGCCTTGGTGGTCGCCCTGCCGTAGGAGTTCGGTGAAATCCTTGGCAATTTCCGCGATGGTCATATGTGTTCCTCCTGTTCAGACGCACTGCAAGTAGGGGACAGCTCGACGGCCTGCCATCGTCAATACGCTTGTAGCTGACAAGCCATGTCAGCATGATGATATCGCGCGGATATGCGACGACGATTTGAGCCAGATAGTCGCCTCGAGAGAGCTAGAACAAAAGGGGACACATCAAGTAAAAATGATGCAGGCGCTGATGATCCCGCACCAGCGCCTGCAATCCAAATCCTTGAGAGCCTGCCAAGCAGGGAGCCTACGCTCCGTAGCCGATGATACCCTTGACCTCCAGAAAATCGTGGATCGCCCAGTCGGCATATTCGCGGCCGTTGCCCGACTGCTTGTAGCCGCCGAACGGTGCGAACGTGTCCCATTCCGGATAGTTGATTGAGACCTGTCCGGCGCGCAGCTGTCCGGCCACCTTGCGGGCGCGATCGATATCCTGCGACTGCACATAGGCAGCGAGGCCGTAGACCGTGTCGTTGGCGATCTTCACCGCGTCGTCGTCGTCATTGTAGGAAATGACCGACAGCACCGGGCCGAAGATCTCTTCCTTTTCGATGGTCATGCCTGATGTGACATGGCCGAACACGGTCGGCCTGACATAGTAGCCACGGTTGAGATGTTCGGGCCGGCCAGGCCCGCCGGTGACCAGCGTGGCGCCTTCCTTGATGCCGGCTTCGATCAGCCGCTGGATCTTGTCGTACTGGATGTTCGAGACGACCGGCCCGAGTCTGGTGTCCTCCGAGCGGGGATCGCCGACATTGTGTGCTTCGGCGGCCTTCTTGGCGATGGCGAGCGCCTCGTCATGGCGGGAGGCCGGCACCAGCATGCGCGTTGGCGCGTCGCAGGACTGGCCGCTGTTGCCGAAGCAACCCTCGACACCCTTGCGCACCGCCGTTTCGAAATCGGCGTCCGGCAGCACGATGTTGGCCGACTTGCCGCCGAGTTCCTGTGCCACGCGCTTGACCGTTTCGGCCGCCGTCTTGGCGACGATGATGCCGGCGCGGGTCGAACCGGTGAAGGACACCATGTCGACATCGGGATGGCCGGCCATGATCTGGCCGACATCCGGGCCATTGCCGTTGATCATGTTGTAGACACCTTTCGGCGTGCCGGCGGCTTCCATCACTTCCGAAAAGACGATGCCGCTGATCGGTGCGATCTCGGAAGGCTTCAGCACCACGGTGCAGCCGGCGGCGATGGCTGGCGCCACCTTGCAGACGATCTGGTTGAGCGGCCAGTTCCAAGGCGTGATCAGCGCGCACACGCCGATCGGCTCCTTGACCACCATGGTGCCGCCGCGCTTTTCGCTGAATTCATAGTTCTCCAGCGCCTTGATGGTGGCTTCCATATGCGCCCTGCCCGCCCAGGCCTGCGCCTCGCGCGCCCAGGTGATCGGCGCGCCCATCTCCTGGCTGACGGCCTGGGCGATGTCCTCGTAGCGCTCGTTGTAGATTTCGAGGATGCGCTTCAGAAGCGTCAGGCGCTCGGCCTTGCTGGTCTGCGAGAAGGACGGGAAAGCAGCCTTGGCAGCCGCCACGGCCTTGTCGACATCGGCCTTCGAGCCGACGGAAATCCTGGTGTAGGCCTCTTCGGTGGAGGGGTCGATCACATCCAGAGTCGCCGGCACCACGGGTGCCACCCACTTGCCGTCGATGAAGAAGTTCAGATGATTGCTCATGGACGGTGCTCCGGTCTTTTTTTGGAATGTCGGTGGGAGGGACTAGCTTGGCAGCATAGGGCAGTTGGCGCCACGGCGCAGACTGATATGCGCCACATCGCCGACGCTGAATTGAAAACCCTCGGCCTGGCGTGGCGCGTCGATGACAACAGGTGCGCCCTGCCCAAGCTCGGCATGCAGGCGCAAGGTGCGGCCATGAAAGACGATGCTGTTGACGCGTGCCGGCGCCGTGCCGGTTGCCGCTTCGGTGGCCGCCAGCAAATCCTCGGGCCGCACGCCGACGATGCGCATGGCGCCCTCGGCGGGAGCCTCGCCGGATTCGGAGGTCGCTTCCAGCGGCAAGGCACCGGCGGCGAACCGCAAGCGATCGCCATCGCGTCCGACAAAACGCGACTGCAACAGGTTCATGGTGCCGATGAAACTGGCGACGAATGTGGTGGCGGGCCGGTCGTAGAGCGTCGCCGGCGGCGCGATCTGCTCGATGCGGCCCTTGTTCATGACGACGATGCGATCGGAGATCGACAGCGCTTCGGTCTGGTCGTGGGTGACCATGACGAAGGTGGTGCCGAGCCGCGACTGCAGCCGCTTCAGCTCGACCTGCATCTGTTCGCGCAGATGCGCGTCGAGCGCCGACAGCGGCTCGTCGAGCAACAGCACGCGCGGTTCGCAGACGATGGCGCGGGCGAGTGCGACGCGCTGGCGCTGGCCGCCCGACAGTTCGGAGACGCGGGCGCCAAGCTTGTCGGCCAGACCGACCATGTCGAGGGCTTCACCGACGCGTTTTGCCTGCTCGGCGCCGGATAGTTTTCGCAAGGACAGGCCGAAGCCGACATTCTCGGCAACGTTCATGTGCGGAAACAGCGCGTAGTCCTGGAACACGGTGTTGACCGGCCGGTCGTAGGGCCTGAGCGCTGTGATGTCGCGGCCGTCGAGCAGCACCTCGCCGCTCGACGGGCTTTCGAAGCCGGCGATGACGCGCAGGCTGGTGGTCTTGCCGCAGCCGGACGGACCAAGAAGGGTGAGAAACTCGCCGCGGACGATGTCGAGATCGACGGCGTCGAGCCCGACGATGCCGCCGGGAAACAGCTTCGAGACCGCCTGCAGCCGGACGAGAGGATCAGGCGCCATCGCGAACCTCGGACGGCTTCGTGGTGTTGACCCAGAGGATCTGGCAGCGCTCGGCGCCGGGATTGCGGAAGGCATGCAAAAGCGTGCTCTTGAAGGCAAAACTGTCGCCGGTCTTCAGCCCGTATTTTGTCGAATCCACAACCAGCTCGACCTCACCCGAAAGGACGTAACCGAATTCATGGCCGGCATGGGCATAGGCCTCTGCGGTGCCGCCGCCGGCGTCCACCGTCACCAGCATGCCGGTCAGCGTCGAGCCCGGCGGCGACAGCAGCGCCTTGGCGATGCCTTCGGACTTCACCGGAATCGCGCGGCGGCTGTTGGCGCGCACGCAATAGAGGTCGTTGACGGCATCGTTGCCATCGGCGATCAGCGCCGACGGCTCGATGTCGAGGGCGGCGGCGAGCGGCCAGATCACCTTGACGCGCAGCGAGGACATGCCGCGCTCGATCTGGCTGAGCGCCCCGATCGACACGCCTGCCCTGGCGGCGAGATCGGCCAGCGACAGGTTGCGTTCCAGCCGCAGCGCCCGCACGCGCCGGCCGACGCGCACATCGGCATCGTCCTTCGGCTTTCCAGCCGCTTCGTCCAGCATGTCCATTTATTCGTCCTCGTATTTTCCCTTCTCCCCTTGTGGGGTGAGAAGCGGTTCGCGCAGCGAACGAAAAGCCAATTGCTTGGCTTTTCGAGTTTCGAACGCCCTGAGCCTGCGAAGGGCCGGGCGTGGTAGCCGATCCACCCTGCCGGGTCCCCGCTGCTTCGCAGCGTCCCGGCGTTCGCCGGCCTTTCATCGTGCCACTGCCACGATGAATTCGCTTACGCGAACCGGCTGCTCACCCCTCGAGGGGAGAAGGAAGAACCAGGCTCAGCCGCCTGCCTTGACCTTTTCGAACATCTTGGCGAGGTCGTCATTCTGTTTCATCGGTCCGGTGAAGATGGTGGTCTTCAGCATCACCTCCGGGTCGGACGGCAGCTGCAGCTTTTCCAGCTCCTCTTTCGGCACGGCGGCAAAGGCAGAGCTCAGCGAACTGCCATAGCCATAGGACTGGATCAGGTATTTGCCGGAGTCGGCATCCAACCGGCTGTTGATGAAGTCATAGGCGAGATCGACATTCTTGGCGTCCTTCAGCATGACGAAGCCGCAGGCCCAGGTCAGCATGCCCTCCTTCGGTTTCATGAACTCGACCGGCACGCCCTGCTTCTTCAGCGAGGTGGCGGACGCGTTCCAGGTCATGGCAGCGACCAGCTGGCCGCTTGCCAGCGCCTGTTCGACCGAGGTCATGTCGGTGGTGTAGTTGGAGAGCAGCGGGCGTTGCTCGCGCAGTTTGTCGGCCACCTTGTCCATTTGTTCGGGCGTCATGTCGAACGGATTGACGCCGGCCAGGAGCGCCGCAACGATCGGCGTGTCGTGCACGGCGTCGATGGTCGCCATGCGCCCGGCATATTGCTTGTCCCACAGAAGGTTCCAGCTTGCCTCCGGGTTCTTCACCAGATCGGTGCGGTAGAGGATCGAGGTGTTGCCCCAGTCCCACGGCACCATCCAGACCTTGCCGTCGCCAGCCTGCAGATCGGGCAGGTTCTTGAACACCGGGAAGATCGAATCCCAGTTCTTGATGCGCTTGGTGTCGATCGGCTGCAGCAGGCCTTCCTTGTTCCAGCGCGCCACCTTGTCGTAGCAGGGATGCGCGATGTCAGGGCGGAAGCCGGCCTTGACCTTGGTGAAGGCGTCGTCGTCGTCACCGAAGATGGAGGCCTCGACACCATCGGGGTGTGCGGCAAGGAAGCTCTTGTTGAAGTCGGGCAGTTCATAGCCCGACCAGGTGAAATATTGCAGCTTGTCGCCGGCGAAAGCGACGGTCGACGACAGCGCCAATGCCAGGGCCGCCAGGCCGGTCCGGGCCATCTTTCCAGATATCAGGTCGAATGCCATTGCAGTTCTCCTCTCTTGGTTTGTTTTGGTTGTGGTGGATCGACGGGTCTTGGTGCCGTTGCGGACAGGCCGCGATGGCGCAGGATTTCAGCGATTGCGGCGATGACGAAGGAAACAGCCAGGATCGACGTGCCCAGCGCCATGACCGTCGGCAGCGACTTCGGGAACCGAAGCTGGCTCCAGATGTAGAGCGGCAGCGTCGGCTCGGTGCCGGCGAGGAAGAAGACGACGATGAACTCGTCGAAGGAGATCAGGAAGGCCAGCATGAAGGCCGAGACGATGGCCGGCAGGCTGAGCGGCAGCATCACCCGCCGGAAGGTCGTCCAGTCGGAAGCGCCGAGGTCGAGTGCCGCCTCGCGAATGGTTTTCGGGATGGCGGCGAAGCGGCTGCGCATGATCACCACCGTCGTCGGCAGCGCCACCAATATGTGGCCGAGAACGATGGCAATGCGCGATGGTCCGAGACCGATGAGGTTGATGAGGATCAGCAGCGATATGCCGACGATGACACCCGGGATCAGGATCGGCAGCCGGGCTATGGCGCTGATGGTTACAGCGAGCGGCGAGCGGCCATAGAGGTCCATGTAGGACACGGTGATGCCGCACAGCGTTGCGCCCGTGGCGGCAATGGCGGCGATGACGAGGCTGTTCAAGAGCGCACCGGACAGCGCCGAATTGCCGTACAGCGTCGCATACCATTGCAAGGTAAGGCCCTGCAGCGGAAACGCTGCCTGGATCGAGTTGTTGAAGGAAAACAGCGGGATCAGCAGCACCGGCAGATAGAGAAAGACCAGATAGGCGATGACGTAGACGCCAAGCCAGCGGCCGCCACCTTGTCTGCGCGCGATGCTCATGTTCGGCTGCCAAATCTGCGGTCGGTGAAGCGTGCGACCAGCACAACGGCAAGGATGACCAGCATGACGGCGACAGACAGTGCTGCGCCAAACGGCCAGTCATTGGCCTTGCCGAACTCAGCCTGGATCAGCGAACCGATCATGGTGCTGGCCGGGCCGCCGACGAGCGCGGGCGTGACATAGTCGCCGACCGTCGGCACGAAGACGACAAGTGCGGCCGCCAGCACGCCCGGCATCGAATTGGGCAGCACGACCCGGCGGAACGAGGTGAAGGGTCTGGCGCCAAGATCGGAAGCGGCCTCGATCAGCGACTTCGGGATGGTGTCCAATGCCACATAGATCGGCAGGATGGCGAATGGCGCATAGGCATGGGCGAGCGTGACGACGACGGCGGCCGGCGTGTTGAGAAAGGCCAAAGTCGGCTCGGACCAGATGCCGCTTTCGATCAGCGCCGAGTTCAGCACGCCATTGTAGGCGAGCACGATCTTCCAGGCGAAGACGCGCAGGAGATAGCTGGTCCAGAACGGCAGCGTCACCAGGAACAGCAGCAGGCCGCGCCGCCGACCGGCGTGGAAGGCGAGGTAGTAGGCGACGGGATAGGCGGTGACGACCGTGGCCAACGTGACCAGCGCGGCAATGATCAGCGAGCGCAGCGTCACCGTCCAGTACAGCGGATCCGAAACCACGGTGACAAAATTCGCCACGGTGAAACCGGCGCCGAGCAGCGAACCGTCATTGCTGCGGAAGGCGAGAAAAAGCACGAGGCCGAGGGCAAACAGGATCAGCAGGAAGGTGACCAGCGCGCCCGGCAGCAACATGGCGACGCGGAAGCCCGATGAAGACCGGGCCCCGGGCGCCTGTGCTGCAACAATGGGCGACATCGACCTGCCTATTGAAATTTGAAATTACCTAAGAATTTTTCATATTCATGAAACTGTCAAGCAGAATCCCCAAAGAGGATCCCATTGGCGTGAATTGCTGCGTCAGCGTTCCAGCGCATCGAGCAGACGATACCAGGCGATGGTCGCGGCAACGCCGACCTGCCGGAAGGCGTGGAACGGGATCGGCCGGATCGGCGAGACCGGAAATGGCAACTGCCTGGCGTCACCGCTGGAAAGATAGGTTGCGATGCGCTCGCCAAGCGCCGTCATCAGGCCAACGCCACGCCCCTGGCAACCGACCACGGCCAAAAGGCCTTGCTCCGGCTCGTGGATGTGCGGCAGGTGGTCCGGCGTCATCGCCACCCGGCCGAACCAGCGCTTTTCGATCGCGACACCGGATAGTGCCGGATAGAGCCGCAGCAATGCGCGCTCGAGATGCGCCCAGTCACTGGGACTGGTCGGCAAGGCCATGCGACCACGTCCGCCGAGCACCAGTCGGCCGTCGGCGCTCTTGCGGTAATAGATGAGGATGCGCCTGGAATCCGACACCGCCTGCCCTTCCGGCAGGATGGTGGCCGCCAGGTTGGGCGGCAGCGGTGCCGTGGCGATCTGGAAGGAATGCAGCGGCACGATCGTCTCGGCGAGGCCGGGGATCAAACCGTCGGTATAGGCGTTGGTCGCCAGCACGACCGTCTTCGCATGCAATTCGGGGCCGTTTTCGGTCGAAATACGCCAAACGCCGGCGGCATTGGCGAGCCGCACGACCTTCTGGCGCTCCGCTATCCCCACACCAGCCGCCGCCGCGATCCGTGCCAGTTCCGACGTATAGGCGAGCGGATCGATGACACCGGCGCGGCGATCGAGCCAGCCGCCAAGATACCCCTGAGCGCCGGTCATCGCGGCAATCTCGGCCTGGCTCAAAAGCTTGACGTCGGCGCCGCGTGCCCGCCATTGCCGGTCACGATTTGCCGCTGCTTTCAGCGCAACCTCGGTATGAGCCGCCTGGATCCAGCCATTGCGGACGAACGGCACCGCCAGTTTTTCATCGCGGATCAGTTCGAAAACCGCATCTGCGGTCGAAGCGGCAAAGTTGACGAGCGCCTCGCCGCGCTCCGGGTCAAAATGCTCGAGCAGCCATTCAGGATCGTATTTGAGGCCGGGAATGACCTGGCCGCCATTGAGCCCCGACGCGCCCTGGCCGATTTCGCCGGCCTCCAGCACCTGTACGGATAAGCCAAGCCGGGACGCATGCAAAGCCGTCGATAGACCCATGATGCCGCCACCGACAATGACCACATCGACACGATCGCCGCTGGGAAAAAGCGACTGAACCGCGGAAGCCGCTTGCGGCTTGCGCCAGATCGGATCGGAGAACGGTGCGGGCAAGGGTCACCTGAATGCGCTGCGTTGGGTGAAAATCCTAGTCAGGATTTCACGATTTTGAAAGAGCGTTTCAGTTTTCGTCTGTGGACTGACGCCGGCAGGCCGCCGAGAGCGCGAGTTCCGCGAATGAACAGAGTCATGCCGATGGTCCGCGACGGGATAGACCTTTGACCGGAATCCGGTGAAAGTGCCGCGCCGACCCGGCCAGCCCGCATTGCCGATCATTTCAGAGGACAGCACGCCATGACGAACCCGACGCACCTGCCCACTGAGGGCCTTTTTGTCGGCCGTGCCAGGAGCGCCTCGCATCCTTTGGTGGTCACGGTGCGCGACGGCACCGTCTTCGACATCACGTCGAGCACCGCACCAACCGTACGTGATGTCTGCGAGATGCCAAATCCTGCCGGCCACGTGCGGTCGGCCAAGGGCAAGCCGATCGGCTCGCTCGACGCCATCGCCGCCAACAGTTTTGAGGCCACGCGGGATGCGAAAAAACCCTATCTCCTGTCCCCGGTCGATCTGCAGGCGGTCAAGGCCTCGGGCGTCACCTTCGTCGTCAGCCTGCTGGAACGTGTGATCGAGGAACAGGCGCGCGGTTCGGCGGAAAAGGCGGACGCCATCCGCGCCGACATTGCCGGGCTGATCGGCCACGATCTGTCGAAGCTGAAGCCGGGTTCGCCTGAAGCGATGGAGATCAAGGCCAAGCTCATCGCGCGCGGTGCCTGGTCGCAATATCTGGAAGTCGGCATCGGCCCCGATGCCGAGATCTTCACCAAATGCCAGCCGATGGCCTCGGTCGGCTTCGGCGCCGATGTCGGCCTGCACCCAGTGTCGACCTGGAACAATCCCGAGCCCGAGATCGCCATGATCGCCGCCAGCAGCGGCAGGATCGTCGGCGCCACCATCGGCAACGACGTCAATCTGCGCGACGTCGAAGGGCGTTCGGCGCTGCTGCTCGGCAAGGCCAAGGACAACAATGCCTCGGCCGCCCTCGGCCCCTTCATCCGCCTGTTCGACGACACCTTCTCGATCGATGACGTGAAGCGGGCCGTGGTGCGCCTGAAGGTCGAGGGCGACGACGGGTTTTCGCTGGAGGGTGCGAGCTCGATGGCCGAGATCAGCCGCTCGCCGGAAGAGCTGGTTGCCGCCGCCATGGGCCCGCACCACCAGTATCCGGACGGGCTGGCGCTCTATCTCGGCACCATGTTCGTGCCGTCGAAGGATCGCGGCGAAAAGGGCAAGGGCTTCACCCACAAGGTCGGCGACATCGTCACGATCTCGTCGGAGAAATTCGGCGCGCTGGTCAACCGGGTGCGGCTGTCGCCCGACTGCCCGCACTGGACCTACGGCGCCAGCCATCTGATGCGCGATCTGGCGAAGGCGGATTTCATTTAGTCGGCCTTGGCCCAAAAAAAGCCCGCCCATGCCGGCATTCCGACCGCCAAGGTGCGGCGGCTGACGCTGGTTGCTGATGGGCACGATGGCGGGGCTTGCCGGAGTGATCCAGGTCGTCACCGGCGGCATCGTCGACGCCAACCCTGCGGTTGCCGCGAAAAATCACCTCAACTGATGCAATCTGATGGGACCGTTGATGGCGCCTCGTCAGGCGCCAACTACATCTGCAGATGGAGGCTTGCCATCCGTCGAAAAAGGGAATGCTCTGATGCATCCAACCGGCGCTGGCAAAAGACGCAATCCGGCGGTCGCCGGAACAAGGGACGGATTCGGAACTGATCATCTTCAAACGGGAGGAAATCAAATGCTGACGCGGCTAAGACTCGTTCTATATGGCCTGTTGGTGGCGCTGACGATTGTTCCGGCAGCGGCACAGGCCAAGACGTTCTACTGGATTTCGCATGGCGGCCCGGCTGACCCGGTCTGGACCTACTTCCTGGCGGGCGCCAAGCAGTGGGCCAAGGACACCGGCAACACCGTCAACACCTCGTTCCACAGTAACGACGTGGCCTCGCAGCAGGAAGCGGTTCGCGCCGCCCTCTCCGCCAAGGCCGATGGCATCGTCACCACGAGTCCCGATCCGGGCAGCCTTGTCGAGATCGTCAAGGAAGCCCGCGCGGCCAACATCCCAATCATCAACTTCAACACGCCTGACCCGAAGGCCAATTTCAACGCCTATGTCGGCGGCGACAACGTCACCTTCGGCAAGCACTGGGCGCAGTATCTGGTCGACAAGGGCCTGGTGAAGAAAGGCGACTTCGTCTGGATGCCGGTCGAGATCCCCGGCGCCACCTATGGCGTCCAGGAAGAGGAAGGCATCAAGAGCGTCTTCGGGCCGCTCGGCATCACCTATGAAGTGACCGAAGCGACGCTCGACCAGGCCGAAGTGATCAACCGCATGGTCGACTACCTCACCGCCAACAAGGCCAAGGTCAAGGCGATCATCGGCCTCGGCGATCTGGTCACCGGCTCGATCAAGCGGGTGTTCGACCAGGTCGGCATCAAGCCGGGCGAAATCCCGGTTGTCGGTTGGGGCAACTCGCTCGACACCACCCAGGAAGTGCTGAACGGCTACGTCAATGCCGGCCAGTGGCAGGATCCGCAGGCAACCAGCTATGTCGCACTCTCCCTGGCCAACATGGCCGCCAGCGGCATTCCTCCGGGCTTCAACGTGATCACCGGCGCGCTCTACGAAAAGGACACCGCCGCGGTCTACGACAAGGTCCTGTCCGGCAAGTAAGACCTCAAACTCAGACGGTCGCGACTGCTTCGGCGGTCGCGACTGGCTTCTCCCTTTTTCGCTGAGCCCGTCGCATGCGGATGCGCAAGGCTCAGCCTTTCCAATCCTGTCGCAGGTTGCTCGTGGAACATCGTTCGCTCATCCAACGCCTGATCGCGCGGCCTGAATTCGGCCCTTTGGTGCTGCTCGTCATCGAGATCGCCGTTTTCTGGAGCATCAACCACGACTTCCTGTCGCCGCAGAACATTTCGAACACGCTGGCCTTCACGGTCGAACTCGGCCTGATCGCGCTGGCGATGACGCTGTTGATGACGTCAGGCGAGTTCGACCTTTCGGTCGGTTCGTTGTTCGGCTTCTCGCCGGTGCTGATGTGGACGCTGTTCAACAGCGGCCTCACGTCGCTGGAGGTCGGCTTTGTCGCAGCGCTGCTGGTCGCCGCCTTCATAGGGCTGGTCAACGGCTGGTTTGTCACACAGCTCAAGATCCCTTCCTTCCTGGTGACGCTCGGTATGCTGCTGGTGGTGCGCGGCACCGCCCTTTTCGTCACCGATGGTTTTCCGCAGCGGACCTGGAGCGCGGAAGGCAGCTGGCTGGCGGAGGCGCTGGTCGGCGATTTCTTCATCGGACCGTTCCGCATCTACATGTCGCTGTTCTGGTTCATCGCGGCGGCCATCGCGCTCGGCTATGTCCTGACGCAAAGCCGTACCGGCAACTGGATCCAGGCGGCCGGCGGCAATCCCAATGCGGCGCGCGCCCGCGGCGTCAATGTCAGCGGCGTCAAGATCGGCCTGTTCGTGCTGTCATCCCTGATGGCCTCGCTTGCCGGCGTCATCAGTTCCTTGCGCACTTCCGCCGCCAACCCCAACAGCGGCACCGGCTATGAGCTCGAAGTCATCGCCATGGTGGTGATCGGCGGCACCGCGCTGACCGGCGGGCGCGGCACGATCATCGGCACCGTGCTCGGCATCCTGATCCTGCGCGTCATGCGCAACGGCATCGTGCTGATCGGCGTGCCCGGCCTCGCCTACAACATCTTCATCGGCGCGATCATCCTTGGCATGATGGCGCTCCATTCATGGCTGGAACGCCGGCATCAGGCAGGGACTTGAACCATGGCCGAGCCACTGATCCGCATGCAGAACATCCGCAAGTCCTATGGCCGCGTGCAGGCGCTCGAGGATGCCAGTTTCCATGTCAGTGAACGGGAGATCGTCGGCCTGCTCGGCGACAATGGCGCCGGCAAGTCGACGCTGATCAAGGTGCTCTCGGGTGCCGTTCCGCTGACCAGCGGCGACATCTTCATCCGCGGCAAGAAAGTGAATTTGCGCAGCACCAGCGACGCCATCGCCCACGGCATCGAGACGATCTACCAGGACTCGGCACTGGTCACGCAATTGTCGATCGCCCGCAATCTGTTCCTCGGACGCGAGCCGATCAAGCCGCCGCGTTTCCTCAACCGGATGGACCAGGACGCCATGAACACGGTCGCCCGCGACCTGCTCAAGCAGGTCGGCATCTCGAAGAACATCCCGCCGACGACACCGATCGGTTCACTCTCCGGCGGCGAGCGCCAGGCGGTGGCGATCGCGCGCGCCATGCATTTCGACAGCGACCTCATCATCCTCGACGAGCCGACCAACAATCTCGGCGTTGCCGAGACACAGGGCGTGCTGAGTTTCGTGCGCAACGCCCGCGATTCGGGCCATTCGTGCATCTTCATCGCCCACAACATCCACCACGTCTTCCAGGTGGTCGACCGCATCGTCGTCATGCGCCGGGGCAAGGTGGTCGCCGACGACATCGACCCGAAGAAGACCAGCGTGGCGGAAGTCGAACGGATCATCACCGGCATGTCGGACAAGGAAATCCGCGATGCCATCGCCGATGGCAAGCCATCGCACTGAGGCAGATGGCAAGCCATCGCCTGAGAACGGCGGAAGCCGTCTTGTCGAGGCAGCCGAATGATCATCCAGCTGACGGGTGGCAATCATCCGTCACCTCAAATCGCATCGCTCGTCTGGTGCGGCATCGCATCGGCACATAGGGTTACGGCATGAAAGCCACCGTCTCGGATATCGCCCGCAATTGCGGGCTGTGGGTTGCGGCATGAAAGCCACCGTCTCGGATATCGCCCGCAGCTGCGGGCTGTGGGTTGCGGCATGAAAGCCACCGTCTCGGATATCGCCCGCAAATGCGGGCTGTGGGTTGCGGCATGAAAGCCACCGTCTCGGATATCGCCCGCAGCTGCGGGCTGTCGACCGCAACGGTCGACAGGGTGCTCAACAACCGGCCAGGTGCGAGTGCCGCCAACCGGCAGCGCGTCATGGAGGCCGCCAAGCAGCTCGGCTACCTGCCGGTCGCCGACCAGGTGACGCTGCCGTCGCGGCCTGCCCATCTCGAATTTCTGCTGCCGATCGGCAGCAATGCCTTCATGCGCGATCTCGCCGGACATATCGAGGACTACGCCGCGCGGCTGCCGCTTGTCGCCTCGTGCCGGATCCACAACCTCGCCGGAATCTCGCCGAACGCACTGCAGACCGCTGTCGAAAACCTCTCGCTCAGGGCCAATGGCGTCGGTGTCATCGCCGTCGACCATCCACGCACGCGCAACATCCTGCGCGACATCGTCGATGCCGGCATGCGCCTGGTGACGCTGGTGTCCGAT
Source organism: Mesorhizobium newzealandense (assembly GCF_042682145.1). Taxonomy (NCBI): domain Bacteria; kingdom Pseudomonadati; phylum Pseudomonadota; class Alphaproteobacteria; order Hyphomicrobiales; family Phyllobacteriaceae; genus Mesorhizobium; species Mesorhizobium newzealandense. The sequence goes on along the minus strand of NZ_JBHUGZ010000030.1, from coordinate 72,925 downwards.
GTGCCGGCAGCACCGCGATCGGCCTATGTCGGCATCGATAACCGGGTGGCGGGGCGAACGGCGGCGCTGTTGATGGGACGATTCCTCGGCGGCCGGACCGGCCATCTGGCGATGGTCGTCGGCTCGCGCTCCTATCGCGGCCATGAAGAACGCGAAATGGGTTTCCGCTCGGTGCTCAATGAGGAATTTCCCAACCTGACCGTCAGCAGCGCCGTCGAGATCAACGACGAGCCCGACGTCAGCTATGCCGCGACGATGAAGGCGCTGCACAACGAGCCCGAACTGCTCGGCATCTATTGCGTCGGAGCCGGACATTCGGGCGTGGCAAAGGCGATCCGGGAAGCCAGGCCCAACCGCAAGCCGGTATTCATCTGTCACGACCTCACCCGGGACACTCGGGGCTATCTCGTCGACGACCTGCTCGATGTCGTCATCGACCAGAATGCCAGGCTGATCGCCGAACAGTCGGTCATTCGCCTGCTTGGCTCGATTGCTTCCTCGGCGCCCTATCTGACAAGGAAGTTCATCGAACCGCGCCTGATCTTCAGGGAAAACGTTCCGGTGCAGTGAAGACCTGAGCTTTTTCGGTCACACTCAGCAACTTTCGCGGGTGATACAGCAAATCTGCACAGCTGCTATGCACGATCCACGATTGCCGAATCGTTGGGCAACCCCTAGTTTGCAGTTGTCGGCCATCTACTCCTCCCAGATGCGATGCCGACGCTGAATGGGGTGCACCTCCTCCCGCGCCACATTCGAAATCGAGCCCGCTGCCACCTCCTCCCGGCAGCGGGCTTTTTTCGTTCCGGTCAACGACGGTTGCAGCGCTGCTCACGCCAAAAGACGGGAGGCATCGTTCATTCTCGATCACGAGATCGATTAAGGGCCGTTGGCCGCAGGGGAGAATTCAGCCGGCTGAAGTGCCGCGGAAGGAGACGATCAGCCCTTCAGCCATGCGGACAAACTGCGCACTGGGGCCTTCCGTGCCGACGCTTTGAACGCTGACACGGGCGCCTTCGAGCAGAAGCGACAGCGTATCGGCGAGCAACTCGGCCTGGCCGATGCCGGCATCCCTGCACAGCGTCACGAGGCGATCGCGCTGGGCCTCCTTGAGTTCCTTAATCACACGCCTAGCTGGATGGTCGGTCTCGCTCAACTCGACGGCGGCATTGGCCATGTCGCAGCCGCGGCCGTCCGCCCTGAGCATATCGGCAGCAACACGAACCCAGGCATGCAGTTGAGCCAGCTTGTCGCCGGGGTGTTCGATTTCGAATTTTTCCCACATCGCACCAGCCTTGCAGGCGGTGGCGCGCAGGCATTGGATGATGAGGTCATCCTTGGAATCGAAATGTCGATAGAGCGTCATCTTGTTGGTTCCGGCGGCCTCAGTGATCGCGTCGATGCCGACGCCCTTGATGCCATGCTTGTGAAACATATCCTGCGCCGTCTCCAGGATCCTGTCCCGGGGGCGAGCGCGTTCCACAGTGCCGTCTTCCATCAAAACCTCCTTGGTTTCCCAAAAATCCCTCGGTACGCCTCTTGACTAGGGTGTTACCGGTCTGTAACGTCACGAATGTTACTTACTGGTAACACCTATATCGCCTTCCGTCAATCACAAGGCTGTGAACTGGTCCTACCAGATCAAAGATGGGCCAGATCGAGATGGGCGAAAATTGCAGGTCATGCGGCTTCGGCCGGTGAAGAGATGGAAAACGGTTCGTGAGCATGGGCTGCGAATCGACAGACAAGGAGCCGGCCAATGCCACAGCGCCGCGATCTTACCATAGATGAAGCCGTCCGGGATCCGATGATCCGGCTGGTCATGAAAGCAGATGGCGTCGACCCGCGCGCCTTCGAGAGGATGCTGCGTTCGCTCGCCGATGCGCAGCGCCGCGACGTGCCGTTGCTGCGTTCGCTGGAAGAGCCCGCTGATCGGCGCGGCCAAAGGCTGTCCAGGGTTGCCAGTGCCTTCGGCAAGGCAAGAGCAGCCGGAGAGGCGTGCGTGTCATGGTAAACTTTTTCATCCACCGCCCGATCTTCGCCTCGGCGATCGCCATCATCATGGTGCTCGCCGGGACGATTTGTTATTTCCTGCTGCCTGTCTCGCAGTTTCCCGACATCACACCACCGCAGGTCGTGGTCAGCGCCCATTATCCGGGTGCCAGCGCGCAGGTGGTGGCCGATACCGTGACCACGCCGCTGGAGCAGCAGATCAACGGCGTGCAAGGCATGACCTACATGTCGTCGACGAGTTCCAATGACGGCTCCTCGACCATCACCATCACCTTCGATGTCGGCTACTCCCTGAGCACCGCCGCCGTCGACGTCCAGAACCGCGTCTCGCAGGCCGCGTCGTCGCTGCCGGCGATCGTCAATCAGGGCGGCGTGACGATCAAGAAACAGAATCCGAACTTCGTCCTCATCGTCAACCTGACCTCGCCGGACAGTTCGGTCGATCCGGTGGCGCTGAGCAATCTCGCCTATCTGCAGGTGGTCGATCCGCTGAAGCGGCTGCCCGGTGTCGGCGATGTGCAGATCTTCGGCGAGCGGCGCTATTCGATGCGCGTCTGGCTCGATCCGGACAAGCTCGCCAATCTCGGCATCACCGCCGTCGACGTTCAGAATGCGATTGCCGAGCAGAACGTCCAGGTGGCGGCCGGCAAGATCGGCCAGTCACCGGCTCCCGCCGGCACCGCCTTCGAGATGCAGGTCAACGCCGTCGGCCGGTTGAGCGATCCCAAGGAGTTCGGCGATATCGTCGTGCGCGCCAACACCGACACCGGCTCGCTGGTGCGGCTGCGCGACGTCGCCCGCATCGAGCTCGGCGCCCTGCAATATTCATCGTCGGCCTTCTTCGGCAAGGATCCGACTGTGGTGCTTGCCGTCTACCAGATGCCAGGCTCCAACGCGCTCGATCTGCAGCAGCGCGTCAAGGACAAGATGCAGGAGCTGTCGGGCCGTTTCCCGAAGGGCGTCTCCTACGCGATGCACTACGACACGACACGCTTCGTCTCGGCGTCGATGCATGACGTGCTGATCACGCTCGGCGAAGCACTCATCCTCGTCGTCGCCGTGGTGTTCCTCTTCCTGCAAAGCTGGCGCACGACGATCATCCCGACCATTGCCATTCCGGTGTCGCTGGTGGCGACGCTCGTCGTCATGGAGATGCTTGGCTTCTCACTCAACATGCTGAGCCTGCTCGGCATGGTGCTGGCGATCGGCCTGGTCGTCGACGATGCCATCGTCGTGGTCGAGAATGTCGAACGACAGCTGGAGGCCGGGCTCAAACCGCTGGCGGCGACCAAGGCCGCGATGGCCGAAGTCACCGGTCCGATCATCGCCACTACCGCCGTGCTGATGGCGGTGTTCGTGCCGGTCGCCTTCATTCCCGGCGTCTCCGGCAAGCTGTACAACCAGTTCGCGCTGACAGTGGCGATCTCCGTCGGCATCTCCGCCTTCAACTCACTGACGCTCAGCCCCGCGCTCAGTGCCGCCTTCCTGCGGCATCGCCAGCCAACGCAATTCGTGCTGTTCCGCTGGTTCAACACAGGCTTCGACCGGCTGTCGCATGCCTATGCCAATGGCGTGCGCGTTCTGATCCGCTTGCGCTGGATCATGCTGGGGCTGTTCGCGGCCGGATTGGTCGCCACCTATTTCGTCTGGCAGCGCCTGCCCTCGACCTTCCTTCCGGTCGAGGACCAGGGTTACTTCTTCGTCGTCATCCAGTTGCCCGACGGTGCTTCGCTGGAGCGCACCGACGCGGTGGCGAAGAAGGCGCGCGATATCCTGCAGGCGACGCCCGGCGTCGAAATCGTCGGCTCGATCAGCGGCCTGAACTTCCTGACCAGTGCGGCGCAGTCGAATTCGGCGGTCGAATTCGCCATCCTGAAGCCTTGGGAGGAGCGCAGTCCCGACCAGAGCGCGTCGAAGCTCGTCGCCGACGTGCGCGGCAAGCTGCTGCAGATTCCGGAAGCCTTTGCGCTGAGCTTCGATCCGCCCTCGATCCCGGGTATCGGGACCACGGGCGGCTTCGAATTCGTCGTCGAGGATCTCACCGGCCGTGGCAGTTCAGCCCTCAACGACGCGACGCAAGCCGTGATCGCCGAGGCGCGCAAACAGCCCGAGATCAATCCGCAGCAGCTGTTCTCGCCGTTCTCGACCTCGACGCCGCAGTTCAACTACGACCTCGACCGCAGCAAGGCCAAACTGCTCGGCCTCAACCTGCCGGACGTGTTCAACACGCTGCAGATCTATCTCGGCTCGCTCTACGTCAACGACTTCAACCTGTTCGGCCGCACCTTCCGGGTGACCATTCAGGCCGACAAGGATGCACGTGCGGGTGCCGCCGACATTTCGCGGCTCTATGTGCGCAATGCTTCCGGCGGCATGGTGCCGTTGAGCACACTGGGCAAACTCGTGCCGTTCGTCGGCCCGGAAACCGTGCCGCATTACAACAACAACGCGTCGGCCTCGATCAATGGCGGCGCCGCTCCGGGCTTCTCCTCGGGCCAGGCGGTCGCCGCGATGGAACGGGCGGCGGCCACAGCACTGCCGAGGGATTTCGGTTTCGAATGGACCGGCATCACCTTCCAGGAACTCAAGGCAGGATCGATCGCGTCCGTCGTCTTCGGCCTCGCCATCGTCTTCGTCTTCCTGATCCTGGCGGCGCAGTATGAGAGCTGGGCGATGCCGTTCATGGTGCTGCTGGCGGTGCCGCTCGCTTTGTTCGGCGCGTTCGTGGTGCTGTGGGCGCGTGGCATGCAGATCGATGTCTACTCCCAGATCGGCTTCGTCATGCTGATCGGCCTGGCGGCGAAGAACGCCATCCTGATCGTCGAATTCGCCCGGCGACGACGCGAGGAGGGCCTCAGCATCGTCGACGCGGCGATGGAGGCTGCACGGCTGCGGCTGCGACCGATCCTGATGACGGCCTTCGCCTTCATCCTCGGCGTGCTGCCGCTGATGTTCGCGACCGGCGCCGGTGCCGCAAGCCGTCAGTCGATCGGCACCACCGTCTTTGGCGGCATGGTTGCGGCGACCATCCTGTCGCTGGTGTTCGTGCCGGTCTTCTACGCGGTCATCGAACAGCTGCGCGAACGCCGTGGCAATGACGAGCCCACCGCTGAACACACTGAACCAACTGCCGAACCCGCCTTCCCTCCCCTGGCGGAAGCGGCCGAATAAGATTGGAGACTCATCATGCGTAAATGGAAAATCGCGTTGGGAACGGCTGTCGCGCTGGGAGCGATCTCGGTGGCCAGCGTCCACCTGCTCGACATGGGCAATGTCAGCCTCAATGCCGGCACCGCCGGTGCGGCGCCCGCCCCCGCGGCGTTCGTCATGCCGGTGCCGGTGGTCAGCGTCGTCAAGAAGACGATCCCGATCTACCTCGACTATGCCGCGCGGACGGAGCCGATCCGCAACATCACCTTGCAGGCCAGGATTCCAGGCTATCTGCAGGAGCAGACCGCTGCTGACGGCGTCGACGTCCGCCAAGGCGATCTTCTCTACAAGATCTCACCGGATGACTTCCAGGCGGCTCTCGACCAGGCGAAGGCGCAGGTGCAGCGCGACACGGCAACGCTCGACTATGCCCGGTCCAATCTCGGCCGCGGCACCGAGCTTGCCAAGAGCGGCTACCTCGCCAAGGACGGCTTCGACCAGCGCACCAGCACCTTGCGCGAAGCCCAGGCGTCGCTGGCTCTCAACCAGGCGGCGGTCCGCACGGCGGAGCTCAATCTGAGCTATGCCGAAATCCGTGCGCCGTTTGCCGGACGCCTGGGGCGCAACCAGGCCTCGGTCGGAACCTTGGTCAGCGTTGCCGGCACCGTGCTCAACACGCTGGTGCAGCTCGACCCGATCTACGTCACCTTCAATCCGAGCGAGACGGATCTGGCCCAGATCGAGCAGGCCCGTGCGGCTGGTCCGATCGAGGTCGAAGTCCTGCTTCCCGGCGAGACCGAAGCCAGCCAGAAGGGCGAACTCACCTTCATCGACAATACGGTCGACCGTTCGACCGGCACCATCACGGCGCGGGCGACGATCGGCAACGGCAAGTTCACGCTGCTGCCGGGCCAGTATGTTCGCGTCCGGCTGCATGTGAAGCAGCAGGCCGATGCGTTGATGGTGCCGCAGACGGCGCTCGGCTCCAGCCAGCTCGGCAAATATCTCTACGTCGTCGGCAAGGGCAACACGGTCGATCAGCGGCTGGTCTCGCTCGGCCCGACCAGTGGCGATCAGGTGGCGATCCTGAGCGGCGTGGCCGAAGGCGATCAGGTGATAACAGGCAATCTGCAGAAGATCGGACCCGGAATGCCGATTTCTCCGCTGCCGGAAAAGCCGGCCACCTGAACACCCCCGTCAGGGCCGGCTTCAACGGCGCCTTCGACCGGTCAGGTCGGGGGCGCCGTTTTCGTAAGCAGTTCAACCAGACCGGCGACATCGGCACGATCAGCCTTGGCGGGCGGCATGAATGCGCAATAGGGATGGCCAAGGCGGACCGAGACGGATGACAGCGCGATCAGCCGGCCTGCCTCCAGGTCGGCGCGCGCCATGACCCGCTGACCAAGGGCGATCCCGAGACCCAGCCTCGCCGAGGTGACGGCCAGACTGGACAGGCCAACGCGCCGCCCGTGCGACGGGTCGGGCGAGCGAGCGCCTCCGGAGGCCGCGAACCAATCGGCCCAGGTCGGGTGCGAGGCATAGTTCGGGCCCCAATTGGTGTGGATGAACAGGCTCTCGTGCAGGTCCGCCAGACCCGGATCGCCATTGCCGTGCCTGTGCCAGAATTCCGGCGCGCAGACCGGCAGGACGTCGTCATGGACAAGCCTGACGAGTTTCAATCCGGGATAGTGATAGTCGCCATAGCTGATGCGCAGGTCGATGTTCTGGCGCATCAGGTCGACCGGATCGTCTTCGACCCGGACGTCGATCGCCATCTGCGGGAAGGCATCTAGAAGCACGGCCAGCTTGGGCGCCAGCCACAGTTCGGCCAGCGAAAACGGCACGCTGACGACAAGACGCGTCCGCAAGCCGCCTTCCAGCATGCGCCGGCCGATCGCCGCGATGTCGCCCAGCGCCCGCGCGGTCTGCGGATAGATGGCGTGGCCGGCGTCGGTCAGCGCGATGCGGTTGCCGCTGCGCACGAACAGTTGCTTGCCGAACCAGGTTTCGAGATTGCGTATCTGCTGACTCACCGCCGCCGAGGACACGCCGAGTTCGGTCGCAGCCAAGGTGAAGCTGCCGGCGCGCGCCGCAACCTCGAAGGCCTTGATCGCATTCAGCGGAGGCAGCCGTTCCACATCAATCTTCCCAAAAGTTTTTCTTGCCCAATCCTAATATTTTTCCGCGTTGAGAGAAAGATTTTTTTGCCCTCTCATAGGCTCGAAACCTCGGAGCCCATGATCATGAAAGACATCCTCGATCTCGACCGCTATCCGCTCGACCGCGAAGGCAGCGCCGAATGGCAGCGCCTCGTCGACCAATCCATCGCCGCGCTCGAAGCCGACGGCATGTTCAATCTCGAGGGGTTCTTGCGGCCCGGCGTTGCTGAAAGGGCCGTGCGGGAAATCCAGCCGGTCATGGCTGAGCGGTCGCATGTGCACAAGCGCATGCACAACATCTACTTCAAGCCGGACATTCCCGAGCTTGCGCCCGACCATCCGGCGCTGCGCAAGGTCGAGACCATCAGCCACACCGTCTGTGCCGACCAGATTCCCGGCAGCGTCGTGCTGGCCATCTACGAATACCAACCGCTGCTGCGCTTCCTGGCGGCGGCGATGGGCAAGACCAAGCTGCATGTCATGCAGGACCCGCTGGCGCGTACCAATGTGATGGCCTATCGCGCCGGCGAGGCGTTGAACTGGCATTTCGACCGTTCGGAATTCACCACCACCCTTCTCCTGCAGCAGTCGCAACGCGGCGGCGACCTCGAATACCGCACCGACCTGCGGTCGGACGACAATCCGAACTATGCCGGCGTCGCCAGATTGCTCGAAGGGCGCGACCCCGAGGCCAAGATCCTGCGCATGAAGCCCGGCACGCTCAACGTCTTTCGCGGCAAGAACACCGCGCATCGCGTCACCACCGTCGAAGGCGAACGCGAGCGCATGATCGCGGTGTTTTCATACTACGAAAAGCCCGGCGTCATGTTCAGCGACGAGGAACGGGTCGGCTTCTACGGCCGCGCGGCCTGAGGCCGAAGAGGCAGACACGCCAGCGTCGCCAAAAATCCGAAATTGACCTCTTGTTAGATTGTCGACAATCTGCTTGTCTTACTCTCGGTTTCCTTGGGAGTGGCCGAATGAGCAAGGCGGATTTCAGTCCGATCGCGGATACGACGCGGCGTGCCGAGATTGTCGCGCTGTTGCGACGCGCGATCCTGACCGGCCAGCTGGAACCAGGCCAGAAGCTCAACGAGCTCCGGATTTCCGAGCAGATGCGGGTCAGCCGCGCGCCCCTGCGCGAGGCGATGCGCGAGTTGGTGCAGGAAGGCATCCTGACCAGCATCCCCTATGCCGGCACCTTCGTCATCGATGTCACCGCCAAGGACATCGATGACGCCTATTCGTTCAACAAGGTGATGGACGAGTTCGCCATCGAACAGACCTGGCCGCTGCGCGACCAGCGCTTCTTCAACGAGCTCGACCAGCGTCACGAGGCCGTAAAGCAGGCGACGCGCGCGCTCGACACCACGAGGCAAATCGAAACAGCGCTGCAATTGCATGGCCTGATCTACGAATGGGCCGACAATTCGGTGCTGCTCGAGACCTGGCAGCGGCTGACCAGCCGGCTGCAGATGTATTTTGCGCTCCACCAGCATGCTCGCAACGAGCCGGTGCCGGCCGAAGATGTGCACGAGACCTATGTGCGGCTGCTGAAGGGCAAGGACATGCGCGCCGCCCAGCGCCATGCCAGGGAGCATATCGGCCTCGATTACGAGGAACTGATTGCCTATGCGCGCAGCCTCGAACAGCGGACGTCCAAGGGCGGCAGAGCCGATCGCGCCAGCCCCGCGCGCAGCGGCCCGGGAGGCAGCTGAGCCCGGTCAGTCTGGCAGCCCATCCCGACACAGCAGACAACGGACAGACAACGTGCAGATCAAGAACATCAAGGCCTACCATGTCGTGCAGCCCTTCGTGGACGGGCCCTACCGCATGTCGAAGGGACGCGTTGCCGACGCCTTCGACGCAGTGATCGTGTCCATTACCTCCGACAGCGGTTTGACCGGCTGGGGCGAGATGGCGCCGCTCGGCAATTTCTACTCGCCCGCCTTCGCGGCTGGCGTGCGCGTCGGCGTGGTCGAGATCGCGCCGCATCTCATCGGCCAGGATCCGCGCGGGCTGGCCGGCATCGGCCGGCTGATGGACACGGTGTTCAAGGGCCATCCCTACATCAAGTCGGCGCTCGACATGGCGTGCTGGGATCTGGCGGCACGCGCCGCCGATGTGCCGCTGGTGACGCTGCTCGGCGGGCGGGAGAGCGAGACCGCGGAACTGTACAAGGTCGTCACCCACGGCAGCATCGACGCCATGGCGGCATTGGCGAAGCGCATCGTCAAGGACGGCTTCCACCGGCTGCAGGTCAAGGTCGGCGGCAATGTCCATGATGACATCGAGCGTGTGACCGCAGTCGCCGCTTCGGTGCCGAAAGGCACGGTTATCTTCTGCGACGCCAATGCCGGATGGACGCCCTACCAGGCGCGCCAGTTCGCTGACGCGACGCGCGCCATCGACTACACATTCGAGCAGCCCTGCACCACCATCGACGAGTGTATGTCGGTGCGCCGTTCGCTCGACAAGCCGATGGTGCTGGACGAATCCGTCGCCTCGCTCGACGACATGCTCGATATTCATCGCAAGGGTGCTGCCGACGGGCTGACGCTGAAGATCTCGCGGCTCGGCGGCGTGACGAAAACGCGGCAGATCCGCGATCTCGCCGTCGACCTCGGTTTCATGATCACCGTCGAGGACACTGGCGGCGCCGAGATCGACACCGCGGCTATGGCGCACCTGTCGCTGTCGACGCCGGAGGAACGCCGGTTGCACGCCATCGCCTTCCACGAATGGGTGACGGTGCGCACGGCTTCGAACAAGCCGCCGGTCACCGGCAGCCGCATGGGCATTCCGGACGGGCCGGGCCTCGGCATCGACGTCGTTCCCGATCTGCTCGGCGCGCCGTTCTTCGAAATCGGCCGCTGAGATGAAAATCCGCAGCATCAAAGCCACGCCGATCAACCTGCGCCTCGAGGCGCCCTATGCCTGGGTGTTCGGCGAGCTCGATGGATTTTCACCGACCATTGTCGAGGTCGAGACCGAGGATGGCTTGATCGGCCTCGGCGAGGCGCCCACACCGGCGGCAGCCGCGATCATCAATGATGTCCTGGCGCCATGGCTGGTCGGCCGCGATGCCTTCGACATCGCCGGCGCCGAAAATGTCTGCCTGCCCTACTGGACCGGCGTGCAGTCGATCAACGACCGTACCCGCATCATGGCCTTCGGCGCCATCGAGATGGCGTTCTGGGACCTGCGCGGCAAGGCATGGAACCAGCCGCTCTACCAGTTGCTCGGTGGTGCCGTGCGCAAGGATATCCCGTTCACCGATTATTTTTCGCTGCGCGGCGACGGCCCAAAGGTGAAGGGCGAGACGACGCCGGAAGAAGTCGCCGACTATTGCGTCGAATTGCACGAGACCCACGGGACGACCTTCTTCGAAGGCAAGTTCTCGACTGAGGATCCGAAAGTCTCGCTGAAAATGGTCGAGCTTATCCGCAAAAGACTTGGCGACGATGCCATGATCCGCATCGATTCCAACCAGGCCTATTCGCTGGCGACGGCGCGGCGGCTGGCGCGGCCGCTGGAGGATCTCGGCGTGCGCAACTGGGAGGATCCGGTTGCGACCATCGAGGAGATGCGCGAGTTGCGGCGCCATTGCTCGATCCCGTTTTCGACCCACAACATCGACATTGCCCGCGCCGTGGAAACCAGGGTTCCGGACGCCTTCGTCGGCAATCCGACGACGCATGGCGGTATCGGCCGCCTGCTGCGCTTCGTCGGCGCCTGCGAGCATTCCGGCATCGATTTCTGGTGCTACAGCGGCGACAGCGGCATCGGCAGCGCGGCCTATCTGCATCTGTGCGCGGCACTCGGCTGGATCAGGGAGCCGAACCAGTCGCTGTTTCGCATGCTGCCGATGGATGTCACCGAGGAAGGGCCGTTTTCGCCCAGAAACAACGTCGTGCGGGTGCCGGAAGGGCCCGGTCTCGGCATCACGTTGTCGCGGCAAAACCTCGCCGACTGTCACAGAGACTTTACCGAGAAAGGACCCTGCAACAAGTATCATGACCCGGCAAAGCCCGGAACCTATCGCCGTTTGCCGCTGAACTAGATGACGGCAAGCGGCCAAGACGAACAGCCAAGAGACGAGAAGCCAACCGCCGCGACTTCGGTCGGGAAGGTCGGACAAAGACGGTGGAAGCAGTCCAGCCAGGAATCCGGAGATCCACGCCAACGACTGGATGAACCGGACAAAATCGCATGCTACAGTCCCGGTCTGCAGGCCTTTCTGACGATCGGAAATGGAACAATCCGCAAAAATTCGTCAATCATAAAAACATAGGGGAAAGGGTAGAAACCCATGAGCAAGAACTATCACATTCTCGACCTGATCCGGCGCAATCGTTCGCCGCTTGAAAATCACCTGATCGATGGCCTCGTCGACGGCAGGGTCAGCCGCCGCGACTTCATCCGTCACGGCAGCCTGCTCGGCCTGTCGCTGCCGCTGCTGGGCCGTATCGGCATGGCAGCCGGCCTTGGCGGCATGCCGTCGCTGGCTCGCGCCCAGGGCGCGCCCGGCGCCACCATACGTGTCGCCAGCAGCGTGCCGGCGGCGACGATCGACCCGGTCACCATCGCGGACGCCGGCGGCCTGCTGGTCATGCAGCAGGTTGCCGAGTTCCTCTGCATCGACGGCCCCGACCTCGTGCTGCAGCCGGCACTGGCCGAGAGCTGGAAGCCGAACGACACCGGCACGGTATGGACCTTCAAGCTGCGCAAGGGCGTGAAATTCCACAGCGGCGGCGAGATGAAAGCCGACGACGTCGTGGCCAGCATCGATCGCCTTGCCGATCCGGCAAACTCGTCCAACGCGCTGTCGGTGTTCTCCGGCATCCTGCAGAAGGGCGCCAGCAAGAAGGTCGACGACTACACGGTGGAATTCCACCTCGACGCCCCGAACGGCAACTTCCCCTACATGCTGTCGTCCGACAACTACAACGCCGTCATCATCCCGGCGAGCTACAAGGGCGACTACGAGAAGAGCTTCGACGGCACCGGGCCGTTCAAGATCGAGAAATACACGGCCAAGGTCGGCGCCTCCTTCGTCCGCAACGAAGACTATTGGGGACCGAAGGCGTTGCCCGAGCGCACCGAGTTCACCTTCTTCGCCGACACGCAGCCGCAGATCCTGGCACTGCAGGGCGGCCAGGTCGACATCATCAACCAGTTGCCCGTGCTGGCCGGCGTCGCACTGCTCAACGATCCGGGTATCGACATCATCAGCCTGAAGTCGGTCGCGCACCAGCAACTGCATCTGCGCTGCGATTCCGATCCGTTCAAGGACCCGCGCGTACGTCGCGCCATCGCCCTCAGCCTCGACCGCGACAAGCTTGTTGCCGGCCTGATGAAAGGCCGGGCTTCGCCCGGCAATGACAGCCCGTTCGCGCCGGCCTATCCCTCGACCGATGCGAGCGTGCCGCAGCGCAAGCAGGATATCGCGCAGGCCAAGCAGTTGATGGAAGCCGCGGGCGCCGGCAAGGGCTTCAAGGTGACGCTGACCACCGAGCGCTATCTGGAAATCCCCGAATACGCCCAGCTCATCCAGAACTGGGTCAAGGAGATCGGCATCGAACTGGAGCTCAACATCCTCGACCAGGGCGCCTATTACGGCGATGCGGTGTTCGGCAAGTCGAACTGGCTGGATTCGGTGATGGGCATCACCGACTACGGTCATCGTGGCGTGCCGAACGTGTTCCTGGCCGCGCCCTTGAAGAGCGACGGCACCTGGAACGCCGCGCACTTCAAGAACAAGGACTACGACACGCTGGCGACCAGCTACATCGCCGCGCTCGACCTCGAAGCGCAGAAGGCGGACGCCGGTAAGATCCAGAACCTGCTGCTCGAGGAAACGCCGGTCATCTTCGGCTATTTCTACGACTATCTGACAGCGACGGCGAAAGGCGTGGCCGGCGTGCAGCCGACCGCGATGTCGCAGCTGTTCCTCGACAAGGCATCGAAGGCCTGAACGGAAAGGGAAAGCCAATCCTGTAACAGCCAGCTCCCTCACGGGCGCTGGCTCCACAAGGAGTCTTAGCCATTCTCTCCTTCCTTGCCCGGCGTGTCTCGCTGTCGCTGGTGACGCTGTTCCTGCTCAGCATCATGGTGTTCCTGGGCGGCCAGGTGCTGCCCGGCAATGTCGGGCGCGCGATATTGGGCCCGTTCGCCGACCAGCGTGCCGTCGACGCTCTCAATCACACGCTCGGTGTCGATCGCCCGCTGCTGACGCAATACTGGGGCTGGATTTCGAACTTCGTCCAGGGCGACATGGGCACGTCCTACATCTTCCGCTCGCCGGTCGCGCCCTTCGTCGTCGATGCGCTCGGCAATTCGATGAAGCTGGCGGCGGTTGCCTTCGTGCTGGTGGTGCCGATCGGCATCCTTGGCGGGGTCGTTGCCGCACTCAATCTCAACCGGCCGCTCGACCGCATTATCAGCCTTGGCGGCCTGTCGGTGACGGTGCTGCCGGAATTCGTGACCGGCATCATCCTGATCCTGATTTTCGGCGTCTGGCTGCGCTGGCTGCCGATCTCAGCCGCATGGCCGCGCAATGCCGGCTTCTTCACCCAGCTCTATTATCTGATCCTGCCTGCGCTGCCGCTGTTCCTGGTGCTGTTCGGCTACATCGCCCGCATGGCGCGCTCCGGCATGATCGAGGCGCTCGATTCCGACTACACGCGAACAGCCGTGCTCAAGGGCCTGCCATGGCGCACGGTGATCTGGCGGCATGTGCTGCGCAACGCATTGTTGCCGACCATCACCGTCATCGCGACGCAGACCGGCTATCTCATCGGCGGCCTCGTCGTGATCGAAACGCTGTTCCGCTACCAGGGCATCGGCTCGCTGATCTTCACGGCGGCGCGCGGCAAGGATTTCCCGATGCTGGAATCGGGAATTCTCACCATCGGCATCGTCTACGCGGTGGCGACGCTTGCCGCCGACTTCCTCTATTCCGTGCTCAATCCGCGCATCCGGCTGGGGTCAGATCAATGAGCGCCGTCCAAACCACCTCCCCCACCCCCGACGACATGCGCCGGCGTGGGCCCTTGGCTGAGGCGCTGTTTTCGCTGCTGCGCTCCGGCACCTTCCTGACCGGTTTCGCCATCGTGCTGTTCTGGGTCGCTTGCGCGTTGTTCGGCGAGCATTTCGCACCCTATGACCCGCTTGCCGACGATATCCTCAACGCGCTGGCGCCGCCTTCGGCCGAACACTGGTTCGGCACCGACCAGATCGGCCGCGACGTCTTCTCGCGTGTCATCGTCGGCTCGCGCGACATCCTGACCGTCGCCCCGCTGGCGACCTTGCTGGCGACAGTGGCCGGCACGGCGCTCGGCCTCGTCACCGGCTATTTTCGCGGCCTCGTCGACGATGTCGTCAGCCGCATCCTCGAAGCCTTCATGGCGATCCCGGTGGTCATCGTCGCGCTGCTGGCCATCGTGGCGCTCGGCACCTCCAAGACGACGGTCATTGTCGTCATCGGTCTGAGCTTCGCGCCGATCATCGCGCGCACGGTGCGCTCCGCGGTGCTGGCCGAGCGCGAACTCGATTATGTCGCCGCAGCACAGCTCAGGCATGAAAGTGCGCTGCATACGATGTTCGTCGAGATCCTCCCGAACGTCATCCCGCCGATCCTGGTCGAGACGACCGTGCGGCTCGGCTATGCCATTTTCGCGGTCGCCACGCTCTCCTTCATGGGCTTCGGCATCCAGCCGCCCTCACCCGACTGGGGGCTCTCGATCTCCAACAATTACGGCATGATCGGCGGCGGCTTCTGGTGGACGGTGCTGTTCGATGCACTGGCCATCGCCTCGCTGGTGATTGGCGTCAATCTGGCGGCGGACGGCGTTCATGGAGCGCTCAATGACTAAGTCCGCCAAGGCAGAAAACGCCCTCGAACTGCACGATTTGTCGGTGGCCTACCGCGTTGCCGGCCGCAACCGCGCGGTGCTGCGCAACCTCAGCCTCAACATCGGCCAGGGCGAAGCCTACGGGCTGGTCGGCGAGTCCGGCTGCGGCAAATCCACAGTTGCGCTCACCGTCGTGCGCTATTTGCCAAGAAACGGCTCGATCACCGGTGGCGCGATCTCGCTCGACGGCCAGGACGTCATGAAGCTGGATGCCGAAGCGCTCAGGCGGGCGCGGGCCGAAAGCGTCTCCATGGTCTATCAGGATCCGGGCAAGGCGCTGAACCCGTCGATCCGCGTCGGCCGACAGCTGACCGAAATCTTCGAGCTTGGCGGCATTACGGGACAGGCGGCCACCGACAAGGCCATCGCCATGCTGAACCGGGTGCGCATCTCCGACCCGGTCAGCGTCATGCAGCGCTATCCGCACCAGCTTTCGGGTGGCATGCAGCAACGCGTGGCGATTGCCATGGCGCTGGCCAACGATCCGTCGATGCTGATCCTCGACGAGCCGACGACCGGCCTCGATGCGACGGTGGAGGCCGAGGTGCTCGACCTGATCGCGCAGCTCAGGCAGGAGCTGTCGGCCTCGATCCTGTTCATCAGCCACAACCTCGCGGTCGTCTCCAACATGTGCGACCGGGTCGGCGTGCTCTATGCCGGCATGCTGGTCGAGGAAGGCCCGACCGAGGACGTGTTCAACGATCCCCGTCATCCCTATACGGTGGCTCTGCTGCGCTGCCTGCCACGTGGCGGCCAGCGCAAGGACCAGGGTCGGCTCGACACCATTCCGGGCTTCCTGCCCGGCATTGGTGCTGACATCAAGGGATGCGCCTTCGCCGATCGCTGCGCGCTCGCCGACGACCGCTGCCGCAGCGAATTGCCGCCGCTTTATGATCTGGGCGGCCGGCTGTCGCGCTGTCACTATCACGAACAGGCGCAGGCGCTGCCGCGCGCGACGCCGAGCGATGTGGCGCCTGCGCCAAAGGCGGCAGCCGTGCCGGTGCTTCGGGTCGCCGGGCTGAACAAGACCTATGCCAGCCGTGGCCATGCGCTGCGCGCCGTCAAGGATGTGTCGCTCGATTTGCGGCCCGGCGAAACGCTCGGGCTGGTCGGCGAATCCGGCAGCGGCAAGACGACCTTCGCCAGGCTGCTGCTCGGCCTGGTGCCGCCCGATGCCGGCGGCACGATCGAACTCGAAGGCAAGGCGCTGGCGCCGCGGCTGGAAAACCGCAGTGACGACCAGATCAAGGCGATGCAGATCGTCTTCCAGAATCCGGACTCGGCGCTCAACCGCTCGCATTCGATCCGGCATCTGATCGGCCGCGCGCTGAAGCGGCTGGCAGGCTTGAGCGGCAAAGCACTGGATGCTCGCCTCAACGATCTTGTCCGCTCGGTCCGGCTCACCGACCGGCATCTCGCCGTCAAGCCGCGCCAGCTTTCGGGCGGCCTGAAGCAGCGCGTCGCCATCGCGCGCGCCTTCGCCGGCGACCCGCGCATCGTGGTGTGCGACGAGCCGACTTCGGCGCTCGACGTATCGGTGCAGGCGGCCATTCTCAACCTGCTCGCCGACCTGCAGTCGAAGGAAGACGTCAGCTACATCTTCATCTCGCATGATCTTGCCGTGGTGCGTTACCTCTCGGACAAGATCGCCGTGCTCTATCTCGGCCGGATCATGGAACTCGGACCTTCGGAAGACGTCTTTTCCGGTCCGCATCATCCCTATACCGAAGCGCTGCTGTCGGCGGTGCCCAAGCTCGACCAGACCGAGACGGCGCGCATTCGCCTCGACGGCGAAATCCCCAGCGCCACCAATCCGCCGTCGGGCTGCGTGTTCCACACACGCTGCCCGCGCAAGATCGGTCCGATCTGCGAGCAGCAGGAACCGCCGCTCAGCGAAGCGCAACCCGGCCACTCGATCCGCTGCCACATCCCCTACCCCGAACTTGCCCGGCTCCAGAAGGCGGCGATGATCGAGCCGGCATAGCGAGCATCACTCTTGGATGCTTCTGTGACCTGGCCCGTCACATCCGGCCGGTCATGCCCAGGGAACGGTCGCCTTCCGAAAAGCCCTGACCTTCCGCCCAGCCTCTGGCCAGCGTGCGAAGTCCGGTGAGCGCGACATCCAGGACATCGGAAGAGGCGGGATTCGAGGGATAGGCGAGATAGATCGGCCGCTGGAACACCGGCGCGTTGTCGATGCGCCGCATCTCGCCGCGCTCGATATAGGTGCTGACGGCGCTGAGCGGCAGATAGGCCGCCGCCTGCTGCGACAGCACATGCTGCAGCCCGATGAAGACCAGTCCGGCTGAGATGGCCGGCTTGACCATGCCGGCAAAGGCGCGGTCGTGCTCGATGCGGAACTCCAGTCCCCAATCCATCAGAATGTAGTTCTCGGTCCACGGCTTCGTCTGCGCCGCATGCTGGACAAGCACGATCTGATCGACCGCCAGCGTTTCGTAGACGATGCCGGGATGTGGCCGCGGCAGATAGAGGATGCAGATATCGAGCAGGCCTTCCGCCAGCTGGTCGATGGCCAGATCCGGGAAACTGCCCTCCAGCCGCAGCGCCACGTTCGGCCGCCTGGCGCGCATCCACTCGACCCAGGGCGAGGTGATGCGGTCCCACAGATAGGCGGGCGCGGTCAGCCGCAGCAAGGTCTCGTAGCCATCGGGAACGGCGATGTCCTGCCGCGATTGCTCCCAGGTGCGGGTGATGGAAGAGGCGTGCGGCAGGAACTGCCGGCCGGCCGGCGTCAGCGTCACGCCGTCGCGGTCGCGCACGAAAAGCCGGCGCCCCAGCTGCTCCGGCCCGCGGATGCGCGCGCTGACAGTGGACTGGGCGAGGTTCAGCCGGCTGGCCGCGACGGTGAAGCTGCCATGGGTGGCAACTTCGAGAAAACTGCGCAAATTTTCAGTGTCCATGCCTCACCCAAGCATCGAAAATTTCGATGGCCCCTATCAAAAAATATCGCTTTCCGGCGGCAGTCAACAATGAACTAGATGGCAAAACCCAAGACAAGCGAGGAATGCAGCCATGCCAAAGCATTTCAGGATGATCGACGCTGCTCGCAGAAATCTCACAGCAATCGAAAACTCCGCTGTCGACGAGTTGCTCGCCGGCAGGATGGGCCGGCGCGATTTCCTGCGCCATGGAAGCGTGCTTGGCCTCTCGCTGCCATTCCTGGGCAGCCTTGTCGCTGCTGCCGGCCTCGGCACGCAGCAGGCCCGCGCCGAGGGCAAGCCGGGCGGCACGGTGCGCGCCGGCGTCGCCACGCCGGGCGGCGCCATCGATCCCGTCACCTACTATGACAGCGGCAGCTACCAGCTGGTTTTCCAGACCGCCGAGTTTCTCTGCATCACCCAGGCGGACCTCACCTTGAAGCCGGTGCTGGCGGAAAGCTGGGCGCCGAACGAGGACGGCAGTGTGTGGACCTTCAAGCTGCGCAAGGGCGTGAAATTCCACAATGGCGAGGACTTCAAGGCCGACGACGTCGTCGCGACCTTCGACCGGCTGGCCGATCCCAGCGGCGCCTCGAACGCGCTGTCGGTGTTCAAGGGCCTGCTGTCGAAGGGCGGCACAAGGAAGGTCGACGATCATACCGTCGCCTTCCATCTCGATGCGCCGAACGGCAGCTTTCCCTATTCGGTGTCGATCGACAATTACAACGCCGTCATCCTGCCGGCGAGCTACAAGGGCGACTACGAAAAGACCTTCGAGGGCACCGGGCCGTTCCGGCTGGAGACCTACACGCCGAAGGTCGGCGCGACCTTCGTGCGCAACCCCGACTATTGGGGTGAGAAGGCGTTGCCCGACCGGCTCGAATTCAAGTTCTACGGCGACGTGCAGCCGCGCATCCTGGCGCTTCAGGCCGGCGAGGTCGACATCCTCGACGCCGTTCCGCTCGACGTCAGCCAGGTCGTGCTCAACAGCCCCGACATCACCGTGTTGCGGGTCGCCTCGACGGCGCACCGCCAGTTGCACATGCGCTGCGACACCGGCCCGTTCACCGACAAGCGCGTGCGCCAGGCGCTCGCTTTGTGCATCGATCGCTCGAAGCTGGTCGATGGCCTGTGCCGCGGCATGGCGGCGACCGGCAATGACAGCCCGTTCGCACCGGCTTTTCCCGCGACCGACAAGACGGTGCCGCAGCGCGTCCAGGATATCGCCAAGGCGAAGCAACTGCTCGAAGCAGCCGGCGCGGCCAGCGGCTTCGACATCACGCTGACGACGCTGCGCTACTCCGACATCCCCGGCTACGCGCAGCTGTTCCAGAACTTCGCCAAGGAAATCGGCGCCCGCATCGCGCTCAACATCGAGGACCAGGACAAATATTATGGCAAGGCGGTGTTCGGCCAGTCGGACTGGCTGGACAGCCCACTCGGCATCACCGACTACGCGCATCGCAGCGTGCCGAACGTCTTCCTCAAAAGTCCGCTGGTCAGCGACGGGCCCTGGAACGCGGCGCATTTCAAAAACCCGGCCTATGACGGCATGGTCACCAGCTACCTGAAGGCGCTCGACGTCGGCGCGCAGCGCAGTGCCGCCTCCGACATCCAGAAGCTGCTGCTCGACGAGACGCCGGTGATTTTCAGCTATTTCCCGGATCTGCTGGTGCCGGTGCGCAAGAATGTCAGCGGCTTGCCGCCGATCGCCGCCGGGCTGCTGCTCGATCGCGTGTCATTGAGTTAATCGTGCGCCAGCGCACGATCACAAAAGAAAAGAACCGGGAGAGTACCATTCGCAAGCGCCATCTGCGCGGCCGCGGGCCGCATTTTCCGCTGCTCGACAGCATCACCCAATATGAGTTCGAGCCGGGCTATGTCGCCTTCACCATGCCGACGCAGAAACGGCTGCGGGTGCAGGTTGGGTCGATGACGGTCGCCGACACGGTCAATGCGCTGGTGCTCTACGAGTCCGACCATCTGCCGGTCTACTATTTCCCGATGAGCGACGTGCGCGAGGAATTCCTGCTGCCGAGCACGATGACGACCGAGAGCCCGTTCAAGGGCGTGGCGACCCACTATTCGCTCAACACCGGCGTGACCCTGGTCGAGGACGCAGCCTGGCGCTACGCCGATCCGGTGAAAGGCTGTCCGCCGCTCGCCGACCATATGTCGTTCTACTGGAGCAAGATGGGCCACTGGTTCGAGGAGGACGAGGAAATCTTCGTCCACGCCCGCGATCCGTTCCGCCGCGTCGACTGCCTGCCGTCCTCGCGGCGCGTGCAGGTCATTCTCGACGGCGAACAGGTCGCCGATTCACGCCGTGGCGTGTTCCTGTTCGAGACCGGCCATCCGGTGCGCCACTATCTGCCGATCTCCGATACGCGGCTCGATATGTTCGCGCCCAGCCGCTACATCTCGCGTTGCCCCTACAAGGGCATCTCCAGCTACTATCACGTGACGACGAAGGCCAAGCGCCACGAAAACCTCGTCTGGTACTATCCCGAGCCGGTGCACGAGGCGGAGCGCATCAAGGGGCTGGTCTGCTTCCATCACGAGCTGGTCGACAAGATCCTGGTCGACGGCGTCGAAATCCCCAAGGAAGCCACGGCCGCGTCGGACGGTTATTTCTGAGCAAACAACGCACCTTGCGTGCAGGGCGCTTGATCGAAGCACGGCTCAGCGCATACCCTCCGTGAGACAGGGAGGGCCATCGATGGATCTTTTCAAGCTGGACGGCGATGTCGCGCTGGTCACCGGTGCTGGCAGCGGCATCGGCCAGGCGATCGCGATCGGACTGGCCGAGGCGGGCGCCGATGTCGCCTGTTTCGGCCATGCCTCGAAGGGTGGCCTGGACGACACTGCTCACCGGATCACGGCACTCGGGCGCAAGGCGCTGGTGCTGACCGGCACGGTGACGTCGCCCAGCGATCTCGCGGCGGCGATCGATCGTGTCGAGAGCGAACTCGGTGCGCTGACTATCGCCGTCAACAATGCCGGCATTGCCGGTTCGGAACCGGCCGAGACGCTGTCGCTGGAGACATGGCAGAAGGTGCACCAGGTCAATGTCGCCGGCGTGTTCCTGTCCTGTCAGGCCGAAGCCCACAAGATGCTGACGCGACGCAGAGGCTCGATCATCAACATCGCCTCGATGTCGGGCACCATCGTCAACCGGGGGCTGACGCAGGCGCATTACAACTCCTCGAAAGCCGCCGTCATTCATATGTCGAAGAGCCTCGCCATGGAGTGGGCCGATCGCGGGCTGCGCGTCAATGTCGTCAGCCCAGGCTACACGCTGACGCCGATGAACAAGCGGCCGGAGGTGGCGGAAGAAATCAAGATCTTCAAGCGCGATACGCCGATGGAGCGCATGGCGGCGCCGGAGGAAATGGTCGGGCCGACAGTGTTCCTGGCCAGCCGTGCATCGAGCTTCGTCACCGGCCTCGACCTGATTGTCGATGGCGGCTACGTCTGCTGGTAGGACGGAAGATCCCGCGGCCCGGGGTCGGCTTCGCCTGCAGTCTGAATTTATGCATCCCGCAGGCGTTAGTCGTTGCGCGGGATGAACCTTGGTATATATAATTTCATCCTATGAAACGGTCTTGGCGAGATGGGGCTTGCCGGGCCGACAGCCGAGATCATGGGACCTTGATGGCTCGCACCTTGCAGGGCGCCGCAAGACTGGCAATTGATCCGCGGATGATCGCTCCCGCAGCGATCCGTCGCAAGCCATGACTCTGACACTCCAGTCCCATTCGACCATCACCAGAATTGAGCACCATCTTGCCTGCCTTGGCCAAAGCCAGGGCGACAATCTGGCGCCGACGGCCTTGCGCAACGACCAGTCTTTCCAACACAATCAAGAAAAGCCGCAAGAAGGGAACCAACGATAATTTTCACAGCTTGAAGGAGAACAAGCATGTCATTTCGCAGCCAGATCTCGAAACTGTCGATGGGCGCCGTTGCGCTTGCGACGCTAAGCCTGCTGACACCTTCCGCCCAAGCCGCAGCACCCGAATCCAACGACCCTATCAAGATCGCGCTGTTCGACTGGACCAGCGTCAACCTGAACGCCAAGATCCTCGGCGGCATCCTGGAAAAGCTCGGCTATACCGTCGAATATCCGACCGCCGACTACCTCTCCAGCCTGACCACGGGTCTCACCAATGGCGACCTCGATGTCGGCCTGGAGTTCTGGGACACGACCGCGGGAGAAGCCATGAAAGCCTCCGATGCGACCGGCCAGACCGAACGGCTCGGCAAGCTCGGACCCAAGGCCAAGGAAGAGTGGTGGTTTCCCGAATACATGAAGGAAAAATGCCCGGGCCTGCCCAATTGGGAAGCGCTGAAGGACCCGAAATGCGCCGAAGCATTTTCAACAGCGGAGACCGCGCCGAAGGGGCGCTATCTCGGCGGCCCAGTGACGTGGGAAGGCTTTGACGACGAGCGTGTCGAGGCACTGAAACTGCCCTTCACCGTCATCCATGCCGGCACCGACGCGGCGATGTTCGCCGAGCTGGAATCGGCCTATCAGCGCAAGGCGCCGATCATGCTGTGGATCTATTCGCCGCACTGGGCGCCGGCCAAATACAAGGGCGAATGGGTGCAATTCCCCGAATATACGCCCGAGTGCTACAACGACCCGAAATGGGGCGTGAACCCCGACGCCAAATATGATTGCGGCAAGCCGCATGGCGAGATCTGGAAATACTCCTGGTCCGGCATGAAGGACAAATGGCCGGTCGCCTACAAGGTGGCGAAGGCCTACACGATCGACACCGACGAGCTCAACAAGATGAGCGGCGAGATCGACCTCGGCGGCAAGACGCCGGAAGATGTCGCCGCCGCCTGGATCGCAGCGCACGAAGCAGACTGGAAAGCCTGGGCGCAGTGATCGTTCCGACTGGAAAAATGAGGCCCGGCTGTTGATCAACCGGGCCTCAAGTGTTGATGTTCCAGAAGGACGATTGGATGACGGATAGGACTGAACAGGTGCCGACACCGGCGGGCAAGGATGCCCGTCCGATAAAGCTTGCCTGCCGCAACGTCTGGAAATTGTTCGGATCGAACGCGGCGAATTTCATCCGCGAACGCGACGGCAAGGCCAGCATGGCCGACGTCACTGCTGCCGGACTGGTCGGGGCCGTGCGCGCCGTCGACCTCGAGATCCGCCAGGGCGAAATTTTCATCATCATGGGCCTGTCGGGTTCCGGCAAGTCGACGCTGGTGCGCTGCATGTCGAGGCTGGTCGAGCCGACTCACGGCAAGGTCGAGTTCGAAGGCAAGGATCTGCTCAAGATTTCCGACGCAGCACTGATCGAGCTGCGGCGGCACCGCATGGGCATGGTCTTCCAGAATTTCGCACTCTTGCCGCATCTCAACGTGCTGGAAAACATCGCCTTCCCGCTCAGCATCCAGGGGCAGGACCGGGCGACACGTGAAGCACGGGCGCATGAGGTCATCGACCTTGTCGGATTGCGCGGCCGCGAGCATTTCTATCCGCGCGAGCTTTCCGGCGGCCAGCAGCAGCGTGTCGGCATCGCCCGCAGCCTGGCGACAAAGCCGGAAATCTGGTTTCTCGACGAACCGTTCTCGGCCCTCGATCCATTGATCCGCCGCGAGATGCAGGATGAGCTGATGCGGCTGCAGACCATGCTGCACAAGACCATCGTCTTCATCACCCATGATTTCGACGAAGCCATCCGGCTGGCCGACCGCATCGCCATTATGAAGGACGGCGAGGTCATCCAGATCGGCACGCCGGAGGAACTGGTGGTCAACCCGGCGACCGACTATGTCGCCGAGTTCACCCGCGACGTCGACCGCGCCAAGGTGATCTCGGCGCGCAGCCTGATGCGCGCTTGCGACGGCACCGAGCATGGCGGCAGGGTCTCGCCGGAGGCCAAGATCGCAAGCTTTTCGGCCAGCATCGTCTCCGCCAACAAGCCGTTCGCGGTGGTCAACGGCTCCGGCAAGCCGATCGGCGAAGTAACGCCGCAAGCGGTGATCGATCTGTTGGCCGGCATCGATCGTTCGAGGATCGGCGCATGACGGTGACGGCTGGCGCCAGCGAGGCAAGGGCGCGTCCGGTCCAGATCTGGCTGATCGTCTGGGCCTCGGCGCTTGCCGCCGTGCTTGTCGTGTTCCTGCTGCAGGACAGCCTGCCCTGGGCCGTCAACTATCCGGCCAGCGCGATCGTGCCGGTCGCCGACTGGGTCAGCGCATTGATGCGCTGGATCAAGTCGAACCTGTCGTGGCTGACACGCTCGATCACCGCGGTGCTCGGCGTGCCACTCGACTTCGCGCTCAATCTGCTGGCCAAGAATTTCAAGATCGGCCATGGCGCCGACGCCTATGTCTTGCCACGCCTGTCCTGGGTCGGCGTCTGCGCCGCTGCCTTCCTTGCCGGGCATGCCGTCAGCGGCCGGAAGCTCGGCATGCTGGTCGGCGGCTGTTTCCTCTACATCGCACTGTTCGACCAATGGACCAGCGCCATGCTGACACTGGCGCTGATCTCCATCGCCGTGCCATTCTGCATCGTCACCGGCCTGTTCGCGGGCATCTGGGCTTGGCGCAAGCCGTGGGCGGAAAGGCTCATCGTCTCCCCCGCGCTTGACCTGATGCAGACGATCCCGACCTTCGCCTATCTCATCCCGATGCTGCTCCTGTTCGGCAACAGCCCGGTTTCGGCGATGATCGCGACCGCCATCTTCGCCACGCCGCCGATGGTGCGGGCGACGATGCTGGGCCTGTCGCGGGTGCCTTCCGAGATCGACGATTTCAGCGAAATGGCCGGCTGCACGGCGCGGCAGAAACTGTGGCGGGTGCTTTTGCCCTCGGCGCGGCCGACGCTGATGGTCGGCGTCAACCAGGTGATCATGCTGGCGCTGAACATGGTCATCATCGCTTCGATGATCGGCGCCGGCGGCCTCGGCTACGACGTGCTTTTGGCGCTGCGCGCGCTGAAGGTCGGCGAAGCGATGGAAGCCGGTCTCGCCATCGTCGCGCTGGCCATCGCACTCGACCGGCTGAGCCAGGCCATCGCGCGCAAACAGGCAAAGGGCCACGTCCATCGAGAGGTGAGCCCGAGCTTCTGGCGGCGCTACCCCCATCTGACGCTGGCCATCGCCATCCTTGCCGTCACCACGCTGCTCGGCCTGTTCGTGCCGGCCTTCGCGGCGGTGCCGAAAGCGATCACCTTCACCACCGCGCCGCTGTGGAAGGCGGCCGTGAACTGGGTGACAATCAACTTCTTCGACACAATCGAGGCGTTTCGCGTGGCGCTGATCCTCAATGTGCTCAACCCGCTGCGCGCCTTCTGCGAGGGCTTTCCGTGGCTGGGCGCGGTGTTCCTGCTCGGCCTTGCCGGCTATCAGCTTTCCGGCCTGCGGCTTGCAGTTCTCGTCGCCGCGCTGACCGCCTTCTGCGCCGTCACCGGCCTGTGGGAAAAGACCATGGCGACGGTCTATCTCTGCGGCATCTCGGCCTTCATCGCGTGCCTGATCGGCATTCCGATTGGCCTGATGGCCTCGCGCAGCGACCGTTTCGAGAAGATCGTCACGCCGGTCATCGACACGCTGCAGGTGCTGCCGTCCTTCTGCTTCATCATCCCGGTGGTGATGCTGTTCCGGGTTGGCGACGTCACCGCAATGATCGCCACCGTCGCCTTCGCCGTGGTGCCGGCGATCCGCTACACCAATCATGGCATCAGGCAGGTGCCGCCGGCGCTGATCGAGGCTGCGAAAGTTTCGGGCTGCACGCCGCGCCAGACCTTCTTTCGCGTGCAATTGCCGCTGGCGCTTCCCGAAATCATGCTTGGCGTCAACCAGACGATCCTGATGGCGCTGGCGATGATCATCATCTGCGCCATGGTCGGCACGCGCGACCTCGGCCAGGAGGTGTTCATCGCGCTGTCCAAGGCCGATTCCGGCCGCGGCATCGTCGCGGGCCTCGCCATCGCCTTCATCGGCATCGTCGCCGACCGGCTGTTCAGCGCCTGGACGGCGAAGGCACGGGCGAGGCTGGGGTAGAATGAGGCGCGACGGCTACTCCGCCGCGACGCCTTTCACCTCGAGATAGCTCTCCATCGAATCGTCCAGCGCCTGCAGCCAAGGCGTATGGTGGAGCGGCGCCATGGTGCCGGTCATCAGCGAGCGGTAGGCGTGGTCGCGGAAGCTCATAATGTCCTCCGCCTTGTGGTGCTCCCACTCCATGAAGGTCTGGTTGACCGCCTCGACGTCGAAGCCGGGATAGTCGGTCTGGTCCATCAATTCCCTGGTGTAGTCGCCCTGGAACCAGATCATCTGCTCGGCGTCTTCCAGCGTCTCCTCGCGCGCCCGCCACTTCGCGCCGTGCGCGGCCATCGCCTCGGCCGACGGCAATTTGATGCGGCCCATTATGACGTCGCGCGCGAACCAGGCCTGCGCGTCGAACATGTTGAAGGTGTAGAACTGATCCTGCATGCCGATAAAGGACAGCTTCGGGTTCTTCTCCCAGACGACACCCTCATAAAGCCCGTCCGGCCACATCCGGTTGGCGGTCTTGAGCTTCAGATCCTCGGTGAGGAAGGGGAAGGAATGCAGGTAGCCGGTGCACAGGATGATGGCGTCGACATCTTTGGTGGTGCCGTCCTTGAAATGCGCGGTCTTGCCGACGACCTTCTGCAGCAGCGGCACCTCTTTCCAGTTCTCCGGCCATTTGAAGCCCATCGGCTTCGAGCGGTAGCTGGAGGTGATCGATTTGGCGCCGTATTTGTAGCATTGCGAACCGATGTCCTCGGCCGAATAGGAGCGGCCGATGATCAGGATATCCTTGCCCTTGAATTCCATGGCGTCGCGGAAATCATGGCTGTGCAGGATGCGGCCGTTGAAGGTCGAGAAGCCTTCGAAATAGGGCACGTTGGGCACCGAGAAATGCCCGGAGGCGACGACGACATCGTCGAATTCTTCCGAATAGGTGACGTCGTTGGTGCGGTCATGCGCGGTGACGGTGAATTTCTTCGTCGCCTCGGAGAAGGTCACCATGCGCACCGGGCTGTTGAAGCGCACCCATTTGCGCACGCCGGATTTTTGAACGCGGCCCTTGATGTAGTCCCACAGCACGGCGCGCGGCGGATAGGAGCCGATCGGCCGGCCGAAATGCTCCTCGAAGGTGTAGTCGGCGAATTCCAGGCACTCCTTCGGTCCGTTCGACCAAAGGTAGCGGTACATCGAGCCGTGCACCGGGTCGCCATGCTCGTCGAGGCCGGTGCGCCAGGTGTAGTTCCACAGGCCGCCCCAGTCGGACTGCTTTTCGAAGCAGACGATCTCGGGAATGTCGGCACCCTTGTCGGCGGCCGACTTGAAGGCCCTGAGCTGTGCCAGCCCGGACGGCCCGGCTCCGATAACGGCAACGCGACTTTTCATTGCAGGCCTCCCGGTCTGATTTCGACTTTTGTCTTGACGCAACTCCGGACCGAAAACCGTTTCACGCTTTTCCTGGAATTGCTCTTACGAAACAAATTTCACTCACAGGACAGTAATTGGCCCTTTCGTGCTGTCAACAGCCTCGTGCCGAAACAGCGTTTCGCCAAGGTGGATTTCCTGCAAAAAACGGACACGGCCAAACGCCGGATCATGGCCATGCGCCTTCAGGCGACTTGCCGTCGCGGTTGCGCTCATGTATCGGCACCTGACATGTTCACCTAGAGTGAAATAAATCCGCAGAGTCGGGGGGCGACATGGCGAAAAAGAGTTCCGATCCCAAGCCTGGTACCGGCCCTGCCGGTGCAAAAGCCAAGCCGCTGCCCAAGGTTTCGTCGGACGGGAAAACCATCCGGGCGCCGCTGACGCAGAACCCGCATGCCATTCGCGACACAAGGGAAAAAGTGCTGGAGGTCGCGATCGGCCGCGAGGTGCGGGCGTTCCGCAAGAAGCTCGGCATCACCGTCGCCGATCTGGCGGTCGCCACCGACATTTCGCTGGGCATGCTGTCGAAGATCGAGAACGGCATCACCTCGCCGTCGCTGACCACCTTGCAGGCGCTGTCGCGGGCGCTGGGCGTTCCAGTCACCGCCTTCTTCCGCCGCTTCGAGGAGGAACGCAGCGCCGTCTTCGTCAAGGCGGGCGAAGGGCTGGATGTCGAGCGTCGCGGCACGCGCGCCGGCCACCAGTACAATCTGCTCGGCCATATCGGCTCCAACACCAGCGGCGTCGTCGTCGAGCCCTACCTGATCACGTTGACCGAGGATTCCGACGTGTTTCCGACCTTCCAGCATGAAGGCATGGAGTTCCTCTACATGCTCGAAGGCGAGGTCGTTTACCGGCACGGCAGCAACCTCTATCCGATGAAGCCCGGCGACAGCCTGTTCTTCGATGCCGATGCGCCGCACGGTCCCGAACAGCTGACACGGCTGCCGATGCGCTACCTCTCGATCATCTGCTATCCGCAGAACAGCGCGGGTTAATCCGGCCCAAAGCCCGGTGAAGTCGGGCTGCCATCGTCGAGCTTCGACAGCCATTCGACCAATGTCGGGCGGTAGCGCGTCAAGCCTTTGTAATTCGCGAGTTCGTCCGGAAGGTCGCGGATGACGCGGTGCAGGCGCCGTGCCCATTTCGGCTGCGTCACCAACTCGTCCATCTTGATCAGGTAGCAGCGGATCGGAAAGACGATGCCGTTCGAGCGCGGCAACCGCCAGAAGCTCTGCAACTCGACACGCAGATGCACCTTGTCGCCGACATTCTCCGGCGTCACCGTGGTGCGGTCCGGGCCCCATTTGTGATAATTCTCCGGGCTCGTATCGAGCCGCGGATTGATGGTCATCGTCCAGTTCAGGCGCCGTGCCGGCTTGCCTTGCTGGATGTTGGTGAGGAATTTCAGCGCACGGATGAAAATCCCTTTTTCATGCGCCAGCGGCACCGGCGCATGCCACTCGAAGAAGTTCATGCCGATGTCGAAATCGAGCGACCAGTCGGCCTGAGTGGTGACCATGCCGGCATCCATCCACAGATTGCCGTCGCGCTGGTCGAGGATGCAGAAATCGCCCTGGCTCTGCCGCGTGATGTATTCCATCGGCCCGTAAGGCAGCGTCGAGGTGTCGCCGAAAGTAAAAGTGTCGTCGATGCCGAGCGGCCGGTTGATCCAGCGCCAGCGATCGCCGTCGCGGGTCAGCGTGAAATGCTCGGGATAACCCAGCGCCTGCTGTTCCATCAGGAGTTCCAGCAGGTCCCAGCCGGCCAATGTCATGTGCGGCAGCGACTGGCAGCGCAGCGGATCCTCGGCCAGCACCAGCGCGCGGTCCTGCATCTCGGCGAGATAGTGCTCGTCGACGTCGATCAGGTTTTCCAGCACGCTGCCCTTCGGCCCGACGACATGCGGCTCGATGTTGACCGCATACATATAGGCGTCTTCGTGGAACGGAAACGGGAACCGCCGGATGTGCTCCGGGCTGTTCTTGAAGGTGAAGTCGTCGCGGAACGTTTCCTTGCGAAAGGTAATGCCCATCCTCGCCTCCTATCTTTCCAGCACCAGCGACCGGCCCTCGAAGCGCGACACGCACGGCATGATCTTGCAGCCCGAGCGGTGGTCTTCCTCGCTCAGCCAGTGGTCGTTGTGGATGAACTTGCCGTCATACGAGATGACATTGGTTTCGCACTGGCCGCAGACGCCGCCACGGCAGAGATAGGGCGGATCGACGCCGGCCGCCTCGATCGCCTCGAGCAGGCTTTGCTGTTCATCGACCCTGATCGCCTTGCCGCTGACGGCAAGCGTCACGTCGAACGGCAGCCCGGGCTGGGGTGCCGCGAAATGCTCGAAATGCACGGTCTCGGACGGCCAGCCCAGAGTGGCGGCGCGGTCACGCACCCAGTTGATCATGCCGGCCGGACCGCAGACATAGAGATGTGTGCCGAGCGGCTGTGAGGACAACAGCCGGTCGAGCTCGATGCGCTCGTCAAGGTCGTCGTGATAGAGCCTGACGCGGCGGTCGTAGCGCTCGCGCAGCACATCGGCATAGGTGCCGAGCGAGGCGGTGCGGCAGGTGTAGTGCAGTTCGAAATTGCCGCCTTCGGCCGCCAGCTGAGCGGTCTGCGCCATGAACGGCGTGATGCCGATGCCGCCCGCCAGCATCAGGTGCTTTCTGGCGCGCAGATCGAGCGAGAACAAATTGACGGGGTAGCTGACCACCATCTCATGGCCAGGCCTGACATTCCTGTGCATGAACAGCGAGCCACCACGGCCGACATCGTCGCGGCGCACGCTGATCGTGTATTCGCGTGTGTCGAGCGGCGAGCCCATCAGCGAATAGGGATTGAGCCTAGTGCGCTCGCCGTCGCGCATCTCGACCACGACATGGGCGCCGCCGGAAAAGGTCGGCAACAGCTGCCCGTCGCGCCGGCGGAAATGAAAGCGGGTGACCAGATCGTTGACCGGGACGACATCGCTGACCACGACATCGAGTTTTGTTGTTCCGGTGCTCATCGGAATATCTCCTCCATCGGAGGAATCTCCGTGCGATCCTCGGCGTTGATGCAGACGCCCTGGAATGCCGCGATGCGCCTGGAATAGTGATCGCGCACCAGAAGCAGCAGGCCGCAATGCGCGCATGTCGCCGGCTGCGTCGTCACGTTCTCGGTGATGCCCTTGCAGTGGACGCACTGCATGCGCCGCGCCAGCGAGCCGCGATGCTCGGTCTGGATCGAGGTGTGGTCGATGCCGGCTTCAAGTGCCGCCTGCATGGCCTGGCCGATCAGGCCTTCGGTGCCGGAGAGATAGAGGCGCAGGCCCATATGCGCATTGGCCAGCGTCTGCCTGAGCCGCGGCAGCAGGCTGGCAAAGGATGGCGCTTCATGAACCGTTGCCGGCTTCAGCGCTTCGAGCGCGGCGATATGCCTGCCGTCACGGCCGGGAATGAAGACGATTTCGGCCCCGTCGAAAAACCCGGCCGGAACTCTCTCGGCCATCTCCGTTATCGCCAGCGCGCCCTCCGCATCCGCCACGAAAAGATGGTGCTTGCCGGGCTGTGGAGACAGGGTTCCGTAGACGGGCCGGCTGATGATGCTTTTGGCTGCCATTTAAGTCTTCGTGCCTCGAACCCCTCGCTGTTGATTATGCCTCAACCTTTCGCCGTGCGCTTGGTCTTCTTGGGATCGTCGAACGGAAGCGGCTGCGCCGTCGCCTTGATGGCACCGCTCTTGTTGCGGATTTCGAGCTTGGTGTCCTTGACCGCGCAGTCGACGTCGAGCCGGGCGATGCCCATCGATTTCTTGACCAGCGGCGAATACATGGCGCAGGTCACCACGCCGACCTTCTTGCCGTCACGATAGACCGGCGCGCCCTCGTCGGCCGGCTCCTTGCCGTCGAGCAGCACGCCAAAGATCTTGAAGCGCTCCTTGCCCTTGAGGCGGTAGTGCTCCTCGGCGCCGCGAAAGCCGGTCTTGCCGGGACTGACCGTGAAGTCGAGGCCAAGCTCCCACAACGTGTCGCCGGGGCCTTCATTGTCGAACGGGTATTTCTGCGAATTGTCGTAGGGGTAGAACAGCAGGTAGCTTTCGACGCGCAGCATGTCGAGCGTGGTGAAGCGGCACGGAATGATGCCGGCGCTCTTGCCCTCGTCTAGGATCCTATCCCAGATCGTGCCGGCATCCTGGCCACGGCAGAAGATCTCGTAGCCGCGCTCGCCGGTGTAGCCAGTGCGCGAAATCATGACGGGTAAGCCGAACAGCTGCGTCTGCATATGGTGAAAATAGTTGAGATCGCGGATGCCAGGCACATGCTTGGCCAGATAGTCGACTGATGTCGGGCCCTGCAGCGACAGGTCGTGCAGATTGTCGTCGAAGCGCAATGAGACATCGCGCCCGACGGACGCGCGCTGCAACTCCTCATGGCCGGTGCCCGAGCCATGCACGACCATCCAGGCGTTCGGCCCGGTGCGGTAGAGGATGCAGTCGTCGGTGAATTTTCCGGCCTCGTTCAGCATGCAGGCATAGGCCGACTTGCCGGGATAGATCTTCTCGACGTCGCGCGTCGTCGCCAGATCGATCAGATGCGAGGCGTGCGGCCCGGTGATATGGACCTTCTTGAGGCCGGAAACATCCATCAGCCCGGCCTTGGTGCGGATGGCGATGTACTCTTCGTCGGCATCCTTGTCGTAGGTCCAGGCGGTTCCCATGCCGCTCCAGTCTTCGAGCTTCGAACCAAGCGCGCGATGGCGATCCGCCAGGGTCGAAAATCTCCAGGATGCCGTCATCCGCTCGTCCTCCGTTTCGAAAAATCTTTTTGCTGTTGCCTGCCCCCTGCGCAGCGGCGGGAGCTTTGGCCGAATATTGACCGCAAACATTCGAGCGCCGCAATACCCATAAGCAATTAATTTCATTGTGAGGCAAAATCCGTTGCGTCAAGCAAACGGTTAACCCAACGTAAAATCGGCTTGACAATTGCGGAATTCAGACGGAATTTATGAAAAAAATTTCACTCTCTTGAAAGAGAGCGGCGCACGGTGGATTCGGAACCGGGCGTCGGAAAAGGGGAAAGCCGATGTCAGACATGCAACAGCGCATCGAAGCGCTGTACCGTTCCGACTTGCGCGGATCCGCGCTTCTGATCGTCTGCCTGTGGGCGACGATCCTCTTCGTCCTCATCATGACGTGGCCGTACATCCCGAACATGGGGATCAAGGTGGTCGTCGCCGCCGCGGCCGCCGCCGTGCTGATCTTCAACACCGCGGCGATCCTGGCGATGGTCAATCACTACAAGGAAGACAAGGACTTCATCTACGGGCTCGACATCAAGAACGCCGACGCGTTCCGCAACCGCAAATCCTGAGGGGTAGAAGAGATGTCGCGCTACACGCCGCCGGAACAAAGCAAGGCCGGGCAGATTTTCGATATCGTCGTCGTCGTGGTCGCCATTTTCGTGGCGCTGTGGCTGCCGCTCAAGATGGGCCTCGCCGGTGCTGCGAAATCCATCGACGCGCTCGACGCCAAGACATGGGAAGCGCTCGGACAAAACCCGACCATGGCCTCGATCTGGGAAAAGCTCGGCTACACGCCCGAGACCGCGCACGACATCATCCAGAACCGCTTCCACTATGTCATCGACTGGCCGACGCTGATCATCATGGCCGCGGTGCTGATCGGTTATTTCGTCTTCCTGTTCCGCGCCTCCGACCGCGAATATCGCGACGTCATCAACGAAAAGTTCGACGACAAGTAAACCCGAGGACTCACCTTCATGTGGATCGCACTCTCTTATGCGTCGTGGGGCATCTCGATCGTGCTCGCCCTGTGGATGCTCTACGACTGGTTCAAGGTCGACACGACCTTCTCCGAAGAGGTGCTGACCTCGTCGCGCGAAGGCGAGCTTGAAGCCGTTTCCGAAAAACACCGGATCTGAGTGGGGATTGAACAATGACGGTCACGCTTGAACCGGCAGTCCACGGGGACAGGGTTTCCCTGCTCCGCGTGCTTGGCCCGGCCCATGTCTGGGCGCTCGGTGTCGGCATCGTGCTTGTCGGCGAGTTTACCGGCTGGAACTTCTCAGCCGACAAGGGCGGCGCACTCGCCGCACTGGTGGTCTGCTGGGTCGTCGGCCTGCTCTACACCTCCGTCGCGATGATCGATTCCGAGGTGACATCCACCGTCGCCGCCGCCGGCGGCCAGTACGCGCAGGCAAAGCACATTGTCGGGCCGCTGATGGCCTTCAACGTCGCACTGTTCCTGGTGTTTGCCTATACGATGCTCGAAGTGTCCGACGCGATCCTGCTCGGCCAAACAATCGTCGCCAAGGCCGGCATCGAAGGGATGAGCTACAACTCCTTCATCGCCGCCACCATCGTGGTGCTGGCATGGCTGAACTATCGCGGCGTGCTGATGACGCTCAATGTCAACTTCGTCATCACCGCAATCGCCTACATCTCGATCGTCATCCTGTTCTTTTCGGTCAGCCCGTGGACGCAAGGAGCCGTGCTGAAGCTCAATGAACTGGTCACGCCCGCCAACGCCCTGCCCTACGGCTGGATCGGCGTCATCGCCGCCTTCCAGTTCGGCATCTGGTATTATCTCGGCATCGAGGGCACCACGCAGGCCGCCGAGGAAGTGCGTTCGCCTGCGCGCTCGCTGCCTTACGGCACGATGGCCGGCATGATCACGCTTTTGATCGCTGCCGCCATGACCTGGTATGTCTGCGCCTCGCTGATGCCCTGGGAGTATCTTGGCATCACCCCGTATCCACTTTGGGATGCGGGCAAGCTGACCGGCAGCCCGCTGCTCGAGAACCTGCTGTTCATCGCGACGCTGCTTGCCGCACTGGCCTCCGCAAATGGTTGCATCAACGACGCGGCGCGTGCCTGGTTCTCGCTCGGCCGCGACCGCTATCTGCCGACCTGGTTCTCGGCCGTGCATCCGAAATATCGCACGCCCTATCGGTCGATCCTGTTCCTGTTGCCGATCGCGCTGGCCTTCGCCTTCATCGCCGACCTCAACCAGGCGATCACCTTCTCGATCCTGTCGGGCGTGCTGCAATACACGTTCATGAGCATCAACATCGTCATGTTCAGGAAGAAATGGCCGCTCGGCTCGATCCGCCGCGGCTACACGCATCCGTTCCATCCGCTGCCGGCCATCGTGCTGTTCTGCCTGTGCGTGGTGACCTTCTTCGCCATCTTCCTCGGCTTCGGCTCGCAGCTGATCGCCATGGTCGCCTTCTATTTCCTGATCTCGCTATGGTTCCATTTCTACCGCTACAAATTCGTGCGGCGCGGCGATCAGTTCACCATGCCGTGGCCGAAGCCGCAGGGCTATTGATGGGAGTAGGCCCGTCCGAATCCCGGACGGGCCTGGCATGACAAAATGTCCGAGGTGACGTCAGCACTGCTTGCCGGGGCAATTGTCCTGGCCCTCGTCCTTCATCTTGCCTGGCTGGCGCGCGCCAGCCGCAACAGGGCGTCAGTGGCGCTCGCCATCGACCATGCCAGCATTTGTACCGTCATTGCCGACGCAGCTGATGTTTCGGACGGTACCGCCGGTGTCATCACCTGGGAAGGGTCCTGGAACGGCCGGCGCGTCCAGCTGCGCACCATCGTCGATACGCTGGCGACGAGAAAACTCCCGGCACGCTGGCTGAGCATCTCGATCACCGAGCCCGTGTCGGTGCCCGGCACCTTCGACATGATGATGCGGCCGGGCTCGCCGACGACCTTCTCCAATTTCGATCATCTCGACCATACGTTGCCGAAGGCTCCGGGATTTCCAGCCGAGGCAGCGCTGCGCACCGACCGCAGGGGCGCGCATTTTCCTCAAGGTATCATCGCCAGGCATATCGAGATCTTCTCCGAAGGGCGCGCCAAGGAACTGCTGATCACGCCCAAGGGGGTACGCATCGTCTGGCTGCTGGCCGAGGCCGAGCGGGCGCGCTACGGCGTCTTCCGGCAAGCCGAATTTGGCGATGCGACACTCGATCCAACGCTGATCGAGAGAGTGCTGGTGTCCATGTCGGCGCTGCGCGACGCCATCAACGAAAGCGAACGGCAAGCCGCATGACCAATTCCGCCACCGCCCCCACCCCTCCCAGCCCGTATCTGGTTCTCGTCGCGGCAATCGTGCTGCCGGCAAGCGGACACGTCATGCTCGGCGTGCCGGTGCGCGGCCTGCAGTTTCTTTTCTTCATGGTGATCCTGGCATGGGTCACCGCCAAGATCGCACCAGCGGACGCCAGCTTCGTCGGACGTCATGCCGGCGGCTTCCTGATCTACGCGCTGTCGATCCTCGACGCCTACAAGATCGCCCGCATCCGCACCGCCAAATGGGTTCACAATGCCGGGCGAGGCAACGATAGTGAACAGAGCGGCATTGAGCCGCATACGTAACTAGAGGAAAATTTTTTTCATGTGATTGAATTCGAGGGACTCATTCGATACATCATCTCAGAGCTGCAAACACCGGGAGGCTGACATGTGTGGAATTGTCGGACTGTTTTTGAAGGACAAGGCGCTCGAACCCCAGCTGGGCTCGATGCTGTCGCAGATGCTGATCTCGCTCAGCGATCGTGGTCCGGACAGCGCCGGCATCGCCATCTATGGCGCGCCATCCAGGAATGAGGCCAAGATCACCATCCAGTCGGCCAAGCCGGAACGCGATTTCCGCGGCCTCGAGGCAGAACTCGCCAAGGCCATCGCCACGCCAGTGACGATTGCCGTGAAATCCACCCATGCGGTGGTCAGGACCACGCCCGCCAAGATCGACGAGGCGCGCGAAGCCATCCAGGCGCTGCGCCCCGACATCCGCATCATGGGTGCCGGCGACGTGGTCGAAATCTACAAGGAAGTCGGCCTCCCTGAGGCGGTCGTCGACCGCTTCGATGTCCGCAGCATGACCGGCACGCATGGCATCGGCCATACCCGCATGGCGACGGAATCGGCGGTGACGACGATGGGCGCGCATCCGTTCTCGACCGGCGCCGACCAGTGCCTGGTGCACAATGGTTCGCTGTCCAACCACAACAATGTCCGGCGCGAACTGATCCGCGAGGGCATGACCTTCGAGACCGAAAACGACACCGAAGTGGCGGCCGCCTATCTCTCGTCGCAGATGGCGCATGGCAAGAATCTGGGCGAAGCGCTGGAAGGCACGCTCTCCGACCTCGACGGCTTCTTCACCTTCGTCGTCGGCACCAAGAACGGTTTTGGCGTCGTGCGCGACCCGATCGCCTGCAAGCCGGCCGTGATGGCCGAGACCGATCAGTACGTCGCCTTCGGCTCGGAGTACCGAGCGCTGACCAAACTGCCCGGCATAGACAATGCGAGGGTCTGGGAACCCGAGCCCGCAACCGTCTATTTCTGGGAGCATTGAGTTCATGCCGGCAACCAAGCTTTCAAAGACGGTGGCGCACGACCACGCCTCTCGGGTCTTCGACCTCGACCAGATGTCGCTGCGCGAACTCAACCAGGCGCTGCACAATCTGGCGCCCGGCTCGAATGAAACGGCATGGGAAGTGCTGAACCCGAAAGGCAACCATTCGGTCGCCGTCGGCGTCGACCAGCCTGTTACCATCGATGTGCGTGGCAGCGTCGGCTATTACTGCGGCGGCATGAATTCCGGCAGCGCCATCACTGTGCATGGCTCGGCCGGCCCCGGCGTAGGCGAAAACATGATGTCGGGTTCGATCACGGTCAAAGGCGATGCCAGCCAGTATGCCGGCGCCACCGGCAAGGGCGGACTGCTGGTCATCGAGGGTAATGCCTCGTCGCGTTGCGGCATTTCGATGAAGGGCATCGACATCGTCGTGCACGGCAATATCGGCCACATGTCGGCCTTCATGGCGCAGTCCGGCAATCTGGTGGTGCTGGGCGATGCCGGCGATGCGCTGGGCGATTCCATCTACGAAGCGCGGCTGTTCGTGCGCGGCAAGGTCGACAGCTTAGGTGCCGACTGCATCGCCAAGGAGATGCGGACCGAACATCTGGAGTTGCTGCAGGGCCTGCTCGACCGCGCCGGCGTCACCGGCGTCAAGGCGGCAGAGTTCAAGCGCTACGGCTCGGCGCGCACGCTCTACAATTTCAATATCGACAACGCCGACGCGTATTGAGGCAGCATGACCTACAGGAACCCGCCGACGACGCCGCGCAAATCCGCGACCTTCGACGACTACACGCTTTCTGAAATCCGCCGTGCCGCGGCGACCGGCATCTACGACATCCGTGGCGCCGGCGCCAAACGCAAGCTGCCGCATTTCGATGACCTGCTGTTCCTCGGCGCCTCGATCTCGCGCTATCCTCTCGAAGGCTATCGTGAGCGCTGCGACACCAGCGTCGTGCTGGGTTCGCGCCATGCCAAGAAGCCGATCGAGCTGAAGATCCCGATCACCATCGCAGGCATGAGCTTCGGCTCGCTGTCCGGCCCGGCCAAGGAAGCACTCGGGCGCGGAGCCACGCTGTCGGGCACCTCGACCACCACGGGCGATGGCGGCATGACCGAGGAAGAGCGTGGCCATTCGAAGACGCTGGTCTATCAATACCTGCCTTCGCGCTACGGCATGAACCTGCGCGACCTGCGCCGCGCCGATGCGATCGAGGTCGTCGTCGGCCAGGGCGCCAAGCCCGGCGGCGGCGGCATGCTGCTTGGCCAGAAGATTTCCGACCGCGTCGCCGAGATGCGCACGCTGCCGA
Organism: Mesorhizobium newzealandense; assembly: GCF_042682145.1. Lineage (NCBI taxonomy): Bacteria > Pseudomonadati > Pseudomonadota > Alphaproteobacteria > Hyphomicrobiales > Phyllobacteriaceae > Mesorhizobium > Mesorhizobium newzealandense. The sequence goes on along the minus strand of NZ_JBHUGZ010000030.1, from coordinate 34,608 downwards.
AAGGCATCGACCAGCGCTCGGCCTCGCGCCATCCCGACTGGACCGGGCCCGACGATCTCGAGATCAAGATCCTCGAACTGCGCGAAATCACCGACTGGGAGAAGCCGATCTACGTCAAGGTCGGCGGCGCCCGGCCCTACTATGACACGGCCCTCGCCGTGAAGGCCGGCGCCGATGTCGTCGTTGTCGACGGCATGCAGGGCGGTACCGCCGCCACGCAGGAAGTGTTCATCGAAAATGTCGGCCAGCCGACGCTCGCCTGCATCAGGCCGGCGGTGCAGGCGCTGCAGGATCTCGGCATGCACCGCAAGGTGCAGCTGATCGTCTCCGGCGGCATCCGCAACGGCGCCGACGTCGCCAAGGCGCTGGCGCTCGGCGTCGATGCGGTCTCGATCGGCACGGCTGCGCTTGTCGCGCTCGGCGACAATGATCCGCGATGGGAGGCGGAATATAACGAGCTCGGCACCACCGCCGGCGCCTATGACGACTGGCACGAGGGCCGCGACCCGGCCGGCATCACCACGCAGGACCCGGAACTGATGAAGCGCGTCGACCCGGTCGCCGCCGGACGCCGGCTGGCGAACTATTTGAAGGTGATGACACTGGAAGCTCAGACCATCGCCCGCGCGTGCGGCAAGAACAGCCTGCACAATCTCGAACCCGAGGACCTCGTCGCGCTGACGATCGAGGCAGCCGCCATGGCCGGCGTGCCGCTGGCCGGCACCAACTGGATACCGGGGAAGAACGGCTTCTAATCAAGAAGGGCCGAAGCCCACCAACAATCGAAAAAAATGGGGAACTTCCGTGACAGCTGATCTTGCAGAATTCGCAAGGGCGAAAAACGTCAAATATTTCATGATTTCCTACACCGACCTGTTCGGTGGCCAGCGTGCCAAGCTGGTGCCGGCGCAGGCGATCGCCGACATGCAGAAGGACGGCGCCGGCTTTGCCGGGTTCGCCACCTGGCTCGATCTGACGCCGGCACATCCCGACATGCTGGCGGTGCCGGATCCGGATTCGGTGATCCAGCTGCCATGGAGGCCGGAAGTCGCCTGGGTCGCCGCCAACTGCATCATGGACGACAAGGAGGTCGACCAGGCGCCGCGCAACACGCTGAAGCGGCTGATCGCCGAAGCCGCCAGCGACGGCATGCACGTCAAGACCGGCGTCGAGGCCGAGTTCTTCCTGATCTCGCCGGACGGCAAGACGATCTCCGACGAATACGACACGGCGTCGAAGCCCTGCTACGACCAGCAAGCGGTGATGCGCCGCTATGATGTCATCGCCGAGATCTGCGACCATATGCTGGCGCTCGGCTGGGGCGCCTACCAGAACGACCACGAGGATGCCAACGGCCAGTTCGAGATGAACTGGGCCTTCGACGATGCGCTGGCGACCGCCGACAAGCACTCCTTCTTCAAGTTCATGGTCAAGTCGATCGCGGAAAAGCATGGTCTGCGCGCGACCTTCATGCCCAAACCCTTCCAGGGCCTGACCGGCAATGGCTGCCATGCCCATATCTCGGTGTGGGACAAGGCCGGCAAGACCAATGTCTTCGCCGACAATTCGATGGAGCTCGGCCTGTCGGCCAAGGGCAAGAATTTCCTTGGCGGCATCATGAAACATGCCTCGGCACTGGCGGCGATCACCAACCCGACGGTCAATTCCTACAAGCGCATCAACGCGCCGCGCACCATCTCGGGAGCCACCTGGGCGCCGAACACGGTGACCTGGACCGGCAACAACCGCACCCACATGGTGCGCGTGCCCGGGCCCGGCCGCTTCGAACTGCGGCTGCCCGACGGCGCGGCCAACCCTTACCTCCTGCAGGCGGTCATCATCGCCGCCGGCCTCGACGGCATTCGTTCGAAGGCCGATCCCGGCAAGCGCTACGACATCGACATGTACCAGCACGGCCACACGGTGAAGGGCGCGCCGAAGCTGCCGCTCAACCTGCTCGACGCCTTGCGCGAGTTCGACAAGGACAAATCGCTGAAGGCGGCGCTGGGTGAGGAATTCTCGTCGGCCTACCTAAAGCTGAAGCACCAGGAATGGAATTCCTATGCTTCGCACTTCACGCAATGGGAGCGCGACCACACGCTGGACATCTAGGGATATCCAGCAGCCTGCGTGGTGCGAGCGACCTCGGAATGAACTGATGAAATACTCGATCTTCTCGCTCGCCCGCGCCGCCCTTTCCGGCCACAAGAACTGGCAGCGCACCTGGCGCGATGCCACGCCGAAGGACCGCTATGACGTGGTGATCATCGGCGGTGGCGGCCATGGCCTGGCCACCGCCTGGTTCCTCGCCAGCGAGTACGGCATCAAGAATGTCGCCGTGCTCGAAAAAGGCTGGATCGGCTCCGGCAATGCCGGCCGCAACACCACCATCATCCGCTCCAATTACGGCCTGCCCGGCAACACCGGCTTCTACGAATTGTCGATGAAGCTGTGGGAGCGGATGGAGCAGGACCTCAACTACAACACGATGGTCAGCCAGCGCGGCGTCATCAACCTCTACCACTCCGACGCACAGCGCGACGCCTATGCGCGGCGCGGCAACACCATGCGCATCAACGGCATCGATGCCGAACTGCTCGACCTCGCCGCGGTCAAGAAGATGATACCGTTCCTAAACTTCGACAATGCGCGCTTTCCCGTGCAAGGCGGACTGCTGCAGCGGCGTGGCGGCACGGCGCGCCACGATGCCGTGGTCTGGGGCTACGCCCATGCGGCAACCGCGCTCGGCGTCGACATCATTCAGAACTGCGAGGTCACCGGTTTCACCCGCGACGCCAACGGCAAGGTGACCGGGGTCGAGACCTCGCGCGGCAAGATCGGCGCCGGCAAGGTCGGCATGGCGGTCGCTGGCAGCTCCTCGCGCGTCGCGGCGATGGCCGGCCTGCGCCTGCCGATCGAGAGCCATGTGCTGCAGGCCTTCGTCTCCGAGGCGATCAAGCCGCTGATCCCCGGTGTCATGACCTTCGGCGCCGGCCATTTCTACGTCAGCCAGTCGGACAAGGGCGGGCTGGTCTTCGGCGGCGACATCGACGGCTACAATTCCTACGCCCAGCGCGGCAACATGCCTGTGATGGAGGATGTCTGCGAGGGCGGCATGGCGCTGATGCCGATGATCGGCCGCGTGCGCCTGTTGCGCCAGTGGGGCGGCATCATGGACATGTCGATGGACGGCTCGCCGATCATCGACAAGACGCCGGTCGACGGGCTCTACCTCAACGCCGGCTGGTGTTATGGCGGCTTCAAGGCGACGCCGGCATCGGGCTTTGTCTTTGCCCATCTGCTGGCCCGCGACACGCCACATGAAGAAGCCGCACGGTTCCGCCTCGACCGCTTCCGGCGCGGTGCGATGATCGACGAAAAGGGCCAGGGCGCCCAACCGAACCTTCACTAAGGACGGTCAGGAAACCATGCGCATTGTCTGTCCCTTCTGCGGCGAACGCGAACTCGGCGAATTCGCCTATCTGGGCGATGCCAAGCCGGTGCGGCCCGTGGCCCGCGCTTCGGCGGACGACGTCTTCGACTATGTCTATCTGCGCGACAATGTCGCCGGCGAGACCAGCGAACATTGGTATCATGGCGGCGGCTGCCGGGCCTGGCTGAAGATTGGCCGCAACACGCTGACGCACGAGATTTCGTCGGTTCAGCCGGCGGCTGGCGCCGGTGCCGCGAAGGTTGGCGCGTGATGGCCGGCGTGCAGACAAACCGGCTGGATACAGGCGGCCTCATCGACCGCTCCGCGTCTCTCAACTTCCGCTTCGACGGCAAGACTTTCTCCGGCTTCCAGGGCGACACGCTGGCCTCCGCGCTGATCGCCAATGGCGTCAAGCTGGTTGGCCGCTCGTTCAAGTATCATCGCCCGCGCGGCATTCTCACCGCCGGTTCGGAAGAACCCAACGCGCTGGTTGAATTGCGCACCGGCCCAAGGCGCGAGCCGAACACCAAGGCGACGACGGCCGAACTCTATGAGGGGCTCGAGGCTGCCAGCCAGAACCGCTGGCCGTCGCTGCGCCACGATGTGATGTCGGTGAACCAGCTGTTCGCGCCGATCTTCGTCGCCGGTTTCTACTACAAGACCTTCATGTGGCCGGCCAAGTTCTGGGAAGCGATCTACGAACCGGCGATCCGCCGCGCCGCCGGCCTTGGCCGCGCGGCAGGCATTGCCGATCCCGACCACTACGACAAGGCGTGGGCGCATTGCGACGTGCTGATCGCCGGCTCCGGCCCAGCCGGACTGGCCGCGGCATTGGCTGCCGGACGCTCGGGGGCCCGTGTCATCCTGTGCGAGGAGGATTTTTCGCTGGGCGGCCGCTTGCTGTCTGACAGCGGCACGATCGACGGCGTGCCGGCAGCGGAATGGCTTTCGCGGACGCTGGCCGAACTCGAGGCAATGCCCGACGTCCGCATCATGACCCGCACGACGCTGTTCGGCGTCTATGACGGCGGCACCTACGGCGCGATCGAGCGGGTCAACGACCATCTGCCCTCGCCGCCGGAGCACCAGGTGCGCCAGCGGCTGTGGCGGATCGTGGCCAGGCGCTGCGTGGTCGCCGCCGGCGCCATCGAACGGCCGATCGTCTTTGCCGGCAACGACACGCCCGGTGTGATGATGGCGTCGGCGATGCGCACCTATGTCGCGCGCTATGCGGCGACACCGGCGAAACGCATGGCGCTGTTCACCAACAATGAGGATGGCTGGCGCACGGTCGAGACCGCACTCGGTGCCGGATTGCAGATAGCAGCGGTCATCGATGCGCGGCCGGATGTATCGCCTGCCCATCGCTCGCTCGCCTCCAAGGGTGGCTTCCCGGTGCTGCACGGCTCCGTCAGCGGCGTCGATGGCGGCAAGGATGGCGTCAGGAAAATCGCGGTCTCACTCACCGGTGGCGCGCGCGCCGAAGTCGAGGCCGACGGGCTTGCCGTTTCCGGCGGCTGGAACCCGGCCGTCGGGCTGACCTCCTACCACCGCGGCCGGCCGAAATGGCTAGATAACATCGCCGCCTTCGTGCCAGATGGCGCGCCTCCGGGCATGGTGGCCGCCGGCGCCGCCAACGGTGCCTTCGGGCTCGGTGCCTGCCTGGCTGAAGGCTTTGCCGCCGGTAGCGCAGCGGCGCACGACGCAGGGCGCAGCGGCAAGGCCGGCACGGCGCCTGTCGCCGATAGCGAAGCCTTCTCGCTCACACCGCTCTGGCATGTCGCCGGCAAGGGCAAGGCGTTTGTCGACTACCAGCACGATGTCACTGCCTCCGACATCGAACTGGCGCAGCGCGAAGGCTTTGAATCGGTCGAGCATCTGAAGCGCTACACGACGCTCGGCATGGCCACCGACCAGGGCAAGACCTCCAATGTCGCCGGTCTCGCCATCATGGCTGCGGTCAGCGGCCGCTCCATTCCAGAGACCGGCACGACGATCTACCGGCCGCCCTATGTGCCGGTCGCCATCGGCGCCTTCGCCGGCCATCACCGCGACGAGACATTCCACGCGACGCGGCTGACGCCCTCGCACCACTGGGCGGCCGAACAGGGCGCGATCTTCGTCGACACTGGCCTGTGGAAGCGGGCGCAATGGTATCCGCGCGCCGGCGAGAAGGACTGGCTGGAATCGGTGACCCGCGAGGTCAAGGCGGTGCGCGGCGGCGTCGGCTTCTGCGATGTCTCGACGCTCGGCAAGATCGATGTGCATGGCCCGGATGCCGGCGCCTTCCTCGACCGCGTCTACATCAACACCTTCTCCAATCTCGCCGTCGGCAAGGCCCGCTACGGGCTGATGCTGCGCGAGGACGGCATCGTCTATGACGACGGCACCACGTCACGGGTGGCCGAAGACCATTATTTCCTGACCACCACCACCGCCAAGGCCGGCTTGGTGATGCAGCATCTCGAATTCTGCCGGCAGGTGCTGTTTCCCGAACTCGACGTGCAGCTGACCTCGGTCTCCGACCAGTGGGCACAGTTCTCGATCGCCGGACCGAAGACACGCGACCTGCTCAAGGAGATCGTCGATCCGGCCGAGGACCTTTCCAATGAAGGTTTCCCGTTCATGGGCGCACGCGAAGTGGGGCTGCGAGGCGGCATCAAGGCGCGGCTGTTCCGCATCTCCTTCTCCGGCGAAATGGCATTCGAGATTTCGGTGCCGACGCGCTTTGGCGATGCCATGGCGCGCAATCTGATGCTGGCCGGTGCGCCATTCGGCGTCACGCCTTACGGCACCGAGGCGCTCGGTGTCATGCGCGTCGAAAAGGGCCATGTCGCCGGGCCGGAACTGAGCGGGACGACGACGGCCGCCGATCTTGGCCTCGGCAAGATGATGTCGACCAAGAAGGATTTCATCGGCCGCGTCATGGCCGGACGCGAGGCGCTGGTTGCTCCGGACCGCCAGGTCGTGGTCGGCATCAAGCCGACTGACAAGGCACGCCGCCTGCGCTCCGGTGCGCACATCATCCCGAAGGGCCAGACGCCTGGCCCGGGCAATGACCAGGGCTATGTCACCTCGGTCTGCTTCTCGCCAACGCTCGATCAATGGATCGGGCTCGGCCTGGTCGAACGCGGCCGCGACCGCATCGGCGAGATCGTTCATGCGCATGACCCGCTGCGCGGCGAGGACTATGACGTCGAGCTCTGCAATCCCGTCTTCTACGATCCAGATGGAGGGCGCCAGCGTGGCTGAGTTTTCCTGGTCTCCCCGCAGTCCGCTCGAGCATGCGCTTGTCACCGGCGCGCATGGCGCACGCGGCGTCGAGGCCGGCGTCTCGCTGACCGAGGTCCGCAATTTTGACCTCATTCAGGTGATGGCGCGGCGCGGCAAAGCGGCCGAACTGACCAACGCCGCCAAGGCCCGTTTCGGCGTTCCTGCCCCGGATGCGCCGAAGGCGGTGCAGAGCCAGGACGCCACGCTCATCTGGTCCGGGCCGGATCAGTTCTTCGTCCTGTCGATGGGCGGCACGCACTCGATGGACACGCTGGCGCCGGCATTGTCCGACGCCGCCTCGCTGTCGGACCAATCGCACGCACGCGCTCTGATCGGCATCTCCGGCGCCAAGGCCCGCACCATGCTGGCCAAGCTGTCGTCGATCGATCTGCACCCAGAGGCATTCCCGGTCGGCGCGGCTGCCGCGACCTCTATGGATCATACCAGCGTCACGCTCTGGCGCGGCGGTGATCGGCCGGATGGGCAAGCGGTGTTCAACCTGCTGGTGTTTGCGACCTTCGCCGAAAGCCTGTGGCACACGATGCTTGATGCGGCAGCTGAGTACGGCGTGACGATCGCGCATTCGGAGGAGTTGGCGTAGCGCTTGCACGCGCCCTTCCCTTCTCCCCCTGTGGGAGAAGGTGGCCTTGCGAAGCAAGGTCGGATGAGGGGTGCTCCAGCTTGGCAGCGACGGCACTCCGTCCAACACCCCTCAACCGTCTTGGCGCTACGCGCCAATCCAACTTCTCCCACAGGGGGAGAAGGAAGAAGGGCCACCTTCGCCTTGCCAAATCCGGCCTTGCTGCCTATTCTTGCTGCTAAAATAATTTCACGTACAGGCAAACTTGTTTCTCGAACCAATGTCTCGAAACGCAAGGCTGAGATGAGCCAGTCGCCCTACCCTGCCGTCGCCGCCGGACCGCCCCGGCCGAGCCTCATCCTGAGGCCCGGGCAGATCGCGCTGCCGCCCGGCATGGAGCGTTATACCATCCAGGGCAATGGCGCCGTCCTCATCGAAATCGAGGCTGGCGATACCCTGACCGTGCGCAATGTCGAGGGCGGCCAGGCCTGCGAGCTGCTGGCGTGGGACAAGACCGGCGCGACCGATCCCGGCATTTTCGGTGAAACATCAAACAGCAATGCCGCCGGCATCAAGGCATTGCTGGCCGAGGGCGATGACAGTCTCGCGTCCCTGCGGCGCGGGCTTGCGCGCCGGCAGGTGCAGCTTGATCAGGCGAAGGCGCTGCGCGTGTTCGGCGGCACCACGCCGGCCGGCACTGAGCAGGGTTTCACCGTCATCCGCGACGGCGCGATGGTCATCGCCGCGCCCGGCGGGCCGATGCTGGTCGATAGCCACGACACGGCGACGCCGCTCAGCGTCATCGTTCGGCGCGCCACCATCCGCGCGGCGGCGAAATCGCAATTGGCCGATCCGCTCGCCGATCCGGTGCTCGACCTGCGTGTCCATTCGGCGACGGCCGAATCCTACTTCGTCAAGGCCGGCGACTATCTGCAGATCATCGATGTCGACGGCCGCCAATGCACCGACTTCCAGTGCTTTTCGGCACGCAAGCTGGACAAGGGCCGCGACCATCCGCTCGACGTGACGACGACCCGTACGCTGATGGGTGCGAGCTATCCGATGCCCGGCCTGCACTCGAAATATTACGACCAGGACATGGTGCCGCTGGTCGAGGTGGTGCAGGACACCTGTGGCCGGCACGACGCCTTCGCGCTCGCCTGCGCCGCCAAATATTACGACGATATCGGCTATCCCGGCCACACCAACTGCTCGGAGAATTTCAACCGCGCGCTATCGGATAAGGGCGTCACGCCACGCGCCGGCTGGATGGCGATCAACTTCTTCTTCAACACCGCGATCGACGCGCATGGCGTCATGGTGTCCGACGAGCCATGGTCGCGGCCGGGCGACTATGTGCTGCTGCGGGCGCTGACCGATATCGTCGGCGTGTCCTCCGCTTGCCCCGACGACACCACGCCGGCCAATGGCTGGAACCTAACCGACATCCATGTGCGGACCTATTCCGGCCAGCACAAATTCTCGCGAGCGATCGCCAGACGCATGACGCCTGATTCGGAACCGAAAATGACCCGCGAGACAGCCTTTCATTCGAGCTTTGCCAAGCACACCCGCAACTTCGTCGAGTACCGGGGCTATTGGCTGGCCAATTCCTTCGCCAAGGAAGGTCCCATTGCCGAATACTGGGCCTGCCGGCAGGACGCCGTGATCATGGACCTGTCGCCGCTGCGCAAGTTCGAGGTCACCGGCCCGGATTCGGAAGCGCTGCTGCAATACACGCTGACCCGTGACGTCAAGAAGCTCGGCGTCGGCCAAGTCGTCTATTCCGCCATGTGCTACGAGCATGGCGGCATGATCGACGACGGCACGCTGCTGCGGCTCGGCAAGGATAATTTCCGCTGGGTCGGCGGGGACGATCTGTCCGGCGAATGGCTGCGCGAGACCGCCAAGAAGCTTGGCCTCAACGTGCTGGTGCGCTCTTCCACCGACCAGATGCACAATGTCGCCGTGCAGGGCCCGAAGAGCCGTGACATCCTGAAGGAGGTCATCTGGACCTCGCCATTGCAGCCGTCGATCGAGGAGCTGGAATGGTTCCGATTCGCCGTCGCCCGCATCGGCGGCGGCAACGGCAACCCGGTCGTCGTCTCGCGCACCGGCTATACCGGCGAGCTCGGCTACGAGATCTGGTGCCATCCGCGCGACGCCGAGAAAGTCTTCGACGCCATCTGGGAAGCTGGCCAGCCGCAAGGTCTGAAGCCGATGGGGCTGCAGGCGCTCGACATGGTGCGCATCGAGGCCGGGCTGATCTTCGCCGGCTATGAATTCTCCGACCAGACCGACCCGTTCGAGGCCGGCATCGGCTTTACCGTGCCGTTGAAGAGCAAGACCGACGACTTCATCGGCCGAGAGGCGCTGATCCGGCGCAAGGAAAACCCGCAGACAAAATTGGTCGGCCTCGATATCGATGCCAATGTTGATGTCGGCCATGGCGATTGCGTGCATGTCGGCCGCGCCCAGATCGGCGTGGTGACCTCAGGCATCCGCTCGCCGGGGCTCGGCAAGACCATCGCGCTGGCCAGGCTTGACGTCACCCATGCCGCCATCGGCACCGAGGTCGAGATCGGCAAGCTCGACGGCCATGCCAAGCGGCTGCCGGCGCGGGTCGTCGCCTTTGCCCACTACGATCCGCAGAAGACCAGACCGCGCTCCTGACCGCGCTTCTCACAAGACAGTGAGAGCCGTGCCGGCAGTCTGAACGATCGCCGTGGCCAGGCATTTCGATCGACAAGTGCCGGCAGTTATGCTATTGATTCAGGCATGGTGCTGATTTGCGCCGCGACCCGCCTCAGGCGGGTTTTTCGTTTCAGGCCCCTGGTCCTTCTTTCGAACAATCCCGCCCCGAACAGTGCGAAGCTGACATGTTTCGCAAGCGTGATGTGCACGGCGCGACAAAACGCTTGACGTGAAAGCGCGCCGGATCAATCTTCACTGTTAAGAAAAAAATGCGACTGAGTGGAAACACCGGCAGTTGCTCAACGCATGCGTCGATGATGAAGCCTCGCGCAGTCGCGGCCGTCACGAACGGGGAACATCAAAATGGGGAAGCCAAACACATGACCACGATAACGACTGTCTTGGAGCAGCCTGCGGAGGGCAAGCTGCACCGGAATATCGACTGGCGCGGCGCCTTCTGGGTGGCGAGCGGCGTGCCCGCCCTCGTCCTGTTTTCGATCGGCGGCATTGCCGGCACAACCGGAACGCTGGCCTTCGCGATCTGGATTTTCTCCATGATCATGGGCTTCCTGCAATCCTTCACCTATGCCGAGATCGCCGGCCTGTTCCCGAACAAGTCGGGCGGCGCCTCGATCTATGGCGCCACTGCCTGGCTGCGCTACTCCAAGTTCATTGCCCCGCTCTCGGTGTGGTGCAACTGGTTCGCCTGGTCGCCGGTGCTGTCGCTCGGCTGCTCGATCGCCGCCGCCTATATCCTCAACGCGCTGGCGCCGGTGCCGCTGTTCACCGACGCGTCGCCCGATGTCGTCGCCTATATCGCGGCGCATGCAGGAACGAGCGCCGCCGATGCGATCACGGCAGTGACCGCGGCCGCCACGCCGGCGATCCGCAACTGGACGCTGTTCAGCCACACGCTGGGTCCGGTTTCCTTCACGCTCAACGCGACCTTCTTCATCGGCGCGGTGCTGATGCTGATCATCTTCTCGATCCAGCATCGCGGCATTCTGGGCACCGCCAATGTGCAGAAATATATCGGCCTTCTGGTCATCATCCCGATGCTGATCGTCGGCGTGGTGCCAATCATCACCGGCCAGATCAACTGGGCGAATTTTTCGCCGCTGGTGCCGCTGGCCGCCGCCTATGCGCCCGAGCCCGGCGCCTGGAACATCGCCGGCTGGACGCTCGTGCTCGGTGGCATGTTCATCGCCGCCTGGTCGACCTACGGCTTCGAGACCGCCGTTTGCTACACCTCGGAGTTCAAGAACCCCGGCACCGACACGTTCAAGGCCATCTTCTACTCCGGCTTGCTGTGCATGCTGCTGTTCATCCTGGTGCCATTCACCTTCCAGGGCGTGCTCGGCCTGAACGGCATGCTGGCAACGCCGATCGTCGACGGCTCCGGCGTTGCCGACGCGCTGGCCGGCATGGTCGGCGGCGGAGCGCTGATCCACAGCCTGCTGGTGATGCTGATGATCCTGGCACTGGTGCTGTGCATCATGACCGCGATGGCAGGCTCTTCGCGCACGCTTTACCAGGGTTCCGTCGACGGCTGGTTGCCGCGCTATCTCAGCCATGTCAACGAGCATGGCGCGCCGACCCGCGCCATGTGGACCGACCTCGTCTTCAACCTGATCGTTCTGGCCATCGCATCGGCCGACGCGACGAGCTTCTTCTTCATCCTCGCCGTGTCGAACTGCGGCTACATCATCTTCAACTTCCTCAACCTCAACGCCGGCTGGATCCACCGCATCGACAACGGCCACATCGCGCGGCCGTGGAAGGCGCCGAGCTGGCTGCTCGGCGTCGGCGCCATCTTCGCCTATGTCAACGCGATCTTCATGGGCGCCGGCGCCAAGGTGTGGAACCCGATGGCACTGTGGGCCGGACTGATCACCGCCGCTCTGATCATCCCGGTGTTCTGCTATCGCCACTACATCCAGGACGGCGGCAAGTTCCCCGACCACATGCTGGCCGACCTCGGCATGAGTTCGTCCGATCTGGCGGTCAAGAAGGCGGGAATGCTGCCCTACCTGACGCTGGTCGCCGGCGTGGTGGTGATGCTGCTCGCCAACTGGTTCTTCGTTATCTGACCTCGGCTGGACCGGGCGTCCAAGGATGCCCGGTCCACATCCTCCCATCGATCTCAGATCCATCCCCGCGAAAGCCGGGATGGATTTTTCGTTGTTTGCCCTCCTGCCCATTGCGCAGCGGCCGCCGTGCGAATATGCTTGTTGTACGATCGTTCAACAAGCATATTCGCGAAGCCCCGATGACCTGCAATCCCCGCTACGAAATCCTGTTCGAGCCGATGCGGATCGGGCCGGTCACCGCGCCGAACCGCTTCTATCAAGTGCCGCACGCAAGCGGCATGACCAACGCCTTGCCGCGGGTGCGCGCGGCCTTTCGCGAGGCGAAGGCCGAGGGCGGATGGGGGGTGATCTGCACCGGCGCCTGCTCGATCGACCCGAGCTCTGACGACACGCCGCTGCCTTTCGCCACCATGTGGGACGACAACGATATCCGCGCGCATGCGCTGATGACGGAGGCGGTGCACCGCCATGGCGCGCTTGCCGGCGTTGAGCTGTGGCACGGCGGCGCATCGGTGATGAACCGGACAAGCCGCCTGCCGCCACTGTCGCCGTCCGGCATTCCATGGATGGCCACCCATGTCGGCTTCATGGGCAATTTGCGGCCGAAGACCATGGACAAGGCCGATATACGCGAGGTGCTGAGATGCCAGGCAGAAGCGGCCCGCAAGGCGCGCACGGCCGGCTTCGACATCGTCTATGTCTATGCCGGCATGGGCTATCTCGGCTACGAGTTCCTGCTGCCGGAATACAACCATCGCGGCGACGAATACGGCGGACCCATCGAGAACCGGGTGCGCTTCGTGCGCGAGATGATCGAAGTCACCAAGGATGCCGTCGGCAAGGACTGCGGCGTCGCCTTGCGGGTCAGCCTCGAGGAACTGCGCGGCCGGCCCGGCCGCAACCAGCCCTCCGAGGCGCACGAGCTGGTCGAGCTGCTCGCCGACCTGCCGGACCTGTTCGACGTCAAGATGGATTCCAGTCCGACCGACTGCTCGGCGTCGCGCTTCACCGGCGAAGGCACCCACGAGCCGGTGATCGATTTCGTCAAATCGCTGACCAAGAAGCCGGTGGTCGGAGTCGGCCGTTTCACCTCGCCCGACACCATGGTCTCGCAGATCCGGCGCGGTGTGCTGGACTTCATCGGCGGCGCGCGGCCTTCGATCGCCGACCCCTTCCTGCCGAACAAGATCCGCGAGGGCCGCGAGGCTGAAATCCGCGAATGCATCGGCTGCAACATCTGCATTTCGAGCTGGCATGACGGCGTGCCGGTACGCTGCACGCAGAACCCGACCGCTGGTGAGGAATGGCGGCGCGGCTGGCATCCCGAGCGTGTCGAGCGCACCGACGCGCCCGAACGGATCCTGATTGTCGGCGGCGGACCTGCCGGCCTCGAATGCGCGCTGACGCTCGGCCGGCGCGGCCACGAGGTGATGCTCGCCGACAGCAGCCGGAGCTTCGGCGGGCGGCTGACCTTCGAGAAGACCCTGCCTGGCCTGTCGGCCTGGAACCGGGTCGTCGACTACCGCCTCGGGCGCCTCAGCGAGATGAGCAATGTCTCGCTCTATCCCGAGAGCGTTTTGGGCGCCGACGAAATCATCGAGCTGGCACCGGACCGTGTTGTGCTGGCGACCGGCGCGCGCTGGACCAACATGCTCTATTCCTCGCTGGAGATCCCGGTCGGCCGGCTCGACCATCCCGATGTACTGACACCGGACGACATCGCCGGCGGCCGGCTTCCGCAGGGGCCGACCCTGGTCTTCGATTTCGACAACTACACCATGGGCGGCGTCCTCACCGAACATCTGGCAGCACACGGCATCCCGGTCAGCTACGTGACCCCTGCTGGCCAGGCGTCCGCCTGGACGATCATGACCAACGAGCTGCCGCTGGTGCATCGCGCGCTGGCGCGGCGCAAGGTGCCGGTGACGACATTGCATCTCTTGAAATCCTTCGACGGCGAGACGGCGACGCTGGCGCATCTGTTCACCGGCGAGGAGGTCCGAGTGGCCTGCCGCTCGGTGCTGATCGTCGGGCTCAGGCTGCCGCGCGGCGAACTCTTCGAGGCGCTGACGCAACGCGCGGACGCGCTTGCGGCGGTCGGCATCAAAAGTGTCGATCGTATCGGCGATGCGCTGGCCCCGGGCGCCATCGCCCATGCGGTGCATAGCGGCCACAAGCTTGCGCAGGAGATCGGCGCAAAAATCCCCCGGCAGCCCTACCGCCGCGACACGCCGATCGTCGATCAAGTGGCGGACTTCGACATGCGGACGGCAGCCGAATAGGAGAAAGCCATGGAGCGCATCACGGCACGTCGCAGACCCGGCCGCCCGCAGCGCGAGATCGGCGGCATCGAACAGCGGCCGTGGAAGCAGCTGACGCGGCCGTATGCGCCAATCGAGATCCTGTCGGCCGACCAGGTGCAGACGATCCACGAGATGGGCCTGACCATCCTCGAGGAGATCGGCATGCGGGTGCTGCAGCCGCAGGCACGGCAGTTCTATCGCGCCGCCGGCTGTGATGTCGACGAAGGCGAGATGCGGGTGCGCTTCGACCGTGCCATGGTCATGGAGCGCGTCGCCATGGCGCCATCGTCGTTCGAACTACGGGCCCGCAACCCGGCGAAGAACGTCAAGGTCGGCGGGCGGCACTGTATCCTGTCGTCGGTCGGCGGGCCGGCCTATGTCATGGACAATGACCGCGGACGCCGTCCCGGCACCTATGCCGAGATGTGCGACTACCTGAAGCTGATCCAGTCGTTCAACGTGCTGCATCAGGAAGGCGGCGGGCCGTTCGAGCCGCTCGACCTGCACCAGAACACCCGCCATCTCGACCTCTACTATGCCGAGATCACTTTGCTCGACAAGAACTGGCAGCCGCAGGCACTCGGCCGCGGGCGCGCGATCGACGCGCTGGAAATGGTGGCGATCTCGCTCGGCACGACGCGCGAAAACCTGGCGCAGGAGATGCCGGTGTTCACCGGCATCATCAACACCAACTCGCCGCTGCAACTCGACGAGCCGATGGCCGAAGGCCTCATCGCGCTGGCCGAGCATGGCCAGGTCAATGTCATCACGCCGTTCACGCTGGCCGGCGCGATGAGCCCGGTGACGCTGGCCGGCGCGCTGTCGCAGCAGCACGCCGAAGCGCTGGCCGGCATCGTATTGACGCAGACCGTACGACCCGGTGTGCCGGTGATGTATGGTGGCTTCACTTCCAATGTCGACATGAAGACCGGCGCACCGGCCTTCGGCACGCCGGAATACACGCAGGCCGCGCAGATCACCGGCCAGCTGTGCCGGCTGATCGGCGTGCCGTTCCGCTCCAGCAATGTCACCGCCGCCAATTCGGTCGACGCGCAGGCGGCCTATGAGAGCGCCATGTCGCTGTGGGGCTGCCTGATGGGCGGCGCCAATCTCGTGCTGCACGCCGCCGGCTGGCTCGGCGGCGGGCTGACCGCATCGTTCGAGAAACTGGTCATCGATGCCGAGATGCTGCAGATGATGTGCGCCTATTTCGACCCGCCGGTGGTCGACATCGACACGCTGGCGCTGGAAGCGGTGCGCGAGGTCGGGCCGGCCGGGCATTTCTTCGGCGCCGCGCACACGATGCAGCGCTACGAGCGCGCCTTCTATTCGCCGCTGGTCTCCAACTGGGACAATTACGACACCTGGATGGAGCGCGGCCAGATCACGGCGCGCGAGCGCGCCAATGTCGTCTGGAAGCGCATGGTCGCCGAGTACGAACAGCCGCCGATCGATCCCGGCATCGACGAGGCGTTGCGCGACTATATGGAGCGCCGCAAACGCGAGGGTGGTTCGCCGCTGAATTAGACTAGGAATCCCGCAGCGGCCCGACCTGCGCCTCGAGCATCTCGAAGCCGGCGGCCTCGGCGGCCTGCGGCGTCACCACGCTCTCGTCGAGGCACCATTCGAGCCAGAGCCCGTCGACTAGGGCGATGAAATTGCGCGCCAGCGTCGGCGCGTCGACCTGCCTGCCGCGCGGCACGGCGACAGCGGCGATGTCCTCGGCGAGTTCCGCCCGGTAGGCGTCATAGAGTTCACGGTGTGCCGCCTTGAGGCGCGGGTTGACGGCAATCTCGCCCCACAGCGACAGCCAGATCAGCAGATTGTCACGGCTGAAGTAATCGGGTGAAAAATTGGAGTGGACCAGGGCAGCAAGCGCTGCCTGCGGCGACCAGTCGGACGTCTCGGCGCGGCGGCGCTTGGCTTCGGCGATCTGGTTGTTGACGCTGGCATAGAGCGAGGATTTGTAGACCTCGACCAGCAGGCCATCGAGGCCTTCGAAATGGTGGTTGATGAGGCCGCGCGAGACACCGGCCTCCTTGCAGATGCGGTCGATGGTGAAGGCGCCGATGCCGCCGACCGACAGGCATCGCGTCGCCGCCTCGACCAGCATCGAGCGGCGCACATCCGCCTGTTCGCGGCTGAAGCGCGGCGGCGATTTCTTGGCGCCGCGCTTGCGTTTTTCAGGTGCTGGTTCCGCTTCCGTCATGCCTCCCAGCTAAACGATCAGCTCCTTCCTGTCCACGGAAGCGGTTATGCCTTCTTGAACAGCACGGGATTGGGATGGCCGTCGGGATAGATGACCGGCTCGAAACCGTTCTTGTGGATGACGACCAGCGGCTGGTGACAGATGAAGACGAAGCCGCCGGATTGCTCCATCAAATCCTCCATGCGGTTCGACAGTGCAATGCGCTTGGGCTCATCGCTTTCCGCAACCAGCTGCTGATAGCCGGTCTCGAACTCCGGGCTGTCGAAGCCGGACCAGTTGTAGACGCCGATCTGGTCGGGACGGAACCAGACAAGGTTTTCGGACGGGTCGACGCCGCCGGCAAAATCCATCAGCGCCAGATCGATGTTCTTGTAGCCGTCGCCCTGCGTCTTGTCGCCGACGCCCCAGAAGGCGGCCTCGTCGTAAGGCTGGATCTCGACCTTGATGCCGGCCTGTTCGAGGCTGGCCTGGATGATCTGCGCGGTCGCGGTGCGGATGGAATCGTTCATCACCGTCAAGGTCAGCGACAGGTTGCTGACGCCGGCCTCCGTGAGCAGGGCGGCGGACTTCTCATAGTCGGGTGCGGCGACCAGATTGCTGGCCCGCGCGAATTTGGTGCCAGGCTGGACGACGCCGGTGGAGCGCTTGGTGAGATCGTCATAGACGCCGGTCAGGATCTGGCCGACGTCGACGCCATATTGCACGGCCTGGCGGACCTTGAGGTCCTTGAGCCGCGGGCTCAGCATGTTGATGGTCAGCCAGACATAGCGGGTCGACTGCGCTTCGATCACCTTGGTGTTGGCGTGAGGGCTGGCCTTGACCGCCTTGGTCGCCGAAATGGCGATCTTGGTGTAGTCGAAGGCATCGGCCTCATAGGCCAACTGGGCGGCCTGATCGTCGGCGACGATGTAGATCTCGACTTTGCCGAAATCCGGCTTTGGCCCCGGCCAGTCAGGATTGGCGGTCAGCGTCACCTTCTGCTTCTGCTGCCAGTCCGAGAAGAGATAGGGACCGCAGGTCGCCGGCGGTTCGGTGGTGAACTTGCCGCCTGCCTTTTCGGTGCCGGCGCGGCAAATGATGTGGCCGCCATAATAGGGCAGGCTGGTGACGAAGATTGGTTGGTACGGGTCCTTGAGATGGATGATGCCGGACCTGGCATCGACGACCTCGACACGATCGAGCTTCTCGAACTGGTAGGCCCAGGGCGAAGACAGCTTCGGATCGGCAATACGCTCATACGAGAATTTCACGTCTTCGGCAGTGACAGGCCCAAAACCGTTCGACCATTTCAGTCCGTCGATCAGCGTGAAGGCAATGGTTTTCGGATCCTTCAGCTCGAGCTTCTCTGCACCCCAGGGCGACCAGGGAGAACCTGCCCTGAGATCGCCAAGCCGGTTCAGCGAAACATAGATGCCGCGCATCATGACATCCTCGATACCGCCGATCATGAAGGCGGGATCGAGGGTCTGGAGATCGCCCTCCATACGGATGCGCAACGTGTCGCCGGCGGCCGACCAGGCGAAACCCGGCTTCATCGTCAGGCCGGCGCCCAGTGCACCGGCCGCTTTCAGGAATGCACGTCTGTCCATGTTCCATTGCGTCATGTCAGTTTCCCCTTTGGTTTGCGGAAGCGCGTGAGAAGGCTTCCCGTTCTTGCCCGCCTGTCTCCAGCGGGAAATGGCAGCGCACCATCCGGTCGGTGCCCATCGGCCGATAGGCCGGTGCCTCGGTCTTGCAACGATCGCGCGCGATCGGGCAGCGCGTGTGGAATTCGCAGCCCGAGGGCCGACGGAACACGCTTGGAATCTCGCCCGTGACGGCCGGGTTGTGGCTGCGCCGGCGCGGATCGGGTATCGGCTCGGACTGGATCAGCGTCGCGGTGTAAGGATGCATCGGCGCCGAAAACACGTCCTGTGTCGGCCCGGTCTCGACCAGCCGGCCGAGATACATGATGGCCAGCCGATCGCTGACATGGCGGATCATTGCCAGATTGTGGGTGACGATCATGGCGGCGAAACCGAGTTCGCGCTTCAGCTCGCCAATCAGGTTGAGCACGTCGCCCTGCACCGACACATCGAGGCCGGCGGTCGGCTCGTCGGCGAGCAGCAGATGCGGCTTCATCGCCAGCGCGCGGGCAACACCGACCCGGCGCGCCTGCCCGCCCGAAAGTTCATGCGGGAAGCGGTCGACGAAGGAGGCCGGCAACCCGACCAGCGCCAGCAGCGCTTTTGCGGCGGCGCGACGGTCCGGCATCGGCAGCCCCTGGATGATCTGCGGCTCGGTCAGCAGCGTACCGATGCGCAGACGCGGGCTGAGCGAGGCGACCGGGTCCTGGAACATCATCGCCGAGCGCCGGCGCATGGCGCGGAAATCGGCCGGTGTCTGCACCTCCCTGCCCTCAAAGACGATGCGGCCCGCCGCAGCCCGCACAAGGCCAAGGATGGTGCGGGCAAGCGTGGTCTTGCCGGAACCGGACTCGCCGACCAACCCAAGCGTCTCGCCCGGCATCAGCGACAGCGTCACGCCGTCGATGACGTTGAAGCTCGGCAACGGGAATGGGTTGATCAGGCGGCTGAGCAAGTTGCTGCGAGCGAAGGTTACCGACAGATCGTCGATGGCGAGCAGCGGGCTCATGGCGCCACCGCATGGCAGCGCGCCCTATGCGAGGCGGACAGTTCAACCACTGGCGGTGCGACTGAGCCGCATGGCGCGAAGGCGCGGTCGCAGCGTGGTGCATAGACGCATCCGGATGGCGGCTGCGTCAGGTTGGGCAGCGAGCCGGGAATGGTCGGCAGCCTGTCCAGCCTTTCGTGAAAGCGGGCCGGATCACAGGCGAGCAGCGCCTGCGTATAGGGGTGCCTGGCGTCATGGAAGATCGCGTCGACCTCGCCGCCCTCGACCACCTCGCCGGCATACATGACGTAGACCCGGTCGCAGAGTTCGGCGATGACGCCGAGATGGTGCGAGACGACGATGATGATGCCGTTGTATTCGCGCCTGAGTTCGCGCAGCAAATGGATGATCTGCGCCTCCATGGTGACATCGAGCGCCGTCGTCGGCTCGTCGGCGATGAGCAGGCCGGGATCGGTCAGCAGGGCCGCTGCGATCGCCACACGCTGTCGCATGCCGCCGGAGAGTTCGTGCGGGTAGCAGTCCATCCGTCGCTCCGCGTCCGCGATGCCGACGCGACCGAGCATGGCGGCGATCCGCGCCCGCTTGTGCGCACGGCCGAGATCCTTGCGGTGATGCTGGAAGTCGACGAGCTGGTCGCCGATGGTCAGCACCGGGTTGAAGGCGGTCATCGGATCCTGGCTGACCAGCGCGATCTCGTCGCCGCGCAGGAGGCGCTGGCGGTGCGTGTCGAGCTTTGCCAGGTCGACGCCGTTGTAGCTGATCGAGCCGTCGATGCGCGCGTTGGCCGGCAGCAGGTTGGCCAGCGCGGTGACCAGCGTGGACTTGCCACAGCCGCTCTCGCCGACAATGCCGATCACCTCGCCGGGATGCGCCTCGATGTCGACATGACGCAAGGCGTGCACGCTGCCATGCGGCGTCTCGTAGCGGACGCTGAGGTCGCTGGCGGCGAGCGAACCGCTCATGCCGGCCTCCGCAATTGCAGGCGCGGGTCGAGATAATCGCGCAGGCCTTCGCCAAGGAAGGTGAAGCCGAGCGTCGCCAGCACCAGCGGCAGGCCGCCGAAGATGACCATGAAGGGCGCCGAACGGATGCTGGTGTAACCGTCATAGAGGATCGAGCCCCAGGACGGCGTCGGCGGCCGCACGCCGAGACCGAGGAAGCTCAAGCCCGCCTCGACCATGATGACGACTGGAATGTCCATCGACAGCAGGATGATCAGCGGGCCGACGACATTGGGCAGGAGGTGGATGAAGATGATGCGCGCCGGGCTGGCATCGAGCAGGCGCTCGGCGAGGATGTAATCGCTGTTCTTCAGCGCCAGCGTCTGCGCCCGGATCAACCTGGCATAGCTCGGGAACGAGGTCGCGGCGATGACGATGATCAGCGTACCGGTGCCGGCGCCAAGCACGGTGATGATGGCGAGCGCGAACATGATCATCGGCAGCGAGTTCAGGCTGTCGAAGGTCAGCACCAGAATGGCGTCGAGCCAGCGCGGCCCGTAGCCGGCGATCAGCCCGAGCAACAGGCCGATCGCGCCGGCGATGGCCACCGACACCATGGCGATGGTCAGCGCCGTGCGCGCGCCATAGATGACGCGCGACAAGAGATCGCGGCCGAGATGATCGGTGCCGAACCAGTGGCCGACCGACGGCGTTTGCAGCTTGTGCAGCACATCGATCTTGAGCGGAGAGTACGGCGCCAGCCAGGGCGCGAAGACAGCGGTGATGAGGAAACCCGTAACCAGGATCAGCGCCACGCAGGTGAACGGATCGGCAAGCAACGCGCGTAGCAGCGGAAAGCGTTGTCGCTCCAGAAGGGACAGCGAGGCGTCAGCCACGGAAGACATCGCGCACCCTCGGGTCGAGCCGCGCAATCAACAGATCGGCGGCGATGGTGATGGAGACGTAGATGGCGGTCATGATCAGCACCGTGCCCATGACAACCGGATAGTTGCGGGTGTTGACGGCGTCGGTGATCAGCTTGCCGATACCGGGGCGGGCAAATACCGCCTCGACGAAGACGGCGCTAGACAGGATGCTGCCGAGGCCGACGGCGACCAGCGAGATGGTCGGGATGATGGCGATGCGCAGCGCGTATTTGGAGACGATCTTCCACTCCGGCAGGCCGAAGGAGCGCGCGGTGCGGATGTGCGGCTCGCCCATCACCTCCATCATCGAGGCACGCACCATGCGGGCGATATAGCCGATCCAGCCGAGCGCGATGGCCGCGGCCGGCATGATCAGCGCCTTGGCCTGGCTGACAATGTCGCCGGCCTCGCCGGCGCCGATGGCCGGCAGCCAGCGCAGCGTGACGGCAAAGAGCAGCAGCGAATAGATGGCGACGACGAAGGACGGCACGGCGATGACGCCGACCGAGAGCACGCCGATGACCGCATCGGCGAGCGTGCCGCGCCGCATCACCGACAGGCAACCGAGCGGAACGCCGATGAGCAGCGCGACGGTGAGCGCCGTCAGACCGAGGATCAGCGTGTTCGGCAGCGCCTCCATCACCAAGGTCGAGACCGGCCGGTTCGACCACACGTCAAAACCGAGATTGCCGGTCAGCGCATTGCGGAAGAATTCGACGATCTGCCACCAGACCGGCTGGTCGAGGCCCATGCGCTCGATCAGCAGCCGCTTCAGTTCCGGCGTGGCGCGCGGACCAAGCGCCACGGTTGCCGGATCGCCCGGCACCAGGAAGACGGCCGCATACATGGCGACCATGACGAGCACGAGGATCAGGAGGCCGAGACCGATGCGCTTCACTGCATATGCAAGCATGGTCTCCTCTCCGCTCGTGTCAGGCGAAATCGCGCCTGATGCGCCGCGTTGCCGAGGCGCTGTGGACGAGCTTGCCTCGTTCTCGCGCCTCGAGCCGCCAGCTCAGGTTGAAATGGGTTTCATCCGATGTCAGTTCGGTGACCGCCGTCGCTTCGGTGTCGGCATCGCCGCTGGCGATGGCCCAGCGGTATTCGGTGACGAGCCTTGCCGACTGCGGATCGTCGGCACGGATGCTCATCGTATCGCTGTTGGCGGAGCACACGGTGATGGCGCGATCGTCATAGCGCCTGCGTCCATGGTCGGAGGACAGCGCGATGGTCTGTATGCCCGCGCCGACATCGTCGGTGACGATGCGGCGGTCGAAGCCGTCATCCAGAGTGGTCGTAGGAACCGGCGGCGCGGTTTCCGCGGGCTCGAAGCGGACGTCACGGTCGCGGGGCGACGGCGGGCGCACCGGAAGCATCACCGTGCTGTCGCCGCTCGCCACCGACAGCGTCGACAATCTCGGCTGCGGCCACAGGATGGGCCAATGCTGATTGGCCAGCGCCAGCCGGATGCGGTGGCCCCTGGGCACGGTGCGGGCGAAATCGTTGAGCTTCAGCCGCACGCGGAACGGCGTTCCGACCGGACATGGCGTCGGGTGCTCGTGGCTGTCGCGATGGCTGAGATTGAGCACGCCATAAGTCATCAGCGCCGAGGTGCCGTCGGGATAGACGTCGCAGAGCCGGGCGGCGAGATTGACATGCGGCTGGTCGACGGTGACGAGCAGATCGAGTTCAGGGGCGCCGAGCAAGGTCAGGTCGTCTTCGAGCGGTGGCGTGTCGAAGCACAGCGCCAGGCCGTCCTCGCGGCGCTGGTCGATGGCCATGTCCGGACAGGAGCCGCCATAGCCGCCCCAGCGGCCGCAGTCGCGGCCGGCGGTGGCCGGCGAGCGCACCAAAAGCATGGCACCCGGCGCGGGTTCGCTGCCCAGCCCGGCGGCGTTCAGCTGCAAGGCACGGCGCTCGATGCGCGGCGACGGCCATTGATCCTCGGCGGCCCAGCTGCCGGCATGATCGGGGAGATAAAAGGACTGCGGCCGCTCCTCGCCGGTTATCCAGACGCGGTAGAGCGGCTCGTCCATGATGCCGGTGTCTTCGCCGCACAGCCAATGACGCCACCAGCGCAGCGCCTCCTGCAGATAACCGATCAGCGGCCCGGGCGCACCGCGGCAGGGATAGGCATGCGACCACGGACCGACGATGCCAAGCTTCGGCCCCGGCAGATGCTCGAGCAGGCGCGGCACGAAGTTGGAGTAGCTGTCCTCCCAACCGCAGACGGCCATGACCGCGCATTCGATCGCTGCGTGATCTTCGCAGACCGAGCCTTGCCGCCAGTAGTCGTCGCGACGCTGATGCGCCAGCCAGGTTTCCGACAGTGAGCTGGTCGCCGCCAGACGTCTGGTCCACATGGCGCGCCAGGCGTCGCCGACGATCTGCGGATCGGGCGCCATCGCCTTCTTGACCAGCATGAAGTTCGACCACATCTCCTGCTCGGTGAGCAGCGCGCCGCCCATATAGTGGATGTCGTCGGCATAGCGGTCGTCGGTGGCGCAGTTGGTGATGATGGCCTTCAAGGCCGGCGGCCGGCGCGCCGCCACCTGCAGCGCATTGAAGCCGCCCCAGGAAATGCCGGTCATGCCGACATTTCCGTTGCACCAGGATTGCGCGGCCAGATGGGCGATGATCTCGCAGGCGTCTTCCTGCTCGCGCGGCAGGTATTCGTCGGCCAGGTCGCCATCGGAATCGCCCGAGCCCCTGATATCGATGCGCGCGCAAGCGATGCCGTGACCGGCAAGCCAGGGATGGATGTCGATGTCACGCGCCACGGTGCCGTCGCGGCGGCGATAGGGCACCATTTCGACGACGACAGGCACCTTGGCGTCGGTGCGCGGGCGCCACAAAGTGGCGGCGATACGCGTACCGTCGGCCAGCGTGATCCAGAGCGGATCGACGGTTTCGACGGCAAAGGGGAACTCGGTTCGTACCACGGCAGGTACTCGTTAAATCGCCTTGTTGAACGTTCGTACAACAAGGCGATTTAAGGCGCAATCCCGCTTCGCGCTTTTTGACGTTGAATACCGCTCACGGCCAGTGCCGGCCGGGTGGGCCGGCGAGAGACCGGGTTATGAAGCGGTGGAAGGGAACGCAGATTTGCGGGCCGGACGAAAGCGTCCGGCCCGCAAATCTATTCGGCGGCCAGCGCCAGTTGCGGCCTTTCGGCAGGCACCTCTGGTTCAGGCATCTGTTCGGTATCCACCGCCTTCTTGGGCTCCCGCCCAAAGAACAAGGCATAGCCCGCGGGGAGAACAAGAATGGTAAGTACGGTGGCAACCATGATGCCGCCCATCATGGCATAGGCGAGCGGCCCCCAGAACACGGCGCGCGAGATCGGGATCAGCGCCAGCACGGCGGTCATTGCCGTCAGCACGATGGGCCGGAAGCGTCGCACGGCCGAGCCGATGATCGCTTCATCGCGATCCATGCCAGTGGCGATATCCTGGTCGATCTGGTCGACCAGGATGATCGAGTTGCGCATGATGATGCCGAGCAGCGCAATGACGCCGAGGATGGCGACGAAGCCGAACGGCGCGCCGCTGATCAGCAGGGCCGCGGCTGCACCGATGATGCCGAGCGGACCGGTCGCCAGCACCAGCATCGCCTTGCCGAAATTCTGCAGCTGGATCATCAGCAGCACGACGATGATGGCCAGCATGATCGGCGCCTTGGCGGCGATCGAAGCCTGGCTTTCGGCCGAATCCTCGGCACCGCCCTGGATCTCGATCTTGTAACCGGGTGCCAGTCCGTCGCGCAGGCCCTGCATGTCCTTGTACAGCTTGGTGACGACGTCGTTGGACTGCACGCCGTCAGGCAGCGTCGCCTGCACGCTGATGGTCGGCAAGCGGTTACGCCGCCATTCGATGCCTTGCTCCAGCACCGGCACCACCTTGGCGACCTGCGACAGCGGCACGAAGCCGCCGAAATCGGTCGGGATGTAGACGGAGTCGACCGAAGACAGCAGGCTGCGGCTGGCGTCCGGCTCGCGGGCTACGATGGAGACCGTCTCCTCGCCGTCGCGGAAGTCGTCGAGCGGCGCGCCGGTCATCGTCGCCTGCAGCATCTGGCGGATGCGCTGCGAGGTGACGCCGAGGGCGCGGGCGCGATCCTGGTCGATGACCAGCTTCATTGCCGGCACCGGTTCCAGCCAGTCGTCATGCACGGCGCCAAGCAGCGGATCTTCGCTGAACTTCGCCTTCACCTGGTCGGCGATGCGGCGCACCTCCTGGCGATCCTGACCCATGACGCGCATCTGCACCGGCCAGCCAGTCGGCGGGCCGAGGAACAGACGGTCGACCTTGGCGCGGATCGACGGGAAGTCTTCGGCCAGAACCGTGCGCAACTTGACGATCAACCGTTCGCGGGCCGGCTCGTCATTGGCCATCACCAGAAGCTGGGCGAAGTTCGGATTGGTCAGCTGCTGGTCGAGCGGCAGGAAGAAGCGCGGCGCGCCTTCGCCGATATAGGTGGCGATGAAACGCTTGTCCTTGTCGTCCATCATCTTGGTTTCGAGCGCCTTGGCCTGCGCCTCGACTTCCTTGATGCTGGTGCCTTCCGGCAGCCAGAGGTCGACGAGGATTTCCGGCCGCGACGATTGCGGGAAGAAGTTCTGCGGGATGAACTGGAAGGCCCACAGGCTGGTGCCGAAGGTAACCAGCGTCATCACCAAAACGACGATGCGATGGCGCACCGCCCAGCCGACGGTCGAGCGAAGCCGGCGGTAGAAACGCGTGTCGAAGACATCGTGATGGCTGCCGGCATGCTTGCGCTGCTTCAGGATCATGTTGCCGAGCCACGGCGTGAAATAAACCGCGACGAACCATGACACGACCAATGCGATGCCGACGACATAGAACAGCGTGCGCACATATTCGCCGGCCGTCGAGGCAGCGAAGCCAACCGGGATGAAGCCGGCGGTGGTGATCAGAGTGCCGGTCAGCATCGGGAACGCGGTCGAGGAATAGGCGAAACTCGCAGCCTCGATCTTGACCAGCCCCTCTTCCAGCTTGCGCTCCATCATTTCGACGACGATCATCGCGTCGTCGACGAGCAGGCCGAGCGCGATGATCAGCGCGCCGAGCGAGATGCGCTGCAGGTCGATACCGAGTTCGTACATGATGGCGAAAGTGGCGGCCAGAACCAGCGGAATGGCGATGGCAATGACCAGGCCGGAACGCCAGCCGATCGACAGGAACGAGACGACGAGCACGATCAGCAGCGCTTCGCCAAGCGCCTCCATGAACTCGTTCACGGCATCCTTGACGACCTCGGGCTGGTCGGAAATCTGGTCGACCGCAACGCCGTAGGGCAGTCCTTCCTCGAAGCGCTTGTAGGTCGCCTCGACATCCTTGCCGACGTCCCTGACGTTGAAGCCCTTGGCCATGACGACGCCGAGCTGCACGCTCTCATGGCCGTTGAAGCGGTATTTGCGCTGATACGGATCTTCCAGCCCCGACGTCACCGTGGCGATGTCGCCCAGCCGGGTGACCTGGCCACCGGCGCGCAGGCGCAGGTTGCGGATATCCTCGACCTTGCTGACATCGCCCTCGACGGAGATGCGCACCGAATTGGTGCCGGTGTCGACGGAGCCGGCCGGGTCGACATTGTTCTGTCCCTTGATCGCGTTCTGCAGATCAGTCAGCGTCAGGCCGCGTTCGGCGAGCGCCTTGGACGAGACGTCGATGTAGAGCTTTTCCGGCTGGTCGCCGATGATGACGGCCTTCTCGACACCGGGCGTGGTCAGCAGCATGTCGCGCGCCTGGATGGCGAACTTCTTCAGCTCGGGATAGCTGAAGCCGTCACCGCTGATCGAATGCAGGGTGATGAAGGTGTCGCCGAACTCGTCGTTGAAATAGGGGCCGAGCAGGCCTTGCGGCAGGTCGCCGGCAATATCGCCGACCTTCTTGCGCACCTGGTAGAAGGCGTCCGTCACCTCGGCGGCGTTGGTGTCGCCCTTGATCTGGACCGTGATGATGGCGCTGCCGGCGCGGGTGAACGAGCGCACGAAGTCGAGATGAGGCGTTTCCTGCAGCTTGCGTTCGATCTTGTTGACCACCTGGTCTTCCATCTCCTGGATCGAGGAGCCCGGCCAGATCGCCTGGACGACCATCACGCGGAAGGTGAAATCGGGATCTTCCTTCTGGCCCATGCGCATCAAGCCGAGCGCGCCGGAAATGATGATCAGGCCGAACAGGAACCGCGCAATGGCGGGATGGCCTATTGCCCAGCGCGACAGGTTGAAGGGCCGCTTCTCGTCCGTGGAATTGGTCATCGATGCTGGTCCATCTATTTCAACAAGATCGAAGTTCGGTAGTGGCTTCCGGGCGGCAAGGCTCTCCGAGCGGAGAAACACTCGTCGCGGTGGGACGCGAGACTTGATGCGCGGGGGGTCACATCAATAGAGCGTCTCGGTCAGGGCGCTTGCCGCCCGGAAACCAGCGGCTGCGGGAACGCGCAGCCGGTTGTCTGTCGTCAGCGCACCTGCCTGGCGTCTCTGTCATCGCCGGCCACGGAAGCAGATTGCAGCACCGTGTCGCCGGCGAGTTTCACCTTCAGGTTTTCGGTCATGAACTGCGTGCCGGCAGCGACCACGACATCGCCGGGCTTCAAACCCTCTGCAACCCGCACGCCATCGGCGGCGAATTCGGCGACCTTGACCGTACGGGCATGAACGGTGTCGGCGCCACGATCGACGGTCCAGACGATCGACTGGCTGCCTTGCTCGGCCAGTGCGCTCAGCGGGACCGAAACAAGCCGCCGCTCATTGGCCGCCGACGCTTCGATGTTGGCGGTCATGCCGAGAAGCACGCGCGAGTCCCCAGGCAGGCTGACGCGGACGGCGAAGGTGCGTGACTGCGGATCGGCGCTGCCGGCGACTTCGCGAACCTTGCCCTCGAGCGCCAGTCTGTCGTCGGACCAGAAGCCCGCCTTGACGACCTTGCCCGGCTTGAACTCGGCGATCTCCATCTCCGGCACGGCGATCAGCACTTCCTTTTCGCCGTCGACGGCAACGGTGACCACCGGCGTGCCGGAGCCGACCACCTGGCCGACATCGGCATTGACCGCGGTGACGATGCCGTCCCTGTCGGCCTTGAGGTCGGTGTAGCCGACCTGGTTCTTGGCCTGGTCAAGTGTCGAGCGAGCGGAGTCACGCGTGGCAACGGCCTGGTCATAGGTGAGCGTCGCCTGTTCGAGCTGCGATTTCGGCGCAAAATTCTTGGCAAAAAGCTGTTCGGCGCGCTTGCGGGCAAGTTCGACCGTCTCGACCTGGCGCTCGGCGGCATCGAGCGCGGCCTGGGCACTTTTGACCGAAAGGTCGTAATCGATGGGATCGATGCGGGCGAGCACGTCGCCCGAGGCCACATGCTGGCCGATGTCGACAAGGCGCTCCGTGATCTTGCCGTTGACCCGGAACGCCAGGGCGCTTTCGGTGCGGGCCCGTACCGACCCGGAATAGGACAGCGTGCGGGTGTCATGCGTCTGTGCGATCTCGACGACCTTGACCGGGCGGATGATGTCCTTGACCTCGGCTTTCTCCTGCGAGCAGCCGGCAAGCCCGAGCGCCGCGACGATCAGGCCGGCGACTGGCAGCTTGCGAAGGATGGAACGAGACAAAGACATATTGGTACTCCGACTGGAGATGGATGGTCGACACCGGCACCCGCGTGCAGGGCTATTTCAAGGCCTTGATTGCATAGTCGATGAGGTCGTCGGGCATCGCCCGATTGGTCTTGGCAAGGCACTGCGCCACCATCTGCGGATGGCACAGGATGACGGTGGCGGCGCCGAAGCAGCGCGACGCGATCACCGGATCCTGTTCCCTGAACTCACCGGCCTCGATGCCATCGCGGATAATCTCCGCGAACAGATCGTGAATGCTGTCGACGTGCTTGTCGATCACGCCCCAGTCGCGTTCGAGCGCGACGATGACCATTTCATGGACCTTCTGCTCGTCGAGCATGACCTCCAGCGTCATCTTGTATTGTGCATGCACGTAGCGCCGAAGCCGCTCCTCGGCGCTGATCGGCAGGCGCGAAATCTCGTAGGCCATCTTGTAGCTGGCGCCGAGCATCCGGCCGCAGACGGCCTGGTGGATTTCGACCTTGGAGGCGAAGAACCGGTAGATGTTGGCCGGCGACATGCCGAGTTCGCGCGCGATGTCGGCGACATTGGTCTTGCCGTAGCCATAGTGCCGGAACAGGCGCTCGGCGCAGTCGAGAATGCGCGTCACATTTTCCTGTCGGGCGACGTCGGAAATTATGTTGGCGGCTTCGGACATGGGTCCCTGTTGTTTTACGAGTGACGAATTTCGATTTTCGTCATTCGTAAATCGAAATGGGCGACCTGTCAATGCGATTTCGATGTACCTGTACGGTTGGTGACAGCTGGTGACATCCAACAGACGCCGCGAAGCGGCCCAAGGATGCGGGGCCACTGGAAATATTTTCGCGAGAGGCTGTCGGAAACTTCAAGCGACCTTGGCCATTTCCCGCAGCCGGAACTTCTGGATCTTGCCCGTCGAGGTCTTCGGGATTTCGGCGAAGATCACCGCCTTCGGCACCTTGAAACGGGCAAGCAGCGCACGGCAGTGTTCGATGATCTCGGCCTCGGTCGCCACCTTGCCCGGTTTCAGTTCGACATAAGCGACCGGCACCTCGCCCCATTTGTCGTCGGCCCTGGCGACGACGCCACAGGAGGCAACCGCGGGGTGCTTGTAGAGCGCGTCCTCGACCTCGATCGACGAGATGTTCTCGCCACCCGAGATGATGATGTCCTTGGAACGGTCCTTGAGCTGGATGTAGCCATCGGCATGCATGACGCCGAGATCGCCGGAATGGAACCAGCCGCCGGCAAAGGCCTCGTCGCTGGCCTTGCGGTTCTTCAGATAGCCCTTCATGACGATGTTGCCGCGGAACATGACCTCGCCGATGGTCTCGCCATCCGCCGGGGTCGTCCGCATCGTCTCGGGGTCCATGACGGTCAAGCCCTCGAGCGCTGCATAGCGCACGCCCTGCCGTGCCTTTTTGGCGCTGCGCTCGGCCTTTTCAAGATCGTCCCAGGCGCCATGCCATTCGTTGACGACCGCCGGACCATAGGTCTCGGTCAGGCCGTAGAGATGGGTGACGGCAAAGCCGGCATCGGCCATGCCCGACAGCACGGCCTCCGGCGGCGGAGCAGCGGCCGTGTTGAAGGTGACGGTCTGCGGGAATTCGCGCTTGTCCTCGTCCTTCGCATTGATCAGCACCGACATGACGACCGGCGCGCCGCACAGATGGGTGACGCCGTGATCGGCAATCGCATCGTAGATCGGCTTCGGCCGCACCCAGCGCAGGCAGACATGGGTGCCAGCCTGGACGGCGAGCGTCCATGGAAAGCACCAGCCATTGCAGTGGAACATCGGCAGCGTCCACAGATAGACGGCATGCTTGGCCATGCCGGCATGGATGGTGTTGGTGTAGGCCATCAGCGCAGCACCGCGATGGTGGTAGACGACGCCCTTCGGATTGCCTGTCGTGCCGGAGGTGTAGTTGAGCGAGATCGCGTCCCACTCATCGTCGGGCATCGACCAGGCGAAATCCTCGTCGCCGCCAGCGACGAAGTCCTCATAGTCGAGCGCGCCTATGCGCTCGCCCTTGGGGTAAGGTGCGTCGGCAGCGTAGTCGGGATCGTCATAGTCGATGACCAGAGGCTTGACCTTGGCCAGTTCCAGGGCCTGCTTGACGACGCTGGAGAACTCGCGGTCGACGATCAGTATCCTGGTCTCGGCATGGTCGAGCTGAAAGGCGATGACCGCGGCATCGAGGCGGGTGTTGAGCGAATGCAGCACCGCCTTGGTCATCGGCACGCCGAAATGCGCCTCCAGCATCGGCGGCGTGTTGGACAGCATGACGGTGACCGTATCGCCCTTGCCGATGCCGCGTTTGCGTAACGCCGAGGCAAGCATCAGCGACCGGCGCCAGAACGTGCGATAGTCTATGCGCTGGTGGCCATGGATGATGGCGACATGGTCGGGATAGGTCTTTGCCGCGCGCTCCAGATAGGTGAGCGGCGTCAGCGGCTGGTGGTTGGCCGCGTTCTTGTCGAGATCCTGTTCGTAAGGATTGCCCATCCCGTCCTCCCTAGCGCATGACCCCGAAAATCGGAATCGATTTTCGGAAAGGATCATGCGCAGACCAAAGTGCTACAGCGTCCTTTGCGCGTCCGTGAGGACGCGCGGCGCTGTAGTGTCTTCCTTGAGACCTTCTAATAACAGGCTCGGGCCGCGTCACCACCAACGATGCCACGATCGAGCGCATTTGGCACAATGATGATCTAGATTCAGCGGGCGAAAGGGCATCGTATACCTTGGCCTTGTTTGACTTTTGTCGAAGGCCGTGAATAATGTCAGCCGAGGAGACGGCATGGCGATCCGACCGGCAGAACAGCTCATCCACAAGGCCGCCTGGCTCTACTACGCCCATGGCCTGCGGCAGGACCAGGTGGCGAGCCAGCTTAACATTTCCCGCGCCTCGGTCGCCATGTATCTGCGCAAGGCGCGCGAGACCGGCATCGTCAACATCTCGACCTCGACCCAGCTTTTCACCGACGATGTGCTGGCGCGCAAGCTCGAGGATGCGCTGAGCCTCGACGCCGTCTGGATCGCGCCGGAAAACGACCATATCGCCGATCCGTCGACGGAAATCGCCGTGCTGGCGGCAAGCGTCTTTCTCGAGCTGGTCAAGAAGGGCGACCGCATCGGCGTCGCCTGGGGCCGCACCGTCTACACGATCGCCGACATCATGTCCTACGCCGACCTGCAGGATGTCACCGTGGTGCAGCTGTGCGGCAATCTCGGCGCGCCCTATTCCTACCGGCCCGACCAGTGCACCATGGAAATCGCGCGGCGGCTCAACGCCAAGGGCCTCAACTTCTACGCGCCGCTGGTGCTGTCGACGGAAGAGCTGGCGCGCGCGCTGCGCGCCGAACCGGTGATCCGCGAGCAATTGTCCGGCGTCGGCGAATGCGATCTGGCGCTGTACTCGGTCGGCGCGGTCGACGCCGACAGCCATCTGGTCAAATGCGGCGCGCTGACATCAGGCGAAATGGCGGAGCTGCGCAGCCAAGGCGCTGCCGGCGTCATTGCCGGGCAGATCATCGACGCCCAGGGCAAGGTGCTCGACTGCAGCTATAACCGCCGGGTGATCTCGGCTGATCTTGCCTCGCTGCGTGCCATCGCCAGGCGCCTGATGGTCGTGCAGGAGGACAGCAAGTTCGAACCGCTTCTCGCGGCGATCGCTGGCGGACTTTGCACGCATCTGGTGGTCGGCGCGCGCATGGCGCAGCGGCTGCTGGACCATGCGGCTGCCACGACAGAAAAGGCCTCCTAGGAAACCACCATCTCCGCCGCCGGCGCATTGTCATCAAAGCGTCGCGGCATACCTGTTTCACCATCAATGACAGCAATCGGACGAAGCGAACATGAAGAACCTGTGGAATGACGAGGCAGCCGAGAAACTCGTTGCCGACTATGCAAGGAAGGGTGTCGAGCGCGACCTGGCGCTGCGCGTCTACACGACGCGGCTGCTGGGCGGCGAGCCGCGGCTGGTCCTGCATGGCGGCGGCAACACCTCCTGCAAGACGACGGCCACCGATCTTGTCGGCGACCAGTGGGACGTGCTGTGCGTCAAGGGCAGCGGCTGGGACATGGGCGTCATCGAGCCGCAGGGCCTGCCGGCGGTCAAGCTCAAGCCGCTGCTCAAGGCGCGCTCGCTGAACAAATTGGCCGACGAGGACATGGTTGCCCTGCAACGCGTCAACCTCATCGACCCCTCGTCGCCCAACCCGTCGGTCGAGACGCTGCTGCACGCCTTCCTGCCGCACAAATTTGTCGACCACACCCACTCGACCGCCATTCTCGCCATCGTCGACCAGGAAGACAGCAAGCCGCTGGTGGCGACGGTGTTCGGCGCGAAGATGGGCTATGTGCCCTACATCATGCCCGGCTTCGACCTCGCCAAGGCGGCGGCCGACATCTTCGACGCCGATCCGACCGTCGAGGGCCTGATCCTCGACAAGCATGGCATCTTCACCTTCGGCGACGATGCCAGGCAGGCCTACGACCGGATGATCCACTATGTGAACGTCGCCGAGGACTACGTCGCCAAAAACGCCAAGCCGCGAGCGGCGAAGGCAGCATTGCCGGCAAAGCTCGCGACGCCGGCCACCATCGCGCCGACACTGCGCGGCGCCGTCGCTGTGGCTCGCGGCGAAGGCCGCTTCGACCGCATGATCAGCGACTTCCGCACCTCGGACGCGATCGTTGATTTCATCAATTCGGCTGAGATCGCCGACTTGGCCGGACGCGGCGTTTCGACGCCCGATCTGTCGATCCGCATCAAGACCGGACCGATGGCGCTGCCGGCGCCCGATGCCGACAAGGTCGGCGACTACAAGGCCGTGATCAAGGATCACGTCGAGGCCTTCGCCAAGGATTACCGCGCCTATTTCGAAACCAACGATGCCCTCGACGACGTCAAGCGCACCATGCTCGACCAGATGCCGCGGCTGACGCTGGTGCCGGGTCTCGGCATGTTCGGCCATGGCCGCACGCTGAAGGATGCGAAGATCGCCTCCGACGTCGGCGAGATGTGGATCGAGGCGGTGCGCGGCGCGGAGGCGGTCGGCCGTTTCCATCCGCTCGCCAAGGCCGACCTGTTTCCGCTCGAATACTGGTCGCTGGAACAGGCCAAGCTCGCCTCCAACAAGCCGAAGCCGCTGACCGGCCAGGTGGTGCTGATCACCGGCGGCGCCGGCGCGATTGGTGCCGCGACTGCCAGGCTCTTCGCCGACAATGGCGCCCATGCCGTCGTTGTCGATCTCGATGCCGAAAAGGCCGCCGACGCCGCCAAGAAGGCCGGCAACAACTCGATCGGTGTTGCCGCCGACATCACCGATCCGACGCAGGTGCGTGCCGCCTTCGACAGGGCGGTTGCCGTGTTCGGCGGCGTCGACATGCTGGTCTCCAATGCGGGCGCTGCCTGGGAAGGCCGGATCGGCGAACTCGACGATGCGCTTTTGCGCAGGAGTTTCGAGCTCAATTTCTTCGCCCACCAGTCGGTGGCGCAGAATGCCGTGCGCATCATGCTCGAACAGGGCACCGGCGGCGTGCTTTTGTTCAACACCTCCAAGCAGGCGGTCAATCCGGGGCCGAAGTTCGGCGCCTATGGCGTGCCGAAGGCAGCGACGCTGTTCCTGTCCAGGCAATACGCGCTCGACTATGGCGCGCACGGCATCCGCTCGAACGCCGTCAACGCCGACCGCATCCGCTCGGGTCTTTTGACCGACGCCATGATCGCCAGCCGCTCCGGCGCGCGCGGCGTGTCGGAGAAGGAATACATGTCCGGCAATCTGCTCGGCCAGGAAGTGACGGCGCAGGACGTGGCGCAGGCGTTCCTGCACCACGCGCTGGCCGACCGGACCACCGCCGATGTGACGACGGTCGACGGCGGCAACATCGCGGCCGCGTTGCGGTAGGCGG
>NZ_JBHUGZ010000029.1:0-175880 GCF_042682145.1 Mesorhizobium newzealandense | reverse complement strand
AAAACACCATGGCCCTGCAGGCCTTGGTGACGGCCCATGCTGCGCTCGGGCACAACCATTTCTTCAAGAACAATCAGTTGTTCAAGCAGTGGACGGACGCTGGGGCGATCCTCAGCTACCTGGACTTCGCCAAGGGCTACATTGTCCGTTGCGAGGAGCGGCACGGCCTCGCCGCGGTCGAGGCTGTTCTCGATTCCGCCCACGCGTTGATGGCGCAGGGTGTGTTCCGCTATCACCGGCCGCCGAAGCTGTCGTCGGTACGGCAGCGCGAAGGGCTTCGCGAGCGCCTCGAATACGAAGAGCACTCCTACAATGATTTGTGGCGGACGCTGCCGCAGTCGCAGCAAAAGGCCAACGACAAGGGACAAGACCCGGAGCGGAAGAAATCGCTCAACCTGCCCGAAGAAAACCTGCTGTATTTCCTGGAAAAGAACAGCCTGGTCCTGGAGCCTTGGCAGCGTGAGATCATCAGGATCGTTCGTGTCATAGCACAATATTTTTATCCGCAAAGGCAAACACAGGTGATGAACGAGGGCTGCGCCACTTTCGTCCACTATACGCTGATGAATATGCTGTTCGATCGCGGCCAGATCAGCGAAGGCGCCATGCTCGAAATCCTGCGGAATCATTCCAACGTGGTCTTCCAGCCGGCGTTCGACGATCCGCGCTTTTCCGGCATCAACCCCTACGCTCTCGGTCTCGATATGATGCAGGACATTCAGCGCATCTCGACCGAGCCGACGGCCGAGGACCGCGACTGGTTTCCCGACATCGCCGGCCACGGCAACTGGCGCGAGATCCTGCTCGACGCCTGGGCGGATCACCGCGACGAGTCCTTTATCCGCCAGTACCTCAGTCCGACTTTGATCCGGAAATGGCGGTTCTTTGTGATCGGCGACGCTGCCGACCAACCGCATTGCCAGGTCACCTCCATCCACAACGAACGCGGCTATGACAAGATACGCGCCGCGCTCGCTCACAGCTACGAGGTTGGCGCGAACCAACCGGACATCCAGGTGGTGGATGTCGATCTGCTCGGCGATCGACATTTGCGACTGCAGCACAAGGTCAATGACGGCATCCTTCTCGATGATGCCAGCCGCGACGCCACGCTTCGTCACATCCGCAGGCTTTGGGGTTATGAGGTCAGCTTGGCGGCCATCGACGCTGAGACGGGCGCGGCGATCCACGAACGCTCGACGAGCCAGATCGCAGAATGAGGCTCCGTAGTTGCGCAGGTTCTGATGGCGCCAAAAAGTGCGCAGCGGTCTTCGGCGGCATGCATTGAAACAGGGGCTTGAAGCACGTCGCCTGAATTCGTTTCAACGCGACACGCCCTAAGCATCTCCCGCCGGCCTGATCCTGAGTCTGGCGATCCGGTTCTTGTCGCGCTTCATCACGACGAAGCGTTTGCCGTGGAACGTAAAGGCCTGTTTTTCCTCGGGGATCGACTGCGTCTCGTGGATGACGAGGCCGGCGATGGTGGTGGCCTCCTCATCCGGCAGGTTCCAGTCGAGCGCCCGGTTCAGGTCGCGGATCGGCACCGTGCCGTCGACGACGACGGAACCGTCGGCCTCCTGCTTGACGCCCTGAATGTCGACATCGTGCTCGTCGGCGATCTCGCCGACGATCTCCTCGATGATGTCCTCCAGCGTCACCAGCCCTTCGACCTCGCCATATTCATCGACGACGACGGCGAAATGCGCCTTGCGGCGCAGGAAGGCGTTGAGCTGCTCCTGCAAGGTCGTGGTGTCGGGCACGAACCACGGTTTCGAGGCGATCTTCATCACATCGATCTTGGAGAAGTCGTTGCCAACATCGTTGAGCGCCCGCAGCAGGTCCTTGGCGTGCAGCACGCCGACAATGTTGTCGAGCGAGCCCTTCCACAACGGCATGCGGGTGTGCGGGCTCTGCAGGATCTCGCGCACCACCGCCTCCGGCGCATTGTCGGCATTGACCGAGCGCATGTTGGTGCGGTGGACCATGATGTCGGACACTTCGAGCTCGGCGAGATCGAACAGGCCGCCGACGCGATCGCGATCCTCGCGCACCACCTGGCCGTCGCGACGGAAATCGTCGACCGCACCGCGCAACTCGTCCTGGCTTGAGCGCTGCGGCTCGATGCGCGACAGTTCATAGCCGAAAGCGGCAAGCAGGCGCGTGCGCAAGGCTACGGCCAGCAGGATGAGGACGGCAAGGACAGCGACGACAATCCAGCCGGTCTCGTTGGTCATCTCGGTCGGCTCTTCTGCTGGCCCGGCCGCATCTTCTGCTGGCCCGGCCGGCTTTCCTGCTCGCCCGGATGGTTCTCCTTCAGGAACGACAGCACTTCCGAAGCCGGCACGTCCTTGGCGATGAAGGCCTGGCCGATGCCGCGCGTCAGGATGAAGGTCAGCGCACCGCGCGACACCTTCTTGTCCTGCGCGATGAAGGAAAGCAGCGCCTCGGCATCAGGCAAATCACCCGGAATGTCGGCCATCCGCCACGGCAGGCCGACGGCACGCAGATGCGCCTCGACGCGCGACGCGTCGTCGGGGCTGGCGAGGTTGAGCCGCGACGAGAAGCGATGCGCCAGCGCCATGCCGACGGCGACACCCTCGCCATGGACGAGGCGGGTTCCGTCATACTGGGTGGCGGCTTCCAGCGCGTGACCGAAAGTGTGGCCGAGATTGAGCAGTGCACGGTCGCCGGTCTCGAACTCGTCGCGGGCGACCACATCGGCCTTGGCGCGGCAGGCTTCGGCTATGGCCTGCGCCCTCTCCGGCCCGCCGGCGAACACTCGGACCCAGTTCTCTTCCAGCCAGGTGAAAAACGTCGGTCGGTCGATGAGCCCGTATTTGGCAAGCTCGGCATAGCCGGCGCGGAATTCGCGGATCGGCAGCGTGTCGAGCACTTCGGTGTCGGCCAGCACCAGCTTCGGCTGATGGAAGACGCCGACCAGGTTCTTGCCGCGCGCGCTGTTGATGCCGGTCTTGCCGCCGACCGAGGAATCGACCTGCGCCAGCAGCGAGGTCGGGATCTGCACGAAATTCATACCGCGGCGCACGATGCCTGCGGCAAAGCCGGCAAGGTCGCCGATGACGCCGCCGCCAAAGGCGATGACGATGTCGCCGCGTTCCAGCCTAGCGGCCAGCACGCCGTCGACCGCCTCTTCGAGATGGGCAAAGCTCTTGGTCTTCTCGCCGGGCGGCAGCGTGATGACGGCGGGCTGGATACCGCCCGTTTCGAGACCGGCCTTCAGCGCATCGAGATGCGCCGCCGCGACATTGGCGTCGGTGATGACCGCAGCGCGCGTGCCCGGCAGGCGGCGCGAAATCTCGGCACCGGCGCGCGACAGCAGACCGGAGCCGATCAGGATGTCGTAGGTCCGGTCGCCAAGGCCGACTTCGACGGTGACTGACTGATCCGCGCTCATGATCGTATCTCGCCTGTCGCGGCAGTCTCATCAATGCCGAAATGCCGGCAAAGCGCATTCACCACCTCGGCCGCGATGACCTCCTTGCGGTCGTCGCGGGTCGGTACGGTGACGTCTGATGTCGCGTAGACTGGATAGCGCTCCTCCATCAGCCGCTCCAGCACGGCGCGCGGGTCGGCACTTCTGAGGAGCGGCCGGTTCTGCTTCTTGGAGACGCGCTCCATCAAGAGGTCGAGCTCGGCCTTCAGCCACACCGACACGCCATGGCCAGCGATGGCCTCGCGCGTCTGCGCGTTCATGAAGGCGCCGCCGCCGGTCGACAGCACCTGCGGTCCGTTTTCCAGCACGCGCAGGATGACGCGTTGCTCCAGGGCCCTGAACTCGGCCTCGCCATAACGCTCGAACAGCTCCGGAACGGTCATGCGCGAGACGCTTTCGATCTCCTGGTCGCTGTCGATGAACGGCAGCGCCAGCATCGCGGCCACCTTGCGGCCGATCGCCGTCTTGCCGGCGCCCATCAACCCGACGAAGACGACGGAACGGCTGCCCAGCCGGCCAAGCAGCGGGGCGTGGTTCTCGTCTGGAGGATTTGCTGGCAGCGCGTTCATCGGATGTTTCGAGGGCCCTCTTTGCCGGCGTATCGACATGAAAAGCCCGTTTGCGTCAAGCTTGGCGAGCAGCCTGAGCCCGATATGGGCTGGCCGGGCTGCATCAGAAGTTGCTAACAAGCCTCAGCTTCTTGCTTGAATTGGCCGGATTGGCGTCCCATAAGGGCACAGGGTTTGGAAACGCAGAACAAGAAGACGGGCGAAAATTATGCCGACACTGTTTCGCTTTGTCGTGATCCTCGCGATTCTGGCCGGCATTGCCTATGGTACGATGTTCGCGCTGGTGATGTTCGTCGAGCCCAGGAAGGCGGAAATGAGCGTGCGCATTCCGCCGGAAAAGCTCAACCCCAAGAAAAGCTGATCGCTGCCCGGAAACGCCCTGCCAAGAAAAAACCCCGCCAAGAAAAACTCAGAATGAACAGCGCCGCCCGCATCGAAGCCTTTCTGGAAATGATGAGCGCCGAGCGGGGTGCCGCCGAAAACACGCTGTCCTCCTACCGCCGTGATCTCGAAGACGCTTCGGACGCGATCGATGGCGGGCTTGCCCGTGCCGGCGCCGCCGATATCCGCGCCTATCTCGACGACATCGCCGCGCGCGGCTTCGCGCCGACGTCGCAAGCGCGCAAACTGTCGGCGATCCGACAGTTCTTCAAGTTCCTCTACGCCGAAGGCCTGCGCGGCGATGACCCGACCGGCACGCTGGACAGTCCGAAAAAGGGCCGTCCGCTGCCGAAGACGATGAGCGAGGCCGACACCGGCCGGCTGATCGACCGCGCAGCACTTGAGGCCGGCGATCCCAGGCTCGGCACCGATGCCGCGCCTGGCAACAGCGATTGGCTGGCGGCACTGCGCCTGCATGCGCTGGTCGAGGTGCTTTATGCCACCGGCCTGCGCGTTTCCGAGCTGGTCGGCCTGCCGGTGACGGTGGCGCAGCGCGACGACCGTTTCTTCATGGTGCGCGGCAAGGGCGACAAGGAGCGCATGGTGCCGCTGTCGGCCAAGGCGCGCACGGCGATGCGGAGTTGGCTTGCCGCCCGCGCCAAGGTGCCCGCCTTAGCTGACAGTCCGTTTCTGTTTCCCGCCGCCTCCGACAGCGGCTATCTCTCGCGCCAGGTCTTTGCCCGCGACCTGAAAGGGCTGGCAGCAAGGGCCGGCATCGCCTCGGCGAAGATCTCGCCGCATGTGCTGCGTCACGCTTTCGCCAGCCATCTCCTGCAGAACGGCGCCGATCTCAGGGCCGTGCAGCAATTGCTCGGCCATGCCGACATATCGACGACACAGATTTACACCCATGTGCTGGAAGAGCGGCTCGTGCGGCTGGTCAACGATCATCATCCGCTTGCCGACTAGGCCTCATATCGCTATGTGAGGACGACATTCCACCGCCCGGAGCCTTGGATTTCAGGGTTCTGCCAGTCCTCGCCTTTCCGACGTATCGGTCCGCTCACGCATGTACAATTACCTCGATTTCGAAAAGCCGGTGCAGGACCTCGAGGGCAAGATCCTCGAGCTGAAGAAGCTTG
The DNA here is from genome assembly GCF_042682145.1 of Mesorhizobium newzealandense. Lineage (NCBI taxonomy): Bacteria > Pseudomonadati > Pseudomonadota > Alphaproteobacteria > Hyphomicrobiales > Phyllobacteriaceae > Mesorhizobium > Mesorhizobium newzealandense. The sequence goes on along the minus strand of NZ_JBHUGZ010000029.1, from coordinate 170,334 downwards.
CCGAGAATGGCGAAGCCGTCGATGTCGGCGACGAGATCAGCCGTCTCGAGAAGCGCTCGCGCGACGCGCTGCGCGACGCCTACAAGGCGCTGACGCCATGGCAGAAGGTGCAGGTGGCGCGCCATCCCGACAGGCCACATTGCGTCGACTACATCAAGGGCCTGTTCAACGATTTCACGCCGCTCGCCGGTGACCGCAATTTCGGCGAGGACCAGGCGATCGTCGGCGGTTTCGCCCGCTTCCGCGGCGAGCCGGTGGCGATTATCGGCCAGGAAAAGGGTTCCGACACGACCAGCCGGCTGAAGCACAATTTCGGCTCGGTGCGGCCGGAAGGCTATCGCAAGGCGGTGCGGCTGATGGAGCTCGCCGACCGCTTCAAGATCCCGCTGCTGACGTTGGTCGACACCGCCGGCGCCTATCCCGGCGTCGGTGCCGAGGAGCGTGGCCAGGCGGAAGCCATTGCCCGCTCGACCTCGGCCTGCCTTGGCCTGAAAGTGCCGTCGATCTCGGTGGTCATCGGCGAAGGCGGCTCGGGCGGCGCCATCGCGATCGCCACCGCCAACCGTGTCTACATGCTCGAACACTCCATCTATTCGGTGATCTCGCCGGAAGGCGCCGCCTCGATCCTGTGGCGCGACACGACGCGATCGAAGGATGCGGCGACCAACATGAAGATCACCGCACAGGATCTTCTGGAACTGAAGATCATCGACGCCATCATCCCCGAGCCGCTCGGCGGCGCGCATCGTGGCGCCGAAACCGTGATTGCCGCGACCGGTGACCTCATCGCCAAGACGATGAAGGAGTTTTCCGGCGCCAACACCGATTTCCGCGAGCAGCGCCGCGAGAAATACCTGGCAATGGGTCGCAGTCTCTAAACCATGGCCCTGCCCTGCCCGCCGCAATGTGGCGGCGCGGAGCATTTTTGCCACAAAAATGCCGCTGCATTCGGCTCAATGAGACTACCGCAAGGGGACGCGTCGACACTTGTGGTAAGGAATTTTCAAGGTTAACGGGCTTAGTGTCCGTACACGTTCAATGCAGTAGCCGTGGCATGAATTGCCTTGGCGCAGAGAAAAAGACGATATCCGCAGCCATGTTCGCCAAGCTTGCCCGCACCGGAATCCTGATCGCTGCCCTCGCCGTGGCCGGCTGCAACGATTCGTCGATGAAGGATTTCGCGCCGGAGGCCAACAAGCCGCTGCCCGACAAGATCCTCGCCGACATGAGGGCCAAGGGCATGGTCCGGACCTCGTCGGTGATGGCCCGCATCTTCAAGGAAGAGGGCAAGCTCGAAATCTGGAAGGCCAAGACCAACGGCCGCTACGACATGGTCGCGAGCTACGACATCTGCAAATGGTCGGGCAAGCTCGGGCCGAAATACACCGAAGGCGACCGCCAGGCGCCGGAAGGCTTTTACACGGTGCGTCCGGCGCAAATGAACCCGCGCTCGAACTACCATCTGTCCTTCAACATCGGCTTTCCCAACGCCTATGACCGCGCTAATGGCCGCACCGGCGCCAATTTGATGGTGCACGGCGCCTGTTCATCGTCGGGTTGCTATTCGATGACCGATGCGCAGATCGAGCAGATCTATGCCTTCGGCCGCGATGCCTTCCAGGGTGGCCAGACCGAATTCCAGATCCAGGCGTTTCCGTTCCGCATGACCGCCGCCAACATGGCGCGCTACCGCAACGACCCGAACTATCAGTTCTGGAAGATGCTGAAGGTTGGCTACGACAATTTCGAGGTCACCAAGGTGCCGCCGAAGGTCGACGTTTGCGAGAAGCGCTACGTCTTCAACCAGGTTGCCGCCGACGGCCAGACATTCAACCCCACCGGCCCGTGCCCGGTGACCACCCAACCGGATTCTTTGAAGAGCGCCTACAACGCCTACCAGAGCACCTATGACGCGGCGTTCAACGGCGCGCTCAAGGCCAGCGTGCCCCCGCCGAAGCCGACCATCGCCGGCATCAAGGAAGCCAGCATCGTCTCCGACTGGTCGAAGCGCCGGGCGCGCGGCGAACGCGTGCCGATCGACCCGCCGTCGCTCAACACCGACGGTTCGGTGACCGAGACGGCGCGCATGGGCCGCATCGATTCGCCGGCCGGCCGCAAGATGGCGGCACTCGACGCCGAAAAAGCCGCCAAGCAGAAGGCCGAAGAGCAGAGGCTTGCCGCCATAGAGGCTGCCAAGCAGGCCAAGGAAGCCGCCAAAGCGCAGGCCCTGGCCGAAAAGGAAGCGGCCAAGGCCGAAAAATTGGCGGCCCAGACCGCCAAGGAAGCGCCTGTCGCCACCGCCACCATCGTAGCCCCCACCGACGCCGCGCCGGAGGCCGAAACGCAGGCGGCAAGCGCCGACGAGAGCCGGGTCACCAAGCTGAAGAACAAGTTGCTCGGCATGTTCGGCGGCTGAGGTCTTCGCCTTGGCCCAGGACGACGCTGTCTATGACCTCAAGGGTTTGAACTGCCCCTTGCCCGTGCTCAAGGCGAAGAAGCGCCTTGCCGGAATGCAGCCGGGCAGCAGGCTTTGGCTTGAAACCACCGACCCGCTCGCCGTCATCGATATCCCGGCTTTCTGCTCCGACAGCGGCCATCAACTGATAGAAACGGCGTCGGTCTCAGGCGGCCATCGTTTTCTGGTCGAGCGCGGCGAGCAGCGAACGTAGGGATTAATGCCCGGCAATCGCCAGCGGGTTGTTCTCCAGCGCCGCGCGGTCGGGCGTGTCGATCGACGGCCGGTTGGTGAAGGCGGCAAACAGCCGGCGAATATAGCCCTCGGGCATGTCGAGCGTGATCAGCACCAACCGCGTACCGCGCTGGCCATCCGGCCAGGACGGCAATTGGACCGGCGGATGCAGAATTTTCTGCACGCCATGGATCACCAATGGCCGCGAGGGGTCTTCCCTGAGTTCGATGACGCCCTTCATGCGCAACAGATGCTCGCCATGTGTCGAGCGCAGCAGGTCGAGAAACATCTCGATCGCTGAAAAAGGCACCGGGCCGTCATGGACCAGCGAATAGGAACGCACACGCTGATCGTGGCGATGGCCATGGTCATGCTGGTGATCATAACCGTGATGATGGTGATCATGGTGATGTGCCGCTTCCTCGCCCAACCACCGCCGCACGTCGGCGGATTTTGTTGCCGGGTTGTAGAGCCCGCAGTCAAACAGCGCCGCCACGCCTGTCCCCGTGTCGGCGGCATCGAGCAGCTCGGCCCCCGGATTGATCTGCCGCAAGCGCGCCCGCAGCGTTTCCAGGTCGCTGGTGTCGGTGACGAGATCGGCTTTGCCGAGCACGATGCGGTCGGCGACGGCGACCTGCTTGACCGCCTCGACATAGCCATCGAGCGTGGCATTGCCATTGACCGCATCGACCAGCGTGATGACGCCGTCGAGCCGGAAGGCCTGGACCAGCGCCGGATGCGCCATGATCGACTGCAGCACCGGCGCCGGGTCGGCAAGACCCGTGGTCTCGACGATGACGCGGGCCAGCCGGGCGATGCGGCCGGTCTGCAGCCGGTCGACCAGGTCGGCCAGCGTGTCGACCAGTTCGCCACGCACCGTGCAGCACAGGCAGCCGTCCGAAAGCTGGATGATGCCGTCGGAAGCCTGCTCGACCAGCAGATGGTCGATCGCCACCTCGCCGAACTCGTTGATGATGACCGCCGTGTCGGCCAGCGCCGGATCCTTCAACAGCCGGTTGAGCAGCGTCGTCTTGCCGGCGCCGAGGAAACCGGTCAGCACCGAGACTGGGATCGGAAAGCCGCTCATCGGGCTCTATCTGTTTGTTTGAGCATTATCTTTTCCGAAAACCGGATTCCACTTTTTCGGGATCATGCTCTAGTTGGCAACCTTGACCGGCTGGTCGCCCTGCGCAGCGGGACCGGCAACGACCGGACCCGTGCCGGCTGGTGCCGGCCTGTCGGGACGCCAGCTCGGAACCGGCACGTCGGCATATTCCTGGCCACCCTGGTCGAGCATCGCCTTCGGCGCCGGACCGGTGGCGCCGCCAAGGCCGACGGCTACCAGCGTCGGCACATGGTCGAGCTTTTCCTGGTAGGGTGACTTCGGCACGTCCTTGGCGGCAGCGGCCGGCGCTGCCTCGGACTGCTCCGCCGGCGCCTTCTTCCTGCAGATCTCGTCATGCATGTCGTTGGGCGAGACGGTGTCGCCATACGGTGCCAGCGTGGCGATGGTGGCAGAGCCGGACGCTGGCGTGTCAAAACCCTGGTCGAGCAGTTTCGCGGCGGTCTCGGCACGGGTGACTGCCGATTTCTCGCCAAGCACCACCGCGACCAGCGTGCGTCCGTTGCGGGTCGCCGAGCCGATCATGTTGAAGCCGGAAGGACAGACGAAGCCCGTCTTCATGCCGTCGGCGCCGGGATACCGGCCGATGAGCAGATTGTAGTTCGAGATCGCCTTCTTGCCGACCGCAAGGCCCTCGATCGAGAACCATGGCGCATATTGCGGAAATTCACGCCGGATCGCCATCACCAGCACGGCGAGATCACGCGCCGTCGTGTACTGGTCCGGCGAATAGAGCCCATTCGGATTGACGAAATGCGTGCCGTTCATGCCGAGCCGGGTCGCCTCGGCGTTCATCCGTTCGGCGAAGGCCGCCTGCGAGCCGCCGACATTTTCGCCGACAGCCATGGCGATGTCGTTGGCCGACTTGACCAGCATCATCTTCAGCGCGTTGTCGAGCCGCATCACCGAGCCCGGCTTGAAGCCCATCTTGCTTGGCGGCTCGGCGGCCGAGTGTTTGGTCACCTTGATCGGCGAATCGAGCTGGACCTCGCCGGCCGCGATCGCCCGGAAGGTCACATAAGCGGTCATCAGCTTGCTCAGCGAGGCCGGATACCAGCGCTTGAACGCGTCCTGATGCTGCAGGATCTTGCCGTTGTTGAGGTCGAACAGAACGACTGGATTGGCCTGCGCCGACCCAGCCAGGACCGACAGCACGATTGCGCCAGCCGAGAATAGTTTGAGGAAATGCCTGTGCCGCATGATCAAATCCGAAATCGCCTCTTGCCGTAGTCGCCCCTGGCTCCGTAAGATTTCGTTACGCGATCGCCAGCATGATGCGTCCGACCCTCAAAAACCGGACCACATCGTTGCGGTGCTATTTACTCTATGTGACGCCAAGATGGCAAAGTGCCTGACGATCACAATTGCAAGGCAGCGGACGACACCCGCCTGTCCCAACAGCGAAATGGAACCATCATGCCAATCCTGAACCGTGCCGCCGAAATGCAGGACGAAGTTGCCGGCTGGCGCCAGCATCTGCATCAGACGCCGGAACTGAACTTCGACGTCTTCAAGACCGCCGCCTTCGTTACCGAGAAGCTGAAGGCCTTCGGTTGCGACGACGTGGTGACCGGCCTCGGCAAGACCGGCGTCGTCGGCATCATCCGCGGCCGCCAGGGCGAAGGCCCCACCATCGGCCTGCGCGCCGACATGGACGCGCTGCCGCTCAACGAGATCACCGGCAAGCCCTACGCCTCGACCAATCCCGGCAAGATGCACGCCTGCGGCCATGATGGCCACACGGCGATGCTTCTGGGTGCCGCGAAATATCTCGCCGAGACGCGCAATTTCACTGGCTCGGTGGCGGTGATCTTCCAGCCGGCCGAGGAAGGCGGCGGCGGCGGCAACGAGATGGTCAAGGACGGCATGATGGAGCGCTTCGACATCTCCAGGGTGTTCGGCATGCACAACATGCCGGGCCTGCCGGTCGGGCAGTTCGCCATCCGCCCAGGCCCGATCATGGCGGCGACGGCCGAGTTCACCATCACCGTGCGCGGCAGAGGCGGCCATGCGGCGATGCCGCACGCCACGATCGATCCGATCGTCATCGCCAGCCAGCTGGTCGGCGCCTTGCAGACGATCGCCTCGCGCAGCACCGATCCGGTCGAGGCCGTGGTGGTGTCGGTGACCAAGTTCCACGCCGGCGATGCCTACAACATCATCCCGGAAACGGCGGAAATCGCCGGCACCGTGCGCACCTTGCGCAAGGAAATCGCCAAAAAGTCCGAAGAGCGCATCCGCAGCATCTGCGATGGGCTGGCGACCGCGTTCGGCGCCAAGATCGAGGTCGACTACCAGGCGAACTACCCCGTGACCTTCAACCATGCGGAGGAGACGGTGTTTGCCAGCGACGTCGCGGCTGGTGTCGCCGGCGACGCTCATGTCCACCGCGGCATCCAGCCGGTGATGGGCGGCGAGGATTTCTCCTACATGCTGGAAGCCCGGCCCGGCGCCTTCATCTTCATCGGCAATGGCGACACCGCCGGTCTCCATCACCCGGCCTACGACTTCAACGACGAGGTCATCCCGCACGGCATGAGCTATTGGGTGAAACTGGCTGAAACCGCGCTGGCGGCCTGATGCCTCTTGCCAAAGGACTGGCCGAATTGCGTTCGGCCGGCCTCTTGGCGAAACGATCCGAAGCGGCTATGTGTCGGGCCGCGTGGTCCCGTAGCTCAGTAGGATAGAGCGGCAGATTCCTAATCTGTAGGTCACAGGTTCGATTCCTGTCGGGATCACCATTCAGTCTTTGTTATCAATGACTTAGTGGGCATCTCTGGTAACCGGGGCAGATTTCCGGGCGGAGGTGGGGTTTGCAGGGGGGGCGGGTTTGTGATTCACCCTTTGCGTGACTCTGCCGCCGAATGATTCGCTTGAAGGCCTGTCGCTGGCGGAACTCCGCGGGCTGGTTGGGACGCTGCTCGGCGAAGTGCGGGGTCTTCACGGACAGGTCGAGAGCCTGCAGATGGAGAACCAGGCGCTGCGCGCCGACAACCAGAGCCTGAAGGACGAGATTAAGCGTCTGAAGGACCTGCCTCCGCGGCCGCCAATCAAGCCGTCCAAACCGTCGGGGATGGAGAAGGCGACGGGGGCGAAAGCGGCCAAGGGCAAGCGTCGGCGGCGCGGCGCCAAGCGCGACAGCGCTCGTGTGAGCCGCGAGGTGACGGTTGCGGTGAGCTCCCCTGCGGGCTCCCGCTTCAAGGGGTATGAGACGATCCTGGTGCGCGATCTGGTGTTGTCGGCCGAGGTGGTGCGCTACCGGCGCGAACGCTGGGTGACCCCGAGCGGCGAGACGATCGTGGCGCCACTGCCGTCGGGGATTGTCGGCGGCTGGGGCGCGAACCTGCGCCGCTTCATCCTGGCCTGCCATATTCAGGGCCAAGTGACGACGGAGCGATTAACCGCACTCTTGACGGGCATTGGCGTCGACATCTCGAAGCGTCAGGTGGTGCGGCTGATTTCGGAGGGCCTCGAGGTCTTCGTTGCAGAGGATCGTGACGTGTTGCGCACCGGACTTGCCACGGCGCGCTGGATCACGGTCGATGATACGTCGGCGCGCCACGCCAACCAGGACGGCTACACCGCTCAGATCGGCGATGACCGCTTCACCGCGTTCCGCACCGGGCGATCGAAGTCACGGGGGGCGTTCCTGGCAACGCTGCGCGCCGGGCACGGCGATTACGTCATCAATGACGAGGCGTTGGCCTATATGCGCGGCCGCAACCTCGCTGGTCCGGTGATCGACCGGCTGGCGGCTTTCCCGCAAAAGGTGTTTGCCGACAGCGCCGCCTGGCAGGCGCATCTGGCAGCACTGGGCCTCGACCAGCTTGCGGTTGAGCCGAACCCGGTCAAGATTGCCACCGAGGGGGCGATGTGGGGGGCGATCCGCCATCATGGCTTTCTTGCCGACGCCGTTATCGTCTCCGATGACGCCGGCCAGTTCCGCATCGCCGACCATGCTCTGTGTTGGGTCCACGCCGAGCGGCTCGTCCACAAATTGGTGCCGATGACGCCAGACCAGCGCCAGGCCGTTGACGTCATGCGCCAGTTGATCTGGTGGTTCTATCACGACCTGAAGAGCTATCAGCGGTCACCTTGTCCGCGCCGCGCGGCGGCCTTGCGTGCCCGCTTCGACCGCCTGTTCAAACGACGAACCGGCTACGTCATGCTCGACAGGCTGCTCACCCGGCTTCACCGCCGCAAGCATGAACTCCTGCGCGTTCTCGATCGCCCCGAGATCCCACTCCACACCAACGGTTCGGAAAACGACATTCGCGCCGTGGTTATAAAACGCAAGATCTCCGGCGGGACCGTCAGTGACGCAGGCAGAGATGCCCGCGATGTCCTGCTCGGCCTGATGAAGACCTGCACCAAGCTCGGCGTCTCCTTCTTCGCCTACCTCGGCGACCGCCTTGGTATCCCCACACAAACCGCCGTTCTGCCGCTTCCCGATCTCGTCAGCCAAGCCGCTCCAGCCTGATCGCCCGGAAATCTGCCCCGGTTACGCATCTCTGTGAGAACCATCCCTCAAGATCGGGGCGATGCAATGTGCATCCGCCGACGACGTCTCTGACCACTTGTTCCTGCATTTTGGCCATTTTGTCTCTGTTTTGCATAAGTCCGAAAACCGGGCCTAATTCATTAAAGGTTTCCGAGGCTTGCAAACGCTCGTAGGTCAACGGTTCGATTCCTGCTTGGATCACCATTCAGTCTTTGTTATCAATGACTTAGTGGGCATCTCTGTGAGAACCATCCCTCAAGATCGGGGCGATGCAATGTGCATCCGCCGACGACGTCTCTGACCACTTGTTCCTGCATTTTGGCCATTTTGTCTCTGTTTTGCATAAGTCCGAAAACCGGGCCTAATTCATTAAAGGTTTCCGAGGCTTGCAAACGCTCGTAGGTCAACGGTTCGATTCCTGCTTGGATCACCATGCAGTCACAGCAAAAATCGCTCGCATTGGGGTGGCTCGAAATTCCGTCGACATATCCGTGGGATAGGCTGGGCCGTCTCTGAACAGTCGGGCTTGCACGCTCCGTCCGTCTCTGTTTCTCTCGCCTTTTCACGACCCGTCTCACCAGGCGGTTTTCCGCGCCCTATTGTTTTGAATAACGATGCAATGAGGATCGTTGGACATCCTGAAGAATGTGCCCCAACGCCAGACGGCTGACTTGGGTTATCGACCAATGAGGCTATCAAAAGCCCAGGGCGGTCCGTTGCTGATCCCAATCGGCCGGAAGATCGACGAGCCGAGCGAGTCGCCGGGCGGTCAAGCTAGCAGGTTGATTGCCCGAGAAGATGTCGTCCACGATCGCCGGAGCGAGGAATGCTAATGGCAATGCCTTGCTTAGGTCGGCACGATGGATGCCGGTAACTTTCGAGAGCTCAGAGATACTTCGAGCCGAGCCATTTGTAAGTGCCGCCAACATGGCGTGCGACTTGGCCAGTAGGTTGACCAGACTTGGATCAGGAGATTTTTCCGACTTTGGCTGATCTCCAATAGCCAAGCGAGCCTCATTTCCTCGCCTTTGAATTTCGCATGCTACGGTGATCTTGTGAGTTTCTGCCGAGACAAGAGGTGATTCGGACTTCGTTGTGTCGGCTCGTTCATCGCCTCGTGAATGCAACAGCGACCTCACCAAAGCAGCAGGATTGATTTCAAGCTCGATGGCCCTTGGCGCGAGCGTAATCCGCACGATTGCGCTTTTGACCATCGATCTACGCTGAGCATTAGATTCTGGCGAGTTTCTCACAAGGCCGTTCGCCGTGTTCAACCCCCTCCCAATCGACTCCTTCGATGCGTAGTGCTCGATCCATTCGGCCAGTAATAGTTTGCCGTTAAGCACCGCGATCAGCTGCTGATCGACAATTGCTTCCAGTTCGTCGGCCGGAACTCTCCAACCACTATCGTCTTTGCGCCGCGCGACCTTCAATCGATTGGAGATATAGTAGCGGTAGCGCTTGCCATGGTTGTTGGCATAAGCCGGGCTCAATCGATCACCGGTCTCGTCGAAGACCAGGCCTGTCAGCAGATGCAAATCCGCGACATTCAACCGCGACCGCCGTCTCGGCCCTTGCTGCTTTAGCAGGGCCTGAACAGATGCAAACAACTGAACATCTACGATCGGTTGATGGGCGCCATCGTAACATGCGTCTTTGTGACGAGCCTGGCCGATGTAAACCGGGTTTGAAAGCATGTGATAAAGTCGCCCACGGCTGACAGAACGCCTAGCAGGATCAGTCTCCGCGTCTGTCTGGCGGTGATTGAGTTCATCTGCCAAGGCTAGCACCGATTTCAATTCCATGTAGCGATGGAATATCGATCGAACGGTTGCCGCTCCCACTTCGTCAATCACCAGCTTCTTGTCGATAGCACGGTAGCCGAGTGGAGTGGTGCCGCCCATCCAAATGCCTTTCTTCCTGGACGCTGCGATCTTGTCGCGAATGCGCTCTGCGGTGACCTCACGTTCGAACTGCGCGAACGATAGAAGGACATTGAGCGTCAGCCTGCCCATCGACGTCGTGGTGTTGAACTGCTGGGTGACAGAGACGAAAGCGACGCTGTGCGCATCGAAGGTCTCGACGATCTTGGAAAAATCCATCAGCGACCGCGTCAGCCTGTCAATCTTGTAGACTACGACTACATCGACGCATTTGCCACGTATGTCTTGAAGCAGGCGCTGCAGCGCCGGCCTCTCCAACGTCCCTCCCGAAATTCCACCATCGTCGTAGAAATCGGGAACAAGTTTCCAGCCCAGCCCTACCTGCGAAGCGATGAAAGCCACGCATGCCTCGCGTTGCGCATCGAGCGAGTTGAATTCCTGCTCAAGGCCCTCTTCGGTGGATTTGCGGGTGTAGACCGCACAGCGCAGTTTCTGCTGATTGCTCATAGCCCAAAGAACCTCGGACCGGACCAATGGGCGCCGGTGATCTCTTGGGCGATGGCGGTGAGAGACCGATAGAGCTTACCATCAAAGAGAAATCCCTCTGCCATCACGTCGACGATGTGGGTTTTGCCATTCCAGTCACGCAGGAGACGGGTCCCTTTTGATTGGGGACGACGCGGCTTCGCGACAGCGCGGGCATTTTCCGCAGCACCGCCTAGACTATTTGACACCTCACAAGCTGGGTTTCGCACTGTCCCTGCCCCGTTGATGCCACACCGGCGAACCGCCTCGGCGAGACGCTTCTTGGTTTCGGTCGACAGGCCTCCAAGCCTCTTTGCCTGCAGATGCCAGGCAGCGGCTCTGACCAGAACCTCACGCCGCACGCCGCTCGGCGGCGGGCAGCCATAAATCCTTGTCCAACGTGCGGCGAGTTGATCGCGAGAGAGGTCGCCGAGCGCGACGACCTCCTGTTGAAGCTTTGGGTTAGTAGCCATGACCTGTAACCGGGGCAGATTTCCGGGCGATCAGGCTGGAGCGGCTTGGCTGACGAGATCGGGAAGCGGCAGAACGGCGGTTTGTGTGGGGATACCAAGGCGGTCGCCGAGGTAGGCGAAGAAGGAGACGCCGAGCTTGGTGCAGGTCTTCATCAGGCCGAGCAGGACATCGCGGGCATCTCTGCCTGCGTCACTGACGGTCCCGCCGGAGATCTTGCGTTTTATAACCACGGCGCGAATGTCGTTTTCCGAACCGTTGGTGTGGAGTGGGATCTCGGGGCGATCGAGAACGCGCAGGAGTTCATGCTTGCGGCGGTGAAGCCGGGTGAGCAGCCTGTCGAGCATGACGTAGCCGGTTCGTCGTTTGAACAGGCGGTCGAAGCGGGCACGCAAGGCCGCCGCGCGGCGCGGACAAGGTGACCGCTGATAGCTCTTCAGGTCGTGATAGAACCACCAGATCAACTGGCGCATGACGTCAACGGCCTGGCGCTGGTCTGGCGTCATCGGCACCAATTTGTGGACGAGCCGCTCGGCGTGGACCCAACACAGAGCATGGTCGGCGATGCGGAACTGGCCGGCGTCATCGGAGACGATAACGGCGTCGGCAAGAAAGCCATGATGGCGGATCGCCCCCCACATCGCCCCCTCAGTGGCAATCTTGACCGGGTTCGGCTCAACCGCAAGCTGGTCGAGGCCCAGTGCTGCCAGATGCGCCTGCCAGGCGGCGCTGTCGGCAAACACCTTTTGCGGGAAAGCCGCCAGCCGGTCGATCACCGGACCAGCGAGGTTGCGGCCGCGCATATAGGCCAACGCCTCGTCATTGATGACGTAATCGCCGTGCCCGGCGCGCAGCGTTGCCAGGAACGCCCCCCGTGACTTCGATCGCCCGGTGCGGAACGCGGTGAAGCGGTCATCGCCGATCTGAGCGGTGTAGCCGTCCTGGTTGGCGTGGCGCGCCGACGTATCATCGACCGTGATCCAGCGCGCCGTGGCAAGTCCGGTGCGCAACACGTCACGATCCTCTGCAACGAAGACCTCGAGGCCCTCCGAAATCAGCCGCACCACCTGACGCTTCGAGATGTCGACGCCAATGCCCGTCAAGAGTGCGGTTAATCGCTCCGTCGTCACTTGGCCCTGAATATGGCAGGCCAGGATGAAGCGGCGCAGGTTCGCGCCCCAGCCGCCGACAATCCCCGACGGCAGTGGCGCCACGATCGTCTCGCCGCTCGGGCTCACCCAGCGTTCGCGCCGGTAGCGCACCACCTCGGCCGACAACACCAGATCGCGCACCAGGATCGTCTCATACCCCTTGAAGCGGGAGCCCGCAGGGGAGCTCACCGCAACCGTCACCTCGCGGCTCACACGAGCGCTGTCGCGCTTGGCGCCGCGCCGCCGACGCTTGCCCTTGGCCGCTTTCGCCCCCGTCGCCTTCTCCATCCCCGACGGTTTGGACGGCTTGATTGGCGGCCGCGGAGGCAGGTCCTTCAGACGCTTAATCTCGTCCTTCAGGCTCTGGTTGTCGGCGCGCAGCGCCTGGTTCTCCATCTGCAGGCTCTCGACCTGTCCGTGAAGACCCCGCACTTCGCCGAGCAGCGTCCCAACCAGCCCGCGGAGTTCCGCCAGCGACAGGCCTTCAAGCGAATCATTCGGCGGCAGAGTCACGCAAAGGGTGAATCACAAACCCGCCCCCCTGCAAACCCCACCTCCGCCCGGAAATCTGCCCCGGTTACCCATGACCTCAAACGGCCTTGGCCTTGGTGTCGAGCCGGTAGCGTCGGACGCCGTCCTTGCCGACTTCGCTGAGTAGTGACAGGCCGAGCTTCTTCTTCACCGTTCCGGAGAGAAACCCGCGTACCGAATGAGCCTGCCAACCAGTGGCCTCGATCAATGCCTCAAGCGTGCTACCCTTGGCCAACCGAAGTTTCTTCAAGACAATGTCCGTCTTCGTCTCCGCAGGCTTAGGGCTCTTAGGCTTGTTTGCAACTTCTGCTTCATCGGCGGGCAGCTTCCGATGGCGCGTCAGAGGTTTTGCGACAGACTGATCCGGGAGATTCTCAGGTTCCCCGCTTCCAGTGCCTGCGCTCTGGGCAGTGTCGGTAACGCGCATTGTCCTTCTCCATCAATACCGGCGCCGGACCGCCCGATGCCTGTACTGACTGGAGCCCGCAGGGGGGCGGGCCTCGAACCGAGGTGACTTAGTCGCCCGGTCCAGACAGCAATGCTTGCTGTCCCAACGAAGTCCAGCTGCACCAAGAATTATTTAATGACCGCTTTGGCGCCCAAAGTCGGTCATCCAGACTGATTTCACTGTCACCCGAAGGCAGACATCGTCAGCAGAACGGTTGGTCGAAGTTGCGCCAAGGAGTGGACATTGGACGTTTGCGAGTAAGCGAATGTTGACAACGAACATCCTACGACGGATGACCAGTTCCCGGGGAGCCTACCAACAAGGCAGGGGACAGGCGCAAATTCTTCTCAACAATGGCTGGCGTTTCAGTGTCGATCAAGAAGACCGCCATCGACCACGACAACACGTTTTCGGAGATTCTGGAAGAGGCGGCAGAAGAATGACGGGCTCGACAATAAACGAAGGCCTGATCAGCTGGTCGCATAATACAAGGGCGAGAAAATGCTGCTGCTGCACTTTTCGGACATCCACTTCAAAAAGACCGAGGTCGGGCAACCGGACGATCCGAACCTGGCGCTGCGCAGCGACATCATCAAGGATGTCAAACGAATCCGAAAGGAGATCGGCAAGCCAGCCGATGGCGTCCTGCTAACTGGCGACATCGCCTTTGCAGGTCACCCAGCGGAATACGACTTCGCTTACCAATGGCTGGAGGAGAAGCTCTGTCCGGCGGCCGGCTGCAAGATCGAGGATGTGTTCGTCATCCCCGGCAATCACGACGTAGACAGGAAGGTCGAGACCGATCCTGCGCAGGTCCTGGCTCGGGAGGCCCTTCGAAGCAAACCCGCCACCGAGGTGAATGGTGAACTCCGAAAGTGGATGCGGGGCAAGATCGCCGCCAGCGTGATTTTCGGACCCATCCAGAATTACAACCGTTTCGCGGCCAAGTTCCTTTGTCCTTTGCGGGCGTACATCGACGACGACGGAACAGGAGACAATCCCGCCCGGCCGTTCGCCTGCAGGGACGTGCCGTTAAATGACGGCTCGACGCTTCGCATGTGGGGCTTCAACACGGTTCTGGTGTCCGACATCGCGGACGACGAGCGGCGTATGCTGATCGACCCCGCCGCGGCACAGATCGAGGAGGAAGACGGCGTGTGCCACATGGTCATGGCCCACCACCCCTTCAACTGGTTAAAGAACCGGAAGGACTTCGAGGACCGCTGTAACTTAGTTGCGAAAATCCAGCTTTTCGGTCACGAACACACTAGGCGCGTCGACGAAGGAAAGCGGTATCTTCGGATCAGGGCCGGTGCCATGCATCCTGAACGGGACGAGTCCGATTGGAAGCCGGGCTACAATTGGATCGATATCGCCGTTGATCGGGTCGAAGGAAAACGCAAGCTCGCCGTAAAGGTCTGGGTGAGGCAATATGAAACCGACAATTTTCTCGCCGTACCTGACCAGGAAGGCGAGACCGTGTGGGTGAACAGCTACGACCTGCCTGAATGGCGCGCGCCGGCTGCTCCGCTAGTCGAGACCAATATTGGGGAAAAGATTCTGCCAGTGCTGGAGTCACAGACCATGCCGATGTCCGCGCCCCCGCCCTCGCCGCCGTCTGTCAGAAGCGTCACGATTAAGTTTTTCAAGCTCAAGGAGCACGAACAGCGTCGTCTGATCTCGCAGATGAAACTTGATAAGTCGGGGGATAGTGAATTGAAGGATTACGAACTAGTGATAGCCACAGTGAGGAGGAGCCAGGAACAAGGAATCCTTCCCGATCTCGATAAGCTTATCGACGAGGCATTGAAGGAAGGAAAGCACTGATGGTCGGCCAGTTCGATTTCATCCAGTCCTACAGGGATCTGGATCCGGATGCTTCGCGCGAAATCATTGATGCGCGTCAGAAGAGCCACGACAAAATCCAGGGGACCGTGAAGTCAATGCTTCGCGTCTTTGACCTGTGCAAGATTGCGTTTCTGTTGGAGGCGCCGTCCGAGGCCGAGTGGTTCGAAAAGCCGATTCGAGATCTTGATCCCCATTTCTTGCTCAAGAAGGACAAGGCCGAAGCCGGAAAACTTGCCGCTTTGCTTCTACGCGAGCGGCTCACTTGGACGGGCGGCGTCAGCAATATCGCCGTGCTCACTACGTCGTTCTGTGGCAGGCGGCACTCCGCCGACGCAGATGCCTTAACCATGGATGCGAACGACGCGCTTTCCACTGCGGTTCGCCTACATCGGACTTTGCAAGGTGGAAAGCCGATAGTCGCTCCGAAGTTTAAGTCGGCTGCGACAGAGATCGCCAATGTGGCCGCGTCCAACCCGGTACCAGGAGAAATAGTTAGGCAGGCCATCGAGGCCGTCCTAGCTTCGACCGAAGCCGCCGCCAAATCGCTTGCCGAGGCGACTGAAGCATCGCAGGCGCCGGCGCGTGCCGACATCGTCAGGCTTGCCGAGGAAGTCGACATGCTGTGGTGGCATATCGGCGATTGGCATGAATTGCTGGAGAAGCCTAGGTCGGACGCTAATCGTGAAACGAAGATCCTCGCGTCGGGAATCGAACTGGGCACATTAGTGCGACAAGTCCCTGGTCCCTACGGGGCATACGGGCTGCTTCGCAGGATCGCGGCATCCGATGCGGACGCAAAGACTAGCCTTCGCGCCGCGGTGACGGCAGTTTCTCAAGTCGACGCAGGCAAGCTCGCAAGGAATATCTCGCCCTCCTCGGCATCGCTCGTTCCGGTGCATACGGCACTTCAAGCTCTCGCTAGAACTGGGACGGAATGGGACAAGGACGCCGGCGACGCGGTTTCCGACGTCGCGGATATGGAGATCTCGTTCTACGAACTCGGCTTGCAGGCTTACCGTGAGCGCATCTTGATCGATCAGGGAAGTCTGGACTGATGAATGTAGCCGCACCGATCTGCAGCGACACGGCGTGCCAGGTTCAAGTCGACGGGGTGTGCCGGCTGGGAAACGATCCCGTCGAAGGCTGCCCCCACTATGCCATCGAGACGGATGAGATCGAAGTGCCTGCCGAAGAACAGGAGCCGAGGGTTGCGCAGCCCGTCCCAATATGGTCGAGCGAAGCGCTGCTTCTCGATGACCTCGTCGCCCTCAAGCGGCGGCGACAGGTTCGAACGATCGCGCTTGTCGGCGAGCAAAAGGTTGGCAAGACGACCCTCCTCGCGTCGATCTACGGTGCATACTGCAAGGGCCCGTTCGCTGATCTGACGTTCGTCGGCAGCGAAACCTTGCTCGCATTTGCCAGGCTGCAGTCGTTCGCGCTGGTGAGCTCGGAGCGGGGGTCGCCGACCATTCCGCGCACCAGCCGGCGAGATCCGCTCAGTTTTTTTCATCTCGCGCTTGCCCGTGCGGGTGGAGAGGTTGTGGATCTCGCGATCGCCGATCGTTCGGGCGAGACCTACACTACGGCCCGCACGTCCACTGACGTGATTGCGACCCTTGCAGAACTGCGTCATGCTGATCGGGTCTGCTTCCTTCTCGATGGAGCGCGGCTCGCGTCGATGGACAACCGGACAGCCTACACTAGGCATTTCAGGCAGATGATCAATGCCCTGAATGACAGTGGCGCACTCGCTGCCGGGCAGGATGTCGAGATTTTGTCTACCAAATTCGACATCACCCGCACCGCTGATCAGGACGAGAAGAACGTCGAATTCCTCGACGAATACCAAGCGCGCCTCGTTTCTGATTTCCAAAAAAAGGGGCTCGCCATTTCCTCCCATCACATTTGCGCACTGCCCAAGGCGGATCGTGGGGTTGGGCTCGTGGGACTTGATAAAATGGTCCAGCGGTGGACCGCGCGGAGGCCGCTGCCCGAGGTGGCGCCCCAACCGGTTCATAACGCTACGCGTCAGTTCGACAGGTTGCTGGCCAAGCTCTGAGGAGGTTCGGACGTGGACGGACGGTTTATGGTTTTTGGCGTTCAACACGCAGGCAAGACGACGTTTGCCGCTGCACTGTGGCATCTTGTCGACAGTGAGGAAATCCCGACCGCACTGAAGAAGGGCAAGCATGCCGGCGACTTTAGTTACCTCGAAGAAATGTCTCAATCCTGGGCCGATGGGTTCGAGGTCGAGCGAACCCCATCAACGCAGGTGGAGAACATACTTGTCAACCTCGTGCATGCCTCTTCGGGCACCGAGATGGAGCTCGAGTTCGATGACCTCTCGGGCGAGACGTTCGAGAACGCTTTCTCGACGAGATTTTGTCCCGAGAAGTTCGTCGATCTTGTTCGGAATGCGCAGGGCATCCTTCTTTTCATCAGCGCGTCAAGGACGAATGACAGTGTCACGATTCTCGACGCGTTCGATGCCGAAGAGGACGAGGCGCAACCGGACGCCGAGGCTTCTGCATGGAATCCTGCACAAGCGCCGCTGCAGGTACAGTTGGTGGACCTGCTGCAGTGTCTTCAGCGCCCACCGTTCGAGAAGCCGCCGTTGAAGATCGCCGTTATCGTGTCGGCGTGGGATCTAGCGCCGCCGGAGGCCACTGATGCGGGCAAGTGGCTGGAAGATCGCTATCCGCTGCTTTCGCAGTACCTCAACAACTCCGAGGGAGTGACCGATGTACAGGTCTATGGCGTGTCTGCGCAGGGCGGCAAGCTGTCGAAAAGGAGAGACGGGCCGGGCCCTGACCGTCAGCGGCTCTTGGCGATCACCCCGCCGAGCAAGCGCATACGCATCGTAGGCGCAGAGGCATCCGAACATGATCTCACCGCCCCTTTGCTGTGGTTGGCAGGCCTGGAGATTGTGAATTGAACGTCGTTTTGCCAGATCCGGTAGATCAGGCCCTGTTCGGCTATGCGGACGGTCATCGTCAGATTGCGACTTCCTACCGCTTGCCTCCGAAAGATCTCTTCCTTCTCAGTTCGGCGAGTGACTTGGCCAGTGGCGCACGCCTTGGCGATGATGATAGCTATCTGACCGGACTGCCTCTGCCGGAATCGAAGAGGTATGCCCTCCTCCGTACATGGGCTGCTCCGGAGATGCCGCGTCCGGGCTGCGTCTGGAGCCACACGCTGCTGCTGGACTCCAGGACGATGTCTTCGATTGCGTCCTTTTCCGAATTCTTGAAATTGTTCCGTCGTCCGGTCGGACGAGACACTTCGAACTATGGAAAACCTTTGAACCTGGCCTCCTCGCTTGAGGTGGGGTCGGGACCTGTTGATTTGATATCGGCGATCATCGACGGGTACTACTCGGACAGGATAGTGACCCTTTCCTCCAGCGAGAATGGTCCTAAGGAAATTGAACGTTCGATACTCGCGGTCTGGTCCCAGCAGTGGCCGCGACTGAGAACGGTCTTCTCTTTCTGCACCGCAGACTTGAACGAGCGCCGACGTTCCGAGGGCGGTGAATACGACATCCAAGTCTCTGCCTTAGGCGAGGCTGCGTCGTCCAAATTGCCGCGTTGGGTGTCGTTCGGAGCGATCGATGCGGCTGAGAACAGGGTCACACCGCTCAGACGCTTTCTGTGGCGCTATGGCCGCGATCTTTCGGCCTCCCGGCGCCAATACAAGATGCTCGTCGATCTGTTCGAGCAGACGGAGGGCGCAAATGAGATTTCGGGAGAAGCGGCTTTGACAGTCTTCAACACCTTGCAGGACCCATCCGAGGGGGCGGTTCTCAAGCGCGACATCTTGGGCATAGGTCCGAGTTCGCCGCGGTTGATCGCAGCCATATCGGCCGTCGATTTCCTGCAGCTTATGACCTCCCAGTCGCTGCCGGAGATGCCGACAGCCTCACAGGTGGAGCGGAGGTTGGAAGAGCTGACCTCGCGTGAGATCGGAAAGGTCGCTCGTTACTACGACACCAACAAGGAGGCATTGTCGCCATGGAAGAACCCAATTTATGGCGCCATCATCGCTCTCGCGGACAAATCGTTGGTTATGTCAGAGTATCCGACCGACATGATCGCGGACGTGCTGCTGGCGCGAGACGACCTCATCGACGGTGATACGCTTCCGCTCGCTGCGAATGATGTCCTTCCGCGCCTTCTAAAAGACGATGCTCCCGCGCAAGTCTGCCGCGCCGTGATCGACGAAATGCTTCGTCGCGATATGGGCGATTTGGAAGGCACCATGATTTCTTCCAAGCCGGATCTCTTTTTCCAATCAGCCGTCGAGGCGTACTGCGAGAACCGGATCGATCAATCTTGGCTCGGACGGCTTCCTCACCATTCTGGAGCAATTTTTGCGGGTTCTTGGCTCTCACAACTGCAGTCGACGATAGGACTTGCGGCGGCTCTCGCGATCCTTCGCTATCCTCGAAACCTTGCGAATAGTTCTACCGAAATTGCACAGCGCCTATCAGAATTGCACGACGATGCGCAAGGCGATGAACGTACGAACATGCAGGCTGCGTTGCTGAGGGCCGCGGTGGATATAGAATCTGCGCAAAGCTGGTCTCTTATCTCGGTGGTTCTGCCAGAGCTTCGGACTACAATTCTTAAGGGCGTTCTACCACGAACTGCTGATACGATACTGAGTAAAGATCTTCCGAGTTTTTACTCGGCAGGATATTGGGATCTGAATAAGAGAATTCTTCTTAGTTTATCGAAGTTATACAGAGTATTTCCTAATGACGACGCACTGCACCGTCTCGCACTCAACCCCGCCGAGCAGGAAATTGTTCTTGCTGGAGAAGAGCGCTCGATGAAGTACCCATTCGCTAAATTGTGGGACTGGCTGTAGAGGCGCAGCATTTGCCGTCTTCCCATGATCGCAAGCGCCTTACAAAGCGACACTTACTGTCGAGACCGGCGACGTGGCCAAGGCCAACGAGCAATTGGCGTCGCTGGAAAAAATCTGTCCGGCAGGTTGCGATGAGCTTTCGGACCTGCAGAAAGCGATCGACACCAAAGTGACCAAGTAAGGTCGCGCGGCCAGCACGGGCCAAGACTTTTGGGCGCCGGTGGGCTGGCGCCCGAAAACCGGAGCCGGCGTCTCTCCCTCCGCCGGCTCCGACCCATTCAAATATCAAACGCTTGCAGCGTCATTTCATACGTCCGGCAGGACGCGCGGCGCCTGCCTGTTCTAAAAATTGGAGCCTGATCATGACACCGACCGAACTAACCACGAGGCTGCACCTCCTTGCCACGAAATACCGACTTAGGGACATCACCCTGCTGGCCGGCCGCCTGCTGCTTTCCCTGCTCTTCCTTCATGAAGGCCTGACACTAGCCACCCATTTCGATGGCGCCACCAAGGCCATGGCCGCTTTGGGCGTCAGCCTGCCGCTGCTAATGGCGACCATCGCACTGCAACTGGCGGCGGGGCTCTCCGTTGCGCTCGGCCTGCTGACACGCCTCGGCGCCATTGGCCTCGGCTTGTTCTGCCTGGCAACGGCGGCGCACGACACACCAACCTCCAGGGCGATGTGCTGGCCGGTCAGCCGCTGGCGGCGCAATGCCACGATGCGCCCGGCCACCGCCTGTCCGGTCATGCCCGGCATGACATGGGGCCGCGACGAGCGGTCGGCCATGCCGGCCCGTCCCTCGGCCGTGTAGCGCTCGACCCAGCGCGTCACGATCTTCGCCGACACACCATACGTCTGCGCCGCATCGGCTTTGGAGAGGCGGCCTTCAACGACCGACAGCGCCATTTCCTCTCGACGCAGGGGCGTGAGACGGGCATTCTTGTGGATGTTCATTCGGACCCTCCGGTGAGTGCTGAAGCTTGGTA
The DNA here is from genome assembly GCF_042682145.1 of Mesorhizobium newzealandense. Lineage (NCBI taxonomy): Bacteria > Pseudomonadati > Pseudomonadota > Alphaproteobacteria > Hyphomicrobiales > Phyllobacteriaceae > Mesorhizobium > Mesorhizobium newzealandense. The sequence goes on along the minus strand of NZ_JBHUGZ010000029.1, from coordinate 149,305 downwards.
ACTCCAGTCTCCCCGGTCTGGTCCGAATGGACAACCTCCTGAAAGCTCACACCTAGGCCATCCTTTGTCGAGCGCTTCTACAATCCTCGGCGGCGGCACTCGACACTCGGCTATCTCAGCCCCGTGGAGTTCGAGGAACAAGCTATGTTAGCTTAACCTCGTGTCCGAAAAACCGGCAGCAGGCCACTGTGTCTGCCTCGCCAAGCAAAGCTTGCCCGGTCCGCTCACGACCCCACTGCGGCCGTTTCAGGGTTCCTTGGCGGCTTCCCAAAAGCCGTCGCTCTTTACGGTGCGAACTGTCCGCGTGGTCGGAACTGCTAGCGGTCTGGCTCTGTGTAGGAGCGGACAGCGATGGTCACCACCGCAGTGTGAAGGGGTAGTCGTCCAAATAGGCGAGGTCTACGTCTGCCAAGGAATGCCGTAGCCTTGAAACTGAGATGTACCGCTCACCTCGCTTCAGAGTCACTAGACCCTTATTGGCTGTGTAGGCTTTGCGGGAGGCAGTCCTTCGGTCTCCCCGCCAGCGCCTCACAATGGGAGCCCGCTCGACTTAGGGAAAATAAGTTGACCACGGCAGATGAAACGGTTGCGTGTAGGTGTTGCCAGGCCGCGGATGCTTGGCTTCGAGCGTCATCATGACGAACTCGACGGCCCGCTCGGACAGTTCAAGCCGTTCGGCCGAAAACGCGTTCGCGTCATCCGGCTCCAGATCGTTCTTCTCGTTTTGCAGATGAACCCGATTCCGAATCCGCCTGAGAAGGTCAAGATCGTCGTAAAAGGTTGATCCGGGTTCATCGAAAAGGTCATGCTTCCGACAACTCACGATGAGGGTCTCCAGCTTGTCGATCTGTTTGCCGCGGATGTAGGTGATGATATTCGCCGGCATGCCCATCACGCCTTCGCGAGTGAACCATTTGACTCGCTTGTGGAGGTCGTAGAGCAGGGCTTCGATGATCGCCACGTTCAGGATGATCATCGGCTTCTGGAGGTAGCGTTTCCGGGCAGGGTTCGCTTCTTCTCGTAACTTCCACAATGTACGGACGACGTCGAGGCTGTGCGCGACATTATCGGCCAGCTTGAAACTGCCGATGAAGGAACTCGGGCGGTCGACCGGCATCGTTCTCTCCATGTGGGCCAGGATACACTGACGGTGACAACTTTATACCTTTGTGCTGTTCGGAACACGAAATCCAGGTACCAGGTCCGGGCGCTGGTATTATCCTCGGGAAAGAACGTCTTTGTGTCGGACCCCACCGCCTTCTCGTGGGACTGCAGAGCAGACCGCCACGGCGTTCGCAGTTCAGTTACGAACGTGGTGGCGAAATCACAACGTCGACACGCTCAAGGCCAGTCTTGGGACCGGAGAGATCCGACTGTATCGCGGCGGGGTTTTTTAGCGCGCATGCGGGGTCGTAGATGAGGCAGATGACCCGATCAACCTCCTTGTTGCCGCCGTAGTCGAGGAAGTCCGTCGCTAGTTCGCCCTTAATTTTCTTCGCGTCCGAGACTTTGCGAGCGAACTTCAGCTCGATCATCGTTCGCAGCGGTTTGAGAAAGAACTCGCACCGTCCAGATGATCCCGCGACCGAGGGACTCCACTCTTCGTCGCGAATGTCGGGCACATAGGCGGCCAGTATCGATCGGAACAGGTACTGGCAGTCCCATTCGTCGTTGACCAGGAAGGTCGCACCATTGTGAGGGTGGTGCTTCAGGCTCAGCACCGCCTCGTGGAACCGGCGTGCGAGCCCCACAATGAGGTTGAGGTCCGCTGTCTCCGGGCTAATCACGTTCGGGGTCGCCGCCGGCCTCTTCTCCAGCACGTAGTCGACGGCTGCGAGGGTATTGCGCACCTGGCGCTTGGCGACGTCGACCAGGAAGGGCGCCCCATCAACTCCTTCCTTGCTCTGGTACTCGACCGATTCCCTTTCGAGTTCGTCGGCCATAGTCTGGACCCAAGCCCGGTAATTCACCAGTTCGACCTCGAAGACCTCGGGCGAGGCGAACTCCTCGTTGGGGATTTGGGTAGAGGCCGCGAACTCGGCTGATCGGTGGTAGAGAGTAGTGATGATGTTCTTGCAGCTGCTGTACCAGCTGTCGCGGTGAGCGCCATGGTAACCGCGCAGCTCTTCCATCGCGCCATTGAAATCGTCGTGGATAGCCAACCGAGCCTTTTGCAGGTACTCGAGACTCCAAACCGCCCATTCCATTTTGTCCATAACAGCGATCCTTGGCGCGCCAGGGCTCAGCTGGACGAACAGGACGCTTAAGATACGGGTCCAGCGTCGGCGCGTCGAGGGATCGTGCAAATCCGCCGAATTCCCGTCGGCGTCTCAGTTGGGCCTGAACCGGGTGGGCCGGCAGCGCCCGTTTTCATGCGCAACGGGCCGAAAGCTGCCGTGGCATTGGCGGCCGTGTCCTTCCGACGAGGCTACGTTCGCTTCTTGCTTAGCATTCCGCCGAGCGGACAGACCGCTTGCCACCCCGGTTTGGCCGTTGGCGTCGGTCCAACCGAACGCGGCTGGGAAATGGTTCCCAAGGCGGATCTGGGGCCGAAAATGGACTGGCGGTTCTTGCCAGGAGGACTGGTCGATAGCAGACATTCGAAGAGCGAGCGCGAGGGCCAAGGTGGAGGCGAAAGTAGAAAGGGGTGTTTGCCGACAGGAAGAAAAGCGGACAGGACTAATGTAGCGGTTTGAGCCTGGAGGCGGATTCCTATAGAGGCGTTGTCCAATAGGCGCTGATGGCGGCGTCGAAACAGCCCTGCGGGGAAAGAACCTAAAACGTAGGGAAGTTTCCGACGCAGGTCTTGCGATTTATGGTTCCAAGACAAGGTCGTGTAGCCGGCGGGCAATCAATTGCCATGGTTGAGCCAGGTTCACGGTCGCAATTTTTACAACGTGGCCATGTACCCGGTATACCGCGTCAGGCCGGCTCCTAGCCTCGGGGTACAGCAGCAGTCCATCGCACCTAGTATGTTCGCCAGCACCGTGCGCATTACGAAGATACGCGAATAGTTGGTAGAGGTGGCTTGAGTGGAAGGTCGAAGCTCCTCGGTAAGTCTGAAGAGCATCAGAATAGTACTTGGTATCGATGATCAATTGCCTCTGAGGTGAACGAAGAAAAACGTCCACACGCATGTTTGGAAGCTGGCCGGCGCCGTCATCAGATATCAGCTCTGCATCCCATCTTATATGCAGAGGCTCAACGGAATACTTCCGCTGCTCGTTGCGGTAGAAGTTGCGGACGAAGGCTTCGAACACCGCGGCCATTTTTCGCTCGTCACGCAGAACGTCGTGGAATTGGTATCCTGAGCGACCTGGAGCGGGGAGCAACGAGTCGAAAGCGAGCTCGGCTACACGCAAAACGAGGCCGTAACCCGAAATGTTGCGATGGAGCTGCACACGCGAGAAAACTCTGCGATCTAGCCGTATGTCGGTCACGTCAACAAAGTGACGAGAAACCTTCAATAGGTCGCGCGCCAGATTGCGATCTAAAGTCGGTGCTTTGGCAAGCCGGCAAAGGGAAGCCTTAAGAATCTGGTTGTGCAGAACGTCGTGGCTGAGCTCATCAAAAAGACAATGGAGCCGTCGCGCCCGACGCGACCACAGCCGCACCGTTCCGCCAAGATCTATCTGACCACGTAGGGTAGCAATGTCTTCCTCATGCGGCTGGTAACCGCGATCGAGGCCGCGCCTCAGAAGATTGCGCGTGCCTACCAACAAAACTCTTGCTAGCAAGTTCGGCAAATCGGGACTGGAAATGCCTTCAACCGAGATTGCTTTCGCCTCTTCAAATCGATCCCAGGCATAGCAGAACAGATAGTAGATGTTCTCGATTGGGATTGATGGAGCAAGCAATGTCATAGCGGCGCAAGCAGCTCGCTTTCCCAATGTGCAACCTTGCCTGGGGCGTCAAACCAATATTCCCGCAGAAGGTGTAGGATCTCAGTTCGGATAACACGCTCATACCAAATCCAGCCATCTTCGAGCTTCCAGGGATAGGAGCAGAAGAAACTGTGCCCGATCTCAAATCCGCGTCCGAGGTTGGTGGTGTCTGATGCGATTTCGTCGTTGAGTGCATCAACGCGCATGATCAGCGCGTTGATGACCTCATGCGACACGCCAGCTTGATCCAGCTGCGAACGAAACTTCGGCGAGTTCAACTTCGGCACAAGGTCGACGAACGCGAAACGACGGCGCAGCGCGTAGTCTACAACCGCAAGAGATCGATCGGCAGTGTTCATTAAACCAAGAAGATAAACATTACCTGGAACGTGAAACGGTACCTTGCCCGAAGCTAGTGCCATAGCCCAATCAGGCGACCGCTTATCAGCTTCGATGAGAAGCATAAGCTCGCCTAGTATCTTGCTCAGGTTACCTCGGTTGATCTCATCGATCACGAAGACATAACTGTTTTGAGGGTCGGCTTCGGCCCGGCGACAAAACTCGACAAACTTACCCGGTCGAAGCTCAAAGCCCTCTGCGGTCGGGCGATAGCCCTCTACAAAATCTTCGTACGAGTATGACTGATGGAACTGAACAAACCCCAGTCGATCGCGATCCGTGGCGCCCATGAGAGCAAAGGCTAGACGCTGGGCAGCAAAGGACTTACCTACGCCTGGCGGGCCTTGCAGGATAATGTTCCGCTTCGCCTGCCAGAGCAGCATAATCTGTTCGGCTTCGGCGCGATCTAAGAAGAGCTCTTCAAGCGCATCATCGAGTGTGTAGGAATTCCCCGTGGCGGCGGGTGCCGAAGATACGACTACGTCCTCGTCGACATGAGGAAGAGACTGCCCTGCGAAGGCCTGATACGCACGGTTAAGGATCGAAAGAAGTGTTGGGGTAGCTTCGGTTAGATAAGCGCCCTGATTGAGCCCGCGGTGCGCATTATAAAAGAGCCCCTTGGCTCCGCTTTTGGCGAGCTCCGACAGTTCGGTCGCAAAAGGTTCGGTTGCAAGAAATGCTGACCGGTCGAGCGTGGGAACAAGTGCCTCATAGTCACGCAAAGCAACTCTGTATGCAGCACCTTCCCAATCCGTACCAGCCAGGCCTTGAAAACTGTCGTCAACAGCGTCCGATGCGATCGAGACCCCAGTAATGGCTTCATTGTCGGTAAGGTGGAATACAACGTCTCCGGGCTGTACGGCACGCATGTTGGAATATATGTCACCGCCGCTCTTCGAGCGCTGGGGCGACCACAAGGCGCGTCCGAGGCTGTGCTCGCCCTGCTCACGATCTAACCGGCCAGTGACCAGGGTCTTTTCGATCCAATAGCGGCGAGAGCGATCGTGCGACGTACTCTGACCGTCGTCAGTTTGGATCTCAAATCCCAAGCTCTCGAGATGCTTACGTGCGTCCGTCCCACTACATCCTTCGTTATCGAGGGGCGCGCCATTCGGCATGAATTGATGGGCGACGCCAAAAATGGCCTTTGATGGGTAGCGCTTACCGTCTCGCAATACCCAGTAACTGATACCCGAACCAAAATTGTAAGCCTCCATGAACTCGTCGAAACCCAGCGCATCGTATTCATTCATCGCTTTGTGGACGGCATCGATGTCAGGACGTCGATTGCCGCCCCGTCGCGAGGCACCCTGCCGAAAGTTTCGGTAGTAGTTGATGGCGGTGCGATAGTTGCTGAGGTCGCGATAGAGATCCGAAGTTATGCTCAATTTGGAGGGGTTGGGCCGATCCGCTGCTCGATCCTGAGCAGTGTAAGCAAGAGCTTGCATGACGCCGTCCAGTCGATCGGCATCGTAATGCTCATCCAAATCGCCGTAGGCAGCCGCGAGATTCCGGCATTCGTGTAGCTTCGTACTGACCGTGTTTGGCTTGTAATTCGTTCTAAGCCATTCTCGAAAGCCGCTCTCGTTCATGTCTCGCCACGCTCCACCCATCCAGAGTTTGACTATCCCACATTACGTAGTCAAACTCACATAAGCTTTATGGAAGGTGCCTGTGACTCAAAGTGCGCGGACTAAGGTTGCATAAAATGCAGACTGGAATTCGGCCAAATGTCCATGCTTGCAAAATCTGACATTCAGTCAGCCAAAGAGATACTGAAAAAGGCCACTTCTGACCCCAAGCAGACTTTCACAGGTGAAGGCGCGCATGACTGCTTTGCGCCTTAGTGTCTGAATCGGAATGACCGCCGTGTTTTCAGGCCCTTGCGAGCCGTCGGGTAAGCATGCGGATGTTTGCGATGAGGACCCAGGCCTGTGCGGATTCGATGGACCGCTCGAAGTCCTTTGCCAGCCTACGGCACCTACCCAGCCATGCGAAGGTCCGCTCAACGACCCATCGGCGTGGCAGAATCTCGAAGCCCTTGGCGCTGTCCGATCGCTTGATGATCTCCATCGTGAACTTGCCGATCTTTTGCAGGGCGCCCCGCAGTTTCGGCCCTGCATAGCCACCATCGGCGAAGACATGGCGCAGCCACGGCCAGCGCTTGAGGATGGATTTCAGGACGGCCGGGGCGCCGTCGCGGTCCTGAATGTCGGCGGCGTGAACGACGACGCCGACCAGCAGGCCCAGCGTGTCGACGACGATGTGCCGCTTGCGGCCCATGATCTTCTTGCCGGCGTCGAAGCCACGAACGCCGCCGCTTTCGGTGGTTTTCACGCTCTGACTGTCGATGACGCCGGCGGACGGGCTTGCCTCCCGGCCTTCGCGTTCGCGCGCCGCCATGACGAGTTCATTGTTGATGGCGCGCAGCAATCCTTCGTCCCGCCAGCGCCAGAAGTACTTCTGCACCGTCGAGAACGGTGGGAAGTCCTTCGGCAGAAGCCGCCATGCTCCGCCCGACGACGCCATGTAAAGCAGCGCGTTCACAACCTCGCGCAGGTCCGTCTTGCGGGGCCGGCCGATCCGGTTCGGCGCCGGCATCAGCGGCTCGATCAGCGCCCACTCCGCGTTCGTCAGGTCGCTTGCGTAGCGCGGGCAGCGCCGTTCATAGTGAGGGCGAGTGGTTTCGGTCCAGGGCATCATGATCTCCGTCGAATCTCAGCAATCCGACAGAATCACAACCCGCTGAAATCACTCACTTCTTTTTGGAGCAGACACTTATAGCGGTCATTTCGGATCCCGTCGCGACCCCCGAGCGGAGGTCGGCTACAGCGAAACGGTGGCAGCTCTCGCTGCCACCGTTGCATGACCTCAATGGCCGCAACATTCAGGATTGCATCCTTAGGCCCAGAACTGCAGCACGGCTGCGTCCGCCAGGATCATGAAAGTAAAGCCGATCGCCAGGACGAGGTGCTTGAAGCCCTCGCGTGCCTTGATCAGCGTGCCCAGCGCGGCGAGGAGATCGTCGCAGCCGCTTGAAGCCGGTCGCGGCTAACGAGTCCGGCCGGGTCAGTCTGAGACAATTTCGTAGTGAAGAAGCTGGGCGTCGCCGAGGGTCGACCTCAGTCCAGGCGAGATGACGCCGGAGCCGAAGAGGAGAATATCTTCGCGGCGTACGAATACTTCATGGCCGGGTCCCATCGACACAAATGTGCCCGACGAGCTTCGCTCGACAAGCCGGGCCCTGCCATTCGAAATAGTGAAGGTCGCGTGGTGCCTTGAAACCCAGGGCCGCTCGACGACAATATTGCATTCCGGAGATCGGCCGATGGTCACGAATTCGTTGTTTCGACAGGATCGCAACTGATCTCCATAGCGGATGACCAGATTGATCTGCCGCGGCGAGGCGGAGCGCTTATCGGTAATGGTGCCCCAGCTGGTGATCTGCGTACCGAGCGCCCCATCGTCGCTCCACAGGGTATAGACATCGAAGAGTTCTTGCTTCCCTTTCAAGGCCATTTTGTCGAGGAGCCGTAATGCCTTGCGGCTTCTCGCGGAAAGGGCTTCGCAGAAGCTCTGGCTGATCAGCACCTCCCCGGGGTTGGCCGTGGTGGACAACCTTGCAGTGACATTGACAACGTCACCGAATACCTCGCCCCGCGTGCGAATGACCGCGCCGAAATGCAATCCGATACGGGCGCTCAACGGCCCTTTCGTCAGTTGGCGGCTGATTTGGCAGACGGCCCTCAGCGCCGCCTCCGGGTTCTCGAACAGGCTAAATACGTCATCGCCTTTCGAGTGAATGAAATCACCGCCCTGCCGGGCGACGATCTCGCGCATCGCGTCCAGGCAATCCGAGACCTGCTGCAGAGCGGCATCGTCGCCGATGCGCTCATAGAGGGGCGTGCTGCCCACGACATCAGCTAAGAGGACTGCGGCTAGAAGTCTTTCCTGATCCATCGATCTCGTATCCGCACCGAGAACACAGCGTATATAACACACCAAAGTTGCCTTTGACTTATCTAATTGCGCGCCTGGGGGCCGGGGCGGTGCTTCGGCGTGATCGCCTCGGACGGACAGGCGTCTGCCTTCACTCATCTCGCCAAATCACGCGCTTTTCCCATCGGATCTGCACCAGGCGCCGGAAGCGGATCGTGTGCGCCTGCTCGCCGGTCGGATGGAATAGCTGCGCGCTCATCCATTCGCGGCTTTTGCACTGTTGGCAACGGACCTTATCCCGCACGTCGTCTATTGTGACGTTTCCGATCACTTCGCGCAGCTCGATGGGCTTGTAGTAGCGCGTGACGTTGCAGCGCGCGCAGCGGATGCCCGCCACCTGCCCGGCGTCATGGGCATGCGTCAGGGTCCAGGCGGCCCCCTCGGCCACTTGTCGGGTTGCTCGGGCATGCATCCGAATTGAGAACATATTCCTTTCCGGTCAAGTGCCGGCTTGACCCTTTGTTCTCATTTCGTTCACTGTTGCCCATGAGCGACGAGATCAGGTTGCCAAAGCCGGAATGCGCCACGCCGCCCGGTGTGCAGCATCATCTATGCGAGCACGACGGCTGCAGAAAGGATGCCGGATGGGGCTTCGCCAAGCCGAAGCAGGAGCCACACTGTTTTGTTTTGAGCATCGGGCCGCGGGCGAGAAATTCCTCTAGGAGCAACCGATGTCCCGCCACCAATTCGTGCACGAACTGGAAAGCACCGCTGACCATATCGCCGACGCGTCGCGGGCCGATCTGCAGGTGATGCTGCGCCGGCATTGGTGAAGGCAGTCAGAGGCTCACTGTCGCCGACATGGAACTGTTCGCTATCTCTGCAACGGGACGCGGATCGCCTTCAACCGCGCGTTTATTGCTTCTGCAGCCGCCTTCGGAGACTTGTTGCCCCTGAGGGCCATATCGACTTCCTCTCGCATAGTCGAGGTGAATTCATCGTATTTCGGGCCGAGGAAGCGCGAAGGCCGTATGATGGCGTTTGTCGCTGCCGTGTACATATCCGGGAATATCGCATTCGACTTCAGCACGGCAGGGTCACTATAGAGTGCCCCAAAGGCTGGTGCGTAGCCACCTTGGATGGCCCGTTCTTTCTGAACCTCGATGCCGGCGAGAAACATCACTAGCGAGACAGCCTTCTTGCGATGCTGAGAATATTTCGATACTGCAAGTTGCCAACCGCCAAGAACACCTGTGCGATTGCCAAAATTTCCGCCGCGCGGAAGTGAGATTACGCCAACCTTCCCTCGGAGTTTGCTTGATTTTTCTTCAGCAAGGTACAGCACGTACGGCCAGTTGCGCATGAAGGCGACATTGCCATTCTGGAATTCTTGTCGCGCCGCCTCCTCGCTCAAACCCACAACCCTTTTCGGAGCAATCTTTCCGATCCAGCCGGTCATCGTCTCCAGAGCTTGCTCGGTCGCGGCGGTATCTATGGAGAGACCACCGTTCCCATCATTTTTCACCTCACCGCCATAAGCATTTATCATTTCGAGCGCGAAGCACGTTAGCCCTTCCGCTGCGAGGCCGTTGAAAAGGAAGCCTTGAAATTTTTTGACGCCGCGCGCCCGCTCGCCCCTCTGGATTTTGGCTGCACTCTCAGCTAGCTCCTCCCAAGTCTGAGGCGGATTGAGGCCATACTTCGCCAGCAAGTCTCTTCTATAAAAAAGCAAACCGGAATCGACGAACCAAGGCATAGCGACGAGACGGTCGTTCACAACTGCGGCGTCGAGCGCATTCGGCAAGATCTCCTTTTCTACGCCATTTGAGTAGGCGTAGAGGTCGACTAAATAGTCCGCGAGCATGCCAGACCATGTTACGTCGATCTGAACTATGTCCAGATCAGTTGACTGCTTTTCGAAGCTCTTTCGATAAAGGCTGAGTCGGTCGTCCATTGGCCCTGGTGCTGGGATTACCTTAACCTTGTTGCCAGTGCTTCGGGACCACGTCGCGACTTCCCGTTGACAAAATGTCAGCTCTACCCCGGGTGTTCCGCACGAAATGGTGACTGGACTGTTGTCAATAGTGTCCGCTGCGCTTTCATCGTCCACGCGCATCGCGTCTGAAACCACGAGTGCTCGTTGTAGTTCGGCCAATCTGACATGCGCCGCCGCCGACCATGGACTTCTTGGGAACTGCTGAGTGAAATGCGCGAGACTCATCTGATCGGCAGCGATCCCTAATGAGTCCCACGCGGCATCGTCTGGCAGGGCAACCCCTTGCTTTGTTGCGGCAGCGATGACCGCCAGTTTCGGAAGTGTCCCGTAGAGAGCAGGTTGCTGAAGTCCACCCGTCGCGACAATGACTTCGTTCCGCGTGCGATTGAAAGAAGAGTCGAGATCGAGGCCCGGCTCGCGAAGAGACTTCACCAGCGAGGTGACAAACGGGCTGTTAGCAAACTGCCCACCTTCGCGGGCAAGCTGCCCTGCCTTCGCCGACAACATGACTGCAACGTCACCTGCTTGCTTGGGGGGGCGCCAGGCCGCCGGCGTTGCGGTGGTCGCCTGCCTTCCGAGCCATCAAGAACGGATTGTCGCGAGATGCGTCGACAATAACAAGACGCACCTTTGTGGCCTTAGCTGTCGCTGCAGTCAGCTGGCTTAGCGAAATTGCTTCTTTTTCGACGTCCGTGTCCGTTAGGAGGCGCGTGTCCACGGGTAACATGAAGTCGTCACCGTTAACTTCAATCCCGTGTCCGGCGTAATATATAACTGCCCAATCGGCGTGATCGGCAAGTTCCTCGAACGTTCTGATCCGTGACAAAAAACGATCTCTGGGCAGATCGGCTTCGAGCAGAACGTTAGAAAAGCCAAGTTCGGAGAATGCAGCCGCCACTGCCCTGGAATCGCGTTCAGGATCGACCAGCGGCCCCGCGGAGGCGTAGCGTGAATTACCGATAACCAACGCCACGCGTCGCTCAGAAGCTGACCCAGCCACCTTCGCGAATGCACAGTTCGGCGGGGAACCGAAACCGCACACAAAGGCAAGCATTAGAAATGCCATCAAAATGAAGCGACGGATCACCATACTGGCCTCGCATCAGCTCACCATCAATATCGTAGCGCGTTACGCGGACGCACGGAAGCCCTTTCATCTCGGCGATCGTCGCTCGCTACCCGCCCCTTGCACGTTTGACTAGCCAACTACCACTGATCTCACAGAACCACCACAGCATCAGCACCGACTCGTGGTCTTCAACATCTTCCAGGCGCGACGCGCGTTGTTCTCGAGGCCTCTGTCACTGTGAGATTTCGCGGTCGGTTGCCGATCAAATCATCCGAAGCGGCGACGGCTCCACTGGTCCAGCCGCTCCTGAAGTTTCTGCTTCTCGCTGTCCGAGAGTATCGCATTGACCTGGTTGAGCCTCTTCTGCGCCTCCTCATTGCCTTCGCGAGACGACAGCGTGAACCAGAACGCCGCCTCCGTCAGGTTCTTCTCTGTCCCTTCGCCGGACAGATTTAGAAAACCCAGATTTATGTAAGCTGCCTGGCTGCCAAGGTGGGCGGCCTGAGTGTAATACTGGTAGGCGCGCCTAGCATCTTTTCGTGTACCCACACCGTCCTTGAGACAATTGGCGTAGTTCACCAAGGATGGTGCGTCGCCAAGATTCGCCCCCTTGCCGAACTCTGCAAAGGCGCGATCAGGATCTTTCCCCACGCCCCAGCCATTCAGATAGAGCAATCCGAGCTTGTCATATGCCGTGGCCCAATTCTGCGCTGCGGCCTTTTCGAACCAGAAGCGAGCTTTTTGGTAGTCCTTAGCGACGCCATCGCCCCGCATATACATGAAACCTACGTTTGACTGATCTTCCGGATGTCCGCGCTCCGCCGCGTAGAGGTATAGATCGAACGCCTTTTCTAGGTTCTGCTCGACACCAAGCCCCTTGCGGTAAAGGTTGCCCATATTGTGATAGGCGCCGATGTAGTTGGCCTTCATCGCCTCCGCGTTCAGCACTGCGGCCTCCTCACCGCGGCCTGCCTTGTCCAGCGCACGCGCAAGCTCCACCTTGAAGCGCATGTTGCCGGGCTCGGTGGCAACCGCCTTCTCGCAGGCCGGGATGGCAATCTGTGGGTCAAGATTGGCATAGTCCACGCTCGGGCCGACACGCTCGGGATCGGAGGGATGGCCGGCAGAAAGATCGCATGCATTCGGCTCCTCTGCGACAGGCTTGTCCTCTTCCGGATAGAGGATCACGCTCTGCTGCAGCGCCGTGGTCTCCCAAGGGATCTGATTGCCCCCACTCGACACCACAACGCGGGCCCTGGTCATCTTGAGCACTGTATCCAAACCCTTGCCCCGCGCCTTGAAAGCGGCGGCAAGCGCGCTGGCGTAGTTGCCAGTCTTGGTCGCTACCGAGCCAGGCGCGGCGGAATACGCCAACAGAGTGCCGGATGGCAAGCTTGTGACGCGTGCAAGGCCGTCGCTGATCGAGTCTGCGTCCGCAATCTTGCCGCCGGCCAAAGGGTTCTTTTCAGCTGCATCGATGATGACGATCGTGGAGGCCGAAGGCCTCCCGCCCAAATCATCGAGCAATTGTTCCAGCGCAATGCCGGCGGTCGGTAGCTCGGCCGCTCTTGCCAGTTTCAGATCGACCGGCGCCAAATAGTTCTTCTGGTCGAACTGCAGGGCGTGACCGGCATAGTAGACAAGCAGCGTCGCACCCTTGCCAAGTCGAGCCTTGGTCGCGGAGATCGCCTGTGCCATATCCGCTTTTGTGACATTGGATACCATTTCGACCTCGAAGCCGATAACCTTCAAGGCATCGACGATTGTCTTTGCGTCGCTCGCTGCATCCTTGTCTGCAGGCAGCGCGGCATAGGTCGTGTTGGCGATGACGAGCGCGGCGCTCTTGGCCTGTTGGGCATGGGCAAGTTGCGTCGGCATGGCAGCAAGCATGAACGCGGCGACCACGATGGATCGCCAAGGCGGGCGAAACGCGTAAATCGCCGGATGAATCCCGAGAAAAAGATCGCCGATCCAAAACAATCGCGGAACCTTCAGTTCCTCCCCTCGACGCGGCTGCCTGCATGCCTCAATAGACCGAGCTTCTGCTATGGTCGGCGGTGTGCGCCCCGGATTTATTGATAGCTACCTTATAGCAGCGACCATCTCGAGCTGCATAGCCAGGATCGCAAAGGACCGGCTTTCCCGCAGAGGTCTGACAGCCGCTGAGCGTGATCGAACCAGAAACCAGAGCCGCGACTGAAGCGAGCTTTGCAATCAAAAATCTTGCCATCGGCGTGCCCCTCATCTCGGACGGCCGTGAACGCTCCACGCGCTACGAAACACCGAGATAGTCACCTATCGCTGTCACCCCAGAAGACCGCATATCATGTCCGCAGTCAAGATATCATGTTCGCATTAAGAGAGAAAGACATGGCGGGAACCCTGCCGTCGCGTTCTTTTGTTCGGAGCGCCCCGCTAGCGCCAAGCTTAACTCCGTCATAATTTACAATTCGGTCTAATCAGTGAAGATAACCTCGATATTGGTGAGAACGCAAACAAAGCGAATCCTGAAATGATGTTTCTCGGCCCAGGCGGCGTTAATCGAATACGGCAGCGCCTCCAGCACGATGAATGGGCTAGCCAAGCGGCTGACCACCTGCTGGCCGAAGCGAACCAGATGCTGGATCTTCTGCCGGTCCACCATACGCTCGATGAGCGCAAAGTGCTGCTCGACGTGGCGCGGCAGCTGGCCAAGCGAGTGCAGACACTTGGCGTCGCATGGTTCGTCACTGGCGATGCAAGATATCGGACGCGGCTCGCCGATGAGCTCGTCGCTGCGGCGATGTTCCCGGATTGGAACCGGACACATTTCATCGACACAGCGGAGATCATGGCTGCCGTCGGCATGGGGCGAGATTGGATTGTTTCGTTTCTCGGAACGGACCAGCGCAGCGCCATCGACGCGGCGTTGATGGAATTTGGCCTTGTCCCGGCTCGAGAGTCTTTTCTTCTCCCCTCTGCCTGGGTCCGTACCGCGGACAACTGGACCATCGTTTGTTCGGCAGGGTCGATCATCGCAGCCCTGGCGTTGCGGCGTTCGCAACCCGTCCTTTCACAACAGGTTATCGACATGGCCGTGGCCACACTCTCGCGCGGCCTCGACACATATAGTCCCGATGGCGGGTACAACGAAGGTCCGACATATTGGACCTATGCGACGGATTATGCGGCTTTGGCTGTGGCAGCGCTTGAGGAGGCCAAGACGCTCGGCTTTCACTCGCCAGACCCATTCGCCTCGACTTGGCGCTTCGGCAAGGCAATGACAGCTCCGTCGGGCATGTTCTTCGACTATGGCGACAACGTCGCGAATCCGGATCGCTGCCATGCCTTGGGTTGGCTGGCCAATCGAGTCCGCGATCCTGAAGCGGCGGCATGGCAGCAGGAAGCTCCCGGCCCTCCGCGCCCTTTCGATCTTGTTTGGCGCGCCGACCCACCTGCGAAGCCGACAACGCGCAGGCAGAGTGCCGAAAGCTTTATCGAGGCCGGAGTCACCGTCATCCGAAGTGGAGATCTCTACGTCGCGCTCAAAGGTGGAGCGAACAACATCAACCATGCTCATTTGGATCTCGGCAGCTTTATCCTCGAGGTCGACGGCCGGCGGTTTGTCAGCGATCTTGGCCGCGACGACTACACCCTGCCAGGCTATTTCTCGCCTAATGCCCGTTTCGGTTACTTTCGAACGACCACGGCTGCTCACAACACACTAGTGTTCGAAGACAACAACCAGGCCGTCGCGGCGCATGCCATTTTCCTCGGATCCTGCTCCGGAATTGAGGACTTCTCAGCGGCATATCGGATTGAGGATCCCGACGCGCCGTGTCATTTTGTTCGCGCCGTTGCCGTGCTGCCTGGGCGTGGCGTCGCAATCGCTGACCGAATTCTTCCCCGAGGGGACACGCCTGTTGCAGCGGATTGGCGCATCAACACCCTCGCGCAGGTCGAACTTAACGGCCCGAGCGCAACGTTGACGCTTGGAAACAAATCGGTCGTCTTGCGGGTCACTGGCCTAAAGGGGGCGGACTTAGCCGCAGCGCGCGTCGCGACCCAGCCGCGGGAAGGCGACAACGATGCATTCACCCGGGTGCTTTGTCGATTCCGTGTCGGAGGCGAACCCGCCCAGCTGAATGCTCTCTTTGCAGCGAAGCCATCCGATGAAAATGAGGTGGCGCATGTCGGAAGGCGGCTCCAAGAATGGCTTGCTTTGTTGAACCCGTGAAATCCGCGTGGCAACACCAGCGTTTGACAGTCTGAAGCTCGCATTGGTACGCTAATTCAGCGGACAATCGCCAGCCTTCGGTCGCGAGAACAACCATGCAAAAACTCTTCTCGATGCTGCGCCAGTTCTCCAAGCCGAGGGGCAAGACACTGGCTGACGACGAACCTTACATCTACCGGTCGAGAGGTCTGCTCGACACTGTGCTGGTTGTCGTTATTGGCGTTGAGGCAAAGCTTGTCCCGGAGATCATCGAAACGATCAAAAAGAAATTCCCGAAGGCCGACAAGCTCGTGTTTTTGACTGACGACAGCGACTTCACCGCGTTTCGCGAACAAGCCGTTGCGTTTGAATATATGCCACCCCTCGTCGAACAACGCGTCCATGCCGCTGACATGCCCTGGCAGTCTTATCTGCGGGAACGATGGGGCCTGCTTCTCGCAAAGTGGAAGCCGCGGCTGATCCTGTCCTACGGCATGAATATTGACGCGTTTCTCGCAGCTGCGCCTACGAGCATCCCGCCGCGGACATAGGCTTCCTCATGATGAAGCTCGACGTCGTCTTCATTGCAGATGTGCGCTTTGAAGGCGGCACGTCGACTGCGCTTGCACTGGAAATCAGGGAGGGAGGGCGCGCCGGCCTGAAGGTCGGCCTGCTGGCGGTCAAGGGTCCGCTGCTCGGCCACCCCTTTCCCATGCACCCCGACCTCAGGTCTTTGATCGACAGCGGGGGGGGTCGAGCGCATCGACCCCGAGTCCAAAGTCGAAGCCGATCTCGTCCTGCTTCATCATCCAACGATTGTCAGCAATCGTTTTACCAGTCGCCTGCATATCGCCACACAGAAACTGGTCGTCGTACTGCACCATCCGGTATTCGATCGCGCCGGCAAGATTCAGTACGATCTCGATCGGGTCGTCGCCAACTGCTGCGCAGCGTTCGACACCGATGTCATGCTCGCGCCCGTCAGCCGGATCGTGCGGCATTCACTGCCGCGCAGCCTGCCGAAGGGCTCGACCGTCATTGAGCAAGACTGGATCAACCTGATTCACATGGCCGACTGGCCACCGCGCCCGCCGCGCGCCCCGTCAACGCCCGTCGTCATCGGACGTCACGCCCGGCCGGACAAACAGAAATGGCCGGACAATGTTGCCGACGCCATCTGCGCCTATCCGCCGGATGGCAGCGCCTATCGGATCCGCATACTGGGCGGGGGCCAGTTCCTAGAGGAAATGTATGGCCTGCCGCCCTCCAACTGGGAGATACTGCCTTTCTCATACGACGGCGTCGCCGAGTTCCTGCACGGACTGGATTTTTATGTCTATTTTCACAGCGCCGCATGGTCGGAGGCGTTCGGTCGGACCATACTCGAGGCGCTCGCCGTCGGACTGGTCGTGATCCTGCCCGCGCATTTCCGCAAGCTGTTCGGAGATGCTGCCGTCTATGCAAAGCCGTGCGAGGTCAAGGCCACCATCGCTCGCTTCGTAGACGAAACCGCACTTTATGTCGAACAGTCGGAAAAGGCGCGGAAGTTCGTCGCAGACCATCACCGGTCGGAATTGTTTGCTCGCAGGCTGAATGAGCTGTTCGGCATTCCGACGCAGAAACAGGGATCGAAGGGCTCTAATGCCCTGATGTCGGCCTTACCCGTGCGTTCCGTGCTGTTTGCTTCTACCAACGGCATTGGGATAGGCCATCTGGCCCAACAGATGGCGATCGCCCAACGGCTGACGCCGGATCTCAAGGCCGTCTTCGCAACCATGTCCTATGCTATGAAACTTGCGACGGACGCTGGATACCATGCGCACTTCCTGCCACACCATCAAGGTATAGGTGCTGATCCTCAGGACTGGAATCTCGTGCTAGCCGAGGAGCTCTTCGACCTTTTTACGCACCTGCGACCGCGAGTCTTCGCCTACGACGCATCCGCCGTATTCGGCGGCGTCATATCAGCGCTAGCAACGCATCCGAACATCTATTCGGTATGGGTGCGCCGACCGATGTGGCGCGAAAGCCACCGTGGGTTTCTGGAGTGTGCCCGCAGCTTCGATGCCGTCATCGAGCCAGGCGAACTGGCGGACGATTTCGACCATGGCCCGACGAGGGCAATGAAGGAATGGGCCTATATTGTCCCGCCGGTACTGCTGCTCGCGCCGGACGAGCGGCTTGAACGAGCGGCAGCGCGACGATTCCTCAACCTTCCCGATGACGCAACGGTGGTTGCACTGCAGCTAGGGTCGGGCACGAATTTCGACATGCGACCGGTCCGCGAGGCAGTGGTGGGTGCCGTTCTGGCGCGGCCCGACACGATCATCCTCGATTTGCGATCACCGATCCGTGCTGATTTCACGCCTGACCCGCCGCGCGATCCGCGTCACCGCATCATCGAGCTTTTCCCGTCGTTCCGCTATAGCCGGGCGTTCGACGCTGCTGTCGCGGCTCCCGGCTACAACACCTTCCACGAGAACATTCTAGGCTTGGTCCCTTCGCTCTTTGTCCCTAACGAGGCTGACAACATGGACTTGCAGCTGAGCCGCGCTCGCTGGGCAGAATTGTCCGGCATGGCCTTGCTGTTGCGCGGGGATTTCGATTTGTCGCGAACGGGCGACCTCGTCGCGCAACTGCTGGATCCCATAGAACAAGCCGCAATGGTGACGCGCTGCCGCAAGCTCGAATGGAGGAACGGCGCGGATGACATAGCCCGCTTTATCGAGGACCATGCGAGGATTGTGCGGACGGACTGGGACGTCTCGAGACACAGCTGACCGCAAACCACAGACGCATCGCTGGGGTTTTCTACAGGCCTTTTTGCACGACTTTGGGGGACTTACGATCACGGAAAAGCGAACCATTTACTTTTTGTCGTCCAATGGCGTCGGTCTTGGTCACCTTACGCGACAGCTAGCTGTCTCGCAGCGTATGGGTCCGCACTGGCGACCGCTTTTCCTGACCATGTCCTATGCCGCCGCGCTGGCCTCGCAAGGTGGCCATCCGACCCTGTTCATACCACATCATTACGCGCTCGGCACCGATCCCGACGATTGGAATCCGCAGCTGGAGCTGGAACTGGAGCTGCTGATCCGATACGCGCCACCGGCGGCCCTGGTCTACGATGCCACCGCCGTCTACGGTGGCGTGATCGAGACCATGGCACGTCATCACGAGATCTATTCGGTGTGGTTGCGCAGACCGATGTGGAGCGAGATGCACCGCAAATTCCTTGCGCTGTCCCATCGTTTCGACGCCGTCATCGAGCCCGGTGAACTGGCCGACGAGTTCGACGAGGGTCCGACCAAGGAACATCAGCACCAGGTTCATCGCGTCCCACCCGTGCTCTTGCTCGCACCCGAAGAACGGTTAAAACGCGAACAAGCACGAAGGGAACTGGCGCTGCCTGAGGGCGCGATTGTAGTCGCGCTGCAGCTTGGTTCCGGGACCAATTTCGACATGCGGCCAGTCCGCGAAGCCGCGATCGCGGCGTTGTTGCGCCGTCCTGAAGTGGTTGTTCTCGACCTACGATCGAGTGTCCGCCCGATAGGCGGCGCCAAAATCCCGACCGAGCCACGGCACCGGGTGATCGACCTGTTCCCGGCATTTCGCCACAGCCGCGCCTTCGATGCGGCGGTCTGCGCGCCTGGCTACAACGCTTTCCACGAGAGTATCCTTGGCGGGATTCCCACGCTCTTTGTTCCCAACGAAGCAGAAGGGATGGATCAGCAGCTCAGCCGGGCGCGCTGGTCGGAGCAGCGGGGTATGGCGTTGCTGCTGCGCCGCGACGATCATCTCGCCGGCGCAGGCCCGTCGATCGAACGGCTTCTCGACTCGACGGAACGGCAAAGAATGGCGGAGCGCTGCAACGAGATCGTCTGGACGAACGGCGCAGACGCCATCGTACGGTTCATCGAGGAACATGCGATCGCCGCCCAGCGCAAAACCGTCTGACAGGGGCACATCATGATGTTAGTATCATGAACCGGGCTAGGCTATAGATGCGTCGGCCACCCGTCCGCTGCGCAACTTTTGGGCGATGATGGCGTCTTTCGAGCAAACGCGCATTCACTCAACGAACCGGTTCGACCCCGGGGTGCGCCTCAACGACACCTATCAGCTGGACGAACACCTTGCGTCGGGCGGGATGGGCGACGTGTACCGTGGCCACAATATCGAGACCGGCGAGCCGGTCGCCATCAAGACGGTGCGTCCCGAACTCGTCGGCGACGAAAAGGTCTTCGAGTTGTTCAGAAAGGAGGGCACGATCCTCGGCCGCCTGAATCATCCGACCATCGTGCGCTACTATTCCTTCTCTCGGGATCCCAAGATCGGGCGACCTTATCTGGTCATGGAGTTTGTGGAAGGGCAGTCTCTGGCCGAACGCCTGAAGGCGGCCCCCCTTTCCTTGGAGGAGACACGACAACTATTTGGTCCGGTGGCCGGCGGACTGGCGCTGGCCCACAAGGCGGGCGTAATCCATCGCGATCTGTCGCCAGACAACATCATCCTGCAGCATGGCAATGTGACTGACCCCAAGATCATCGATTTTGGCATCGCACGCGCCGCCAGCTCCGGGGAACACACTATTCTCGGCGACAGCTTTGCTGGAAAGTTCAGCTTCGTCTCTCCCGAACAACTTGGTCTGCTTGGCCGCCAGGTGACCAACCGTTCAGACATCTACAGCATGGGGCTGGTGATGGCGGCCGCGCTGCGCGGCAAGCCGCTCGACATGGGCTCGTTCCCCGCCGACGTGATCGAGAAGCGCGGCACGGTGCCCGATCTCAGCGATATCGACATCAGCCTGCGGCCACTGCTGGCAGCAATGCTGCAGCCCGATCCCGAAAACCGGCCGCGCAGCATGACGCAGATCGCCCATTGGCTGCAGCTGCCAGCAGACGCAGCAGAGGCGCCCTCGCTTGAGGCCACCATTCCCCGCGCCTTCGGTCAACCCGCCCAAGGCGTCCAGTCCGAGGCCCAGAAGCGCAGCTCTCCTGCTGTGATGGCTAGTCTTGAGGATTCCTCGCAGCAGCAGGCACACGATGACCCGGCGCGCGCTGCTATCCAAGCCGGGGCCACCACCGATCCGGTTAGAAGGCCGGCTTTGGCTAATGCTCAGTTCGTAGAGCATGTCCCGCCGGTGCTGAAGGGCCAGACGATTTTCCGAGCGCAGGAGAGCAAGTCTGCCGCGAAAATTACCAAGAGCGTGGGACTGTCACGAACCGGCCTGCTCGCGGGCGTATTTCTCGTAATCACAGCTATCGCCGGCACAGGCGCATATTTCTCGGGATTGATCGATTTTGGAAATGGCAAAACCGATCTCACAGAGAACGGCGACAAAGCATCTGGCTCAGGCGGAAACGGATCTCCATCATCCGCCAACAGCCAAACTGTTCAGCCGACCCCACCCACCGCCAAGCCACCCAGCGCCAATACCCCGGTCAATAGGCACACCACGCCGACCGGTCCGGGACAGGCCAGCGTCAACACGCCGGCAAATCAGCAGACCCCACCCACCGCCAAGCCGCCCGGTACCAATTCCGCGGTTAGTCAGCACCCGACGCCGACCGGCCCGGAACAGCCCAGCGTCAACACCCAGGCAAATCAAGAGGAAGCCTACGCTCGCGCGGATCGGCCCCTTGCCAGCAGCGAGGTTACCCATGACAGCACCGCCACGGGCGCGGGGCAAGTCGAGGAGGGCAAGCTGAAGGCTGTGAAACCAAGCGCAGATGGCGCTGGCAATACGGGATTGAGCTCCGGGCCAGTCGCATCGGCGAAGGAACAGAGCGACGGCGGCACGACGCAGCCTTCTGTCGCGCTCAACAAGAACGCTACGTCGGACGAGACAAATTCGGCCTCAGCACTTAACCCAGACGAATGCTTCTTCGCCTCAATCATAGCCCAATCGGACAACGCGATGGCGATCAAGGGCATTGGCCTCTCGATGGCGCCATTCGATCGTATTAAGTCCGCGCTGGCCTCATCGGGCAGTGGCGACGCTCACATAGACGGCCACATCATTACAGCCCGCCAATGTCCGATCACAGCCTTTCTCAAGACAATCAACGATTCGACCAGTGACAACCCGAACCTGAACTTCACCAAGCTTGGCAGCGTGAGCGGAGGCGAAGTTGCCGGCACCGTCACCAACGTCGGTTCGCGGATGCTTCATCTCTTTGCAGTCGACGGAAAAGGAACGGTCTTCGATCTGCAAGACGATACGACTACCGCCAACACCACATCGCTATTCAAAATGACTCTTAACGGTGCGCGCTCAAACTTTATGCCGCCGGGCATCATCGTCGCGCTGACGAGCATCAGAGCGATCGATCTGAGCCGAGCTGGCGCTGCAGCTTCCGGTTTGCCCGCATTGGCCGAAACACTGGCGAGGCGTGGCGACGTGACCGGAGTAGACTTTGGTTTTTTTTCATACGACGAGGAACAACGCTCAAGCGCTCAGTAGAATCTGTTCCTGGTTGCCGTTTCTCTGGCAAGAACCTGGACGAAGCCGCGAGGCCATTAGCGGGGGCAAAACCTGGCCAAGCCCGGTTCGTACTCCACCCGCACCACGGGTTCAGACCCATGAAGGTCCGCTGGGCCGCAGAACTGACTGAGTAAGGCGATCAATACAGCAGGTATCACCAAAGGAAGCGGGTTCCGCTCTGGCGCGCGGCGAAGGTAGCCGCGCGCCTCTAATGCAGCCCCCTTTCCTTCATGAACTCCACTGCAACCTCGTTGAACTCGCCTCGCGCTAATTCATCAAGATCGAACCACTTTGCGTCGCAGCGCGCCGAGATCCTCGAACCATTGTTTGACCACCGTCAGGTCAAGCGACAGATACCCGCGCGGGCGCGGACATCCGACCGTGCGCCATGCTGCAAACAACAATTTCAGCAAAGTTCGCTTCGGCGTGGCCTCGTACTTGAACTGCCTGTGAATCCACTCCAGCTCCGAAAGCCGTAGACGAGGTGGAATACCCCTTCTCCGCAAGCATTGCCAGAACCATCGCCGACCCCGGATCATCAAATGGTTGGCCGTCCGGCCTGAAAGCCGATCGCTGATCGAGCGCATCCTGCATGATAGAGGCCGTTCCAATTCCCTTTGCTCGGCATTGTCCACAGGCCCGTGAAATTGCTGTCCCGTTTCGGGATCTATGACGATGTCGTCCGGGCGCGGCAGAAACCTAGGCTCTAGCTCGCCCCGCTCTTTTGCCTCTTGAAGCCGTGCAATAGCGGCGAGCTTGTAAGTTTGCCAATTCTCGTTTCGCTGACGGACTTCTCGCGCGTTTGCCTCGTCGGCTCTCGTGAACAAGTCCGACATCAATCCTTGCGAGCGGGCATTGCCTTTGATCGCGTCAACCAAAATTCTTTGTGTGACAGCTTCATAACGGCAACGGATTTCCCTGTTAATTCACGGCCAACAGCGAATATCTGGTCGAATTCCCAGATGGCCTGCGCAGGGTATATATCGCTAAGTACATGAAATCGCTTCACAATATTGAGCGCCTGCCCGCCGGAGCGCGGCATTTCAGGCAAATTCCCTGTTTTTGCCTGTTATCAGGGAATATCAAATGGAGACTGGTTCGCCAGTGACTGCTCGGTTCACCACTCAGTCACAGCAAAATTGGGCTCGCACTGGCTCCAAATTCGCTTGACATATCTGTGGGATAGACTGGGCCGTCTCTGAATAGTCGGGCTTGGCGGTGAGCCACGCCGCTCCTTTGGTTCAAACCAACCGACAGCCCGTCTTATAGAGGCAGCTCCTTGCCCGCCTGCTCCGCCGCCATGTGCTCCGCGTACCAGTCCGGCCAATTCTCATCACGCTGGCCGCCTGTCCGCTTCTCGTGCTCGCCATGGGCCACAGACGCACGCCGGAGCGCGGCCGCGAGCGCGGCCGACGAGACAAATGTGGTTTCGTCCGTGTCGACGCGGCCGGGTGCTCGCGCGGTGACCTCCTGCAACAGCCAGATATTTCCGGCCGGATCGCTGAAGGACGCCCACGAGGAGTAACTGCGCCGCTCAGGGTCCGGACCGATGACACGGCCTTCACTACCGGCATAGTGGTACACCTCGCTCACGTCGACACCGCGATCGGCGAGTTCGGCGCGTGCTACCTCGATGTCCGACACGACGAGCTCGCCAACGCTCTTGAGGACATCGAGTTCGACCCGGGCATAGAGCTCCGGCGTGATCCCTGAGCCGAAGACCATCGAACACGGGGAGCCCGGAGGCGTAAACTGGATGACACGAAATCCGTCGCCTGTGATGTCGGCGTCCAGGCGCCAGCCCAAGCCGCCATAGAAGTGCTTGGCACGGTCGATGTCCGAAACGGGAATGACCACGACCTCGAGCCTTATGTCTACTCCTCGCGCTGTCGGCGTTGCGATCGCAGTTTCGGTGCGTTGTGGAGTTCTGCTCATAACAATCTCCTAGTTCGTGCTGAGTTAATGTGCGGTGGACCGGTCATTGTCCCGGGCGCTCCACCAGAACGATGAGGATATCCAACGCCCGCCCACCAGTCGCGGGAGGCTCCCCGCCTCTTGCGAGCAATCTCCCAGAGACGCTCAAGCGAAAAGAGCCGAAAGACGCAATCACGTCATGAGAAACGTCCTGATCGAGCATTGTGGACTACAAGTCACGCGAGGCATTCGCTATCCTCTACGAATGAACATTGGAGCGAAAAATACCTAGTTCGGCGCGACTACCTTCTGAAATTGTTCCTGAAGAATTGCTTCATCGATACTGCCAGCTGCACCAATGATCACGATTTGCGTACGCGGCGTCCGCCCGCCCCAATCATCTTCCAGGCAGAGGTCGACGCGTTTGCCAACTACCTGAAGGACCGCTCGGCGTGTCGGTTCGTCTGACGAATGAATCACGCCTTTGGCGCGATAAATAGCCGCCGGCAACTTCCTGGCCGTCTCCCGCAGTGCTTCCAGCGAAAGCGGCTGATTGGTCTCGTAACTCCAGGTGCTGAAGGCCTCGGTGTGGTCATGCAGATGGTCATGAGCGTGATGCGCACATTCGGGATCATCACAGTCATGAGAATGATTGTGCTGGTCACCTGGAGTTGCGCCATCGAGCCGGGTCGGATCGAACCGGCCGACCGACAACAGGATTTCCAACGGCACGTTTCCGTGGGATGCCTCTACGAGCCGATAGCGGTGGAACCGGTCGTCGAGCCAAGTCTTGATCCGCTCGATCTCCCCCGGGGTGACAAGATCGACCTTGTTGAGGATGAGCATGTCCGCGAATGCCACTTGGCGGAGCTTCAGTTCCATCATCTCCGGTGCAGCAAATATCTGCTCCGCGTCGACGACGCACATGATGCTGTCCAACCTGATACGATCCGGCATGGCCTCGCCCATGAACGTAAGCGCAATGCCAGACGGGTCGGCCACGCCGCTGGCCTCCAGCAGGATGTATTCGGGCTGCTCGGGACGGGCCATCACCTGCCTCACCGCGGCGACCAGATCGTCGCGGACATTGCAGCAGACACAGCCATTGGAGAGGTTGATGATGTCCCCCCCACTTTCGATGCCGACAACGAGTTCGGCATCGATGTTGATTGAACCGAAGTCGTTCACCAGCACCGCAACCCGAAGGCCGTGATCCCCGCTAAGAATGCGGTTCAGGAGCGTCGTCTTGCCGGCACCAAGAAAGCCCGTCAGGACCGTCAGAGGGACGGCTTGTGCATGGGGTTGGTGGATCGCGGTCATCTCGATTGTCCTTCCGAATCTCCGGAATGATGGTGATGTCGCAACGAACTAGCCCTATTTCATCGCCTCGATTGCGTCGATGACTGCCTGGATCTGGGCACTCTTCTGCGAGAGCTTGGCCTGGGCCTTCTTTGCCTGCATGAGAGCCACCTCGCGGACGTCGATCGTGAAACCGTTCGGGAAAACCCGATTCGGTTCGCGGTAAAGGTCCCTTGGGTAGTACCGCTTCGGGTCGACCTCCCGATCGCGGACGTCCTGCTCCTGTATGTCGGCGACGGTATGCCGAGGATTCGGGAATCTGACCCTGAGATTCGCCGGGGTGAGGTCGAACAGTCCGACGGCTTCTCTCGGGCTCGGGCGAGCCATGTTGCCGGCATCGGGGATCGCAGCCTTGCGCGTCCAGACAGCATCCTTGGTGACGTTCACGACAACGATGTCGGGCGCACCGAACTGGAACAATCCACTGTAGTGGGCACGAATCCCGGCGACGATCTCGGGGATTATTTCCTCGTCGTAACTTGTGTGGGTGACCATCGCCAGACGCGGCTGGATCTTGTCGAACATGTAGCCGACGGCGTAGTGCGGAGTGTGAGCCTGGTCGATCGTTGTGTTCATGACGACGGTCGGCATGCCGAATTTCAACGCCTGGAGGTTGGCCGTATCCGGTTGCACTTCGGTGACAAACACGTCCACGCCCTTGGCCAATTCCAGCGAGAGCTCGTCGGGCCGCCCGTCGCCGGTCCAGACGAACGACAGCCCATTCCAGTCGAGCCGGTAGGCCGAGGCGCCGTCCTTGGTGTGCGACCGCCGCCAGTGGCGGATGGTCACGCCGTCCTTGTCGTAGCAAATGCCATTGTCGTCTCGGAAATCGAATTCGTTGACCTCGACCTCGTAGCCGTCGCCGATTGGCGAGGCATTGAAAGAGTCCGTGTGCCAATGGGTCATCATCTTCATGCCATCGATCAGGTGCTTGATGCCGTCCTTCGGCGTCCGGCCCGATGGCCCATGCACGCGCAGCGGCTTCCAGCGTCCCATCCACGGCGCGAAGGCGAATATGTATGGCAGGTCTGCGTAGTGATCGACGTGGAGATGGGTCAGGAAAATATCGTTGACCGTCTGCAACGGCACGGCCATCGCGATGATGTTGCGCATGCAGCCAGAGCCGAAATCAAAGAAAAACCGATTGCCGTTGCCGAGTTCGACCATGATGCAGGTACCGGCCTGCGCGCGAGTGACCGGGATCGGCGTGCTGCCGATGAAGGAGATCCGCATCTCGTCGGGGCCGATCGGCTCCTGGCCGGGGTAATAGATGTTGTTGCTGGCGAGATAAGGCGTCGGGCGGTAGTAAGGCGGGAACGTGAGACCGCCGCCCGGCACGCCGCCGTAAGGGTTCTTTGCCTGGACGGCTTCATCAACTGGACCGGCTGTTGCCGTATCAGCAGCCATAATGCCAACCGTTGCACCCATCGCCATTGCCTTGAGTAGGTCACGTCGTTCCATATCAAGAACTCCTTGTGATTTGTCGCGCGTTTGCGCGCCTGCCAGGTTCCAAGTTCCGCGCGAGAGGTCCAATTGGCGCTATTGTTGTTCGTCGATCTCACTGAGACTGATCCGCGCTTCTTGGGCGAAGCGAAACAGTGCAAAGCCGAGGAACCCGGTAGCAATCACGAAAAGCAAGCCAGCGCCGTATGCGTATTTTAGCCCGATGAATTCAGTCACAAACAGAACAGCCAGAAGCAGAGTGGAACAAAGGCCGCCGCGCAACGCCGCCAGGATGCCACTGTTCAAGAAGCGAGCACGGCGTCTCAAGCGTTCAAGATCGGATTTGAGATGGACTCGAGCGTGGTCGTCTTCGGCTATTGCGTTCAGAGCCCGGGCGCGCTCCATGACTCCTGACAGTCTTGACGCCATGAGCGAAACAAAACCGGCGACTGCACCGAGGAAAAACGTAGGGGCGGTCGCTTGTGCGAAGATTTGAGCTAACCGTGTTGTGTCAGGGAGGAAGTCGAACATTTTTCGGCTCCTCTCCTGGAAGTGAGTAAGCGCAATTTGGCTCCGGCAATTCCCCCGTGAGCCCCTG
This sequence comes from Mesorhizobium newzealandense, assembly GCF_042682145.1. Taxonomy (NCBI): domain Bacteria; kingdom Pseudomonadati; phylum Pseudomonadota; class Alphaproteobacteria; order Hyphomicrobiales; family Phyllobacteriaceae; genus Mesorhizobium; species Mesorhizobium newzealandense. Next base: position 122,022 of record NZ_JBHUGZ010000029.1, on the reverse strand, counting down.
AAACATTGGTTCCTCCTTCGTATTCAGACGCTCAACGATGCTTCGTACACTCGTCCGCCGAAACACTCCTGCCCAGAACCTCCCACGACGGCGAGATTCTGCCGGCAGCAATCCACTGCAACGCTGGCTTTAGCAGTAGTAAACACCAACGGCGCAGCGCCTGACGGTCCGCCGTGCTACGCCAGCGACGCTCACCGGCGTCCGTGGCCGACCTACTCTGGCCTCGGCAGGTGAGACCAGGCCGTACACGCCTGGGATCGCGATGCGCTCGCCGAGTTCAAGACCGCCAAGGCCGACAGCCGCCATCAGCAGATAAAGTCCAATCCGTTTCGAGGTGATCATTTTGTTGCTCCTGGGGTAAACTCGTCGGGTAATTCATCCATGTTGGGGAGGTCGCTCGGCTCCACCTTCTTGGCGTCTGTTTGATTCTTGAAGCTGAAATCATCGGCGGCAACCTCGCTACCGGACTTCCAATCGCTGATCTGTGCGGTGTATTGCGGGAAGCCGGCAACGAGCTTGCTGGTGATCGCCAGGCGGCACGGATATGGACGGTCGCCCACCGCAATCCAGATTTGCCAATCGACCTCCTCCGTTCGAAAGGCGATGTGATTGCACTCGACGCCGCCGATCACGCCGCTACCGAGATCCTTCGTGTCGACGACCAGCGGCATCAACTGATCGTAGACGTTCGACGTCAGCAGATCGGCGCCGGGGACAGGCCGGTGGTATTTGTCCCTCAACGTGTCGATGAGGTTGTCAATCGAGCCCGGCGCGTCGGCCTGTGCAAAGAGATTGTCGTCCTTACGGTGGACGGTCAGCGTCTTGCCGTCGAATATCAACTCGACGTCCGCAAAACCTCCGGTGCGTGTGGCGCGGATCTTGTCGGGCCGGGAGAGCGTGACTGCTCCCGAGCTCGCCAGCGCGAGCTTCTGCTGATCGGTCGTGACGACTTCGAGGTTCGTATCGTAGTCGAACGCTATCGCCTTTTGCGCACCGAGATAGTCCGACATGGCCTTGAACAGGGCTTTCGCTTCCACTTCATCGGCCCGGGCGGCCGGAGTTCCCTGGCCGATCGTCAGGACCAGCGCCAGAGCAGATGCCGCTGTGGCGGCGCGTGCGAATGATTTCTTCATCAGGACGTTCCTCCGTTGAGATGTATTTTGATATTGCAAGGCATTGTGGGCAGGTCGGGTAAGGTTCCTGACTAACTCAAGGTCCACCCTTCAGCGCAGCACGCGCAGACGAGGAAACGTAGTGGCCGCCGCCAAGGACCGCTTGGACTGCGTCGACCAGTTCGTCGCCCGCATCGGACTTCACCACGTAACCGGCAGCCCCTTCGTCGATTGCTTTTCTGATGATGGCCGGCTCATCTCGAACCGACACGAAGATGATGCGGAGGTTCGGGTGCATGGCGAGGATGTCACGTGCGGCCACCAGCCCGCTGATGCCTGGCATCGCGATGTCGGAAATAATCATGTCGGGCATGTTTGCGTTCACGGCCGCTATCAATCCCTGTCCATCCAGCACGATGTCGACGTCGTAGTCGCCAAGCAGGGAGCGAAGGTGTTCAGCCATCTCGGTATGATCCTCTGCAAGTAAGAGACGTTTGCGTGCCACGTGCGTCCCTCGGCTTGAGTACGGGTCTGGTGCTGTTGGTTGGATGCTACGAGCGCAGCCACGCTGGCGCATCGGGGAAACCCCGGGGGCCAGGGCGTGGAAATCCCGGGGTTGACGGACCGGAAAACACGGGGTCAGGGGCAGGGAAATCGCGGTGTTCGGGCTCGGGAAGAGCCCGGAAATCAGATCAGTCGGAAATCAGCCCCTGCTTCACAGCATACCTGATCAGATCAGCGGTGCTTTGCACGCCGAGGGCGTGCAGCAATTGTGACTTGTGATCCTCGACGGTACGCACGGAAATCTTCAAGTCGGCCGCAATCTCTTTCATGCGCTTGCCTTGCGCGATCATCCGCAGGATTTCCCTTTGGCGAGAGGTAAGGGAGGGCTCTCGTCGATCCGCGGGCAGAGACATTGTCCGCAAGACATCCCCGGCGATATGGGGTGTCAGATATATGCGGCCGGCCATGACGGCGCGGATGGCGTCGAGGAGTTCTTCGCCCGCCGCCGCCTTGAGAAGATACCCGCTTGCTCCGGCACGCATGGCTTCGGCGGCAACGCTCGCCTCGGTGTGGACTGTCAAGAATATGAAGCGCGCGCTGGATTGCTCCGACTTGAGCTGACGCAGAGCATCCAAACCACTCATCACCGGCATCGTTATATCCGAAACGATGATGTCCGGCTTGAGACGCCGCGCGCTCTCGACGAGTTGCTGCCCATCGGCGGCCCGTCCAACCAGATCGGCGACCTCATCGATCAGCCGTCCAAGTGCTTCGGCAACCATTAGATGGTCGTCCGCGAGGATCACGCGCGGTCTCAATGCCTCTCTCCCGCCGGAATGACGACGGTGGCGACGGTACCTCGACTGGACGACTCCACCTCGAAACTCCCCTCGAGCATTCTGACGCGCTCACGCATGCTCAGCAGCCCGATCCCGGGCTGTCCATTCGAGCCGCTCTCCTGGAACCCACGTCCGTCGTCGGTAATCCGCATCACGACTTCTCCATTCCGACGCGCGAGCCATATGCGGACCGTCGTGGCATGGGCATGCTTCGTTATGTTGCGAAGCGCTTCCTGCGCGACTCTGTAAAGGCAAAGTTCGATCTCGTCCGCGACTTCGGACCATCCATCGGCGACCTCGACATCCACCCTTGTGCCGGACTCGCTGTTGATTTCGTCGCAGCGGCCCCGCAAAGCCTCCAGAAATCCAACATGCTCAAGCGCTCCTGGATGCAGTTCGTGCGACAAATCCCGCAGGTCCTTCGCCAACCCCACGACCTGCTGCTGAAGTCCCGACAACTCGCTTCGTGCGGTATCGTCTGGATTCAGGACGCGCCGCTTGAGGCTGCTCAATCCGATTGACAGGGACGCGACGCGCTGCCCGACATCATCATGGAGCTCCCGCGCAATTCGGGTCCGCTCCTCCTCCTGCGCGTAGATAAGCCGGCCAGCCAATTGGCGAACCTGGTCGTAGCTGACGCGAAGCTCGCTTTCCTTTGCGCGAATGCCAGTCTCGGCCGTGCGCCGCCTGGCGCGTTGCACGAGAAAGCTCGCAATGAGAAGTGTCTGAAGCAGGATTAGCGAAAACGTTCCGACGATGTACCAGCGATAGAGATCCCACACGCTCGGCGAGCGAAAACGAACTTCGCTGTTTGGCGGCAGGATGGCTTCGCTGATCCCCCATCTCTGCAGTTCCCTCCAATCATAGGCTGGTATCCCGAGTCCAAATGGCGGGGTCTTTATGTCGCCCGCCCTCTCGCCCGCGAGAACGCGGAGAGCAACCTGAGCGGTTTGCTGGCCTACAGCTTGAGTTTGATCCGAAGGCCCACCAACAGAGCCCTGCCCCAAGTGGTAGTCGCCATAACCGAAAACAGGCACGGTAGCGACCTCACGTATCCGTGTGAAGGCAGCATCCAGCGGGTGCACGGCACCCGCACCATCCACCGCCAGCATGAAATAGAGAACGGCAGATTGCGGCGGCAGACCGGCGACCCGGTGCAACATTTCGTCGAGCGACACCTGGTCGAGCCATTCGAAATGCACGCGATCCGCAAACGGTTGAAACTCACGATGCAATTCACTGGCCCAGAATTGCTCGTTTGGAGAATCTCCGATGACGACCGCAATGTCTGTTGTCTCGGGCCGCACGCGCAGAATATTCTCGACGAAAGCTGGCAGATCGAGCTTGACCCCGATGTAGGTGGCATTGGGTGTAATGGCGGGATCAGCCATGAGCCGCGAATCTACTCCTGCTATCACCATCGGCGTGTCAAAAAACAGCTGTTGCCGATACTTCTCAACGAAGGCCGCAGCCGGCCCACCTTGAGCAACAATCAAGTCAAGCCTGCGTCCGGAAAAAAGATCCTGCAGGTATTTGACCAGCGAACCCTCGTTCTCGGGTTCCTGAAACCGGGCCGTAAAAATCGACGCTTCATAAATATCAAGCGGCTCCGGCGATCGTTTCACGAGCGCAGACTGAAAACTCTTGGTCATCTCGCTGAAAGGCGCAAAATCACGCCCGAACGAGTGCAGCAAAAGTACGCGCTTTGCGTCCGTTGCGTTCGCCCCAAGCGTGAAAAGTAAGAGGAAGGCTCCCACCAGCCAAGCCCGATACAACAACGTCCTGGAGGGATAGCCTTTCATAATTTTAAGCAGACCGCTCGCGGATTGCCGTTCATGTCTTCAGGATAGCAGTTGCGGGACACGAACGAAATCCGATCCCGAGATGTACTTAAGCATCGGGTGCGTGGGCCTAGGTCACGAGGCGCCATCGGCTCCGGGGGGCGGGCCTCTTTCGAAGTGGTTCACCCAACATCGCAATTTCACTCCAGGAATGTCTCACGGGCGGACACCGGCCTGCTCGAAGGTCTGCTTCGCAGAAGCGCCAAGAATCCCCGCTTATGGCGCAACAGCGACCTCCAGCGCGGTCGCCGGTAATGTCCGCTCTCAGGCAGTGGCACAGCTAACTTTGGTGACCGATATGAGGCGCAAAGCCGCCGTTGAAAATTGATGTAACGAAGGTCGCCTGTGGGGTCAGAAGCGGACATTCGATGACAACCGGTTCCGGCATTCCAATCGTCGATGCTTTCAGCAACTTCGCAAGCATACGCCTGCTCGGCTACGCGGGTACAGATCTGGGATCTCCGACATCGAAGGACAACACCTCTCTTAAGAGCCGCTTCCAAGGCCATGGCCCACGCGTAGTGTCTCCGCGACTTGCAACGTTCGAGCGGTGCAGATTCTACTAGGACACACCAAGATCGAAAACACCGTGCCGTATCTCGGAGTGGACATCGAAGATGCACTGGCCCTGCCTAGGAAACCGAAACGTAGCTTAACTGCCTAACTGTTAACGATTCCGAAACCATACCGTTAGGCAAGATTTATCTAATATTGATGATCGAAATCTCTTCATGTATCTTAATTCCGCATATTTTTAATTTTCGACGTTGTTACTGCACAACGCCATATGCGCCTTCGAAATCGTTATAGAAACTTGACGGCACCGCGTGCCGTTGGAGCCAGTCGTATGACCATCGGCCACGCACACGCGTGCCCCGAAGTCCTGGGGCTATTGGTGACCTCCAAGTGCAACATTACGTGCAGGCACTGCTGTAACGATTCTCAGCCCGCCAACTCGGAATCGGCATCGTTCGAGCGGATCTCCCAGTTGATCGACGAAGCCGCGGAGATTCCGTCGATCAGAGAGATCGGAATAAGCGGCGGTGAGCCGTTTCTCTACCTCAAGCTCTTAAAAGAGATCATCTCCTACGCCCGCACCTGCGGATATACGTCCTCCGTAACCACTAACGGGTTTTGGGGCGGCTCGTCAGGAGCGGGCCGGCAATTGGATGAGCTAAGGGAAGCAGGGCTCGGCGCCATCAACATCAGCACCAGCCCGTTCCATCAGGAATTCCTGTCGCTGAGTAGGATTCTCGGCGCGGCAAAGACAGCGCTGAGTGTCGGACTGAAGGTAACCGTGAACATCGTCTCGACGTCTACTACGGCGGTTGACGACGTCCGTCACGCATTCAATGACTTGGGAGACAGGGTGCGGTTTGTCGTCATGCCCTGCTTGCCGGCTGGCCGCGCCTTGACGAGGGTGGAACAACAAGAATTCCCTGCGGAATTCACTTGGCCACTAGGCAACTGCCGGGAGCATTTCAAAAAGCTGGCAGTGGACCTTTCCGGCGATGTCTATCCGTGCTGTTCACCCGGGGGCTTTACCGAGCCGCTACGGATGGGAAGCGGGCATCGCTCCACGCTTGGCGAGATCGTGAAGGCATCGGACCAGAACAAGCTTCTCGCTGTCCTGGAATCCGTCGGGCCGGGGTTTTTCCTGCCTTTCCTGCGTCAGCAAGACATTGACGACGAGATTCCGGAACGTTTCAGCGATCAGTGTCATCTATGCCATTTCATGCTGTCTTCGCCGAAATACGCCGAGATGGCGGCCGAGTGGGCGGATCTGCTGGTGAGCGATCTGGCCGCGCTTCCCGAAAGCGAGTGGCCGGCCGACAATTCAAGACTGGCAGGCCTGAAGGAATTCGGGGCGCAATCGGTGCTGCCGATCTAGTGCAGTACGGTCACTATCCGAGGAGGGAACGATGTCGGATACACGATCACCTGGAATGCTGTCACAACTGGGCCTATCGGCAACGGACCGCGAGAAAGTGGCCGAGGTCACCAGCGATCTGATTGCAATCCACGTCTACCGCGAGCTGCAAATCCGCAACGATCTGGCGAAAGTGGCGGGATGCTCGATTATCGGCAACTGCTCCAACGGAAGCTGCGACATCATCGGCAATTGTTCGTCATCTTCCAAGGACATGCTGTGACGGAGGACAATTGGATGAGCGGCACACGCGCACTGGTCGAGGAGAGCCTTTCGACCATCGAGATTGGTCGCCCTGGCGACGACAAGCTCGTCGATGTCCTGACGCAAATCATTGATGAGGAGGTCGCGCTGATCGTGCGCGAGAATCTTGACGATCGAAAACCGGCGACACCCGGGAAAAGAGAACCGCCAGGCCGGCTGTCCGCCGTCGCTGCTCAGCGCGCGGGGTCGAAACCGGGTGGCCGAAAACCGGGAGGCTGAAGTCAATTTCGCGCTCAACAACCAAGGGAGGGCTTCGCACGAAACATCTTGGACTAACGCTAAAACTTATCTCGTAACTTGGGAGACGTAACATGGCTGACAGATTGAGCCTTGCAACTCTGAAACTGAGCGTCGAACAGCGAGAGCAGGTCGCTGAAATCGCTGGCGATCTGATTGCGGTTCAAGTTTATCGCGAGTTGCAGCGGGCGGGCGAACGCGCCTCAGATTCCGGCTGCAACATCATCGGGAACTGCTCCAGTTCCTCCAAGAGCGCACTGCTCGAAACGATCGCAAGATAGGGTGCGTCGGACGTGTGAAGGCATCCCTTCGATCGGGATGCCTTCCATTCCAACCCCAACGAGCCCTCACGCGATCGCCGCGGCGGTCGCTTGACACGCCTTCCGTCCGGGAGCGGCGCGCCAGGGTTTGCTCAAAAAACGACCGTCCGGTTTACGGTGACCTATGAACAAGCCTTTATCCATTCCGTCCTTTCCTCGCCTCCAGTATGGCGTGGAGATCGTTCCCGTTGAGGAAGGAAAAGTCCTCCTGCGCTCGTTCACGGGAAGTGTGATGCTCTCTGGTGATTTCGTTGCGGTCGTCCTTCCGTCGCTTCTTCCGCTGCTCGACGGAAGGCATGGGTTTGAGGAGCTGGCGGCCAAATTCGACGAGACATTGCGGCCGGAGATCGAAGACTTCCTGACACTGATCCAACACAAGGGTTTCCTGGGCAAGGCGGCACTGCACGGTCGAGAAGATGACGCGGTCATGCTGTCGAGCAAGGACTGCGCGTACTGGTCTCTATACGGCGCGAGCGCCAGTGAGGCGGCAAGACGACTGGCGCAATCGACCGTGGTGGTTGCAGGACTTGGGGACGTCGGCAAAATCGTTGCCACCATCCTCGCCGCCTCCGGCGTCGGGAACCTCGTTCTTGTCGAGGGCGCCACACCTTCGGCCCGATCGGGCGGCCGCCAAGAGGCCAAAGCGTCGGAGGCAGAGAAGACCGGACTGTCGCTGCGCGAGCAGTATGCATGCCGCGTCATGACGATACCGACGACTATCAACGACGCAGCCGGCTGGGAAGAGACGGTCGCCGCTGCGAGCGTTGTTGCGGTCTTGAGCGACACCATGTCGATGGGCGGCTACGACCGAGCGAACGAAGTATGCATCAAACATGGCGTGCCTTGGGTTTCGGCTAGGATCGATCGCCAACGCGCCATCATCGGCCCGTTCGTCATTCCAAACCAGACCGCGTGCTTCGCGTGCTTCGAGGCCCGCAGTCGGGCCAACGCGGATCATCCAGAAGATCACGAGGCACTCTACCGTCACTGGAAACAACTGAACGGCAGACGCGACATGTGGCCGTCCCTACTTCCTTTCGCGGGTATCGTGGGGAATTTCGTCGCGTTGGACTTGTTACGCGTCCTTGCGGGCGAGCATCTTTCGGCAGCAGCGGGGCGCATCATCAATATCGACCTTCCGACGATGGAACGGAGCGTCCATGAGGTGCTGAAGCTGCCGAGATGCCCGGCATGCTCGCGGCTGAGAGACCGCAGACCAACCAAGATATGGGACATCATCCCCACCGAAACGCGGTCGGTCGGCTGAGCACGGCAGCATCCGGAGAAAGTGCGAATGCAACTTCACCACCACATGGCATCGCCGATCGAGGATACCCTGCACAAGGCGCTCAGGCTTGTCGACGATGAGACAGGGATCATAAAAATCCTGCACGAGGCGCCATGCGCGCCCGACTCGCCAAGGATATTCGGTTGCGGAGCGCTGTCCAGCGACTACAGTCGTTTCGGATTTCCCTCCGAAAGCCCGATCAGCGGCTCCACGTCACTCGTGCGCGACCAGGCGCTTGTCGGGGCGATCGGCGAGGCGGTCGAACGGTATTCCGCCGCCTATGTTCCCTACGACGAGATCATCTATCGCCCCATCAGCCTCGTGTCGGCTACTGCGGTTTCGCCCTGGTCGCTCTCGCTATATGACGAGGTCCAGTTGGCACGGCCCGGTTTCGGCTATTGCGCCCTGCGGCCCGATGACACGATCGGCTGGGTCATCGGCTTCTCGCTCACTCGCAAGCAGCCGATCCTCGTTCCGGCATTCGCGGTCTATCAACCGTACATAGGTCGCACCGGAGAAGCGCCGGTGGTGCAACAGATCACGACGGGTTTGGCCTGCGGCAACACGGCGGAGGAAGCGATCCTTTCGGCCATCTGCGAGGTCGTGGAGCGCGACGCCGCGATGCTCATGTGGCTTCAAAGCCGTCGTCCGCCGAAAGCCGTCATCGACTTGCGGACCCCAAAGGTGGTGCGGGAGACGCTTGCCCGCTTTGGACCGATCGAAGGGCACGTCACCTTGCTCGACGTCACGACCGATCTTGCGATTCCAACCTATGTTGCCGTCTCCGATGTACCCATGGCCGGAAAGCGCGGCGCGACATTTTCCTCATGCGCCAGTCTGGTCGCCAGTCGCGCGGCCGTTGGTGCGCTCACCGAACTGGCGCAATGCCTGTTGTGGGTGAACAGCCTTGTCGATAAGGGTGCGCACCTGCCCAACCCGTCGCTTGAGGACATTGCGCAGATCGAGGAGCACGTCCTATGGCCCCTCTTGCCGGAAAACCGCCAGGCCTTCGAATTCGTCCTTTCCTCTTCGTGTGAGACCGAGATACCGCAAGACCTTGACGGGCCTGCCGACATACTCGATTCGATTACGCATTGTGTCGAACGCATCGCGCGCGCCGGGCTGGAGGTCATTGTAGTCGATGTGACCTCCCCGGATATCAGAGAGTCCGGGCTGCATGTATTTCGCGCCATCATTCCGGGTGCACAGCCGCTCTACTTTGGCAGCGGCCTGCACAGGATCAGTGTTCGCGCCACCAGCGTCGAATATGCCGATCGTGCGAGCAAGCGGATCAACCTCCACCCGCATCCTTTCCCATAGTCAATCTCGCAAAGGTCATTCATGCCCAATCCTCATGGGACTGACATATCCAAAATCCGAGGCCGGCTTCTAGGCGAACGCAATCTGTTCTCCGTCTCGGAGCTGTTTCATGAGAACAGCAGGATCAGCCGATCCGCGCCGCGGATTGCGCAGAGCCCGCAATCTGCTCTCGTCGCCCCGTCGGGATTCAAGCGATACATCTATGCTCCCCGCGTTGCATTGCCCGATCCAAGCACGGCTGAGACGGATAGCATCTGGGATATCATGACGTCGCGCCGATCGGGGCGCAGCTACTCGGGTGAGGAGATTGATCTCCAGTGCGTAGCGGACCTGGCGTTTTACGCGCTGGGCACGCCGGACAAGGGACAGAGACGCTGTGTGCCGTCGGGCGGCGGGCTCTATCCACTCGAACTCTATGTGGTGGTCGCTCGCGTGGAGCAGTTGCCAGCCGGTCTTTATCACTACGATCCGCGCTCGCATGCCCTGTGCGAACTTGGCAGAGCGGACTGCCTGGCATCGGTAAAGAAGGCGGTGTTCATTCCCGAGGCGGTCGACAATGCAGCGGCCGTCTTCGTCCTGACGGCGGTATTCGGCCGCTCGAAGATCAAATACGGTGAGCGGGCTTATCGCTTTTCGTTGTTGGAAGCGGGTCACGTCATGCAGAATATCTGCCTCGCGGCGACCGCGCTTCGCCTTGGCGTATGTCCCGTGGGTGGTTTCGTCGACGACGAGATGAATGATCTGCTTGACGTTGACGGCGTCGAGGAAGCGGTCCTCTACGCTGCGCTCATCGGCTCGCTCGACACGATCGGCGGCTGAACATCGCCATCTGTTGTTTCAGGCCCTTCGAGCTGTTTTCGCATTTAGGAAAGCGGCCGTAGCCACTCGCCGCCGATCTCGACTGTGAGACTTGACCCTTGCAGATCATCACCCAACAGCTCGTGTGAGCCACCGAGATGACAGGCCAGGAATTGTTCCACGACGGCCATCAAAGCGATACGATTGCGCTGGCCTACCAGGAAATGGCCTTCATCGGGAAAAGTGACCAAGGTCACCGGCACGTTCCTTCGCGCTAGGGCGTGCGCGACGTTCCTTGACTCGGCAGGATTGACGCGAACGTCGCGCAGTCCTTGCGCAATCAACATCGGACGGATCATCTGCTCGACATGCGCAAGCGGCGAGCGTTCCTGGAGCCATTTTCGTCCCTCCGTGGTCGCGGGGTCCGCCAGCCGGCGTAGGATCATGGCAAACCAGCTGTGCCAGTAAGGCGGTATTCGCGCGATGAAGGACAGAAGGTCCGAAGGGCCGCAGACATCGATGAAGCAGTTGTAGAGACCGGGGCTCCTCGCCGCAGCCATCAGGGCGGCGTAGCCGCCATAGCTGGCTCCAAAAAGCCCGACCCGGTCAGGATCGGCAATGCCCTCCTTCACCGCCCATGCCACGCCATCGTCCAGATCATCCTGCATGCGGCCGCCCCACTCGCGATCAGCCGCATTGGTGAAGGCTTTGCCGAAGCCGGTCGACCCGCGGAAATTGACGCTCAGTACGGCATAGCCGCGGCTCGCCAGCCATTGATGCAGGGGCGAAAAACCCCAGGCGTCTCGGTCGTAGGGCCCGCCATGGACGACGACAACCAGCGGCGAGCGGCGCGCGCGGCCGGCCGGAAGGGTGACATAGGCGGGCAGCGTCAGACCATCTCTCGACCGTATCGCAACGGGCAGCATCGCCCTCAGCGGCATGCCTTCGAGATCGTCCCGCTCGGGGAAGAGCTGAAGCGTGCGCCGCCTGCCGCGATCGAACACGCGCAACTGTGCGGGCGCGTCGCTCGCCTCGAGGCGGATCACCATGCGCCGTCTCCCGGTGCTGACGCCCACAATCACCAGATCGAGGCCGGCAGCGTCCTCAAGCTGCCGCGCGAGGTCGGCGGCGAATGTTTCATCGACAGGATGCCAGCGGCGTCTTGCGGCGAGGGCAGCTGCGGCAAGAGGCCAGCCTGTATCGGGATCGTAGACGACTTCCGCGATATCGGCCTCGCTGTCGGTAGCCAGAACCGTCGATACTGCAGTTCGTGCATCGATCGCGACGAGGGCAGTGCGATCGCGGCCGCGCGAATCGAGCAGGAACACCACCTCACCGTCGGCGCTCAAGCCATCTATATGCGTGGCCAAGGAATCCTCTGCAGGGATTTCAAGAAAGGGAACCCATTCTCCATCCGCTTGTCGCTTGAGGACTTCGATCGATCCGTCCTGCCGCACCCGCTCGCCAAAGCGCACAGCGAGGCCGGCGTCGGCATGCAGCCGGCTGAAACCGGGATTCTCGAACACTGTCATCCGCTGACCGGTCGTTGCGTTGGCGCTAACGAGGTCAAAGCTTTGCCGATTCCTGTCGTTGACACTGAACAGGACGTCGGAAGGAATACGTGGCGAGGTGCGATTGAAAAGCGTTCGCGTACCGCCACCAGGCGTCAGCGCGACCTCCGCTCCCGTGTCCACGTCGATGCTGAATGCCTGGTAGTTCTCATCACCGGCAGAATCGCGAAAGACGACGACATGCCGTCCGTCCGCCGCCCAAAACAGCGCCGGCGAAACGGGACCGACAGGTCCGCCGGTCAGTCGTCTGGCGGAAGCCGTATCAAGGGCCTCCGCTACCATCACGCTCAACATCCCTCCTTCGTTCTGGAGCCAAGCGATCCGGGTGCCGTCGTCGCTCAGTCGCAGATGCGATCGGAGTGGATCGGCAAACACGACCTTTCGCGCCAGCAAACCGGTCCGTCGCCTATGACCTGGAGCAATTTCGCCTTTGTTGGCCACGCTACGCGGTCGCCGCCAGGGCAAGTACCGGACCGGCCTTAGGCGCCCTGTGCCCGATCTGGGTCTCCGGATGACCGGGTACGATCAGGCCCGCCTCCGACAGCAGCGACAGGATCGTCCAGACAGGCGCCATGTCCGGAAGGGGAACCGCGAGATTCGCGAGCGCCTCCGCGACGGTGAAATAGCCATTGAGGCGGCGTAGCAAGGGTGCGGTGAAACCGGTGTCGATCATGAAATGGCGTGGCCGACCATCGTTGAAGAACAGGAGCGCGTGGCGCCGCTCTGCGACCGAATCCAGGAGCGCCGGGTCGGGCAGCCGGTCGCAGTCCATGGCAAGCTGGCCGACGGCGAAGCGGAATTCCATTTCTGTCACGCCCTCCCGTCGATAGAGCGGCGTCTGCGCCAGCCATTGGTCCGCTTCGACATGCCAGCCTCGGACTGGGGACAGGACGATGCCGCCCCGCTTCCATTTCAGAGCCGCGAGGATGCCTTCGAAGCTGGCAAGTTCAACCAGGATCTCGGCCTTTCGTTCGTCAGGGCACAGTGACCTAATGGTGTCGGGCAAACTTGAAAGATAGGTCTGCATCACGCCCTCGTATTGATGGCTCTCGCCATACATGAGGTCGTGGTTTCTGAAGACAAGAGCGCCCAGCGCTCTGCAAAGATCGACGGGACGCTCGAACCAGCCTTTCGAGAGCAGCGCGGCAGTGTGGGGAAAGCTGTTGAAGAAATCGGTCCCGTGGCCGATCAGCCGCGCCGCGATCATATCGTGGAGGGGGAAGTCGCCGCTCTTGAAGATCGCGCGCGGCGGCAAGGGCGAGTGCACCGTCTTGCGATCGCCTGCCCGCCGCGCCCAGTCCGTGTCGGGCAGAATGGAGGCCTGGTAGAGATTGACCCGCATGTGCTTGCCCAACAGGTAGTCCACGGAATCCTCGAACGATTTCAGATTGTCGCCCGGTATGCCGATGATGAGGTCCGCCGCACCCGTCGTCGGAACATTCTTTTTCTGGATCGCCGCCAAGTGGCGCTCGAAGCTGTCGGTCTTCCAACGTCCGCGCCCAAGCTTTTCGAGCACATCCGGATTGGTGCTCTGGAGGTCGATCTCCACATGGACGTCAGCTTCGCGGTAGAGGTCGAACAGCCGGTCGTCGAAAAAATCCTGATTGTGATAGACGTTGAATTTTGTCGAGGCTCCGAGCCGCTTTTTCTCCTGAACGATATATTCGAGCAGCTCGATCGCGCCTTGCTTCTTGTATCCGAACATGGCGTCAATGATGAAAATGGCGCCGACATTGTGCAAGAGAAGCCAGGTGAGCTCTCGGTGCAGGCGATCCATTGGAAAGGCAAAGCGCGTGTTTGATCCGTTGCCCCATTGGCAATAGGCGCACTTCATGTAGCAGCCGCGATAAGTCTCCAGCAGAACTCTGGGATAGCGCGCCAGCGAGGCACCCGACCGGTCAAACAGCTGGATTGGAACAGTGCCCGATAGGAAGGGCGATTCAAGCTCGTCCAGTGCCCGGATGGGTGCGCTTGGTTTTTCGTGTACGACGAGACCGCCGCCGAGAAAACTCGTGCCTGGGATACCGCGCGGAGAGTCTTTCTCCGCAGTTCGCAAGACAACCTCGCCGAGGGTCCGTTCGCCCTCACCCCGCACCACCACGTCCACGTCGCGGGAGGCAAGCCAGGGCTCCGCCGCCTCGGGCGTCGCCAATTCAGGCCCGCCGGCGACGATCTTGATCGCCGGAAACAGCCTTCGGGTGATCGCGGCAAGCTCGCGGTAGGCGAGGTTGTTCCACAGATAGATCGAGAAGCAGATTATGTCGGGCTTCACGGCATCGATTTTCGCCAGGTAGCGCCAGATTTCCGAGTTCTTGCGCTCGTAGTGGGAAAGGCGCGCCCAATCGAGGTCGATCATTTCCACCTGGCAGGCGCCGAGCTGGCTGTTACCCCGCAATTCGGCGGCAAGGCCATAGGTCGCAAGGGGGAACTCTATGGAGATCGACGTCAGGAGTATTTTCATCCGCGCAAGCCACGAGCAATGACGGCTTCACTTCAGGCACAATCGCACCGGCCCCACTTCGCAAGGTCCGGCCCGACCAATTTCTTACTTGTCATCTCAGCGCAGTAACGGACGCAATCGCCATGGGCGATCCGAATTGGTCGTCGAAAGCGAGCGCAATATCGCTACTTTAATCTTGAAATATAACCTTATATTAGACTCGATCTCTGGTCAAATAATTCCAAGGTGATGTCGAGATTATATCCAAAGACGCAAATAATAATTGTCTCAATTTTTCTTTAAAACTTTCTAGTGCACCACTCAGACGACGGCGCCAAACACAGGTGTGCACATCGATCGTAGAGGTTGCGATGCGATGCCAGTCCTTGAGCATTGCAGTCTATCTCATCATGCCTCGTTTCGAGGAGAAACGGTGAACCGTAGTTCTGGCCCCGAGATTTTTCCAAAGTCAGGTCACCGTTCCAATACCAAGAAAGATCGACCAGGCATGCAGCGGACCGGCGGTGGGTGGCCTTTGGTCCTAAGATAAAATCCACGCCGGAAACGTGCTAGGATGGCCGCCGCGCGGCGCGACTTGTCATGCTTCAAAGCGGTCAGGAACGATTGTCATGCTCAATCCAATCTCCATCATGGCCGACCGGCTCGGCGATCATCTGTCAGAACTCTATCTCCAGTATTTCTCGCATCGCAATCCGGAATATGCGAGCTACATAGGCGGGGCGGCCCGCCTTGTCCTGGAGCGCATCGGCAATTCGAACGCCCTCTATCACAACATCGAGCACACGCTGATGGTTACGCTCGCGGGCCAGCAGATCATCCGCGGCCGGCTGCTTTCGGAATCCCTGACCCCCGATGACTGGCTGCATTATACCTGCGCGCTGCTTGTCCACGACATTGGCATGGTGCACGGCGTGTGCCCGGGCGACACCGAGGATAGCTTCGTCATTAACGAGGCCGGCGACCGCTATACGCCACCGCGCGGCACCTCCGACGCGGTGCTTGCGCCCTATCATATCGAGCGCGCCAAGATCTATGCGCGCCAACGTTTTGCTTCCTCGAAGTTCATCAACGAGGAGCGCATTGTCGAGGCGATCGAGATGACGCGCTTTCCGGTGCCGAACGATCCGGCCTACCAGGTCACCAACACCGAGCCGGCGCTGGTCAGGGCCGCGGACCTGATCGGCCAGCTCGCTGATCCCTTCTACCACCGCAAGCTGCCGGCGCTGTTTGCCGAGTTCTCTGAGATCGGGATGGTGGAAAAGCTCGGCTGCAAGACCGCCGCCGATCTCGGCGCCATCTTCACTGATTTCTTCACGCTGCAGGTCGAGCCCTATATCGGCGACGCGATCCGCTATCTGGAGCTGACGACGGAAGGCAAGCAGTGGATCGCCAACCTCCACAGCAACCTCTTCCAGTCCGGGCATCGCTCGGCCAGGATCGGGCCGTTCCCCGGCGTGTCACAGCCGACCTCGGCGAGCCTTTCGGTGGTAACTTAAGAGCCCGGGATTGTTTCCTCTTTCCGCCAATGCCAAGCGGGCAGAGGTTGCATTCACCAGGCATGCAGCGAACCAGCGATGGACTGGGAGTGGGTCTCGCCGTCGTCTTGAGCGCCGATAGCGTTCCGGCTTCGTCAAGCCCCATCAGCCTGGAATAGCCGACCACGTCGGCGGCCAATACTGCGGTCAGGCGGCGTTCCATTGCTACTCGCAAGCTCCCGCACCGTCTGCCAGCGCGGAAGGCTGTGCAGCAGATCAAAATCCGAGTCTTGCAGAACCCACGCTTTCATTTCGTGGTTGGCGCGCGGCATCACCCTTTCGAGCATGTCGAATACCCGGTCGAAATCACCGAGGAAGCAGTGGAAGCAAGCAAGGTTGTATTGGGTCAGGACATCGTCGGGGTCGATCGCGAAAGCGCGCGCGGCCCACTCCTTCGCCCGATCGAACTCGCCAAGTCCGGCGAGCGCATTGGCGCCGAGGTAGGCAGGCCGGGGATTTTCCGGATTCCTTGCAAACTCGCGCTCGGCTCGTTCAACACCCCTGCGAGCCGTCTCCCCTTGTTCCTCATGCCGTCCCAACGTGCGATAGATCTGAATCAGCAGAAGCATGGATTGGTAATCGTTGGGGTCTATCTCGGCGGCGCGCTCCCAGTGGACGGCGGCCTTTTCGAGCTTTCCCCGCGCATAACAGCTGCGGGCGTAGAAATAGTGGGCTTCGAACAGGTTGGGATTGCCCGCGATCGCCTGCTCGAATTCTCGGTCCGCTTCGTCGTACCGCTGGCCGACCGAGAGGGCCAGTCCGCGCGAGGCATGCGCTTCGGCCAGTCCGCTTTCGATCTCGAGCGCCTTGGCGGCGTTGGCCAGTATGCCGTCGAGCGACACCTCCTCGCTGTAGTCGAGGAACAGAAAGGAGTCGCAATCGGCGCTGCCGGCATAGGCGCGCGCATAGAGCGGGTCGAGCTCGAGCGCCATCGTGAACATCCGTCTGGCGAGCCGGTAGTTCAGCTTTGTGCCGCGGTGGAAAAACTCACGGCCTCTCAGATAGTAGGTGTAAGCCTCGACACTCTCGGTCGGCGACGCCTCGATCGCCTTCTTCTCTTCCGGCAGCAGCCTGACCTTGAGCTGGTCGACGATCGTTTTTGTGATCTCGTCCTGAATCGCGAAGATGTCAGTCAGGTCGCGGTCGTAACGATCGGCCCACAGATGCGTGCCGTCCTTGCCGTCGATCAGCTGCGCGGTGATGCGCACGCGCTGGCCGGCCTTGCGGACGCTGCCTTCAAGCACCGTTGCGACATTGAAGCGCCGGCTGACCTCCTGCACGTCGACGGACTTGCCCTTGTAGGTGAACACCGAATTGCGGGCGATCACCGACAGGCCGGAGATCTTCGACAGGTCGGTGATGATGTCTTCGGTGATGCCGTCGGAGAAATACTCCTGCTCCGGGTCGCCGCTCATGTTGTTGAACGGCAGCACAGCGATCGACGGTTTTTCCTTCGCCGGCGCTGGCTTGGGCGACGCCGCGCCGTTCGTCACGCGCGGCGGCGGAGCGCCGGCGAAGAGGTCAACATTGTAGACTCGAACCGGCCGGTCGATGTTCTTCAGCATCTGCTCGCCGGTGTCCTCGAAGGAGAGATCGAGCCGGTTGCCGACATTATCGCGGACCGAGCCGGACACCGCGACGCCGCCGGGCTTGGCGATGCTTTCGATGCGCGCCGCGATGTTGACGCCGTCGCCATAGATGTCGTTGTCCTCGAAGATGATGTCGCCGAGATGGACGCCGATGCGGAATTCGATGCGGCGCTCCTCCGGCACGTCGACATTGCGCTCGCGCATTCGGCGCTGGATGTCAGCGGCGCACGCCACCGCGTTCACCACGCTGGGGAACTCGACAAGCATCCCGTCGCCGGTGAGCTTGACGATGCGACCCTGGTGTTCGGCGATCTTGCCGTCGGCCATCTCGCGCCGATGCGTCTTGAGCGCCGACAGCGTGCCGGCTTCGTCAAGCCCCATCAGCTTGGAATAGCCGACCACGTCGGCGGCCAAAATTGCGGTCAGGCGGCGTTCCATACTCGGTTGCCCCGCTTGTTTCGGAGGCATACCTTAGCAGTTTCCCCGCGTCGCAAGCAGCTTTTCGCCGACCAGAGGAAGAATACCGGCTATCAGGTCGTTGGAGAGCACGAAACCATCACACCCTCGCGCGCGCATTCCATAGCTGTCGGGCCTCAGAGGTGAGAGAGAGCCCTCGCCTGCGCTGGCATTTCGGCGTTCGTCTGTTGCACTGGCTGACCGTGATCGCACTCGCGGCGCAGATTACTGTTGCCTTCGGACCGATGAACCGGCCGGGGATGGCGATGATGAACTGGCTTCCGCTCCACATGTCGATCGGCGTGACGATCCTTGCCATCATCGTGCTCAGGCTTTGCTGGCGCATCTTCACCCAGCCCCCTGTCAGGCAAACCTCACGGTCCGTGCGGTTTGCGACGACTTTCTTCCACATGTTGCTCTACGTCATGATTCTTGCTGTGCTCACAACGGGATGGCTAGGCTACCGGCCAATGCCTTTCATGCCTCCGGCACGGCTTTTCGGGAGCTTGCCTGTCCCGTTGGCGCCATCCGTCGGCGCGCTGTCGGCTAGGGGTTTCGCGTTCGTCCACGCAAAGCTGGTCTGGATCATGCTTGGATTGGTCGGCGTTCACACCTTGGCAGCGCTTGTGCATTTCGTGCTGCTGCGCGACGGTGTCATGCGCACCATGGTCTTTGGACGGCAGGACATCGCTTCGCGGGATGAGAAAGCACAGTTTGCGGTCGACGATGATGCCGGCAGCTCACGCAACCTCCCATGACCCTCCCACAAATGGACCTGATGTGACCTTTCTGGTCATTTCGCCCATCGCTCGTCAGTTCACCTCGGAGGAGAGCACCGCGCGTTCCTAACCAGGTGTGTTCGCCTTGACGACCTTTTGGCATTCCGGCGTCAGCTCGCTGAAATGCTCCGTCAGACATTGAATGACGCGGCCGCCACCTGGCACCACGCCTTTGCAGAACTTTTCGAAGTTTGCCTGGCAAGCCTCACGTTCGGCCGCTGTCTGCGCCTGAGCCGCAACCACCTGAACGGCTAGGAAAACCACGCTCAAGGCAATTCGCATGACAAATCCCTCCAAAATAGCTAACCTCCAATCAAAATACCGTGAAGTGTTGAGAGGGGTCAAATGCTTTTGGTATCGCGCATTGCGTTGGCCGTAACCTTGCTTACGGTGACGGCGCTGCTTTCAGCATGCAACAAGCAAAATGCCTATGTTCCGCCGCCGCCGCCCAAGGTTGACGTGGCGCTACCGCTCAAGCAGGCGGTAACGCCTTATCTCAACGCGACGGGGAACACGGCCGCCGTCAATTTGACGCCATTGGTTGCCCGGGTAGCGGGCTTCATTCAAGAAATAGACTACAAGGACGGCGACAGCGTCAAAGCGGGCACCCGACTGTTCCTCATCGAGCCTGAACCTTACCAATTGGCACTTGAACAGGCACAGGCAGGACAGACGTCGGCCGACGCCTCGGTCAAACAGTCAAGCGCCGACCTGAAGCGACAGCAGGAGTTGCTCGCGCAGAAGGTGATTTCGGCTTCGACGGCGGACCAGGCCGCCGCTGCCGCTGCGGTCGACGTGGCCAAGCAGCAGCAGAACGCCGTTGACGTCAAGCAAGCCCAGCTCAACCTGAGCTACACCGAAGTCAAGGCGCCATTCGACGGCATCGTCACCGCCCGCCAGGTATCCGTCGGGCAGTTCGTGGCCACTGGCAGCGTTTCCGACCTCGCAACGATCGTCCAGATGGATCCGATATACGTCAATTTCAATGTCAGTGAGCAGGACGTGCAGCGGATCAGGGTCGAAATGGCCAAGCGTGGTCTGACAATGCAGAATCTCAAGAAGATAGCGGTGGATGTCGGACTGCAGACCGAGACCGGATATCCGCACAAGGGAACGCTCGACTATGCGGCGCCTCAGGTATCTTCCTCCACGGGTACGCTTCTGGTTCGCGCCGTTTTGGAAAACAAGGACAATACGCTGCTGCCTGGTTATTTCGTCCGACTGCGCATTCCACTCGGCGAGCAGCCGGACATGCTGCTCGTACCGGATCGTGCGATCAGCAGCGACCAGAGCGGCCGCTACGTGCTCGTCGCCGGAAAGGACGACACAATCGAGCAGCGTAGCGTCGAGATCGGCCAACTGGTCGGCGAGTTGCGCGTCATTACCTCCGGCCTGACAGCGGATGACCGCGTCGTCATATCTGGCATGTTGACGGCCGTGCCCGGCCAGAAGATCGAACCGACGGTGAAGACCCTCGAGGCAACTCCGGCCAACGGCGCTGGCCAATGATCTCCAAGTTCTTCATCGAACGGCCCGTCCTGGCGAACGTCATAGCCGTTCTTATGGTCGTCATTGGCGTCGTCTCGCTCTTTACGTTGCCGGTAGCGCAGTATCCCGATGTGGTTCCACCGACCGTTTCGGTTACCACCCGTTATCCGGGCGCCAGCGCGCGCACGGTCATCGACACCGTAGCCCTGCCGATCGAGCAGCAAGTCAACGGCGTCGAGAACATGCTCTACATGCAGTCCTTCGCCGCCTCCGACGGCAGCTACAACCTGACCGTAACTTTTGCCATCGGTACAGATCTCGACCTTGCCCAGGTGCTTGTTCAGAACCGGGTCTCTGCCGCCATGGCCGGGCTACCCCAACCAGTGCAGGTGCAGGGCGTCAACGTGCAGAAGAAGTCGACCTCCATCCTCGAGATCGTGACGTTGACCTCGCCTGACGGGAAATATGGCAGCCTCTATCTCAGCAACTACGCGACGATCAGCCTTAGAGACGAAATCTCGCGGTTGCCTGGCGTCGGCAATGTCAGCGTATTCGGCGCGGGTCAATATTCCATGCGGGTCTGGCTCGATCCCGAAAAGATGTTGGCGCGCAGCCTGACCACGCAAGATATCGTTCAAGCACTTCAACAGCAGAGCGAACAGGTCACAGCAGGTCAGATCGGCGCCCCGCCGGCGCCCGACAACCAGTCCTTCCAATACTCGATCGAAGTGTCCAGCCGCCTTGACGATCCGGACCAGTTCGGCGCCGTCGTGGTCAAGACGGGCGCCAATGGTGACCTGACGCGTGTTCGCGATGTCGGGCGGGTTGAGCTCGGTGCGCAGACCTACGGACAGTTCTTCAACCTCGACGGCCAGCAGGCCGCCGGCATGGCTATCTTTCTGGCACCCGGCGCGAACGCGCTCGATGTGGCCAAGAGGGTCGCGTCCAGGATGGAGGAACTGGCGCGTGCCTTCCCGCAAGGCATAGTTTACGCGATACCGTTCAACACTACGAATTTCGTCAGCCAGGCGATCAACGAGGTCTACAAGACTTTGTTTGAGGCGGCGGTGCTGGTCTTGATCGTCATCCTCGTCTTCCTGCAGGATTGGCGGGCGATGCTGGTTCCGGCCACGACCGTACCGGTCACCATCATTGGCGCGTTCGCTGCGATGGCGGCGCTCGGCTTCTCGGTCAACCTTTCCACCTTGTTCGCCATCGTGCTCGCCATAGGCATCGTCGTCGATGACGCCATAGTCGTGGTCGAGGGGGCCGCCCACAACATGGAACGCGGCATGTCGAGCCACGATGCCGCCATTGCCGCCATGAAGACACTGTTTGCGCCGATCATCGGTATCACGCTGGTGCTGCTGGCGGTGTTCCTGCCGGCGGCCTTCCTTCCCGGCCTTACGGGCCGGATGTACGCGCAATTCGCGCTCGTGATCGCGGCGACCGCGTTGATCAGCGCGGTCAACGCCGCGACATTGAAGCCAACGCAATGCGCGACATGGCTTAGGCGTCCCGTACCACCGGACCAGCGCAATGTCCTCGCGCGCGGCTTCAATGCGGCCTACCAGCGTGCCGAGAATGCCTACGCCCGGTTGATCGGAATGATGGCGCGTCATAGCGCCGTAACGGGCGTGATCGCACTCATGATCATCGGCGCGGCTGGCTACGGCATGTCGCGCGTAGCCACCGGTTTCATCCCTATCGAAGACCAGGGTTATCTGCTGGCCGCGGTTCAACTGCCTGACGGCGCCTCGCTTGGCCGCACCCAGGAAACGCTGCAGCAGGTTTCAAAGATCGCCAAGGCCACACCTGGCGTGGAGACGGTGGTCACCATCGCCGGGCTTTCGGCCCTCGACAACAATTCAACGCTCGCCAACGCAGGCGTTGCTTACATCATTCTCAAGGACTGGGGTCTACGCGGCAAGAGCGAGGACCTCGCTTCGCTCTACGCCGCTCTCAACAAGAATCTGTCGGCCATGGCCGACGGGCTTGTTCTGGTGCTTCCCCCGCCACCCATCCAGGGCATCGGCAACGCCGCCGGCTTCACACTGCAGATCGAACTCCGCGATGGCAGTTTCGACCTCTCGAAGCTCCAAAGCACCGTCAGGGCGGTGGTAAGCAAGGCTGAGACGCAATCGGGCATCCAACGGGTCTCGTCATCGTTCCGCGCCAACGTCCCGCAGTACAAGGCCGAGATCGACCGCGACAAGGTGCAGGCCCTCGGCCTGACCACGGACCAGGTGTTCCAGACGCTCGCCGGTTATCTCGGCTCGAGCTACGTCAGCCAGTTCAACAAGTTCGGGCGTGTCTTCCAGATCTATGTGCAGGCTGACGCCCAGTTCCGGTTGACGCCGGAGGAAATCGGCCGCCTTACCGTCCGCAACAATAACGGAGACATGATCCCACTCGGAACCGTGTTGACGATTGAACCCAGCGTCGGTCCATCGCTGATCAGCCTGTACAATCTCTACCCCGCCGCGTCGATCGTGGGCGTGCCCGCCGCGGGCTTTTCGTCAGGTGATTCGATCAAGCTGATGGAGGAGATCGTAGCGGATAGCCTTCCGCCCGGTACTGGCTTCGATTGGACTGCCCTGTCTTTCCAGGAGAAGCTTGTTGCCAATCAGATTTACCTGGTGTTCGGAATGGCGCTGTTGCTTGTCTACCTGGTCCTTGCCGGCCAATACGAGAGCTGGCTCGCTCCGATCTCAATCCTGCTAGCCGCGCCGCTGTCTCTGGTGGGGCCAGTCCTGGTACTCAATGGCCTTGGCATCGACAACAATCTCTATGTCCAGATCGGCCTTATCTTGCTCATCGCGCTGTCAGCCAAGAATGCGATTCTGATCGTCGAGGTCGCACGCGAATTGCGTGCCGCCGGCGCACCTATCGTCGAATCGGCGATCGATGCCGCACGTGCCCGCTTCCGGCCCATTCTAATGACATCGTTTGCCTTCATCCTCGGCGTGGCGCCGCTGGTATTTGCAACCGGCGCCGGTGCCAGCGCGCGGAAGTCGATCGGTATCACGGTCTTTTCAGGCATGCTCGCTTCGACCTGCCTGGCAATTCTTTTCGTGCCATCCTTTTTCGTCATCCTGCAACGATTGGAGGAACTGCGCTCCAGACGCCAGAAGAAGAACGAGGCTACTCCAACGCTCCTCTAGTGGCGGTACAATCAAAGCCAGGTGGCGCGCCGGCATGCCTAGGCGTCAACCACCAACGGCCCACGCGAACCGGCAGCCTCAGCCGACCCTGACGACAAAATGCTTGGTCACCGGCTCGATGATCTTCCACGTTCCCTTGAAATCGGCTTCCACCACGAAGGCATCGCCGGGACCGACCTCGACCGGTGCGCCGCCGTCGGGGGTGATGATGATGCGGCCGGCGATCATGTGCACGAACTCGTAGTCGGAGTAGGTCGCATGATAGGTGCCGGGCGTCGCCTGCCACGTGCCCGACAGCACCTTGCCGTCTTCGGTCGTGTGCTGGACGGCGGTTTTCATGGTCGGCTTGCCTTCGACCACGACCCAGCCGGCCAGATCGCCGGCTTCCGCGTTTTCGACGGCGCCGAATTTGAGGATCGTCTTGTCGGTCATATCTGTGGCTCCGTTTGATTGGTCGTTCAGGCGTCAGGTGTCTGGACGGTCAGATAGCCGATGGCCCTGGTCCGGGCAACCGGCGCGGGCTCATGGCGAGCCTTGCGCCGCGTGAGCCTCAAGCATGCGCCGCGCGCTTTCCTCGTCGGTGATCAGGATCGTCGGCGCGATCAGGGTCATGGCGCCGAGCAGCGCCTCGGTCTTCTCCGCACCGCCGGAGGTGAGGATGCGGATCGGCGCCTTGCGCAGACGGTCGACATCCACCGACATCACGTGGCTGTTGACGGGATGGTCGACCAGATCGCCATTGCGGTCGAAGAAATGGAACAGAAGGTCGCCAACGGCGCCACGCGCAAGCAGGGCCTCCCGATCCGCTTCCTTGAGAAAGCCGCCGCGAGAGAAGGTGGTGGCCGAGGCGATGCCGCCGACGCTCAGCAGAACGGCATCCAGCACGTTGGCCATTTCAAAAACCTCCTGCAGGCCGCAGCGCTCGACCAGCGCGATCTTGGTCTCGACGCTGTCGACGACGGCCGGCGTCGGGATCAGATAGCCGTCGCCCTGGAAGATTTGGGCGAAGCGCCAGGCGAACTCGGCCGGGTTGAATCGACGCACGACGCCGACACCGCCGAGCAGCGAAATGACCTTGAAGTCGCTGAGCGACTTGGCGCTGATGAAGGGCAGGCTCGAAAACAGCGTCCGACCCCAGCCGACGCCGACGCGCATGCCGGATTTCATCGTGTCGGACAGGAAACTGCCGGTCTTGGCACTGATTGCCGGTACCGGATCGGCGTCTGGCGTGGAAAGCGGCGCCACCAGCGCCTGCTGCAGCCCGAAGGTCTTTTCAAGCGCGCGCTCCAGCCGCACGATCTCCGACAATTCGCTTTCGATGCTGATCTTCACCTCGTTGCGTGAACGGGCATCCGCCAGCATGCGCACGATGGTCACGCGGCCAACGCCGAGCACGTCGGCGATCTCGTTCTGCGTCATCTGCTCTACGAAATACATCCAGGCGGCGCGAATCCTGAGGCGATCCGTCCGGCTTTCGCTCGCGACCTGCTCGGGCGTCTCGCTTCTACCGCGACTGTTTTCGGTTTCGCCCTGTCGTCGCCTGCCCAATCTATCCCTCCCCCGCGGCGATGGACGAGCGCGCTGTCGCCGATTCTGCCTGCTGGTCTAATATCCCCTATTGATCTACCAATCGATAGGAACAATGTAGAGGTGGTGGCCGGAGCCCTGTTGGCGGCCACCCGCACGAATTTCGAGGCGATCGCCATGCTGCGACAAATCTCCGAAGACGTCCGCGTCAATCTGAAGGACCGGTTGCGGGAAGTCCGCGATGTGATCCGCCAGAGCCGCCATGACGGCACTGGCGACGCCAGTGTCTTGCGCGAAGCCACCAGCCATCTGCCGCCGTTTCCCGGCAAAGGCATCGAAGAGCTGCTCAGCCATGCCGCGAGCGCCGTCGACGAAGCGCTGTCGATCGCCGAATCCTTTGTTCCGCGTGAACGCCCGATAAAGGTCGACGGTACGACCGTAAAAGGCCTTGGGACCTATTTCCCGGCCGGGAACCAAGAGCGGCAGTTGAGCGCGGAGCGCCTGTTCCGGCGCGACATGTACTATCTGACCAAGGCGGTGCTTGCAGGCCTGAAGATCGAAAACGCCCGCATCCACGAAGCCGATTTCGCCGCGGTCCATGCCACGATGCGCAAACGGCATGGCGATCTGCTGGCGGCCTTGACCGCGCCGGGTGCTGGACTGGAGGCGATCGCGGCCACCTGTTCGGCGCTGCTGGTCGAGTGTCTCGCCCAGCGTCCCGTCCGCTTTGCCGAAACGGCGCCGGAAACGCCGGCGATTGGCGACCGGGCGCTCGACATCAACTGCCTGGCGCCGCTCGTTCTGGCCTGCGGCCTGGCAACCACCGGCAGGGACGGGTTGCCGGAGCCGGATATGCTGGAGATTGCGATCCTGGCAGCCGATATTCGTCATGATCGCATTGTTCAGGCCTGCGCCAAGGCGAACGCCCTCGATGAACTGACACCTGTCTTCGCCACCTTGCTTGCCCACTTGCCGTAAACCCGCTCGAGCAATTCCAGGAAAGCGAATTTCCTTCCGGAGCTGCGCAAAACAAAACAAAGCGGCAGCGGAGATCTATTCCCCAGCCGCCAGGGCCATGATCGTCTTCTTGGCGCGCTGGATCGAGGCCGGGCTCATGCTGAGCTCGGTCAACCCCATCTTCACGAACGTCGCAATGAGATCGGGCCGGCCGGCCGCCTCGCCGCACATGCCGACCATGATGCCGGCGGCGACGCCGGCTTTCGCCGTCAGCTCGATCGCCATCATGACGGCCGGATTGGTGACGTCGTTGAGCTTCGCCACCGTCGGGTTGAGCCGGTCGGCGGCCATGATGTACTGGGTCAGGTCGTTGGTGCCGATCGAGAAGAACGCCACCTCTTTTGCCAAAGCCGGGGCGATCAGCACGGCGGCCGGGGTTTCGATCATCACCCCGAGGTCGAACGGCGCATGCGGCACGCCCTCGGCTTTCAGCTCGGCCGCGCATTCCGCGACCAGAACCCGCGTCTGCCTCACTTCGCCGATGTCGGCCACCATCGGCAGCATGACCTTGATGTTGCCATGCACGGCCGCCCGCAGCAGCGCCCTGAGCTGGCGCTTGAAGATGTTGGGCCGGTCGAGGCACATGCGAATGCCGCGCCAGCCGAGAAAGGGGTTTTCCTCGTCGGGGAATTCGATGCCGGCGATCGGCTTGTCGCCGCCGATGTCGAGCGTGCGCACGATGACCGGGTACGGCGCAAATGCCTTGGCCAGCGCCGCATAGGTTTCGGCCTGCATGTCTTCGGAGGGAAGGTGCATATGGCGCATGAACAGAAGCTCGGTTCGGAACAGGCCGACGCCCATCGCACCAGCCTCCTGCGCTGCCTCGATTTCCTCCAGCGAGCCGATATTGGCGGCAACTTCGATCACGGTGCCATCGGCGAGCTTCGGCGTCACGTTCTTGAAGACGGTCAGCCCGGCGCGCTCCTTTGCCGCCGCTTCGACACGGCCGGCGAATTCGGCGCGGGTCGCCGCATCGGGGTCGATGATCACGCGGCCGCTGTTGCCATCGAGCGCCACTTCGCGCGCCGTGCGCAGAGCATTGATCTGGTCGCCGAGGCCGAGCACCGCCGGAATGCCGTGCGAGCGGGCGATGATGGCGATGTGCGAGGTGGCGCCGCCATGGCCGCACACCACCCCGCCAATGCGCTTCAGCGGCGCGCGCGCCAGGTCCCAGGCGCCGATGTCGTCGGCGATGAGGACAGCGCCTTCAGGGATGGTTTCGAGGCTGACGTCGTCCTGCCCAAGCAACACCAGGCAGATTTGCCGCCCGACCGCATGGACGTCGTCCGCCCGCGCGTTGAGATAGTGATCGTCGACCGCGCTGAAATCGGCGGCGATGGTGGAGGCGGCGGTGATGACGGCCGAAACCGCGTCGTTGCCACCCTTGATCAGGCCCTCGGCCTCCCCGGTCAGGCTGTCGTCGGCGGCGATGTCCCTGAGCGCGGCGATGATGCCGCGGTCTCCGGCCGATAGAGTGTCCTGCGCCAATGCCCGGTTCATGCGCGCCTGGACGGCGCTGACGGCGGCGCGGAACCTGCCGATCTCGCCGGCGATCTCCTCGGCCTGCAACATCCGGCCTTGTCCGGCGATATCGGGCGGGAAATGCGCGAAGGCCGGCCCGATGGCGACGCCCTCGCTTGCGGCAACACCACGCAAGCCGTTTGCTCCACCAGATGCCGCGGGTTCGGGCGCCGGCGCAGCCGCCCCGTCCTGCCCGGCATCATTCGCCGGGCTCTGCGTCTCGGCGGCTTCATCATCGAGGCCGGCCTTTGGGTTTTCGAGATAGCCGATCAGGGCCTCGATGGCCTCGATGGCGTCGGCGCCGTTCGCCCGCACGGTGACTTCCTGGTTTTCCTTGACCGCCAGCAGCATCAGTTTGACCGAACTCTTGGCGCTGACCGCCTTGCCGTCCTTGACCAGTTCGACATCGGACTCGAAGCCCTTGGCGAGCTTGACGAACCGCGTCGCGGGACGGGCGTGCAGACCTTCATGCACTCTGACGATGGTCGAGCGTTCCATGGCAAATACTCTGGTTTTGAGCGCCGCTCCCAACATAGGCCGCGGCGCGAATGCTGTCAGGCGGCGATGGTGATGATCGCGCCGGTCTTGAGCGCAGCCACGAGCGCTTGCCCATCGACTTGCGAGGCGCAGATCTCGCCCGGCCTCTCGGCCTCGGTGGCGCCGTTGAACGAGATGACGACATGGCCCATTTCCAGCACCTTGCTCCAGGCGCTGGACCCGACCGCGGTTATGGTCGCGGCAACGGGACCAAGCGTGATCGACGCGCCCTTCTGAGGCGCGCCGTCGCTGGGTCCGTGCTCCGTCTTGTGGAGCACGGAAACCTCGGCAAGCTCCGGCGGCGAGCCATCGGCAAACAGGATGACCACGCCCCCTTCGGCAAGGTCCGCCACTTCGGGTCCGATGGCAGTGACCCGTGTTCTCAACAGAACCGTCATGTGGCGAACCTCATTTGCTATTTTCCCTGCGAGCAGTTCAGCGTTTCACGGAAACGGCGAACCGCTCTATCTCTTTGTTTTGACGCAATTCCGGATGGAAAACCGTTTCACACTTTTCCCGGAATTGCTTCAGAACACGATCAGGCTGACGATCCAGGCGATCAGCACCGAGACCGGACCCATGATCTGGCGGCTGATGAGCACCGCCGGAACACCGATCTCGATCGTCTTCGGCTTGGCCTCACCGAGCGCCAGTCCGACAGGAACGAAGTCGCAGCCCACCTGGGTATTGTAGGCAAACAGCGCCGGCAGTGCCATTGCCGGCGAGATCGTGCCGTTGGCGATCTGCGGACCGATGATGGCCACGCCGATGACCTGCGCGATGACCGCGCCTGGCCCGAGGATGGGCGACAGGAACGGCAGGCCGCAGATCGCCGAGATGATCAGCAGGCCGACGATGTTGTTGGCCAGTGGACCCATCGGCTGCGCCAGCACGTCACCGATGCCGGTGTACAGGATCAGACCGATGAGCATGGTCACGAAGGCCATGAACGGCAGCACGTTGCGGACGACCTGGTCGATCGTGCGGCGGCCGGCATTGAAGAAGATGCCGACGACACGGCCCATGACGCGGCCGATCGAGCTGATCAGGCCGATCACACCGCCTTCGCTTGGCAGCGGCTGCGGCGCCGCGGCCGCGTTGTTGTTGCTTGAGCTCATCGATGCTGCTCCCCCGGCAGTGGTGACCGCTTCGGATCCGTCCGCCATTGTGACGTTGGCCGGCTTCACGCCCGAAACGTAGATGTCCTCGGTGATGAACTGGGCAAGCGGCCCAGACTGGCCGACCGGCGTCAGATTGACGGTCGGGATGCGCTTGCGCGGATAGACGCCGCATCGTGCGGTGCCACCGCAATCGACGACGACAACCGCCATCTCACTTTCGATCGGCGGCGCCTTGAAACCGTCGACGGCTTCGGCGCCGGTCATGTCGGCAATGAGCTGCGCCACCGGATGAATGCCGCCACCGGTGACGGAAACAACCTTGCTGCGCTGTTCGGTCGGTTCGATCACGAGCGGACCGCCCCAACCGGTTTTGCCCCGGGAGATGTGTACGGCTTTGTATGTCTTGGCCATGATGTCCTCCCCGCCCTTACAGCTCGACGCCCTGGCGGCGTGCCATGATGGCGGTGATGCGTTCGGTCAGCATGCCCTTGAGCAGGATGACGACGAGGCCGACGATGGCGTACCAGATCGCCACCTTGACGTGGTAGCCGGCGACGACGGCGCCCTTCTTTTCCAGCTCCAGCAAAGCGACGAGAATGCCGCCCCAGACGAAATATTCGCCGGGATTGATGTGCGGGAACAGGCCGAGTGGTGGGTGCACGTAGGACACGGCCGCGTCATAAAAGGCCGGCTTGTGCTTTTCTTCCAGGAACGATCCGAACGTATAGGCCATCGGATTGGTGAGGAAGAACACCGCCAGCAGCGGCAGCAGCGTATAGCGGGTCAGCGCGATCCGGCCGGCGCCGCGCGCCAGACCATGCACGCGCTCTTCGCCGACCAGCTCGGTGACGGCGTAGAAGGCTGTCATCAGCACGACCAGCGTCGGAATGATGCCGGTGACGAAGCCGGCGAAGACCTCGCCACCCTTCTGGAAGATACCGATAAAATATTTGCCGATGGCGGTCAGCCAGCCGAGTTGCTCTTCCTGCTGGACTTCCTTCAGCTTTTCCTTGAACTGATCGACGGTGATCGGTCCGCTGTCCGCCTGTGCGAGGACAACGAGATGGTCGGAAGCATGCTCGACGGCGAGCTTGCCATGCAATGCAGCATCCGAGACCATGGCACCTGCGACATGCAGATTGTGCACGGCCATGTCGGCATGCTGCGCCAACAACGAAAATACAGACATTTCTCCTCCTTATGCCGCCCGCCGGTTGATCCCAGTCGGTGCGCGGCGTCCTCTAGGCCCTTGCTACGTTCAAACCGGACAGACCCGGCTTCTTCCCCGGCTCCGACCGTGTTTTGTCGATCTGTTCGATCGCCCGCTTCACGGCCTCGGCCACACCGGGTTCCCCCTCCCCCATGACTGCAGGGTTGGACCGGAGTCGATCGAGGGGAACGCCCTCGAATTCTTCATGTCTTTTGAACTTGGTGAAGACAGAGCGTCCGCTCATCACCATCAGGCGGCGC
Source organism: Mesorhizobium newzealandense (assembly GCF_042682145.1). NCBI lineage: Bacteria > Pseudomonadati > Pseudomonadota > Alphaproteobacteria > Hyphomicrobiales > Phyllobacteriaceae > Mesorhizobium > Mesorhizobium newzealandense. The sequence continues at coordinate 91,333 of NZ_JBHUGZ010000029.1, read as the reverse complement.
ACGACCAGATCAGGCGTCACCACGACGAGCGCGATGGTACCCTTGGCCAATCGACCGCGAAAATTGCCGGCTCCGACGAAGCCGTCCTTGTATTGGTCGGTGACGCCCCTGAAGACATCCGAATAGTGCCGCATCTGCAGCCAGACGCCGAGCGACTGAAGCGCCCACACAATAACCAGAAGAAGCAGTCCCCACTGCCAAATCGCCATTCGGTTCTCCTCCCGAAGCCTGTGTTGAACCGCACCTTGGACCGGCGCGTGACAACAGCAAAGTGAGAACATTTGTTTCCGAGAATGTCAATATGTATGATATTAGCCTTGGCCACGGTCATCCACAGGCCGTCAACCGATTTCGGTGGCGGCGCCGTTGTGCTAGCCTGACCGGGAACAGGATATGCGGAACATGGATCTCCCCTTTAGGGACGAACTGGCCCTGATGCCCGACCTTCGCCACCGGTTGCGGCAGTTGCGCTGGTTCCGCGCCACCTTTCGCGGCAGCGCCAAGGTGGTCTCGGACACATTCGGCGTGCGCTTTGAAATCGACGAAGCCAAGCTCACCAGGGCCTTTCTCGACTGGGTCGAGATCATGGAGGCGCAGAAACGCTTCGCCGCGATCGACCGCGCCGACTTCATCGTCTTTGCCGCCGGCCTCGTTTTGCGTGAGATGATCAAGCAGGCGCCGGCCAGGGAGATCTCCGGCCTCACCCAGCTCATCGAGACGGATAAGAATGCCGGCACGCTGGAAATCATCCGCTTCTGGCCGGAAGGATTCCTCTACACCAACTACTGCGTCTCCGTGATTTCGGCGATCCACGAGCAGGAATTCGGCAGCGCGCCGAGCATCGACAAATGCGCCGACGACCTGCGCACATGGTGGTCCTATCGCGAGAACGTGACCGAGATGCCTGCCTATGCGGTGGCTTTCCTCGACCGCTTTCTCGGCGCCGAGCCGAACTGGATCACGCCCGATCGCGCCCAGTCCCGGCAAGCCATGCAAAGGGCGCTCGGATCCTCGCGTGCGAGCGATGCCATCCGCCAGCTATGAGCACGGCCTCGACGCGCACTATTGAACATTTGACTTTTTGCCGATAGCGATGTGCGAAATCGACTCGGGGGAGAAGCGCGTGGCGCGACCAAGGCCTATCATTTTCGATTGCGACGGCGTTCTTGTCGACAGCGAGCCGCTGGCCGCCCAGGCCTATGAACGCGTCTATGACAAGCACGGCATGCCTGGCGTCAACACCAGCATCATCGCCCAGTGCATCGGCATGAAGCAGGCCGATATCATCGCCAAGATCAGGGAATTGACCGGCCACCAGTTTCCGGCAGCATCAGACGGCGACATCTGGGCCGAGACCAAGATCCTGTTTTCCCAGGAGTTGAAGCCGACACCCGGCATCACCGCATTTCTGCAGACGCTTGCGGGCGACCGCTGCGTCGCCTCGTCATCTTCCGTCGAGCGCATAAACCACAGCCTGGCCGTCACCGGGCTGGCGGGGTACTTCGGCGACGCGATCTACAGCTCCTCGATGGTCAAGAACGGCAAGCCGGCGCCGGACATCTTCCTGTTCGCCGCCGACAAGATGGACGCCAACCCTGCCGATTGCATTGTCATCGAGGATTCACCCTTCGGCATCCAGGGCGCGGTTGCCGCCGGCATGACGGCGATCGGCTACACCGGCGGTGGCCATACCTATGCGGAGCATAGCGCGCGGCTGACAGCGGCCGGTGCCGATTTCGTCTGCGCTGACTGGCATGACGTTAGCCGGCAATTGTCCAGGCTCGGTGTCCCCGCCTAGTTTATCAGCGAAGTCCAAAGCGAGCCGCTTCTTCGGGCGAAACCACAGTTCCGACACGGTAGGCGAAGGACGAGACCCTCGTCGCATCAGTGTCGACCTCGCACCGGAAGCTCAGATGGTACCATCCTGTCGTTGTGCGGAATGCGACATCCGGGGCGTCAAGGATGTTGCCCGCCTTCAGCCGAACAAATGGCAACAAGACGGGAAGATAAGAGGCGTCCAGCAGTTGCTGTTGCAACACGCTGGCGCAAAGTTTGCCAGCGCGCTGATCGCGAGGCACGCCGCTCATCGAGGTCGTGGCCAACACATCGCCAGTAGCGCTCTGCGAGTTGAGCTTGCGAACACCCGGAAGGCCCGAATAAACCCGCGATGCATCAGCGGTGGCGGCGGTGGAACTTGGCCTCTTGGCGCTCTCGCTTCCGGACTTCGAGACCTTTGAAGGGCCAGGCTTCGGCGCATTTGCGGGTTTGGGCTTCGGCGTTTCGGCCGACATGGGAAGCTCGATCTCACCGTCGCCGCCGTCGGCAGCCAACGGCGTTGGTGCCGCTTCTGTTTGCTTTTCGGCGTCTCGCGCTCCTGCCTCTTGTTTGTCTGCCTGCTGTTTGTCCAGTTCCTGGGTTGACGTTGCCTGCTTCTCCTGAGCGGGCTCAGCGTCCTTCGTCGCGATTACCGGTTTCTCGGCGGCCTTGGTTGAATCTGGCGGCTGATCGGAATCTGCCGGCGCTGCAGGTTGGTTTTCTGCAGGCTTCGGCACGACAGGCGGCTTCGAAGCGTCATCCTTGGCCGGCGAGGGTGAGTTGTCTTGAGCGCTGGCCCCATCCAGGGATTTCCTGGGGCCGGTATCCTTGTCGCCGAACTGAAAAACAGGCTTCAGAACCTCGATTGGCGGGGGCTTGCGCAGCTGCTTTTCCGCTGGTTGCGGCTTTTCGACGTTCTGCTCGGGCGGTTTTTCAACCTTCGGTTCAGGTGGCTTTTCGGCTTTGCGATCCTTTGGAGGCGGTGCAGGAGCAGGCTTCGGTTTTGGCTGAGCGGGCGGAGGCGCGAGCGCGACATTTACCGTTTGCTCCTGCTGCGGCTGTTGGGGAGGCCTCGGCAGGCTGTAGACCACGAGCGCGACGATGAGCGCATGCAGGATCAGCGAGGCGGGCAAGCCCCACAGCAAATTCCGACGCCGTTCTCGTTCCTCGTCCTTCATCCTGACCGATGTGGAATGAAATAGCGGCGGCTTCAAGCATAGGCACTGAATTGGCGCAATTTTAACCGCGGGAGAGGATGATGATTTGCATGACTACGCGCAGGGGCCGCACCACCGAGGCGTTGGCGCGACTCCACGAGCACCTGTCCCGTCCGACATTCGCGACGACTCGGTATCTACGACCTCGGGGGGACATCTTTTGACGAAATCGGACACAACGGTGCAAGCGTTCCACGATCCGATTCCATCAAGACCTGTGATCAGCTAGCTTTGCCGCTGGCGCAGGATCCTGTCCAGAAACCGGTCGTCCAGCCGCGTTTCGCCAAACCAGTTCAGCCGGTTGATACTCACGAAGCCGGCATCGATGGCCCCGTTTTCGTCGCCCGGCTGGCTGGCATGGTCGCGGCCGCGCGGGACGGTGATGACGGTTCGCTCGCCATCGCTTTCCACGATCTCGGCCTTGCGGCCGATCTTGTCGCGGCCGATGCGCGGCTGCCGGAGTTCAGCCGGCAGCGAGGCCGGCAGGTTGATGCTCAGCCAATGGCCCTCGGTTGCCCAGTCGGCACGCGATTGCCAAAGCGAGGCGATCAGCGCACCCAGCCACTGGTCATCGGCATCGGCAAAATCCGGATTTTTCACGCGCGAGAAGCCGATGGCAGGCACGCCCCAGAAGGTCGCTTCCCGGGCAATGCCGAGCGTCCCGGAATAGGCAAGGTCCTCGGCAACGTTGCGACCGTCATTGACCCCCGACAGCACGAGGTCCGGCGTCTTTGCATCGGCAAACAGCCACGTCATCGCGCTCACCACGCAATCGGCCGGAGTACCGGAACAGGAATACCAGCCAGGCCTGGTGCGCCGCATCGTCAACGGCTTGGCGATCGTCAGTGACGAGCCGGCGGCGGTGCGTTTGCCATCGGGTGCGACCACCCAGACATCGTCGCTCAATCCGTTTGCGGCAGTGACGAGCCGGGCAAGCCCCGGCGCTTCGATGCCGTCGTCGTTGCAGATCAGGATTCTCATCTTTTTCTTGCCTCCGGCACAGTGACGCGCTGGCCGGTGCGGCATTGTGCGCGCAGCGACGGGATGTGGTTTTGTAGGTCGCCAAGGAGATCCGCCGCACAGGAATGACCGAGCGCTGCAGGGCGCCCAGCCTTCTCCCAAATATCGACATTGCCCGACAGCGTTGGATGGGTGGGCATGCGCACCCAGTCGGCCCGACCGGCCTTGTGCAGGACATCGCCCGGGGAGCCTGATGGCAGATGCCCGGTGAGCAGCACCGGAAAACCGGCCTCTTCTGCGCGCGGCAGCAACCGCGACGAGGGACCGGCCTCACCCATGCCGTCGTCCGCCAGCAAAGGCATTGACGGCAACGGGTCGGCATCGGCCCAGTCCGCCGCGCCTCGCAAGCGGCCAAGCAAGAAGTCTGAAACACCGGGCAACAAGGCTGCGGTAGCACCGATCTGCGCCTGGAGCGATGAACGCATCCCGGCATGAATGGCAAACGGCCCCGGCAACGCCGCAATCAATTCCAGCGATCGGCCCGACAGTGGCGTCGGCAAAAGGCATCCGTCTGAATGTCTGGTCACCCACTCCGAAATTGCACGCGCGCGCGTCGCCCCCGGCACCGGATCGGCACCATAGGAAGCGTCGAGAACAAGCAGATCGCAGTGCGGGATCGTGTCCATGACGAACACGTTGCTGTCCGGCACCACGTCGCCCGAATAGGCGACGCGGCACTCGCCGTCGTCGACGACAAACCAGACACCGCCGACGACATGTCCCGACCGCCCCGTCCGGATCGTGAGATTGCCGCTCTTCAGCGTATCGCCGGGCTCAAAGAGTTCGATGCGATCGCTGGGAAAGGGAAACCGCTGCAGATCCCCGGGCTCGGCATAGCCGGCGAGTGTGGCCGGAGCCTCGTTGCGGGTCTCGACCGTCATGAAAATCGGACCGGCATACCCTTGCGACAACAGCCAACTCAGTGCGCCGACATGATCCTCGTGCGCATGCGAGACAAACAGCGCGTCGATGTCGGCGACCAGACCGTCGAGAGCCGGATAGTACTCGGCGCCAGACGCGCCAACCTTGATGCCGACGTCGAGCAGGATGCGGTCGTTTCCGCTGCTGACAGTGAGACTGGTGCGGCCCTTTTCCCCAAAGCCACCGAGCAGGTCGAGCATCATCACCATGCTCCCCCTGCCGCCGGGATGAGCCAGCCGGACCTTATCCGCAGCCGCGCCTGTGCGCCGCTCTCCAGCACCACCGGATCGGGCTGTTCGAAATGCAAGATGAGATCCGCGCCGGCGACAGGCGTAAATTCGATGCGCGCCGCGCCGCCTTGGTAGATCACCCGCTTGACGAGGCCGTCGAAGCCAGGACCATCCGGCGACACGTCGAGATCGGATGCCCGGCAGCAGATTTTTGCGCCGGCGCGCGGCCGTTCGCCCGCCCGGCAGCGGACGACCAGCTCGGTGCCGAGCACCCGGACCTTGCAGTGACCGGCCTGCTCCGCGCTCAGCACGTCGGCGGGAAGCAGGATGCCTTGCGAAATGAAGGACGCCACCATTTCGTTTGCCGGCTCATGATAGAGTTCGCGCGGCGTCGCCAGCTGGGCCAGACGCCCGCCGTCCATCACGGCAATGCGGTCAGCGAGCGCCATCGCTTCGGCCTGATCATGGGTGATGTAGACGATGGTCGTACCCGTGCGTTTGTGAAAGGCGGCGAACTCATCCTCCATCGAGGCCCTCAGATGCACATCGAGATTGGCGAGCGGCTCGTCGAACAGGACAAGCGAGGGCGCGGCCACCAGGCAGCGGGCCAGCGCCACGCGCTGGCGCTGGCCGCCAGACAGATTAGCCGGCCTGCGGTCGCCCAATCCCTGCAGATTGACCAAAGCGAGCGCATCTTCGACCTTCCGGCGCGCGACCGCCTTGTCCAGCTTCGCCACCTTCAGCGAATAGCCGATGTTCTCGGCGACCGTCATGTGCGGCCACAGCGCATAGTTCTGGAAGACGATGCCGACGCGCCGCTTCTCCGGCGCAACGCTGCCGCCCTTGCCCGACACGACATCGCTGCCGATGCGAATCTCGCCGGATGTCACCTTCTCGAATCCGGCTACGAGGCGCAGCAACGTCGTCTTGCCGCAACCGGAGGGCCCGAGGACCGCCAGGAACTCGCCGTCGCCGACATCGATCGACACATCCTTGACCGCGTCGAAGTCGGCAAAACTCTTGGTCACGTGGTCCAGGGTCAATCGCGCCATGGCAGCACTCCGCTGGGAAGATGAGGGGCAAGCAGATTGGTTACCAGCATCAGCACGAAGGTGACTGCCACGGTGATGACGGACATCGCTGCCGCGTAGTTGGAATCGCCGCCCTGCTCGAAGGAAAACATCACCACGCCGATCGTTTCCGACCCCGATGACCACAACAGCGCCGAAACCGTGAGCTCGCTGAGCGCCGTCATGAAGATCAGCAAGCCGCCGGCGATCGCCGCCGGTGCCACGAGCGGAAAGATGATCGTGCGCATGCGCGTGAACAGCCCGGCGCCCGCCACCTGGGCTGCTTCCTCCAGCGCCCTGTCGATCTGGTGATAGCCGCTGATGGTCGGCCGCAGCGCCAGCACCAGGAAGCGGGCGAGATAGGCGTAAAGAATGATCCAGACCGTGTTGTAGAGCTGGATGCCGGTCAGCGGGATCGGCCGCAGGAACAGCAGCAGCGAGGCGATCGCCAGCACCACGCCAGGCAAGGCGTAGGGCAGTTCGACCGACAGGTTGAGCAGCCGCACCCAGCGCTGTTTGCCCCAGGCAATGAGGTAGCCGATCGGCACGGCGACCAGGACCGCGAAGACGGCAGCCGCGATCGACAGCCAGAAACTGTTGAAGAAGGCGCGGCTGGCCGCATCATGCTCGAACAGCACGAAGCGATAATTGTCGAGCGTTGCCGTCCTGGCATTGAGTGCGATGCCGTAGCCCGGCACCAGCGACGTCAGCACCAGTCCGAACAGCGGCAGGAACAGCACAGCCACGATCAGCAGCCACATGGCGGCCTGGACGGCAGGCCGCCAGCGGCCGAGCTCGTAGGGTTCAGCCGCTAGCGAGGTGGAGCTGATGCGATAGTCGCGGCGGCGGCTCATGATCTCCTGGACGAGAATACCAGCCATGGCGATGACGCCGATCAGCACCGACAGGAACGCGGTTTCGCCGAGCACCGCCGGGCCGCCGCCGGCCAGCCGCTGGTAGATCAGCGTCGGCAGCACGAGATAATTGGCGGGAATGCCAAGAAAGGCGGGAATGCCAAAATTGCCGACACAGGACACGAAAGCGAGTGCAGCGGCTGCCATGATCGACGGCGTCATCAGCGGCAGCACGATGGTGATCAGCACGGTGAACCAGCCGGCGCCGCCGGCCCGCGCCGCCTCGACCAGCTCGCGCGGCAGCTTGCGTAGGCCGGCGCGCACCAGCAGGAAGACCAGCGGGCCGTACTGCACGCCGAGCAGCAGGATGATGCCCGAGGTGGAATAGAGCGGGTTTTTGGTGCCGAGCGGCGGTGCTGCGCCGAACAGCTTGAGGAACGGACTTGCAGGGCCGAACAGTTGCAGCCAGGCCAGCGCCGTCACCTGCGGCGCGATCATCAGCGGCATGACATAGCAAAGCACGAGGGCGCTGCGGCCACGAATGTCGGTCAGCGTGACGAGGACAGCCACCAGCGTTCCCGACAGCACCGCAAGCATGGTGCCGCCGGTGCCGACGACCAGCGTGTGCCAGGTCGCGATCCAGGTTGCCGGGTTTCTCAATCCGGCCTCTATCGCCACGCTGGACAAGGTGCCGCCGGGTGCGACGATCTCCTTGATGAGACGCAGCATCGGCAGCACTGAAAGCAGGACGATGACCACGGCCACCGCCGCCGTCAGGGCCATTTCCTGGCCCCGACTTTCCCTGATCCTTGGTGACATGATTGCTTTCCCTGGGATCGATCGGTCGATGCGGTCGGGTTCGCCCGAAGCGGTCCGGTATGCCGTCGAGACGGCATACCGCCGCGATTGTCGGGCTCAGCCGCCGAACAGTTCCGAGAACTTCGCCTTGTCGGCGTCGGTCTTGGCGACGATTGCCTTGGTGTCGAATGGCATCACCTTGACCTTGACGCCTTCCGGCATCCATTCGGGGCGACCGACCGAGGCGCGCGCCGGCAGGTAGCCCATGGACAGCGCCAGCTTCTGGCCTTCGTCTGAAAGAATGAAGTCGACGAACTTCTTGGCGCCATCGACATTCTTGGCCGTCTTCATGATGGCGACCGGTTCAGTCACCGCCGGCACGCCTTCGCTAGGGAACACGAACTCGACCGGTGAGCCCTTCTTCTTGGCGTTCATCGCCATGAAGTCGACCAGGATGCCATAGGGCTTCTCGCCGCTCGCCACCGACTTCAGCACCGCCCCATTGCCACGCACGCTGACGGTGTTGTTGGTCTTCAGCTTCTGGAAGAAATCCCAGCCATAGGTGGCATCGCCGACGAAGCCCGAAAGCAGGTAGGCGGCAGCGCCCGAATAGAGCGGGCTCGGCATGACCAGGCCATCGGCATAGGCCGGCTTGGCGAGATCGGCCCAATGCTGCGGCTTTTCGGCGGCCGCCGTGTTGTAGACGATGCCGGTGGTGATGAGCTTGCTGCCGAAATAGGTCTTGTCGGCGTCATAGGCATCCGCCTCGATGCCGTCGAGCTTCGCCTCGGGATAAGGCAGCAGCCGGTTGTCCTTCTTCAACAGCTCCATGCTGACCGCGTCGGCGATCAACAGCACATCGGGCTGCGGACTGCCGGCGGCGAATTCGGCTGCCATCTTGGTCAGGATGTCGCTCGTTCCGGAGCGGTAGATGGTCACGTCGATACCGGGCTGCGCCTTCTTGAAGGCATCCACGGTCTTGGCGGCATCGGCTTCCGGCTGGGATGTATAGAGCGTCAGTGTTTCGGCGCCGGCCACGCCGGCAAACAAAGTTGCCGCGAGCGCGAGCTGGCTGGCCAGCAGCTTGATGAATAGCGTCTTCATGAGACCTCCTGTCTTGTCTGTGCACGACCGGTCTGGCCCCTGGCCAGTTCCCGTCTCTTCCTCCCTGCACGGCGCATATGACTGGTGGATGACACAGCGCGTGAAACCCACAAAATATGTTCATATGTACAATGTCAATTACAAATGAACAGAATTGTGCGACGATCGACGGGCCGGCGGACCGGCATCAGTTGACATCCGGCCGGCGTTCCTCCGATGAGGACAATGCGGCCAGGTGATGGCTCATGAGGACGAGGACCGATGCGCACGGAAAAACCCAGACCGGCTCGCCTGCCGATGGTGTCGTCTGACCTCAACGTCAAGACGGCCTGGCTCTACTATGTCGAAGGCTTCACGCAGGAGCAGATCGCCGAAAAGCTCGATGTCAGCCGGGTAAAGGTGATGCGCACCCTTGCCGCTTGCACCGCCGAGGGCATTGTCGTCACCATGATCAATGCGCCGACCGCCGAGCAGGTGGCCCTCGAGCGCGCGCTCGAAAAGCGTTGGGGCCTCAACGCCGCCGTCGTCATCCCGACGCCCTCGGCGCACGATCATCTGGAAAAGGCGATCGGCCATGCCGTCGCGGCTTATCTCGGCGAGCAGATGCGGGATGGCATGACGTTGGCCATCGGCGGTGGTGCGACGCTGCATGCGAGCCTCGGCTTCCTCGCCCGCCGGCAATTGAAGCGCGCCTCGGTGGTGGCGCTCGTCGGCAGCCTGCCGCACTCGCAATGGATCAACCCGTCGATCGTCGCCGCCAAGGTCGCCGATGTTTTCGAAGTCGACAACTACCAGATCACCGCGCCGGTGACGGTCGACGACCCCTCGCTTCGCGATCTCTTGTGGGCGCAGCCGACCCTGCAGGACGTGCGCCAGCGCGCTGCCGCCGCCGACATCGCGCTGCTGACCGTCGGCGACATGTCGCCCGACGCCACCATATTCCGGCACGGCATCGTGCCGTCGTCGCTGATCGCTTCGCTGAAGGCGAAGGGCGCGGTCGCCAACATCCTGTGCTATTTCGTCGACGCCGCAGGCAGACTGGTCGACCACGAGGTCAACGGTCGCGTCATGGCCATCGATCTCGATGTGGTCGGCCAGGTGCCGAACGTCGTTCTTGCCGCTGGCGGCAAGCGCAAGGTTCCGGCGATCCTCGCCGCGCTGAAAGCCGTCAGCACCAATGTGCTGATCACCGACAGCGACACGGCCGCGGCACTGCTGGCGAGGGGCGGTTGAAACTCGGCGCTGTAGCTAGATAAGCCCACGCTCGCGCAGAAAATCCTCGACGCCGACATGGGTCATGGATTCGAATTCGGCCACGGCTTCAGCCACCCGTTTGCGCTGGGCCGCCAGCAGCGTGAACACCTGTTTCATCTCGCCGGAAACACCAAAACGGCTCCACCGCTCGGCGATATGCACCGGCAGGCCGATGTCGGCGCAGAACGCGTCCAGACTGCCATAGCCGAGGCTCACGACCAGTTGCTTGGTTTCCTCCGCCGACATGCGCGGCTCGAAAGCGTGATCGTGCAGGCGCTGCGCCACCAGCTTGATGTCGGACGGCGACGCGCCCATCACCTTGCTGAACAAGGTTTTGACGTCCGATGGGTCGAATGCGGGCATGCTGGCCTCCCTTTGGATCGAAATCCACTTACAACATGGGTCAGGGGTTGGCGCCTGACAAGTCGTTTCTGATATAAGCCGGCTTCGCAGGGCGGCCTTGCCTTATGTCGCCACGCCCGAGGGCGTGTTGAGATTGAGGTCAGGCCGAGTCGAGAATGGTTGTCTTCGAGAACCGAAGCGCAGCGTACTTTCGGGTGCGTAAGCACCGGAAGCGCAGAAGACCGCCATTCGCAGGTGCCGGCCTCACCTGAATATCAGCAGACCCTACACAAGCATGCCCATCGGGTTCTCGATCAGCCGCTTGAAGGCGACAAGCAGTTCGGCACCCAGCGCCCCGTCGACGGCGCGATGGTCGGTCGACAGCGTCACCGACATCACGGTGGCTATTTTGATCTCGCCATTCTTCACCACCGCCCGCTCCTCACCGGCGCCGACCGCCAGGATTGTCGCATGCGGCGGGTTGATGACGGCGGCAAAGTCCTTGATGCCGAACATGCCGAGGTTCGACACCGCCGTGGTGCCGCCCTGATACTCTTCCGGCTTCAGCTTGCGGCTGCGCGCCCGGCTGGCCAGGTCCTTCATCTCGTTGGAGATCGTGGACAGCGTCTTTTCGTCCGCCTTGCGGATGATCGGCGTGATCAGGCCACCCGGGATCGACACGGCAACGCCGACATCGGCATGCTTGTGCTTGACCATGGCGCTTTCGGTCCATGAGGCATTGGCATCCGGCACCGCCTTCAGCGCCAGCGCCATCGCCTTGATGACCATGTCGTTGACCGACAGCTTGTAGGCTGGTGCATCGCCCTTGTCGGTCTTCTTCACGGGGGCTGCGGCGTTGATCTGCGTGCGCAATGCCAACAGCGCATCGAGTTCGCAATCGAGCGTCAGGTAGAAATGCGGGATGGTGGTCTTGGCCTCGACCAGGCGGCGCGCGATGGTCTTGCGCATGTTGTCATGCGGGACCAGTTCGTAGGAGCCTTGCTCGAACAGTTTCAGCACCTGATCGTCCGACATCGCCTTCACCGGCGCGGCGGGAGCAGCAGCCGGAGCCCCGGCAGGTGCCGCCTTGGCGGCAGGCTTGGCGCCGCCACCGGCAATCGCCGCATCGACATCGGCCTTCACCACGCGGCCGTGCGGACCGGTGCCTGCAACATCAGAAAGCGCAAGACCCGCTTCACGGGCAAGACGGCGAGCCAAAGGCGTTGCGCGGGCAACTGACGGCGATTGGCCGATCTCCTCCCGTGTGGGGGAGATGCCCGGCAGGGCAGAGGGGGGCGAGACAGGCTGAGACGCAGGCGGGACGGCGCGCCCCTCTGTCAACTTTGTCGACATCTCCCCCACGGGTGGGGAGCTTGGCGCCTTGCCTTGTTCCGCCTTGTCCCCATAGGCCTCATCGTCGGCATAGATCCAGGCAACCGCCGCGCCGACCGCGATATCGACCCCCTCCTTGCCGGTGACATCGCGCAAGACGCCGCTGGCCGGCGCATCGATCTCCATCGCCGCCTTGTCGGTCTCGATCTCGAACAGCACGTCGCCCTTCTTGACCCTGGCGCCTTCCTCGGCAAACCAGCGCGAGATCTGTCCGGTCGCCATGTCCATGTCGACCTTGGGAAGAATGACTTCGGTCGGCATCGCTCAGCGAACCCCTTTCACGAGGTCGCGCGCGGCCGCGATGATGTCGGGAACCTGCGGCACAGCAGCCTTTTCCAGCTCCGGATTGTAGGGGATCGGCGTCTCGGCGCCGCCCAGCCGCACGATCGGCGCATCGAGATAATCGAACGCCTCGCTCTCGGCGATCATCGCGCTGACCTCGGCGCCGATGCCCAGCGTCTTGACCGCTTCGTAGACGCACATCAGCCGCGACGTCTTCTTGACGCTGTCGATGACGGTCTGCTTGTCCATCGGCCGGATCGTCCTGAGATCGACGACTTCGATGTCAATGCCTTCGGCTTCCAGCACGGCCGCGGCATCGAGCGACTTGTGCACCATGATCGAGGTGGCGACGATGGTCAGGTCGCGGCCCTCGCGGCGGATGTCGGCCTTGCCGATCGGCACCGTGTAATAGCCTTCGGGCACCGGCCCCTTCATTTTGTAGAGCAGCTTGTGTTCGAAGATCATCACCGGATCGGGATCGGCGACCGCCGCCAGCAGCATGCCCTTGGCATCGTATGGCGTCGCCGGCTGGATGACCTTCAAGCCAGGCACATGGCCGAGCCAGGCCTCGAGGCTCTGGCTGTGCTGTGCGGCGGCACCAGTGCCGGATCCGGCCGGAAAGCGCATCACCACGGGAACCGAAACCTCGCCGCCGAGCATGAAGCGCATCTTGGCCGCCTGGTTGACGATCTGCTCCATCGCCAGCGTGGCGAAGTCGGAAAACTGGAACTCGAAGATCGGCCGCATGCCGGTGAGGGCGGCACCGACCGCCACGCCAGCGCCACCCAATTCTGAAATCGGCGTGTCGATGACCCGCTCGGAGCCGAAACGATCGACCAGATCGCCGGTGACCTGGAAGGCGCCGCCATAGACACCGATATCCTCGCCCATCAGGAAGACGCGTTCGTCCATGTCCATGGCGATCGCCATGGCTTCCTGGATCGCCTGGGCGTAACTCAGTTCACGCACCATCGCGTCCATCAAGCCTGCTCCGTGTAGACATAATTGCCGGTGTCGCGGACGTCCGGAGACGGGCTCGCCTTGGCGAACTCGATTCCGTCGGCGATCTCTTGCGCCACCGCACCGCGAATGGCCTCGATGCCCTTGTCGTCGATGAAGCCGAATTCGCGCAGCTCGCTTTCGAACAGGGTGATCGGATCGCGGTTCGACATCCAGTCCTCGATCTCCTCCTTGGTGCGGTAGCGGTTGCGATCGCTCTTGGAATGACCGCGATGGCGATAGGTCTTGGATTCGATCAGCGTCGGCCCTTCGCCCGCGCGGGCTCGCTCGACAGCCTGGTGCGATGCCTCGGCGACCTCGGAGAAGATGTTGCCGTTGACGATGACGCCCGGCATCGAATAGGCGGCGGCGCGTTCGGCGATGTTCTTGACGGCGGTCGATCGGGCCGTCGATGTCGACATGCCGTAGCCGTTGTTCTCGCAGACGAAGATCACCGGCAGCTTCCAGATCGCCGCCATGTTCAGCGCTTCGTGGAAGGCGCCTTCATTGTTGGCGCCGTCGCCGAAGAACGACACCACGACCTTGCCGGTCTTCATCATCTTGGAGGACAGTGCCGCCCCGACGGCGATCGGGATGCCGCCGCCGACGATGCCATTGGCGCCGAGATTGCCCTTGCCGACATCGGCAATGTGCATCGAGCCGCCACGGCCCTTGCAATAACCGGTGGTCTTGCCGAAGAACTCGGCGAACATGCGCTTGACCTCGGCGCCCTTGGCAATGCAGTGGCCATGGCCGCGATGCGTCGAGGTGATCTGATCATCTTCGGCAAGCGGCATGCAGATGCCCATGGCGCTGGCTTCCTGGCCGATCGACAGATGCATAGTGCCGTGGATGAGGCCGCGCGTGTAGCACTCCTCCGCGCCCTCTTCGAAGCGGCGGATGAGGTACATCTTGTACAGCACCTCTCTGAGCTGCTCGGCGCTGTACTGGCGATAGACGAAGGGCAGGTTGGCGCGACTGTCGGCGACGGCTTTGCTGGCTCCGGCCATGATCAGGCTCCCACGGACCCGTAGACGAGCTTGTCCTGGCGGGCGCGCAATTCGGCGATTTTGGAGCCCGGCGCGGGAGCGGCATTCGCATAGGTGATGAGTTCGCCCTTCTTGATCGGCGCGGTCACCGAACCGCCTTGCAGCAGGCCGCAGGGAACGGCCTTGGCGGCGCGCGCCTCCGGCGCCGTCATGATCCAGGCGCGGTAGCAATATTCGCCGATCGCATCGAGCTTCTCGCCCGGCTTCATGTCCTTCTTGGCCACCGCGCAGACTTCGGCGGTCGGCTTGGCCAGCGGCACCATGTCCGCCTTGCCGTAGAGCACGACGCGGGCGCAGGTCAGCGGCACTTCGAGCGAGGTCAAATGATAGGGGCGGTGGAAGGTGAAGTACGGGCCCTTGCCCATCTTCAGATCTTCCATGCGCTCCGAAATGCGCGGGTGCGACATGTCGGCGACGACGAAGACACCGGGCGCGACTCCCTTGCCGATCGAGTAATCGACGACGCCGACCTTCGACAGCACGCCGCCGTCCTTTTGCGGCACCAGGACCTTGGACAGTTCGCCAAGCGTCGCCGCCGGCCCGTGCATGCCGGGCTTGTCGGGAACCAGCCCGGTGGCGTTGGCGATCGCCGCCATCTCGACCATGGTCTTGGAGCCATCGACGAATTCGACCAGCATGCGCACATTCATATGCCGGCGCTTGGCCTCCTCCTCATAATCGGGAGGGGTGGCATCGATGTTGAGCGGATTGTTCTTGCCCTTGCCGGCGGCGACGATCGGATGACCCATCGCCGAGACGAATTCGATCAGCTCCATACAGGAGGACGGCTCGTCGCCGGCGCCCAGCGAATAGGTGACTCCCAGCCGGTCGGCCTCGCTCTTCAGATAGGCACCGATGGTGACGTCGGCTTCGACATTCATCATCACCAGATGCTTGCCATGCTCCATGGCGCGCAGCCCAATCTCGGCGCCGACGGCCGGAACGCCGGTGGCGTCGATGACGACGTCGATGAGATCGTTGTCGATGACCAGGCTGGCGTCGTTGGTCACCGCCACCTTGCCGGCCTCCATCGCCGCCGTCATCGCCGAAGCGTTCGACACTTCGCGCGCGTGGCCGGTTTCCTGGAAGGCGATATCGACTGCCTTGCTGGCGGCGGGCAGGTTCAGCTCGGAGATGGCGCCGATCTCGATGCCGGACATATGCGCGACCCGGGTGACGATGTCGGTGCCCATCTCGCCGGAGCCGATCAGGCCGATGCGAATGGGCTTGCCCGATCTGGCGCGCTCCTCGAGATCGCGGGCAAGGCCAGTCAACGAAACATTGGAAGCCATACCGCTCGTTCCTCCCATAGTGCAGGCTGTTCAATCGCCTGACGGGTATTGAACATATGTATTTCTGTCAAGACTAATGTCCAGAATTCGCATGCTTTTAAGGCGCCTGCCGGAAGACGTGTTGTGTCGAAAAAGAGACTTGGAGGGCTGCAGCCCATGCAGTCGGCCGGTCCGCTTCAACGGCGGCTAGCGGCCGCCATATGTGGCTCGCGATGTGTGGAACGACGCTGATCCAGGATCGCAGCCGCCAACGGCAAATCGCCTAGATCATCGCATCCTGCTGGCGTTGCACTATTTTCTCCACGGCGTCTTGCGGCACGTTGAGCTGCGCCAGCGCCCTTCTCACGAGGCTTGGCCAATCCTGTATCGGGCAGCTCTTTAAGCCGGCAAAACGATCTTTACCGATGAAGAAATTACGCGTCGCATGGAAGCCGAGCGCCCGATAGACCTCGAACTGCTCTTCATTGAAGAACTGATCCAAGGTCGTTTGATGGGGGAATTGCGGGTAACGCCGACGATAGTCGCGTATCATGTCGCTTTCGTCGCCGCTCATGCATGACTTGATGTAGATCAGCACACCGTGCTCGTCTTCTCCATAGTCAATTCTACCGATCGCGACGTGGGGGCCATGGAACGGCTCCTCATCGGTAGGGCTGTCGTTCAGCTTCTCCTCGGTTGCCTGCGCATTCGAGCGTCGAAGCTCGGCCCAAGGCAGATCTATCAGAATGCCGAGATCAATTCGTGCATAGCGCTCGACCCGAATGAGCGAGTTGAAATCGAGCGTCGGGTCGGCCTCGGCGTCGGCCACGACGATAACCTTGCAGCGCCTTTTCAGCAGCTCATAAAGGCCAAGATTGTCGAAATGGCCTCCATCAGTCAGGTAGACATTGCTTGTCAGTTCATCGACTCTGCCCATCGCTTCCTTGGCAAAGTACCAGGGCGCGACATGGGCCAGCCATCCCCGCAGGCCCGACCGGTCACCGAGGAACCGCGGGTTTGGAAGCCAGTACCCCAGGCGTACGTTCAGCGCAGCCAAGCTGAAAGTCAGGGCGCGGATGGTGTTCGCCCCCATATTTGCGGATGCCGCCGCTCCCGAGATAGCCATTGCCGTGCCGAGATTGAGATTGCGGTCGGCCTGCTCGACTGACTCCGTCGCGACGTAGCCCGTAGCCTGGCTGCCGGTATAGAGGGGGCTGAGAAAGAAGGCATCGGCACTGCGACCGCGCCTGCCGAGAAAGGGCGACCCCTCCAGATTGACCGTGGTGTTTATGATCAGATACGGCGAGAACCAAACGGAATCAGCCCAGTTTCCTGGTGAGCCGGGCTTCAGCGACGTCAATTTGAACTGGTCGACATCGATCTCCCGTTTTCGCGCTTTCCGATCTTTGATCCATCGTTTCAAGGGAGCGAGCACGCGCTTTTTTTCAACAAGTTCGCTCTTGGCGCCGTCTCTCAACTTGTCCAGCCGCCAAAGGAATGCCCTGCTCAGACGGTCCCGGTAGTAGCCGTGGAGCGAATTCGCATTTGGCGTGACCAGCAATGAGAAAACAATAAGCAGGCCGGCCACTATTGCATAGTTCTGGCGTGCATTTTCGGCGGCAGCTGCCGCGTCGACACCGCTAATTCCCGCATAGGACAGGCTTTGATAAACCACCCACAGGAATATCGGCACCACCACAGACAGGCAGTACAACAGGACCTTGGAAGCCAGATGTTTAGCGGTTCCGGTCCACGAATTGTCGCTCTTCGAGGCAACCACGACGGCGATAAGCTTGTTGCCGAAGGCGGCAAGCCCGGCCGACATGCCGACAAGGACACTCCAGAGCCCGCTCAGTGAGTTCGGCATATGGATCAAGGCGCACCCGACCCAGTTAATCGCTTTGCAATCCTTTGGTGGGTTCGCCGCATCGAAGAGGCCGGCGAGAACGTAAGCCTGAAACTCGAAGAAGGCGATCAGCAGGCACACGATAAAGACGAATGCAAAAACCCGGCTGGTCGTTTCTCGCTCTACAAGCGTGGTCATGCGATCAGCCCGCTTCGAAGGCCAAAAAGCAACTATCGAATAGCCAATCTGGATAATGCCGAATGCAGTCAGCAGAACGATCGACCAAAAGAAGACGCTTTGCGAATTCCCGGTCAATTTTTCGAAGATGGGCAGCCGCAGTGATGCTTCCGTCGGGTTGATCAGGATGGTCAGCCAGGCAAGCGTCACAAGACCCGCAAGGAAAATCATCGCGTTGACCAGCAGCCCACGCAGCAGCACCACGAGGCCGACAATGACGTCGATAAATCCATGTGGCGCCAGATAGTTGGAATAATGCCGAATGTGCTGGGTCTCGAGGGACTCCGGGCCGCCGAGTGTGCTTGTGAACGGAAAAACACCGTCCGTCTGCATCAGCCCGGCGACCAGCGACGTTCCGATGTAGCCGCCTCCGGAAACCGTCGATAGGTAATCGACATTGTCGAACACCTTCGGCTGGTCCTCTTCGGTGATGGACTCCAGCGCCTGCAGAACGCCCATGCAAAATGCCGCCGAACGAACGCCTCCGCCTGAACACGCAAGGCCTGTCAGGTCGCGCTCCGCCTCGGTTCTGGGATAAGGGTTGCCGCGCTCATCCGCCGTCCCCGATGTCACCACTTGGACCCGGGCCGCACGGCTCGCCGCCACGGACGGCGCATTCGGCGGTCTCTTCCCGCCCTTTTCGTCCGACGCACGTCTGGCGGCGATCAGTTCTCGGCGACGACTGACAACGGAAGCCTCGGCGATCATCACATCGTAGAACGAAATCGGGAGTGTTTCAGCGTCTCCAGACATGACATTCTCGGGTGGCAAGGGAACTTTCCGACTGAGAAGATGCTCCGGAAACGCGAAAAATGACATGGTGCGATAGCCCCATGAACTCGATTTCTGTTTCACTCGATCGATGGGCGGCGGGCCGGCGCATTTGATTCATGCCGGGCCAGCCAAATCAGGCGGCAGCGCTGTCCAGAAAATCGTGAAAATGCACGATCACCCCATCCGCATCGATCAGGATCACGGCATAGGCTGGCGGCTCGTGCCCCAGGCGCCAGCTTTGCGAGAAATCGAGCGCGGTCTGATGGTTGGTGCTGCGCAGCGTGCTGACGGGAATGCCGCGCCAGCTGCCGGCGATCAGACGGTGGACGTGTCCGGCGAAGATATGGCGGACATTGCCGTGGCGCAGCAGAACCTCGTGCAAGGCATCGGCGTCGGCGAGCCTGACACGGTCGAGTTCGGGGATGTGAATCCGGAACGGCGGATGGTGCATGAAGAGGAAGGCCGGCCGATCGCGAGCCTCTTGCAGTCGCTCATCGAGCCAGCCAAGACGCGCCGCGCATAGTTTGCCTTCGACATGTCCGCTGTCCAGCGTATCGAGCAGGATCAGGCGGCCTTCGCGGCCGTCGACGACGCTCTGGACAAAGCCGCGCTCGGCGGTGGCTTGCGGGAACATCTCAAGAAACAGTGCCCGGTCGTCATGGTTGCCGAGCACCAGCCGGCAGGGCAGGCTGAACTTTGCTAGGCTCTCCCTCAACGCCGCATAGGCCGGGCGCTCGCCGTCATTGGTCAGGTCACCGGAAATCACCACCAATTCGGCATCGGCATGGTTGCTGCCGATGTCGGCAAGGCAGGCTTGCAACCTGGAGAGCGGATTGGAGCCGTACAGAAGACCGCCCGGCGTCATCAGATGCGGATCGGATATCTGGATGACTTTCATCGACCTGACCGGGATGCTTACTGCTGGCGGCTTTCCTGTTGGCACCTGGCGCCACCAGCCGGCAACGGAACGCCTTGGCTAACCTCTACTGCGCCGTCCAGCCGCCGTCCATCGGCAAGGTCGTGCCGGTGATCTGCTTGGCTGAGTCCGAGCACAGGAACAGCGTCAGCGCGGTAAGCTCGTCGACAGCGACGAACTCCTTCGCCGGCTGCGCTGCGAGAAGCACATCGTACTTGACCTGTTCCTCGGTGCCGCGCGCCTTCATCGTGTCGGGAATCTGCCTTTCGACCAGCGGTGTCCAGACATAGCCCGGAGCGATCGCATTGACGGTGACGCCGTCAAGCGCTGCCTCCAGCGCCACCGTCTTGGTCAGGCCCGCAATGCCACTCTGCGGATGTCTCAGGGCGAAAAGCCTGGCGGCCGGCCCTTTCAGGCGCCGCCGGATCGCGTCTTCAGGATCGCCGAAAACAGCGGATCGAAGGCGCGGCTGATCGGCGCCGCGGCAGCACCGAGCGCGATCGACCAGGGATCGGTGGTGCCAAGCTGCAGGCGCGGCAAATTCCGGCCTGGCCGGTCGGCGATGGACGGCAGCAGCGGATGCATCGCCTCGACCAGCCGGCGGGCCAGCGCTTCCGGCGCTCCGCTGGTCAGGATGACGGTCTGCGGATCGAAGATCGTTTCGATGAGATGCACGCTCCAGCGCAGATCATGCGCCGCACCATCGATCCAGGCCATCATCTTGGGATCCTCGGCGATGACCAGGGCGTTCATCTGATGGTAGATATCGTTGTCGGCCGGATTGAGATCGAGATGCTGGTAAAGCGAGGCCAGCGACGCGCGATGTTCGAGCGGCGTCGAGCCGGGGCCGGCCGGCGACAGGAGTGCCATGCCGATCTCGCCGGCATTGCCATGGCCGCCGCTGTAGAGTTCGCCATTCAGGATCAGCCCGGTGCCGATGCCGTAGCCGACGTAGAGGCAGACCGCGTGATCGACGCCGTGCGCCGCGCCGACGATGCGTTCCGCCGTCGCGCAGGCGGCGGAGTCGTTCTGCAGGCCGACATTCAGGCCTGTGCCTTCAGCCAGCGTCTCCAGCAGCGGAAATTTCTGCCAGGCCGGCATCATCCATTTGTCGTCCGAATTCTTCAGCCCGAAAGGACCCGGCATGGCGACGCCGAGGCCGACCAGCCTCTGTTCGGATTGGGCGGATATCTCGGCCAGTTCGCGTCGGACGCCTCTGATCAGGCCGAGGATGACCTCGACGCCCTTCGATGGCTCATCAAATGGCAGATTGGCCTCGGCGCGAGCCAGCACGCTGCCCATCAGGTCGACGGCGACCGCCCGTGTCAGGTAGCGGTCGATCTGCAGGCCGATGGCGAAGGCGCCTTCGGGAACCAGCCTGTAAGGGGTCGACGGTTGACCCCTGCCCCTGCGCACCGCATCGAGGGCCACGACAAGGCCATCGCTTTCGAGATCCTCGATGATGTTGGAGACCGCCTGTTTGGTGAGCTGCGTCGCCCGTGCCAGATCAGCCCGAGACAGGGCGCCGTTGAGACGCAGCGCCTCGATCATGACACGGCGGTTGTGCGCACTCGTGCCTTCCTGATTGGTGCCGCTTTTCGCGCGGATCGGGCTGAGATCGTCCACCGGCGTTTCCCTCTTGACTCCATTAGGATATTGATCGACTAATTAAGTCAAGCGAATTGACTTAATAGCGAAACCGACCGCAAAACAAGACGGCCAGGGCTTTTGGACCTGTCGCCGCCCACCGGTCGGGGAAACATTGGGTCACGTGACATCAACCCGGGAAGGCCACGCAAATCGCCGGCCCGCCAACATCGGAAATGGGAGAAGAAGATGCTGAAATCGATCGGTAAGACCCTTTTGGGTGCAGTCTTTGTCGGGGGGCTGTTGGTTCCCCATGCCTTCGCCGAAACATCGCTCAATGCGCTTTTCATGGCGCAGGCCGCCTACAGCGAGGCCGACGTGCGCGCCATGACGGAGGCCTTCACCAAGGCCAATCCCGACATCAAGGTCAATCTCGAATTCGTCCCCTATGAAGGCTTGCACGACAAGACCGTGCTCGCGCAGGGCTCGGGCGGCGGCTACGACGTCGTGCTGTTCGACGTCATCTGGCCGGCCGAATACGCCACCAACAAGGTGCTGGTCGATGAGTCGTCGAAGATCACCGACGACATGAAGAAGGGCGTGCTGCCCGGCGCCTGGACCACGGTCCAGTACGACGGCAAGTACTACGGCATGCCGTGGATCCTCGACACCAAATACCTGTTCTACAACAAGGAGATCCTGGAAAAGGCCGGCATCAAGACGCCGCCGAAGACCTGGGAAGAACTCGGCGAACAGGCCAAGATCATCAAGGACAAGGGCCTGCTGAAGACGCCGATCGCCTGGAGCTGGTCGCAAGCCGAGGCCGCGATCTGCGACTACGCCACGCTGGTCAGCGCCTATGGCGGCGACTTCCTCAAGGACGGCAAGCCGGACTTCCAGAATGGCGGCGGCCTCGCGGCGCTGAAGTATATGGTCGACAGCTACAAGTCGGGCCTCACCAATCCCAATTCCAAGGAGTTCCTGGAAGAGGACGTGCGCAAGGTCTTCCAAAACGGTGACGCCGCCTTCGCGCTGAACTGGACCTATATGTACAACATGGCCAACGATCCGAAGGACAGCAAAGTGGCGGGCAAGGTCGGCGTTGTGCCGGCGCCAGGCGTTACTGGCACCAGCGAGGTGTCGGCCGTCAACGGCTCGATGGGCCTCGGCGTCACGGCGGTCTCAAAGCATCCGGACGAAGCCTGGAAATACATTGAATTCATGACCTCGCAGGCGACGCAAAACCAGTATGCCAAGCTCTCGCTGCCGATCTGGGCCTCGTCCTATGACGACCCGGCCGTCACCAAGGGCCAGGAAGAGCTGATCGCCGCCGCCAAACTCGGTCTGGCCGCCATGTATCCGCGCCCGACCACGCCGAAGTACCAGGAACTGTCGACTGCCTTGCAGCAGGCGATCCAGGAATCGCTTCTCGGCCAGTCTTCGCCGGAGGACGCCTTGAAGACCGCCGCGCAAAATAGCGGCCTCTGAGACGTTGCTTCCAAGCACGGGCGGCCCAGTGCCGCCCGTGCTATGTCTGAAATCACCATGGATGAAGAGGGGCTGCTCCGATGTCGGGCACCTGGATGACAACCCGTGCGTGGCTGCTGATGCTGCCGCTGCTCGTGGTCATGGTCGCCGTCATTGGCTGGCCGCTGGTCGATACGGTCGGGCTTTCCTTCACCGACGCCAAGTTGGTCGGCACGGGCGGCAATTTCGTCGGCTTCGACAACTATGCCAATATGCTGTCCAGCTCGAACTTCTCGCGCACGCTGGTCACCACGACACTCTTCGCGGTGATTTCGGTCGCCGCCGAAATGGTGATCGGCGTTCTCGCGGCGCTGCTGCTCAATCAACAGTTTCATGGCCGCGCCATCCTGCGCGCCTTGATGATCCTGCCCTGGGCACTGCCGACGGTGGTCAACGCCACGCTGTGGCGGCTCATCTACAATCCCGAATATGGCGCGCTGAACGCCGCGCTGACCCAGCTGCATCTTCTCGATGCCTATCGCTCCTGGCTCGGCGAGCCGGGCACGGCGCTGGCGGCGCTGATCGTCGCCGACTGCTGGAAGAATTTTCCGCTGGTGGCGCTGATCGCACTGGCCGCGCTGCAGGCGGTGCCGCGCGACATCACCGCCGCCTCGCTCGTCGATGGCGCCGGGCCGTTCAACCGCTTCCGCTTCGTCATCCTGCCCTATCTCGCCGGCCCGCTGATGGTGGCGCTGGTGCTGCGCACCATCGAGGCCTTCAAGGTCTTCGACATCATCTGGGTGATGACCCGCGGCGGCCCGGCCAACAGCACGCGCACCCTGTCGATCCTCGTCTACCAGGAAGCCTTCTCCTTCCAGCGCGCCGGCTCCGGCGCGTCGCTGGCGCTGATCGTCACCTTGCTCGTCACCGTGCTGGCTGTCGCCTATGCGGCGCTGGTGCGGAAGACCGCCGGGAGTGCCGCCTGATGGAACGCCAGAGCCCTGCCTTCACCATCTTCATCCATGTCTGCGCTTTGCTGCTCGCAGCCATCATCCTGGCGCCCATTGCCTGGCTGTTCATCATGAGCATATCGCCGGCCGCCGACCTTGCCGCCAAGCCGCTGCGCTGGTGGCCGCAAAGTGCCGATTTCTCCCGTTACCAGCAATTGCTGTCGACGGCTGAAAACAGCGCAGGCGCTGCCTTCACCTCGTCGCTGCGCAACAGCCTCGAGATTGCCGGCATGGCGACCATCGCAGCCCTGGCGCTGGCGATCCCCGCCGGCTGGGCCGTCTCGCGCACGCCGTCGATCGGCTGGTCGCTGTCGATGGTCATCGCCACCTACATGCTGCCGCCGGTGGCGCTGGCCGTACCGCTCTATATGGGCCTGTCATATCTCGGCCTGCTCAACAATGTCTTCGGCCTGGCACTGGTCTATCTGACCATTCTGGCACCCTTCACCACCTGGCTGATGAAGTCGGGCTTTGACTCGATCCCGCGCGAGATCGAGGCGGCGGCGATGATCGACGGTGCCGGTCTGTTCCAGACTTTGCGCATCATCACGCTGCCGTTGGCCGCGCCCGTGATGGCGACATCGGCGCTGTTTGCCGTGCTGCTTGCCTGGGACGAATTCTTCTACGCGCTGCTGTTCACTTCGGACCAGCGCGCCAAGACCTTGACCGTCGCCATCGCCGATTTGGCCGGCGGCCGTGTTTCCGATTACGGATTGATCGCCACAGCCGGCGTGCTGGCCGCCTTGCCGCCGGTGCTGATTGGCCTGGTCATGCAGCGCGCGCTGATCTCGGGCCTGACCAGCGGCGGTGTGAAAGGATGATGATGACTGCAGCAAAACCCCGGCCGGCGGGGCTGGTTGCCATCGACCGCGAAATGGCACGCCAGCGCGCGGATGCGATCGCCTCGTTCAAGCACAACGCGGCCATGGCGGCAAAGATCGCCGCCTCGATCCGGCAGACCGGGCGCCTGCTGCTGCTCGGCATGGGCGGCTCGCACGCCGTCGGGCGTGCCGTCGAACCGCTCTATCGCGCGCATGGCATCGATGCCCTGGCGCTGCCGCTTTCCGAACAGCTCGGCCAGCCACTGCCGCTGGCAGGCAGAACCGTGCTGGTCACCTCGCAGTCGGGCGAGAGCGCCGAGGTCGTCAGGTGGTTCACGGAGGCTGGCGGCACAGCCGATGTTTTCGGCCTGACACTCGAAAGCGCCTCGTTCCTGGCTCGCACCGTGCCTTGCCTGGTCGGCGACGGCGGCACCGAACTGGCCTTCGCCGCCACCCGCAGCCTGACCGTGACCTTCGCGCTGCATCTGGCGATCCTGGCCGCCCTCGGCGAAGACCCAAGTGCCGCGCTCGGTGCACTTGATCAGCCACAAGACAACGACATCACGCAGGCGCTCACGGTACTGGACAAGGTGACGGCCATCGTCACCTCGGGCCGCCGGCTGCAAGGTCTCGCCGAAGCCCTGGCGCTTGGCCTTACCGAACTGTCGCGGCTGCCGTGCTTTTCGCTCGAGGGCGGCCAGTTGCGCCACGGACCGATGGAGATGCTCGGCCTGCACATCGGCGTCATCCTGTTTCGTGGCAATGACCCGACAACGGAGCTGGTGACCGCCATGGCCATGTCGGTGGTCGAGGCCGGCGCGCCGCTGGTCGTCTTCGATTCGTCCGGGCAAACGCCTGTTGCGGGCGCCGTCACGCTTTCGTTCAAACCAGCTTCCGGCCTCGCAGCGATCTTCGCCATGCTGCCTCTGGCGCAGCGCCTGATGATCGCGTTTGCCGATGCTCGCGTCGACAATGCCGGCACGCCTGTCCGCTCCACCAAGATCACCAGGAGCGAGTGATGCGTCCGCTTGCGGTGATCGGCAACGTCAATGTCGACTTGATTGTCGGCCCGGTCGCGCCGTGGCCTGTCGCCGGAACGGAGACCGTCGTCGACCATGACGAATTGCGCGTTGGCGGCCAGGCCGGCAACAGCGCGCTGGCATGGCAGGCATTGGGCGTCGATTTCGCCGTTGCCGCCAATGTCGGCGACGACCAGTTCGGCCGCTGGCTTCGCGAGGCCTTCGGCCGCCACGCCGAGAAATGGCCGGTCCGCCCCGAAGGCACGACGCTGTCCGTCGGCATGACCCACCCTGACGGTGAACGGACCTTCTTCACCACGCGCGGACATCTGCCGCGCTTCAGTCTTGCCGATGTGTTTTCCGTTCTCGACGGCAGGGCGCTCTCCGGTGGCTACTCGCTGTTGTGCGGCTCCTTCCTGACCGACGATCTGACGCGCGACTACGACGCGTTTTTCGACTGGGCGGACAGCCACGACATTGCCGTCGCGCTCGACACCGGCTGGCCGATCGATGGCTGGACCGAGGCCAATTGCGCCGCGACGCGCGCATGGCTGTCGCGCTGCGAACTGGCGCTGTTCAACGAGGTCGAGACAGTAACCTTGGCGGGAAGGCAGAGCCCTGTGGAGGCCGCACGCGAAATCCGGTCGAGCATGAGGCAAGGCGCGACCTTCGTCGTCAAGCGCGGGCCGCTGGGCGCCATCGCCATCGGCCCGGATGGAGCGCTCGTCGAATCCGTCGCGCCCGATGTCCGGGTTGTCGACACGATCGGCGCCGGCGATGTCTTCAACGCCGCTTTCCTGGCGGCATTGGCCCAGCAACAGCCGCTATCGGCCTGTCTCTCCGCCGCGACGCATGTCGCCTCGCGCGCGATTTCCACCTTGCCCCGCAACTATGGCGGGCCGATGCAGTTTGGGGAACCCATACATGAGCGCGCTTGAAATCCGCGACATCCGCAAGAGCTACGGCAGTGTCGAGACGCTGAAAGGCATCGACATCGCGTTGCAGAGCGGCGAGTTCCTGGTGCTGCTCGGCTCGTCGGGCTGCGGAAAATCGACGCTGCTCAACATCATCGCAGGGCTGGCCGAAGCGACAAGCGGCGATGTGCTGATCGGCGGCCGCTCGATCCTTGGCGTTCATCCCAAGAACCGCGACATCGCCATGGTCTTTCAGTCCTATGCGCTTTATCCGAACCTGACCGTCCAGCGTAACATCGGCTTCGGGCTGGAGATGCGCGGGGTTGCCGCCGACGAGCGCGACAAGGCGGTGCGCGACGCGGCAAGACTGCTGCAGATCGAGACCTTGCTCGACCGCAAGCCGAGCCAGCTTTCCGGCGGCCAGCGCCAGCGCGTCGCCATCGGCCGGGCGCTGGTGCGCAAGCCGCAGGTCTTCCTGTTCGACGAACCGCTGTCCAACCTCGACGCCAAGCTGCGCCTGGAAATGCGCACCGAGCTGAAGCGCCTTCACCAGATGCTGCAGACAACGGTCGTCTATGTCACCCACGACCAGATCGAGGCGATGACGCTGGCGACCAGGATTGCAGTGATGCGCGACGGCAGGATCGAGCAGCTCGGCACGCCCGAAGAGATCTACAATCAACCGGCAACGCTCTATGTCGCCGGTTTTGTCGGCGCGCCATCGATGAACATGCTGCAGGCGGCCATCGCCGTCGGAAAGCTGGCCATTGCCGATTCCAACGTGCGGATACCCTTGCCCGCACGCTATCGGAACTCGGCCCGCGACGGCGCACAGGTAGTCGTTGGTATCCGCCCTGAAGCGCTTCGCGTGGCGACCAGTGCTGCAACGGAGTTGTCGTTGCCCGTGGAGATCGAGGTGACTGAGCTGACCGGACCCGAACTGGTCACCACGGCTCGCATCGGCGCGCAGCGGCTGACGGCCTGCCTGCCGCCACGGACCCGGCTTGCCAAAGGCGAAACATGCAGCTTCGCCTTCGACGACGCTGCACTTCGCTTGTTTGACCCCGAGACCGGCAAAGCCTGCCTGGATCAGCCCTGACGGGTGTCCTTGGGAGTCTGTGGCAATGCCGCAATCTCGAGAAGGGACGACACCAGCAGCCGGCGCTCGTTTTTCGACAGGACATCCGCATCGAAGAGGTTCATGCTGCGAAGCCCCTCGATGGCGAGATAACAGACCAGCAGCGATTTCAGATCCTGCGTCTCGCCCTTCAGCCGTTCGAAAAGCTGCCGCTTGAATGTCTTTATCGGCGTCATGAAATCGGGATCCTCGGCGATCGCCGAAAAGATCCAGGATGCCGATGGCTGCTTGTCCTCGCAATCATCCGCCGACAGCCTGATGTAAACGGCGAGCGGGTTTTCGCCTTTGTCGTTGCTGTTGGCGGATTCGAGCGCCTGCCCGAACTCGCGCAAATAGCCCTCGACCAGTCCCTGCATCAACTTGGCCTTGGTCGGGAAATTGTAGAGCAAGCCGCCCTTCGATACGCCGGCACGGCTGGCGACCGCTTCCAGCGACAGGCTGCCGGGCCCGGTTTCTCGTGCGACATCGGCCGCCGCGGCGAGAATTTTCTCGCGCGAATTCGATCTTGGAGCTTTCATGGCTCCTCCCATCGCAAGCTTAGGCCCAATTGACAAGACCGTCCAGACGGTACAGTAAGACCGCCATTATTTGAAATCGGGACCTGCAGTCGATATGTGTCCCGATGTCCGAGCTTCGCGCCGGATTTCGACTGAGGGGACTTTCTTGTTCAAGCGCATCCTTCGTATCGTCATCATCGCCCTGGTTCTGCTCGTCCTCGTCGTCGTGGTCGGCGGCATTGTCGGCTTCAACTTCCTGCGCGACAACGGCATCAAGCAGTATTTCGCCTCGATGAAGCCACCGGCGGCGACCGTGTCGACGACGATCGCCAAGCCGTCGAACTGGACACCGGGAGTCGAGGCGATCGGTACGGTCAGGGCGGTGCGTGGTGTCGATCTGACGGTTGAAACCACCGGCATCGTCAAGGAGATCCTGTTTCACGCCAATCAGAAGGTTGCGGACGGCGCGGTCCTGCTGCAGCTCGACGGTGCGGTCGAGCGCGCAGATCTAGAAGCGACGAAGGCGCAAGTGGCGCTCGTCCAGATGGCGCTGACGCGCGCCATTGAACTGCAGAGGCGCGGCGTTAACGCAGAAGCTACGCTCGACACGGCGCGGGCAACCGCATCGGCAACCGCCGCGCAAGTGAACAAACTGCAGGCAGTGCTCGACCAGAAGCAGCTGACGGCGCCTTTCAGCGGCACGGTGGGTATCCCGAAAATCGACCTCGGCCAATACCTGGCGCCCGGCACCGTAGTGGTGACGCTACAGGATCTCGACACGATGCGGGTCGATTTCACGGTACCGGAACAACAGCTGCCTTCGCTGAAGATCGGTCAAACGGTGCGGCTGGGAATCGGCGGCGGCGAGATGCCCTACGCCGGCACCATTCGCGGCATCGACCCGAAAATCGACCCTTCGAGCCGGCTGGTAAACGTGCGGGCCGAGGTCGCCAACACCGAAGGCAAATTGACCCCCGGCCAGTTCGTGCAGGTTCGTGTCGAACTGCCTGAAGAGCAGAATGTGCTGACGCTGCCGCAGACGGCGCTGACCACCAGCCTCTATGGCGACTACATATTCGTGGTGCAGCCGGCGAAGCCCGCCGAAGCGCCCCCCGCGCAGACAGCCAAGCCGGAAGAAAAGCCCGCTGCGTCGGCAACCGAAAAACCGGCGGACGCCAAGCCTGCAGACACCAAGGCGGCTGATGCCAAGCCGGCTGATGCCATGAAGCCGGCGGCTGATGCAACCAAGCCTGCCGCCGATGCGGCAAAGCCAGCGGACAAGCCTACCGATCCGGCCAAGCCGGCGGCGGAAGGCGACAAGCCTGGGCTGGTGCTGTCGCAGGTCTTCGTCAAGCCAGGCCGCCGCAATCAAGGTATGGTCGAGATCGTCGAGGGGCTGAAGGCCGGTGACGAGGTCGTTACCGCCGGTCAGAACCGGCTCTTCAATGGCATGTCCGTAGCCGTCGACAACACCATCGACCCGACCAAATCGGCGAACAAGCAGGCCGACTCGCAATGAGTTTTTCCGATATCTTCATTCGCCGGCCTGTCCTTTCGACCGTCCTGGCCTGCATGATCCTGCTCCTGGGTTTCCAGGGCATCTTCAACCTGTCGATCCGTCAGTATCCGAAGGTTGACGAAACCGCGATCACCATCACGACAGCGTATCCGGGCGCCAGCGCCGACCTGATCCAGGGCTTCATTTCCGCCCCGATCGCCCGCGCCGTCGCCTCGACCGAAAACATCGACTACGTCACCTCGTCGAGCCGTCCTTCCTCCAGCACCGTGACGGTGCAGATGAAGCTCGGCTCCAACCCCGACGTCGCGCTGACCGAAGTGCTGTCCAAGGTCCAGGGGGTGCGCGGCACCTTGCCGGATGCCTCCAAGGATCCGGTCATCGTCAAGGGCACCGGCCAGCAGTTCGCGATGATGTACATCTCGATGCAGAATCCGAACATGACGAAGGAGCAGCTGACGGAGTATATCGAGCGCGTCATCCGGCCACGCATGTCGACGGTCGAAGGAGTCGCCGACGTGCAGATCTTCGGCGCCCAGGAATATTCGATGCGCGTCTGGATCGACCCGATCAAGCTTGCCGCGCGCGGCGTGACGGCCTCGGACGTGCTGACGGCGATCAACAATTCCAACTTCCTGTCGGCGCCCGGCAATACGCAGAACGAGTATGTCGTCTCGTCGATCACCGTACGCTCGACGCTGCAGACGCCGGAAGCGTTCGCCGAGCTGCCGCTGCGCTCGACCGACGGCAATGTGGTGCGGCTGCGCGACGTGGCCCGCGTCGAACTCGGCGCCGAGAATACCGACACCAGGGTCAGCTTCAATGGCAAGCCCGGCACCTTCCTCGCCATCTTCCCGACACCCGCGGCCAACCCGCTGACCACGGCGGCCGCGCTCACCAAGCTCGTGCCGCAGATTCAGGAGACGCTGCCGAAGGGCATGACGATCGAAGTCGTCTACGATGCGACCGGGCAGATCAGCGCCTCGATCGAAGAGGTGTTCAAGACCATCGCCGAGGCGGTTGCCATCGTCATCGTAGTGATACTTTTGTTCCTTGGCTCTTTCCGTTCGGTGATGATGCCGATCGTCACCATCCCGCTGTCGCTCATCGGCGTCTGCTTCCTATTGTTTGCGGTCGGCTATTCGATCAACCTTCTGTCGCTGCTGGCCATGGTGCTGGCGATCGGCCTTGTTGTCGACGATGCCATCGTGGTGGTGGAGAATATCCATCGCCACATGGAAGAAGACCATATGACGCCGATGCAGGCGGCGTTCAGTGGCATGCGCGAAATCGCCTCGGCCATCGTCGCCATGACCATGACGCTGGCCGCCGTGTTCGCGCCGCTGGCCTTCACCGGCGGCCTGACCGGCGCGCTGTTCCGTGAATTCGCCGTCACACTCGCCGGCTCGGTGGTGCTGTCAGGTGTCATCGCCGTCACCATCACCCCGATGATGTCGGCGCGCCTCCTGAAGTCCGGCACGCCCGGCCGTTTCCAGCGCATTGTCGACGGCACTTTCGCGCGGGTCGAGCACGTCTACGAGAGGGCGGTCACCGGTTCGCTGAACTATCGTCCGCTGACGCTGATCATCGTGCTTGCGCTTGTCGGCGTCACCGGCTTCATGTTCACCAAGACCTCGAGCGAACTGGCGCCGGAAGAGGACCAGGGCTTTCTGCTCTCGATTGTGACAGGGCCACGCTATGCGACGTCCGATTACACCGAGACATACGTCAACCAGATGCTCGGCCTGGTGAAGGATATTCCCGAGACGCGGGCACAGTTCTCGGCCGTCGCCTTCAGCGGCGAGACAAACAGCGCCTTCGTCGGCTTTGCCTTCAAGGACTGGGCCGAACGCAAGCGTAATTCCAAGGAATTGCAGGCCGACATTACGGCCCGTCTCGCCAAGGTGGCGGGTGTCCAGGCCTTCGTCTTTGCGCCGCCGACGCTGCCGGGCTCCGGTGGCGGCCTGCCCATCGCCATGGTGGTGCGATCGACCGGCGATTCCTCGGAAGTGTACGAGGTGGCCGAGCAGATCAAGAACAAGGCGCAGGCCTCCGGCCGCTTCATCGTCGTGCAGAATTCGATGGCCTATGACGCACCGCAGGTGACGGTGACCATCGATCGCGACCGCGCCGCGGCGCTCAACCTGCCGATTGCCGATATCGGCCGGACGCTGACGCTGCTGGTCGGCGGTGCCGAAGTGGCGCAGTTCGATCGCGACTCCAACAGCTACGACATCATCCCGCAGGTGCCGCAGGAATTCCGCGACAATCCCGAAAAGCTCGGCGAGTACTTCGTGCGCAGCGTAACCGGCGAGATGGTGCCGCTGTCGGCCGTGGTGAAGATCTCTAACAATGCAGCACCGGCCGCCATCGAGCAGTTCAACCAGCTGAATTCGGCGACGATTTCCGCGCTCCCACTGCCCGGCGTCACCACCGGCGACGGGCTGAAGGCGCTGGAGGATATAGCCAAGGAGAACCTGCCCGATAGCTTCTTCATCGACTACTCCGGTCAGTCCCGGCAGGAAAAGGAACAGGGCAACACCATCCTGATCGCCTTTGCGGCGGCCGTCATCGTCATTTATCTGGTGCTGGCGGCGCAGTTTGAAAGCTTCCGTGACCCGCTGATCATCATGATGGCGGTGCCGCTGTCCATCTTCGGCGCCATCGTGCCGCTCAATCTGGGCCTCGGCACGCTCAACATCTATACGCAGGTCGGCCTGATCACGCTGATCGGCCTGATCACCAAGCACGGCATCCTTCTGGTCGAGTTCGCCAACCAGCAGCGCGAGGCACATGGCATGCGGCGGCGTGACGCCATCATCGCCTCGGCCAAGGTGCGCCTGCGGCCGATCCTGATGACGACGGCGGCCATGGCGCTCGGCGTGGTGCCGCTGATCACATCCAGCGGCGCTGGTGCAGCGGCCCGCTACTCGATGGGCCTGGTGATCTTCACCGGCATCCTAGTCGGCACCATGTTCACGCTCTTCGTCGTGCCCATGTTCTACACCTTCATCGCCAGCAAGGACCTGCCGCACCATGCCGAGAAGCCGGATCCCAAGCTGATGCCGGCACTGCAGGACTGAAGCAATTCCAGGAAAAGTGTGTCGCGGTTTTCCGTCGGGAATTGCGTAAAGGCAGATGACAAAAAAGAGGCCGGAAAATTCCGGCCTCTTTTTTTGGGCTGGGCTCAATACCGTCGGTTTAAGCTGCACTCAATACCCGAGAAGCTTTCCTGCGGGAGTCTCGAACGAGGTACGGCAGTTGGCCGGCCCGTTCCACAGCCTGCTACTTGACGATGAGGATGCTGGTGTTGGTTGGCCCGAACATTTCGACAAGCTGATAGAAATCGGCGGCATTGTCGGGATGCAGCCGCACGCAGCCATGCGAAGCCGGCTGGCCAAGGCGCTTGATCGCATTGGTGGCATGCACCGCATAGCCGCCGCTGAAGAAGACCGAATGCGGCATCGGCGCGTTGTCGTACTTCTTCGAATACCACATCGCATGCATGCGCGTCGGCTTGAACGAGCCGGTCGGCGTCACATGCGCTCCGTCGCCGGTGGAAACCTTCCAGGCGAAGGCCGGCCGGCCGTCGACCGAGACTTCCATGATCTGCTGCGAGAGCGAAACCCGCGCCACGATCTTGTTGGCGGCATGGGCAGCGCCTGAGCCGGCGCCGAGCAGAAGTGCTGCACCCGTCAGGGCGGCGGCCGTGATGTTGATGAGCTTGGCGGAAATGGCGGTGTTCATGATGTCCCCTCTCTCTGCCGGGCTGGCCGGCTCCAATTCGATGGCCGCTTATCCCAACATCATGTTTCAAGCAGATTTCGCGAAATGCGCGTTTGTGTTTCGAATCTGTTTCCCCTGGTTAACAAGCAGTGCCGTCCACGGACCCGAAATAGGGACCAGACGCAGCCTGCTGGCGAGACCGTGATCCCCAAAAACATGAGTATTTGTCCCTAAACTAAATGCAAATTTCCTACATACGAAAGAAGAGCCATCAATCCCGAAACCAATCTGCAACAAAGCACAGCTTCGAGCGGCATGATCCGGATACGGGCCGCCAGCAAAGTTGACGCAACGAAAACAGCCGGTAACGAAAATGGAAACGAAATCGAACGCACTGTCCTGGGTTCTCAGGATCAGCATCGCGGCAACTGTCATCGGCGGCGTCGGCACGGTTGCCGGCAACCCGCTGACAAGGCTCGGCGCGATGACGTCCGGCGAGATTTCGACGCTGCATGCCGCACTGTTTTTCGCCACGGTCTGGATTGTTTCCAGCCTGCGCATCGCTCGGCTCAAGGCCCTCTGGCGGGTCGGTCTTAGGCTGACGAGAATGCGCGGCCCCTCCGGCAACTTGCTGCCGAGAGGACCGAAGGCCCGCGCCGCGACGGGGGGCTCCTGAGCGGCGCGGGCTCTTCGGGAGTATCCTGAAGAACCCTGCAACACACATTTGGGGAACTGGTACGATGAAAACGAAATTTGCCGCTTCGGTGCTTTCCGCACTGCTTTACGCGCAGGGCCTGCTCGGCTTTGCCGGCGTTGTCACCGTGCTGCTCAGGGACCGCGCCCATGCGAGCGAACTCACCATGGGCAATGACATGCCTTCGGGGCCATCGCTGCTGGTGGTGCGCTGAGCGTCGGGGGCATCGGATCCAGGTGGAGAATCCGATGCTCAACGGAAGAGATGGCCTCAGCGCCCGGTCGTCAGTCGGCGAATTGCTGCGGCGGATCGAACCGATAACCGGCGCCGCGTATTGTGGTGATGGTGTCGGTGTCGAGCTTGCGGCGCAGCCGCACGATGCGCGAATCGATCGAGCGATCGAAGGCGTCGGCGTTTTCGGCCGGTGCCGCGGCGATGATGTCGTCACGCGTCAGCACCTTGCGCGGACTGGCCAGGAACAGCCTGAGCAGCGCCACCTGACCGGGCGAAAGCTGCTCTTCCGTCCCGGAGCGATGCATGACCATGGCCGATCTCAGATCGACGGTCGCGTTCTCCAGCACGATCAACTCCTGGGTGCCCCTGCCGCGCCGCGAAAGCAGGCCGCCGACACGGGCGGCGAGTTCCCTGACATTGAGCGGGCTCTCGACGACGTCGGCCGCACCGAGCTCGAGCGCCAGCACCTTGTCGACGAGATCGGCCGGCCGGCAGATCAGGATGAAATCTGGCCCGCCCTCGCCGCCATGGCGCCTGAGCAGGTCCCGCCCCTCCGCCTGGCTGACGCTGTCGCCGACGACGACGACGTCGATGCCCTTTCCCGACAGCAGCGATTCGGCCTCCCATGGCTGCCGCGCCTGGCGCACATCGTGGCCACGCCGATCGAGATGGTCGGCGAGTTCGGTCGCGACCACTTCGGCGACGGAAACGAGCGCAATGACGGATCGTGCGGCCATATTTTTCAACCGTTCCCTGGCAACCGGATATGAGTGCTGGACATCATGTTTATACCCAATCTACTTTCCACTGAAAGTGGGAGCGAAAGCATCGTGCGGGCAAGAATTGTCATCGTCGAGGATGAGCCCGACCTGAGGGACGCGGTCGCCGAATATCTGGGCGCCGCCGGCTATGACGTGGTCACCGCCGAAAGTGCCGCCGCCGCGCGCAGCCTCGTTGAAACGCAGTCGTTCCATCTCGCCATCCTCGACATCGCCATGCCGGGCGAGGATGGCCTCTCGCTCGGCCGCTGGCTGCGGTCGCGGCTGCCGATCGGCATCATCTATGCGACCGCTGCGGGCACTGCACTCGACCGCATCGTCGGGCTGGAACTTGGCGCCGACGACTACATCGTCAAGCCCTACGAATTGCGCGAGGTGCTGGCGAGGGTCCGCAGCGTGTTGCGCCGGGTCCCTCAGCCGCAGGAGCCGCAGGGTAAGAAGGCCTCGACGGATCGCCGCTCCGTTGCCTTCGGCCCTTTCCAGGCTGATCTCGACGGCAGGCTGGTCACCGGCGTCAATGGCGCCGTGATCGACATGGCCAAGAGCGAATTCGACGTGCTGGAGGTTTTCCTGACCCGCGCCAACCGGCTGCTGACCCGCGCCGCGATCTCCGAGGCGATCGGCTTCACCGAAGACCCGGAATCGTCGCGCGCGGTCGACATTCGCATCATGCGGCTGCGCAAGAAGATCGAGACGGACCCGGCCAACCCGAAATTCCTGCGCACGGTGCGCGGCGAAGGCTATATCTTCTCGCTGCCGACCGGCGACGGCAACTGAGCACCGGGGCCAGAGGGGTTCGGTTCGCGGCCGTTGCTC
This sequence comes from Mesorhizobium newzealandense, assembly GCF_042682145.1. NCBI lineage: Bacteria > Pseudomonadati > Pseudomonadota > Alphaproteobacteria > Hyphomicrobiales > Phyllobacteriaceae > Mesorhizobium > Mesorhizobium newzealandense. The sequence continues at coordinate 55,724 of NZ_JBHUGZ010000029.1, read as the reverse complement.
GTCGATCGAAATTGGCACGACTCTGGAATGACGGCAGAAGATGACCGCTGAAGCAGCAAGCAAGGATATGCAAGGGCTCAGGCAGGGCGCGGCGATGGCGGCCGTGCGTGTCGTTCGCCGGCTGCGCGAGGCCGGCGACTGGCAGCGCGAGATGGAAGGCATATTGGAGACGCTGTGCCGTGCCATGGAATGCCAGCGCGGCATCCTCTTCCGCTTGCGCGAACTGCCCGGACAGGGCTTCGCCCAGTCTGTCGCCGCCTACTGGATCGACCCCGACTTCGGCGGAGAACTGGCATCTCCTACCGTCATCATGCAGTCGGTCGTCAATTCGGACCCGTTGCTCGAGCGGGTGGCCGAGGATGAACGGCAAGGCAAGATCTTCGCCGGGCATACGCGCAACCTCGAAGGCTTCCTGAGAACCGATTTCGAAAAGCAGAACATCAAGTCCTTCCTGTCGGTGTCGGTCTTCGCGCACGGAAATCTGTGGGGCACGCTGGCGGTCAATGACTGCGTCGACGAGCGCGAGTGGACCGACGAGGAAGAGGCGACGCTGCACATCATTGCGCTCGCCATCGGCGACGCCATCGAGCGATCGCCCTCCGACGCCCATGCCAGCGAGGTCATCCGCCGCACCATGCTGCAGGCTTCGCTCGATGCCATCATCGTCATCGACGAGACCGGCTCGATCATCGAGTTCAACCCGGCCGCCGAGAAGATGTTCGGCTTCCTGCGCAGCGACATCCTCGGCAAGGACCTGCTCGACACCGTCGTGCCGGAATACTACCGCAAGGGCTATTCGTCGGGGGCCGAATACATGTCCGGCCGCGGCGCGCCGATGGTCGGCCAGCGGCTTGAGACGGTGACCCAGAACGCCGCCGGCGAGGTGTTCCCGATCGAGCTGACGGCAACCGAGATGCGGGTTGCCGACCGCCGCCTGATTTTCGGCTCGATCCGCGACCTGCGCGACAGACTGCGCGCCGAGGAGGAGATCGGTCGCCAGCGCGAGAAGCTCCACCAGAACGAGAAGATGGCGGCGATGGGGTCGTTGCTGGCCGGCGTCTCGCACGAGCTCAACAACCCGCTGGCCGTGGTGGTGGCGCAATCGACGCTGCTGCACGAATTCGCCTCCGATCCGCAGACCAAGGTGCGTGCCGAGAAAGTGCGCGCCGCCGCCGAGCGCTGCGGCCGCATCGTCAAGAGCTTCCTGTCGATGGTCCGTCTTCATCCCGCGGCACAGGCCGAGACCGATCTCAACCAGGTGATCCGCGCAGCCCTCGAGGTGACCGCCTATGGCGCGCGCTCAAGCGGCATCATCATCGACACCGATTTCGCCGCCGGCCCGCTGCTGGTCATGGCCGATGCCGACCATGTGACGCAGGTGGCGGCCAACTTCCTCATCAATAGCCAGCATGCATTGGCCGGCGTTGCCGGCGACCGGCTGATCAAGGTGCGGACGTTCCGCAGCGACCGGGGCAACCCCTGCTTCTCGGTCGCGGACAACGGCCCCGGCGTGCCTGAAGCGATCCGCGGCCGCATCTTCGAATCCTATTTCACCACCAAGCCGGTCGGCGTCGGCACCGGCATCGGCCTGTCGATCTCGAAATCGATCATCGAGCGTCACAATGGCAATGTCTGGTTCGAGGAAGTCGTGCCGAGGGGCGCGCGTTTCGTCGTCCAGCTGCCGCCCATCGCGGCAGGCGTCGCCAGCGCCGGCGAGAACCAGCCGCGCTCGAGCGGCTTGCGCCACGCCTTGATCATCGATGACGAGCCGGATGTCGCCGGCTCGCTCTCCGACATTCTCGAATTGATGGGCATCAAGTCGCGGATCGTTCCTGTCTGGGAATCGGGCACCGCCACCTTGAGCGGCCACATGCCGCCCGACATCGTCTTTTCGGACCTGCGCATGCCGGGCATCAGCGGCATATCGATCTATCGCGAGCTGCTTGCCGAAAAGCCTGACCTGGCACGGCGTTTCGTGCTGGTCACCGGCGACCTGATCGGCGCTAAAGCCGAAATCGAGGCCTTGCCGGCGCAGCAGCGGCCGCAGATCCTGGAGAAGCCGTTCAGCACGCTGGACGTACGCAGCGTGCTGTCCGCCATTGCCGAACAGGCTGCATTGAAGGGATAAAAAAGAGGCTCCCGGCCGACGTCACGGCGGGAGCCAAAGAAGAGCGCGCTGGAGGCAGCGCTCGGGGAGGTCGGAGCTTGATCCCAAGATGGGAACCGGTTTCGGGATCAGGCTTCGACAAAAATCAGAAAACGTTCGGCGTGCCGGTCAACGGTGCGGCATTGGCGATCAAGCGGATCGCGCGGGTCTTGTGTGCTCCGGACTGCATGGCGATGGCGCGCAGGCAATCGATGCTCTCGGCACCCCAGGCCTGTCCCTTGCAGGCGAAGTCGGTTGCCGGCACCGGCAGACGCGCGGTCTTGGTCGTCGTCTGCGCGCCGTCAACGACGTTGGCTGGTGGATTCAACGAAGCGAAGGCCGGCCCGATTGTCGGCGTGAACGCCATGCCGATGAAGGCACAGGCAGCCAGCATGATGAACATCGCCATGGGGTGATCGCTGGCGCGCTGGCGCAGCGCCAGTTTCGGACGGCGGTCATTGCGCTCTGGGGCCTGGAAGCGGCACTCACCGCGGGTCGTCTGGATTTTCGCAAACATCGTCTTCCCCTTCGCTGAGTTTCTTTTTGGTGATGAAACGAACTTAGCTGAGCTGTGTAACAGCGCGAAGGTGACGCAAGACTGACAATGTAACGGGTTCTGAAACAGTGTTTCGGGCAGAATCGGGCAAAAACGGTCACGGCAGTTCGCACATCCTCTCGAAGAATGATCCTTCGCCCGGATCGACGTTGATTGCCGTGGCCAATGCGCCGCCGGAACGTAGTCAAAGCCAGCGGGCGGCAAGCCCTTTCTGCCCCCGCGAGGCGCTTTGTCCTCCGCTCCGTTTGCTTCGCGAGTTCGTGTCGGGACAGCGCCTTTGAAACCATGACTAACACCCGGATTCTTCGGGGTTTTCCGGGCCGACAGCCGCGCAGATTTTGGCTCCAGACGACACGTGGATTCCATCTTGAAAATCGTTGAATTTTCACAAGTCATTGCATTTCAATGCAAAATATGCTTTTATTGAATGAGTATTCAACAAAAAGAAGAGACGTTTATGAACCCGCACCTCCGTGACGTGGCGATCCCCAACGATTGGGACCGGCGGGGACTACCGGGCTGGAGTTACCATTCCGATGCTCTTCTCGAGCTCGAGAAGGAGTACGTCTTTCGCAACCACTGGCAGATCGTCGGACATGTCTCGGATATACCGAATTCCGGCGATTACCTGACCATGGACGTGGTTGGCGAACGCGCTTTGATCGTGCGCGGCAAGGATGGCGTCGTGCGCGGCTTCAACAACATGTGCCGCCACCGCGGCAGCCGCGTCGTCGCCGACAGCCAGGGCAATTGCAAGAATGCGCTGGTGTGCCCGTTCCATGGCTGGGTCTACAATCTGGACGGTACGCTGCGCGGAGCTGCACGCCCGCGCTCGTTCCCCGATCTCGACAAGACCGAATTCGGCTTGATGCCGCTCGATCTGGAGGTCTGGATGGGCTTCATCTTCATCCGCTTCCGTAATGGCGGGCCGCAGCCTTCGGTGGCTGAGCTGATGAAGCCGATCGAGCCCGAATTCGCGCACTACAATGCCGCCGACATGGTGCCCTCCTGGGGCATCTGGACCCAGAAGACCCCGGTAAACTGGAAGTCGGTTCGCGATGTCGACAATGAGGGCTATCACGTCGCCATGGCGCATCCCGCCCTGCAGGATCTCTACGGCGCCACCTATTTCGACGAACCCTTCATCAACGGCGTGTCGCGCTCCTTTGCCACCTACAACCCGCATGCCGGCCGCCGCTGGAGCGTCAAGAATTACGTCAAGATCGCGCCCGAGCCGGCGCATCTGCCCGACTATCTGAAGAAGGCCTGGGTCTATTACGGCATCTTCCCCAATGCGGTCATTTCGGTGATGCCGGAATCGGTGCAGTTCTACCAGGAGTTTCCGCTGTCGACCGGGCAGACCCTGCTGCGCGGCGCCATCTATCGCTACCGCGACGAGAGCCGCGAGCAGGCCGCCGCCCGCTACCTCTCCTTCCGCATCGATCGCGACACGATGTCGGAGGACGTCCAGCTTTCCGTGTGGTCGAACGAATCCATGCTGTCCGAAGCCTTCGAGGGCTTTTATCTCTCGGACCTCGAATATGGCGTGCGTACCCATCACGACCATCTGCGCAAGATGCTGCCGGTGCTGGGCCTGGAGACCGCACCCGAGGAGAAGGACATGTGGAATCTGAACGACGCGCTCAGGTCGCGATCGTAGGGGGCGGACGGCCTCGTGGGGAGATTAGCCGTTACCCCCGCCACACCCCTTCTTTCCTCAAATCATCCATCGTGCGCGAAATGCCCTCGCGCAAGATGCCGACCATGTCGTCGATCTGCTCGCGCGTGATGACCAGCGGCGGCGACATCACGCACATGTTGATCAGCGGCCGGACCAAAAGGCCAAGCTCGTGGCAATGCGCGTCGATGCGCTTGCCGACATCCTTGTCGAGCTGCAGCGGATCCTTGCTCTCGCGGTCCGCCACGCATTCGACGCAGCCCATCAGCCCCAAACCGCGCACCTCGCCGACCAGCGGCAGCTCTTCCAGCGTCTTCAGCTGCGCCTGGAAATAGGGCGCGACGTCCTGTGTATGGGCAAGCACGCCCTCTTCCAGCAGGTCGAGGTTCTTCAGCGCCACTGCGCAACCGACGGGGTGGCTGGTGTAGGTCAGGCCGTGGCCGAACATCGCGTCAGGGTGATTCGAGCGCCGCAACTCTTCCAGCAGCCGCTCCGAGATGATGACGCCGCCAAGCGGGAAATAGCCCGAGGTGACGCCCTTGGCGAAGGTGATCATGTCGGGATCGATACCGAACACGTCGCCGGAGGCAAAGACATGGCCAAGCCGGCCGAAGGCCGTCACCACCTCGTCGGAGACATAGAGGATGTCGTTGTCGCGGCAGATCCCGCGGATACGCTTTAAGTAGCCGTCGGGCGGCACGATGACGCCGCCGGATGCCTGCACCGGCTCGCCGACGAAAGCGCCGATCTTGTCGGCGCCGACGCGGGCAACCGTGTCACGAAACTGATCGACCAGGAAATCGGTGAAGGCGGCAACGCTCATGCCGCGCGGGCGGCGGAACGGATCGGGCGAAGACAGCTTGATCACCAGCTCGTCGGCGCCGTCCATCCAGTCGCGGTCGCGCGGACGGCCATTGAGCGAGGCCGACAGATAGGTCGAGCCGTGATAGGCGCCGCCCCGGCTCAGGATCAGCTTCTTTTCCGGCCGGCCGCGCACATTGTTGTAGAACTGCATGAAGCGCAGCGCCGTCTCGACGGCCGAAGAGCCGCCGGTGGTGTAGAAGACGTGGCTGAGATCGCCTGGCGCATGGCCGGCGATGCGCATGGCGAGTTCCGCCGACGGCGCGTTCATCGTGTACCACGGCGTGTTGTAGGACAGCGCCATCGCCTGGTCATACATCACCCTGGCGAGTTCCTCGCGGCGGTGGCCGACATTGACGCACCACATACCGGCAGGCCCGTCGATCAGCCGCTTGCCGGTGCTGTCGGTGATGTAGATGCCGTCGCCTTCGCCGATCAACGCGCGCGCTTCGGCACCGACCGAAGCGGCGAACGGCCAGGGCTGAATAAGATGGCGCTTGGCCAGCTCGACGGCATCGTCACCACCGATATCAGCCGTTTCGGTCGTTCTCAGATCTCTCGCAGCAGCCACAATCGCCTCCAGTCATCCAGTCGAATTTTCTCAGGCATGAAACTCAGCGTCAAATGTCGGAAATCCCGGCTTTCTTCACTCAATTTTGAATGTCTGTTCAATCAATATCGCAGAAATAGCGCTTGATTTCAATCGGCGGATGCGCGCATGATGAAAGAAAGCCGGCAAGGGGAACAGGAGCCGGCGCCAGCACAATGGGAGCCGCATGGCGGGACAGTCCAGGCCAGCAACCGACATCACACCCGGAGCCCTGCAATGACGGCGGCTGCGGAAGGGTCGCCCCCGTTGCGGATGACGCGGGCCAGACGAAATGCCCTTCTGCAATCCGAACCCGTCCAGGGCCTTGCCCTGATCAGCCCGACCTTTCTCTACGCCCTCATCCTTCTCGTCCTGCCGATCCTGGTGGTCATTGCCCACTCCTTCTGGACGCAGAACTACCTGACCATCGACCGCACCTTCACGCTGGAAAACTACCGCGTCGCGCTGACCGAGCCGATCTACCGCGATCTCTTGTGGCGCTCGCTCTACATCTCGCTGACGGTCAGTCTGTTCACGGTCATCCTGGCCTATCCGATCGCCTACTTCATTTCCTTCCATGGCGGCCGCCACAAGAGCCTGTGGCTGTTCCTCATCACCATCCCGTTCTGGACCAGCTACCTCTTGCGCGTCATGTCGTGGAAGGTCATCCTCGGCTACAACGGCGTCTTGAATTCCGGCCTGATGGGCCTCGGCATCATCGACGAGCCATCGACCGCGCTGCTCTACAATTCGACCGCCGTCATCATCACGCTCACCCATGCCTGGGCGGCCTTCGCCATCCTGCCGATCTTTGTCTCGCTGGAAAAGGTCGACCGCACGCTGGTCGAAGCAGCCACCGATCTCGGTGACGGCCCGCTGCGCTCGTTCCTGCGCGTGACACTGCCGCTGTCGGCGCCAGGCGTGATTTCTGCGGCGCTGATCGTCATGATCCCGACCGTCGGCGACTATGTCACGCCGAAGCTCGTCGGCGGCAAGGACGGCGTCATGATCGCCAATGCCATCCAGGCGCAGTTCGGCAAGGCTTCCAACTGGCCACTGGGTGCTGCCCTGTCCGTCACCACCATGCTGATCGTGACGCTGATGGCGGGCGCCACGGTGCTCATCATCCGCGCCCTGCAGAGGCTGGCGCGATGACGGCGGTGCGGCGCTTCCTGTCCGGCGGCTGGCTGCCGGCCTACGCGTTCCTCTACGTCGTGTTCCTCTATCTGCCTGTCATCTTCCTGCCGATCTTCTCGATCAACACGGCGGCGACGCCGAAGTTTCCGCTCTCCGGCTTCACCTTGCATTGGTACGAGGATCTGCCCCGCACCCCGGCTCTGCTCGACGCAGCCTGGAACAGCCTGATCGTCGGCGTATCGGCCGCGGTCCTCTCCACCGTGCTCGGCATCCTCGCCGCCCGCTCGATCACCCGCTACCGCTATCCCGGCCGCCGCACCATCAACGGCCTGATCATGGCGCCGCTGGTGCTGCCCGAAGTGATCGTCGCCATCTCGATGCTGCTGGTGATGCTGCAGCTTGGCTTGAGCCTGTCACTGTTCACCGTCGTGCTCGGCCATGTCCTGGTCTGCATCCCCTATTCGATGACGGTGCTGACCTCCGGCTTCGAAGGCTTCGACCGCAGCCTGGAAGAGGCTTCCGCCGATCTCGGCGAGAGCGCCTTCGGCACGTTCCGCCGCGTGACGCTGCCGATGGTGGCGCCGGCGATCATCTCCAGCCTGCTGGTCTGCTTCACCATCTCGCTGGACGAGTTCATCATCGCCTTCTTCCTCACCGGTACCGATGCGACGCTGCCGATTTACATCTGGGGCCAGCTGCGCTTCGCGGCGAAATTGCCCGGCGTGCTGGCGCTAGGCACGCTGCTGCTGATTGCCTCTTTCCTGCTGATGACCGTCGCCGAAGTCCTGCGTCGCCGCGCGGCCAGACGCACCCAGAACGAGGGAGGCCTCTATGCCTGAGCAGCCGCAAATCGAGCGTCCCCAGGAAGACCGGTCCAAGCCTGAACGAGCGATGATCGAGATCCGCAGCGTCACTCGCAGCTATGGCGCGTTCAAGGCGCTCGACGACGCCTCCTTGACCATCAGGGAGGGCGAATTCTTCTCGCTGCTCGGTCCGTCCGGCTGCGGCAAGACCACGCTGTTGCGCATGATTGCCGGCTTCGACAATCCGACCAGCGGCTCGATCTCGGTCGGTGGCCAGCCGATGGAAGGCATCCCGGCCAATCGCCGGCCGACCAACATGGTGTTCCAGAGCTATGCGATCTTCCCGCATCTCAACGTCGAGCAGAACGTTGCCTATGGGCTGAAGCGACTGAAGCTGCAGGGCGGCGAGGAAAAGCGGCGGGTCGAGGAAGCGCTGGCGCAGGTGTCGCTGATCGGCCTCGGCAAGCGCCTGGCGACAGAACTTTCCGGCGGTCAGCGGCAGCGCGTGGCGCTCGCCCGTGCTCTGGTGATGCGCCCCAAGGTGCTGCTGCTCGACGAGCCGCTGTCGGCGTTGGACAAGAAACTGCGCGAGCAGATGCAGGTGGAACTGCGCCGCCTGCAACAGGCGGTCGGCATCACCTTCGTGCTGGTCACCCACGACCAGTATGAAGCGCTCGCCATGTCCGACCGCATCGCAGTGATGTTTGGCGGAAAAATAGCGCAGGTCGCCTCACCGAAGGAAATCTACCAACGGCCGGTCAACCGCCAGGTTGCCGACTTCCTCGGCGGCATGAATTTCGTCAAGGCGCAGATTGTCGAGGAGAATGGCGCCTCGCTGGTCGTCGACACGCTGGGATTCGGCCGCGTCAGGACCGACAAGCCCAAGGCCTTCGTGCGCAATGGTGGCACAGCCACGCTCGGCATTCGGCCGGAGCGCCTGCGCGTGCTGTGGGACAATGCGACGGCGAAGTTCGAGGTCGCCGGCAAGGTGGTCGAACGCCACTATTTTGGCGAGATCACCCATCTGATCGTCGAGATACCGGGCCTGGAAAAGCCGCTGTCGGTGACCGAGACCAACGATTTCGGCGCCGACGACATCCCGGTCGGCACCTCGATCCGCCTTGCCTATGATCCGGAAGCGCTGGTGGCGATGGCGGACTGAATTTCGGAGATGATCTTTCGCGCGGCGATGCGTCCGGCAATGATCGCGCCTTCGACATAGCCCGGAAATGAAGGTGACAGTTCCGACGATGCGAAATGGATCGGCGGCGCCCCGGCCACAAGCACGCGCTCGGCATCAGTCGCTGCCATATCGAGGATCAGATCGGCATAGCCGCCGCCGCTCCATCGGTCGTCAGTCCAGATGCGGAAACTGAAATCGATTATGGCCCCGGCCTCATCGCCCAATGCCGCGACAAGCCGGGATGTAACTTCGGTACGCAACGTTGCTTCATCGAGATCGCCCCAGGACTTGGCAAGCGAACCGCCGATGAAGAACGCCAGCGCCGGATGACTAGTATCCTTGCTGACGTCGCAGGCAAAAAGGCTCGACGGTTCACGCCAGATGACGATGCCGCTTTGCCCCCTATCGCGCCAGAAAGCACTGGCATAGCGCAGCTGGATCTTGATGACCATGCCGCTGCGCCAGACGTCGAGCGCCTTCGACAGCGGTGCCGGCAAGGGCGGTGAAACCGCGATCTTCGATGCCATCACCGGCGGCACGGCAACCAGCACGGAAGTTGCGGCAATCAACCCAGAGTCGGTGACGACCCGAAGACCATCCGACCCCTGTTCGACGCGCGCCACAGCCGAGCCGAGCCGGATTCGGCGACCGAGGTCGGACGCGAGATCATCGGCCAGCGAATGCATCGTCTCGGCGAGCAGATACTGGAGCTCTGTCACCTCGTTGGTGATGCGGCGGTCATTGTCGATCAGGTGCCAGAGTGGCAACCTCTCCAGCGCCTGACACCAGAGCCCCTCGATCATTGCGCTAAAGGCCGCCTTGGCCGCTTCGGGATCATCCTGTCGCGCAAGCCATGCGGCGACACTCAATCCGGCGATCGCAGGGTCGTCCGGTGCAATCGCGTTCATCCGTTCGCGAATGGCCATGGACGCGCCGTAGGTCCGCGCTCCCTCGCTCGCGCTCATTGGCGGCTGCGCGACGAAATCGCCTTCCGCATACGCCCGGACCAGCGTCTTGCCGCGCAACCGCGCCAGCGCCATCACTTCAGGCATGTCGTCGCAGATGAACTGGCCGCCGCTGTCGATGCGCTCGCCAAGCCCGTTCTGTCTGGACTCGACCCGACCACCGACACGGTCTTGTGCTTCGAACAGGATGAAATCGATGCCGGCTGCCTTCAGCTCAAGCGCCGCCGACAGGCCGGTGAAGCCGGCGCCAACGATGACGACATCGGTTCTTTCCAGTTCGCTCGTCAATAGCCGGCCTTGATCTTCTCGAACTCGGCCACCATGCGCTGCTTGAGATCAGGTGCCACCGGCTGCTGGAACAGCGTCTTGTCGAGGAATTTGTCGAGATTGTCGAAGCCGCGGTCGGCCAGCACCTTGTGGTCGATAGCCGTCATGCCGGCGCCATTGCCATGGCCATAGCCGAAGGTCTTGACTAGGTAGTCCGACACCGCGGGTGCGTTGACGGCATTGAGGAAATCATAGGCTTCATCGAGCTTGCCCGGCGCATCCTTCATCAGCACATAGCCGCACACCCAGGTCGAAATGCCTTCCTTGGTGTCGCGGTTCATGGCGATCGGCATGCCTTGCCCCTTGAGCGTCACGAAGGTCTCGTTCCAGCCCCAGACGAGGTCGACCTCATTGCCGATAAAGGCTTGGTTGAGGTCGGTGTCGTCGGTCCAGTAGAAGCGGATGTTCTTGTGCACGTCGCGCAGGAAGGCAGACGCCTCCTGGAACTGCGCGTCGGTCATCTTGGTCCAGTCCTTGAGGCCTATGACCAGACTTGCCAGCGCATAGGCGTCGTCGACATTGTCGCCGATGGTGACGCGGCCCTTGAATTTCGGATCGGCAAAGATCCTGAGCGACTGTGCCTGATCAGCCGTCACCTTGTCGGAGCGGTAGAGCAGCGAGGTGTTGCCCCAGTCGAACGGCATGAACCAGGCCTTGCCGTCGGCGGTGGTGGCGAGATCGTTCATCGCCATGATGCCGGGATTGAGGTCTTTCCAGCCCGTGATCTTGGACGTGTCGAGCGGCTGCAGCATGCCGGCCTCGCGCCACTTGACCACGCTCTGCGAGCAGGGGTGGGCGATATCGGCCTTGAAGCCGGCCCGCATCTTCTCGAAGGCTTCATCCTCGTCACCGAAGAAGGAGAAGGTCGGCTCAGCGCCATATTTGGTGGCGTAGGCGGGATGCAGCAGCGGATCCTCGTAGCCGGACCAGTCGAACACCACGAGGTCGCCACCGCCTTCGGCCAACGCATAGACCTCGCCGGCGCCGATCAAACACGCGGCGGCGAGGGCAAGGCGGCGTAGCACTGACTTCATGGCGCGAAACTCCCCCATCGCGAAAAAGATCGCTGCGAGGTTAGGAGAATTCGGCGGCCTTGGCGAGCCCGTCCGCTCGCCATGTCGGCGGGCGGACGACATTCCAAACAGGTTCAATAACCGGCTTTGATCTTCTCGAATTCGGCGATCATCTTGAGCTTGAGGTCGGAAGGCACCGGTGACTGGAACAGAGTCTTGTCGACGAATTTCTGCACGTCGTCATAGCCCTTGTCCTTCAGGACCGCCTGGTCGACGCCGGCCATTCCCTGGGCGTTGGCCTGGCCGTAGCCCCAGTCCTTGACCAGCACCTTGGCGGTCTCCGGGTCGTTGACCGCGTTCAGAAAATCATAGGCCTTTTCGATGTTGCCAGGCGCGTCCTTGAACAGCACGTAGCCGCAGACCCAGGTCGAGATGCCTTCGTCGGTGTCTTTCTTGGCCTTGATCGGCACGCCGGCCGCCACCGACTGCACGGTTGCATCGTTCCACGCCCAGGCGAGATCGACCTCGCCTCCGCTCAGCAACTGCACCACGTCGGTCGTGTCGGTCCAGTAGGAGCGCACGTTCTTGTGCACCTGGCGCAGGAAATCCGACGCCTGCTTGAACTGGTCGTCGGTCATCTTGGTCCAGTCCTTGAGGCCGATGGCCAGACTGGCAAGCGCGTAGGCGTCGTCGACATTGTCGCCGATCGACACCCGGCCCTTGAACTTGGGATCGGCGAACGCCTTCAGCGACTGCACATCCTTGGCGTCGATCTTGGAGGAGTTGTAGGTCAGCTGCGTGTTGCCCCAGTCCCAGGGCATGAACCAGGCCTTGCCGTCCGATGTCGTGGCAAGATCCTTCATCGCCATGATGCCGGGATTGAGGTCTTTCCAGCCCGTGATCTTGGAGGTGTCGAGCGGCTGCAGCAGGCCGGCCTCGCGCCATTTCGTCACGCTTTGCGAGCAGGGATGACCGAGATCGGCCTTGAAGCCCGAGCGGACCTTCTCGAACGCCTCATCCTCGTCGCCGAAGAAGGCGAAGGTCGGCGAGTCGCCGTTCTTCTCGACATATTTCGGATGGAAGCTCGGATCTTCGTAGCCGGACCAGTCGAACACGATCAGGTCCTTGTCGGCGGCGATCGCCAGTGCGGCGGCGGACGCCGCCAGCGTCCCAGCCAGTGCCAGGGTCAATGTCAGGCGTCGAGTGAATGTCTTCATTGCTGTTCCATCCTCTGTCTTGTTCTGATTTTCTTATGGTTTCGTCGCGCCGCTGCCCTTCCACGGATAGTGTTTGGGGAATGCCGCCGACAGGAATTCGTTTGCCGCCTGCAAGGCGGTCTCGCGGGTGGTGTCCTCGGTCCCCATCATCAACCGCAGCCACAGCCCCTCCAGCATGGCGCTGAGCGCCAGCGCCATGACCTGCGGCTCGTAGGCGTAGTCGCCGCTCTGCTTGAGCGTCGCGCACAGGTCGATGAAGATGGTCTGATAGACGGCGTCGCGGGCGCTGCTCAGCGCCTGATAAGTCGGCCGCGACTTGGCCTCGCCCCAGAAGGCGCACCAGGCAGCCAGCTTGCGCTTGTTGCAGATCGAACGGTCGAAATCGGCGGAGACCAGGGCGCGTAGCTGATCGGCGGGATCATCGCCTGCCTTCTGCAGGGCATTGCGCCAATGCGCCGAGTACTCGTCATACATGTACTGCAAGGTTGCGATCAGCAGCTTTTCCTTGCTTTCGAAATGGAAATTGACGATGCCGCGCGACAGGCCGGCGCCGTCGGCGACATCGGCCATTGTCGTCTCCGAATAGCCGCGCTTGGCCAGCGAATCGATCGTCGCCTCGATGAGCTGAAGTTGCCTGACCTCCTTCGAGGCCTTGCGTCCGCGCTTTTCGGATTCGGTTTTTCGCGCCGATTCAAGAAGCGCTTCCCTGGCGTCTGCCGTCTTCATGCGTGCAATGATCTCCAGCATCGCCGGCTATCCATTTGCATCCGGCTTCCACCCGCGAAGATGAGTGGGACGGTGTTCGCCACTGTCAAGCACCTTCTGCATGGCTTCCCAGGTTCGGATGTTCTTGTCGACATAGGCGGCGCCGACCACAGCCGCGACCGCCGGATAGAGCGACCCCTTCAGCCTTTCCAGCTCGCCGCGCGCGACGTCGCGGTACCAGGGACTACGATCCCTGACCGTGATATCGGCAAAGCCGGCTCGGCGCATCGCCTGCGCATAGCGTGCCGGCGATGCCATGGCGAAGGACAGCCCTTCCGCCGCGACATAGGCCTTCATCTCGGGCGACGGTTCGCCGTCATGCGAGATCATCCAGTTGGAGGCGGCAAAGACGCCGCCCGGCCTGAGCACGCGGAAGATCTCGGCGAACAAGGCATCCTTGTCAGGCACATGCAGCAGCGCATCCTTGGAGAAGACGACATCGAAGGAGCGATCGGCGAACGGCAGTGGTCCCGGCGGGGCCTGAACGAAGCTGGCGCGATCCGTGAACCCGCGCGCGGCGGCGCGCCCGACCGCCGTCTCGATCACCGGCTGTTCGACATCGAAGCCAGTGGCGTGGGCGGCACCATGGCGCTCGACGAGATGCAGCGTGATGCCGCCGGAGCCGCAACCGATGTCGAGAATAGTCTTGCCCTTGAGTGAAAGCCCTTCGACCACCCGGTCGACCTCGTCCGGCCCGCCGGGCGACAGGTAGCCGTCGCCCCACAACGCCTCGAGGAAGCGGATGGCGGTGTTGTCATACTCCGGCTCGGCAGCTGCCGTTTCGATCATCGGATCTCGGCCCCTTCAGCCGATTTACGCACTTTCGACTGCCGGCAAAGCGTAGCGCATACAGGGCAAAACGCAACACCATTTGTTGAACATTCATTCAATATGGCTGGACAGAACGGCGACTGCCGTGCCAAATTCCGCGCATTCGGGGACAGATCACGCAAAAATGAAGAGCGGGTCGGAATGAAGACTGGGCCAAAATGAAAGCTTGGGATGCGATCATCATCGGCGGCGGACACAACGGTCTGGTCAACGCTTGCTATCTGCAGCGCGCCGGCCTCGACGTGCTGGTGGTCGAGAAGAACGACTGGGTCGGCGGTGCTGCCACCAGCCGGGAATTGACGCCGGGCTTCCTCTATTCCAACTGCTCCTATGTCTGCTCGCTGTTTCGCCCCGAGATCATGCGCGACCTCGAACTGCCGCGCTTCGGCCTGCAGGTCATCTCCTACGAGGGCGGCGCGGTGTTCACGCGCGACGGCGACTATCTCGCCAACTACCGCGACCACGACGCCCACCGGCGTGAGTTCGCCCGCTTCTCGATGCGCGATGCCGAAGCCTATGACCGCTATGCCCGTGATGTGACGCGGCAGTGCCGCTTCATCCAGCCGCTGTTGATGCGCACCGCGCCCGACCCGACCAGCCTACGGCCGCGTGACCTCGGCGAGCTTCTATATCTCGGCAAGAAATTCGCCGGCCTGTCGGCGCAGGAAATGGCGCTGACGCTGCGTTTCTGGACCATGTCGATCTCGGAATTTCTCGACGAATATTTCGAGACCGATGTCATCAAGGCGAACTTCGCGCTTTCGGGCATCATCGGCACCGCGCTCGGGCCAATGTCGCCTGGCACGGCCTACGTGCTGCTGCACCACTATATGGGCGAGGTCGATGGCTCGGTCGGCGCCTGGGGCTATGCGCGCGGCGGCATGGGCGCCGTCACCAAGGCGCTGGCCTCGTCGTTCAAGGCGTCGGGCGGAACCATCCGCACCGGCGCCGAGGTCGATCATGTGCTCGTCCAACGCGGGAAGGCCAAGGGCGTGGTGCTGGCCGGCGGTGAGGAGATCCACGGCAAGCTCGTAGTCTCGAACGCCGATGTGAAGCGCACCTTCCTGAAGCTGGTCGAAGAGAAGGAACTGCCCGACATCTTCCTGCGTCGGATCAGGAACTTCAAGATCCGCGGCTCCTCCGGCAAGGTCAACATCGCGCTCGATTCGCTGCCGGAATTCCCGGCCCTGCCGAAGGATTCGCCGGTCTATCGCGGCGACATGCATTTCACCGATTCGATGGAGCGCATGGAGCGCGCCTATGACGACTGGAAGGCTGGCCGCTGGTCGGCGGATCCCTTCCTCGACATGGTCATGCCAACGACGCTCGACCCGACCATGGCGCCACCCGGCAAGCACTTCATGAGCTGCTTCGTGCAATACGCACCACCGAAGATTGGCGGTCGAGAATGGACCGACGCAGACCGCGACGGCTTCGCCGAAAGCGTGATCTCGCAGATCGCGGAGTATTCGCCGGGCTTCCGCGACCGCATCGTTCACATGGAGGTGCGCACGCCACGCGAGATCGAGGCCGAGGTCGGCCTCACCGAAGGCAACATCTTCCAGGGCGAACTGACCTTCGACCAGCTTTTGTTCAACCGTCCGGTGCCGGGTTACGCGCAGTACCGCTCGCCGGTTGGTGGCCTCTATATGTGCGGCTCCTCGACCCATCCCGGCGGCGGCGTCATGGGTGCGCCCGGCCGCAATGCTGCGGCCGAAATCCTGCGCGACCTCGCCAAATCGACCTCGCATATGAGCCCTGCCCATGACGTCATTTGATGCGATCATCGTTGGCGGCGGCCACAATGGCCTCGTCGCCGCGGCCACACTGGCGAAAGCCGGCCGCAAGGTGCTGGTGCTGGAGGCCGGAGCCGAAGTCGGCGGCGCCGCGCGCACCGAAGAACTCGCGCCCGGCTTTCGTGTCTCGTCAATCGCCCATCTGTTGAATCGGCTGCATCCCGATGTGGTGAAGACGCTGGAACTGGACAAACACGGGCTAAAAGTCGCCCGCGCCGATTTCATGCCATCGGTTGCGCTGTCGAAGGATGGCCCGCCGCTGATCCTGCATGGCGCCTATGGCGAGGTGCTGACCGGCTCCAGTTCGTCCGAGCAGTCCGCCTGGAAGGAATTGCGCGCGCAACTGCTGCGCTATGCCGGCATATTGAAGCCGTTCCTCTCCCGCCGTCCACCCGATCTGGCCGGTATATCGCTGCTCGAAACCGCTTCACTCGGCCAGACCGCGCTGGCGCTGAAGAGGCTCGGCAAGGAAGACATGCGCGACTTCCTGCGCGTGCTGCTGATGAACGTTGCCGATCTGCTCGACGAGCAGCTGGATGACGACCGGCTTAAGGGGTTGCTCGCCTTCGATGCGACGCTTGGCAGCCATCTCGGCCCGCGCTCGCCGACCTCATTGCTCGGCCTCTACTACCGGCTGGCCGGCGAGACCGGCGGGGCGACTGGCGCGCAGATCCTGCCGCAAGGCGGCATGGGCGCGGTTGTCGCCGCCATCCGTTCCTCGGCGGAAAAGGCGGGCGTCGCCATCCGCACATCGGCGCCGGTGGCGAAGATCATCGTCGAGAACAGCCGTGCCGTCGGCGTCGCGCTCGACAATGGCGAGGTGCTGCGCGCCAGGACGATCGTCTCCGCCATCAATCCGGCGACCACCTTCCTCGACCTTGTCGGGCCGCGCGAGATCGACACCGGCTTCGTGCGCAAGGTGAAGAATATCCGCATGAGGGGCGATGCGGCCAAGCTCAATCTGGCGCTCGACCGGCCACCGCAATTCACTGGCGTCGATGCCGCCGGCCACAGGGGGCGGCTGGTCATCGCCCCCTCGCCCGATCACGTCGAACGCGCCTTCAACCCATCCAAATATGGCGAGTTCTCACGCGAGCCGGTGATGGAGATCACGCTGCCCAGCCTTGCCGACCCGTCGCTCGCGCCCGGCGGCGCCTGCGTGCTGTCGGCGGTCGTGCAATACGCGCCGTACGCGCTCAAAGAGGGCTGGGCTGCCGGCCGGCCGAAATTCCTCAAGGCGATCATGGCGCAGCTCGAGGCCTATGCGCCTGGCATCGGCAAGAGCGTGCTGCACACAGAGTTGCTCACGCCAGCCGACATGGAAATGCGCTACCGCATGCCGGGCGGCCATTGGCACCACGGTGAATTGCAGGCCGACCAGATGCTCATCTCGCGGCCCGTCTCGGGTTGGTCAAGCTACGATACACCCGTCGATGGGCTGTTCCTGGCCGGCGCGGGTTCGCATCCCGGAGGCGGCGTCTCCGGCGCTCCCGGCCTCAACGCCGCGCGGCGCATCATCGCGATGAAGGGGTAAACCATGGCCCAGGCGACCAAGAACAAGCCCATCTCCGCCCGCATCGCCGCCCAAAGCCATTTCCGCACGCTGCGGCTCGGCACGCCGTTCCAGCCGCGCATCGACGCACTGGCCAAAACCCAGGACTGGTACAATTGGGCCGGCTACCGCGCGCCGCATTCGCTATGGGACGAAGAGCTCGAATATTTCGCCATCCGCAGTCAGGCGGCGCTGTTCGACATTTCGCCGATGACCAAATACCGGATCGAGGGGCCGGACGCCGAAGCCTTCCTCAACCGCGTTACCTTGCGCGATGTCACCAAGCTAAAACCCGGCCGCGTCCACTACACGGCGTGGTGCGACGACGAGGGCTTTGTCCTCGACGATGGCACGCTGTTCCGGCTGTCGCCGACGCGCTTCCGGCTGTGTTCGCAAGAGCGGCATCTCCCCTGGCTGCTCGACAGTGCCATCGGCTTCGACGCAACAGTCGAGGAGGAGACCGAGGCCGTTGCGGGCCTCGCCTTGCAGGGACCGACCTCCTTCGCCGTGCTGCGCGATGCCGGCTTCGCCGGCGTCGATAAGCTGAAAATATTCGACCTCGCCGACTTCCCGCATGACGGCGGCGTCGTCAGCATTTCGCGCACCGGCTTCACCGGCGATCTCGGCTACGAACTGTTCGTGCCGGCCGACAAGGCGCTGAGCCTGTGGGACCGGCTGATGACGGCCGGCGAACTGCGCGGCATCCGCGCCATCGGCTACACCGCGCTCAACCGCGCCCGGCTCGAGGCCGGGCTGATCGTCGCCAATGCCGATTTCACCACCGCCGAGCACGCCATCCGCGCCGATCGCTTGCGCATGCCAGACGAGATCGGCCTCGGCTTCATGATCGATCTCGAGAAAGCTCATTTCAACGGCCGCCGCGCCGTCCTCGAAGCAAGGGCGAAACGCAAGCTGCGCCATGTGCTGGTCGGGCTGGAGATCGAGGGCAACATCCCCGCCGAACACGCTATCGTCTATCACAAGAAAAGCCAGGAGGTCGGCCTGGTCAGCGCCGCCATGTGGTCGCCGATGGCCAAGCGCAACATCGCCATCGCCTCGCTGGCGCGGCCGTACGGTGATACCATGGTCGAGGATCTCTGGGTCGAGATCTATGCCATGCGCGAGCTGCAGTATCAGAAGCTGATGAAGCGGGCCAAGGTCGTGCAGCGCCCCTTCATCAAGCTTGACCGCCGCACCGCCAATCCGCCGGCGGATTTCTGACCATGACCGACGAGGCGGAACTCGAAGCAGCCGAACAGTGGGAGCTGGTCAACACGCCGCTCGGCGAGAAATGGTCCGGGCGCACACGCTATGCCGCCGCCATGTTCTTCTACAAGCGTGGCGAGATGACCGCCGAGGCGCTCGAGGTCTACCGCATCTGCGCGCGGCTCGATTCGGAAAATCCGCTGTCGATCATCCGCGATCGCGGCGTCGGCAAGGACTGGCTGAAGCGCATTGGCGCTTAGTTTTTTCGCCGAAGGTCTGTTGAGAATCAGGTCAGGCCGAGTCGAGAATTGTGGCTTCCGAGAACCGGAGCGGAGCGTACTTAAAGTACGTGAGCACCGGAAGCGCAGGAAGCAGCCATTCGCAGGCCGGCCTCACCTGAATATCGACAGACCTTAGCCGATCGTCCTTTCCAGCATGCTCAGCCAGTTGCGATAGGCGATCTTCTCGATCAGCGCACGGCCGAAACCGCGCGCCGCCAGCGCATCGATCAGCTTCGGCAGGCCGGCGACGTCACCGATGACGGCCGGGATCATGGCGCCGTCGAAATCCGAGCCGAGGCCGACGCCGTCTTCGCCCAGCGCCTGCAGCAGCGAATCGACATGGCGCACCATGATGTCGAGGCTGGTGTCGGCATTCATGCGGCCATCCTCGCGCAGAAAACCGGTGGCGAAGTTCAGCCCGACCATGCCGCCCGACTCGCGGATCGCGCCCAGCTGCCAGTCGGTGAGATTGCGCGAATGGCCGCAGATCGCATGCACGTTGGAATGGGTCGCGACCAGCGGCGCATCGCTGAGCGCAGCGACATCGCGAAAGCCCTTCTCGTTGAGATGCGACAGGTCGATCATGATCTTCAGCTGGTTGCAGGCCTTGACCAGCGCCTTGCCGGCATCGGTCAGCCCGGGGCCGGTGTCCGGCGAAGACGGAAAGCGGAACGGCACGCCATGGCCGAAGGCGTTCGGCCGGCTCCAGACGATGCCGAGCGAACGCAGGCCGGCGGCATGCAGCACGTCGAGCATGGTGAGTTCGGGATCGATGGCCTCGACCCCTTCGATGTGGAACACCGCCGCGATCGAGCCTTGCGCCATGGCGTTGCGCACATCGCCGGCACTGCGGCAGACGGTGAGCGCTCCGGCTCGTTCCAGCTTGAACAGGATCGAGGCCATCGCGATCGTCGAGGTCAATGCATCGGCGCGCGGAACCTCGGGCGGCAGTGGCTCGGCATCGCTCGGCGCCAGCGGCACGGCGCTGCGCCTGGATTTCTCGACAGGCGGCGGAAAGATGGCGAACATGCCGCCGGCAAAGCCGCCGGCCTTCGCGCGCGGCAGGTCGATATGGCCGCCCGATTTCCCTTCGAGGAACAGCTTTTCGACGTCTGTGTCTTTGGACTGGTAGAGTCTGAGCAACGTATCGTTGTGGCCGTCGAAGACGGGAACGAGGTCGGTTTCGGTCATTGGGGGATCATTCGGTTCGTTTGTCGGCGCGGTGGCTGCGATATATCATATCCACTTAGGCAAGATGCGCTACCCGTGCAAATGCCAAAGCCATCCCAGTGGGATGACAGCCTGATGTCGCGCCGTTCCGATCGAAGAAATGCCGGCCGATCCTACTGCTTCAGCACATCGGCCCATTCCTTGTGACGGTGGAACTGGGCATTGGCGAACGGGCAAAGCGGGATGATCTTCTTGCCCGCCGCGCGCGCGTCCTCGACGGCGCGGGTGACGAGCCGAAGCCCGGCACCCTGGCCGCGAAATGCATCCGGCACCTCGGTGTGGTCGATGATGATCTGGTGCTCGCCGATCTTGGTGAAGGTCATCTCGGCCTCGGCACCACCGGGTCCGCGCAGGACATAACGACCCTTGGAGCCGCGATCTTCCAGTTCGATCTCAGGCAGTTGGTCAGGCATCGCTATACTCCCTGGGTGGCACCGGCAAAGAAAAGCCGCGCCGCCTCTATTTCGTTCGGCCGCACCTCGTGCCCGCCATCATGCCACTCCACTGTGACATCGGCGCCGTCGGCGCGCAAATAGGCTTCGAGCCGCGTAGTCAGGTTCGGCGGGCAGATCGGATCGCGCTTGCCGGCGGTCACGAGAATATGTCGGCCGGCGAGGCTGCCTTTCACTTCCGGTTCGAACGGGATCAGCGGGTGCATCAGTACCGTGGCATCGAACACTGCCGGCGCGGCGAACACCACCGAGGCCAGGATGTTGGCGCCGTTGGAATAGCCAAGACCAAACACGGCCGAAGGCTGTGCCGCTTCGACATGGGCTTTGACGAAGCCGGCCATCTTGTCCGTCGCCCGCGCCAGATCGTCCATGTCGTAGACGCCCTCGCCGGTACGACGGAAGAAGCGCGCCGCACCTTGTTCCGACACGTCGCCGCGCGGCGAGACGATGGTTGCCTGGGGCGCGAGATCGCGCCCCAGCGAAAGAAGCTGGTTCTCATCGGCCCCCGTGCCATGGAAGACGAAGAGCAGCGGACCGCCCGGCGAACCGGGCAGCAGCTTGTGGATGTAGGCGTCCTTGCTCATGACCTCAGCCTTCCAGCTTCTGCAGATGCTGTTCGAGATAGGGCCTGAGGTGCTGGTGCTGCGTCGGCAGCTTCAGCGCCTCACCGAGATGAGCGGTATCCTCATCGCGGTCGAAGCCCGGCTCGTTGGTGGCGACCTCGAACAGCACGCCGCCCGGCGTGCGGAAATAGATCGCCCAGAAGTAGTCGCGATCGATCACCGGAGTCACCCCATAGCCGGTGTCCATCAACGCCTTGCGCACTTCGAGCTGCTTGGCGCGGTTCTCGACGGCGAAGGCGACATGGTGGACGGAGCCGGCGCCGAGATCGGCGAAGGCGGCAGCCGGCAGCGATTCGATGTCGACGACATCGGCGCCGTTGCCGTTCTTCATCGCCAATCGCCTGACGTTGCCGGACTTTTCGATTTCCTCGTAGCCCATGAACTTCAGCAGCTCTGCGGTGGCGCCGCCATCCTTCAGCCGCAGTGACACGGAATGAAAGCCGCGGATCGCCTCATCAGGGGGAACGCCGCCCTTGGCCCAAGGCACTCTGCTGTCGGCCTTGTCCTCAACCAGCGCGAAACCGTCGCCATCGGGGCCGGCAAAGGCCAGGCGCTTCTCGCCGAAGGTCTCTTCGCGCGACAGGCCGGTGACGCCCTCATCGGCGAAACGCTTTTCCCAATAGGCGAGCGTGCCTTCCGGCACCGAATAGACCGTGGTGCCGACTTCGCCGACGCCATGACGACCCTTGCCGATGTCGGGAAACGGAAAATAGGTCATCACGGAACCGGCCGTACCCGCCTCATCGCCATAGTAGAGATGATAGACGTCAGGTGCGTCGAAATTGACTGTCTTCTTGACCCGGCGCTGACCGAGTTTCCTGGTGAAGAAATCATTGTTCTGCCGGGCATCCCTGGCCATCGAGGTGACGTGATGCAGGCCCTTGATCTGGTCGAGCATTGTCTTGCTCCTTCCCTTGGTGCTGGTGCGGCCCTTGCCGCTGTCCACGCCAATATGAGGATGCGACCGCTTGCGGCAAAGGCGGCAAACACAGAATGGACTGTGCTGTAAAAGTGAACAACCGAAAGAAGTTTGTTCACCAATTGACAAACATGCCAGGCTTGCGCCATCGCCGGAATTCGGTTCCATGATCGGCGTTCAACCATGCAGGGACAAGGGTATCGCGAGTGACAGGAAAAGCCAGGCGCCCGAACATTCTGCTGATCACATGCGACCAATGGCGCGGTGATTGCCTGTCGGCCGCCGGCCATCCGGTGGTGAAGACGCCGAATGCCGACGCGCTGGCCGCCGAAGGCGTGCTGTTCAGGCGGCACTACGGTGGCGCAGCACCTTGCTCACCGGCCCGCGCCTGCCTCTACACCGGCCTCTACCAGATGAACAACCGCGTTTGCCGTAACGGCACACCGCTCGACGCCCGTCACGGCAACATCGCGCTGCATGCCCGCAGCCTCGGCTACGATCCGACGCTGTTCGGCTCCACCGACGTGTCGCTCGACCCGCGCCCGCTGGCGCCGGGCGACCCACGGCTGCAAAGCTATGAGGGCGTGCTGCCGGGATTCACGGTGCGCCAATTGCTGCCCGAGCATCAGAAGCAGTGGCTGTCCTGGCTGAAGCAGCGGGGCATCGATGCCAACGCCGGATCTCCCGACATCCATCGCCCGGCGAACGAATGCGGCAAGGCTGAGGCCGCCGTCAGCAACGCACCGCCCGTCTACTCGAAGGACGAAACCCCGGCGGCCTTCCTGGCCGGCGAATTCACGCGCTGGCTCGGTGAGCAGGAGCAGGCCACGCCGTGGTTCGCTCATCTTTCCTTCATCAGCCCGCACCCACCCTTCATCGTGCCGGAGCCATACAACACGCTGTATGATCCAGCCGACGGTGCCGCCTTCCGCCGTGCTGCGAGCTGGCAGGCCGAGGCAGAGAGCCATCCCTATCTCGCCTATGATCTCGGCCAGCAGAAGCAGACCAAGTTCCGTCCTGGCTCCAGCGGCAAGGTGCATGATTGGAGCGATGACGACTTTCGCCGCATCCGCGCGATCTATTACGGCATGATCTCCGAGGTCGACGCGCAACTCGGCCGCATCTGGCACGCGGTCAAGGCCGCAGGCGCCTGGGACGACACCATCATCGTGCTGACCTCCGACCACGCCGAGATGATGGGCGACCATTTCATGCTGGGCAAGGGCGGCTACTTCGACGGCAGCTACCACATTCCACTGATCATCCGCGACCCGCGCCACGGCAAGGCGGCCGGTAGCGTCGATCATTTCACCGAAGCGGTGGATATTTTGCCGACGCTTCTCGACCTGCTTGGCCGAGATGCCGCTCGGCACCTCGACGGGCATTCGCTGAAACCGTTCATCAAAGGCGAGCAGCCGGCAGACTGGCGCGATGCCGCGCATTGGGAATTCGACTTCCGCTCGATTGCCGGAGGCGAGGCCGAACGGCATTTCGGCGTCGCCTCACGCCAGTGCAACCTCGCCGTCATCCGCACGGAAAAATTCAAGTATGTGCATTTCGGCGGCGGCCTGCCGCCACTGCTGTTCGACCTGGAAAGCGATCCCGGCGAACTGAACAGCCTCGCCGCTGATCCCGCCCATCAGGCCGTGCGGCTGGAGTTCGCCGAAAGACTGCTTGCCTGGCGAGCCGAACATCTCGACCAGTCGCTGGCATTGGCCGAACTGACCGAGCATGGCGTCGTAGGCTTTGTCAGCAGGGGACAAGGAGTAGAGCAGTAGGTACGCCGACGGCCGCAACCCTACAGCCCTACAGCCCTACAGCCCTACAGCCCTACAGCCCTACAGCCCTACAGCCCTACTGCCCTACTGCACGATCAGACGCTGCTGGTCGCGCTTCTCGGCATAGCTGCCCTTGTCGTAGGTGGTTTGCGCCTCGAGCTGTTCCTTGGTGAAGGTCGTGTACAGGTACTTCTTGCCGTCCTTGTCGGTCATGAATTTGAGATTATCCATGCCGACCGCGACTTCCTTCTCGCCTATGCCGAGGAAGCCGCCGACATCGACGATCACCGCATCGGGCTTGCTGTCGGGCGCCAGCACGACGTCGCCAATCTCGCCGACCTTGACGTCATTGGCGCCGTAGACGGTCGTGCCCTTCAGGTCATCGCCTCGGATTTCGCCAACCGGCATCTCGGTCAGTGTCGACTTGTCGATAGCTGCCGTCTGAGTTTGATCCGGAGCCGTGGCATCGGGTGTCGTAGCCTCCGCCGTCTTGTCCGCCGGAGCGACAGCAGGAGCCGTGGTTTCGGACGGTGCAGCGGCCGGCGCCGTTGCCGCCGGCTCATTGGACGCCGTCGTCGCGGGTACCGGGTCATAGGCCTTGCGGTTGAAGTCCGGCTGTGCCTGCAGCTCTTCCTTGGTGGTCTGGGCTACGAGCCAGCGGGCGCCGTTCTTCTCGGCCCACTGGGCCTTGTCGAACTCATAGGCGACATTCTTGGCGCCAAGACCAAGGAAGCCACCGACGCCGATGATCAGCGACTCGGCCTTGCCCTCCTTCGTCAAAACGATGTCGTTGACGCTACCGATGTTCTGCGCGTCATCACCGGTGCCGTTGTAGACGGTTTCGCCGATGATGTTGGTGGCGAGATTGCCGTCGGCACGCTTCACCGCCTCAGCCGGAGCGGCATTCAAATCGACAGGCGTCTGCGCGGTATCCGTCGTCGCCGGCGCCGTCGGCGCCGTTGCATCGGTCGATGCAGCAGGCGCAGGAGCTGGCGCATAGGGTTTGCTGTCGAACTCCGGTTGCGCCGTCAGATCGTCCTTGGTCGTCTGGGCGACCAGCCAGCGGTCACCGTTCTTCTCGGCCCATTCCAGCTTGCCATAGTCGAAAGCGACATTCTTGGCTCCGACACCCAGAAAACCACCGACGCCGATGACGACGGATTTGGCCTGGCCTTCCTTGTCGAAGACGACATCGCTGACCTTGCCGATGTCCTCGGCGTCATCGCCGGTGCCGTTGTAGACGGATTCGCCGATGATGTTGGTGACGATGCTGCCTTCGGCGCTCGGCACCGGAGTGGCGGCTGGCTCCTGGACGGCAGGGGTCTGCGCTGGCGCCGGGGTTGTCGCACTCTGCGCGTAAGCCCCGGTCGCGACCAGCGTTGCGAGTGCAGTCGTGGCTAAGAGGTTGCGGATCATGTCAGTCTCTCCTCGTGCGTGATTTCGTGCACGCCACGCCCTGTTGAACCCTCGCTTCGGGATCGGACGCGGCATCTGCTACAGCTTCACAACGTCGTGACCATGCTGTTGTTCCGACAAAAAAATCGCGCGTCCGCGGTGAAAACCAGGAAGGTGAAAACCAGGAAGCGGATACGAGGCGGCTGTAGAATGCGCCGGTGAATTTCGCTGCTCCCGAAACGGAACCTTTCCCGCTTCGTAACGTTTCAGCCTCTGGCTGGGCCTGTCCCGGCCGAATTGCGATTGAATGACGGAGCCGGGCATGAAATTTGCAGCGGTGCTGAACCGGGACGGCGGCACCTTGCGCAACACGGACCTTGCCGTTTTCTCCGACAAGATGCGTCAGACCTTGGAGACGGCAGGCCACTCCCTCAGCATTGATATAGTTGACGGCAAGGACGTGGTGGAGACGCTCGACGGCGCTGCATCGCGCCGCTCCGTTGACGTCGTGCTGGCCGGCGGTGGCGACGGAACCATTTCTGCGGCGGCCGCTCGGCTGATGGGCACCAGGAAGGCGCTTGCCATATTGCCGGCCGGCACTATGAACCTTTTCGCACGCGGGCTGGGCATTCCACAGTCGCTCGATGCCGCGCTGAAATCCTTTGCTGACGGCGAAATCATCGCGGTCGATATAGCCACCGCCAACGGCCGGCCCTTCGTTCACCAGTTCTCGATCGGCATGCATGCGAAGATGGTGCAACTGCGCCAGAAAATGGAATTCGGTTCGCGGTTGGGAAAAATCCGCGCCTCGGCCAGGGCGGCCTGGGCGACGATCAACAATCCACCGGCGATGAACGTGACGCTCAGCATCGGCAAAGCCGAGATGGCGGCCCGCATTACCGGCATCGGCATCACCAACAACCTGTTCGGCGAAGGCCACCTGCCCTACGCCGACAACCCGGCGGGCGGGGTGCTTGGCGTCTATGTCACGGTGGCGCAACAGCGCGCCGAACTGGTCAAATTCTTCTTCAACGTGGCGCGCGGCAAGTGGCGCGACAACGAACACGTGGAAATCCATCAGGCGGACAGAACGGTCCTGAAAATCCATTCGGGCAGCAGGAAGTTTCGCGCCGTCATGGATGGTGAACTGGTCAGGCTTGACCGCGAGACGACGATCGAAATCCGGCCCGGCGCGCTGAATGTCCTGGTGCCGGCCAGCATCGCCGAGGCCAAGGCTGCCTGATGCGACCGCGGACGATGAAGGTTGAAAATCTAGCCGCTTGGCGCGCTTCCTTGCTCTGTCGCCGGCGTCTTGGCCAATTCGCCATAGATTTCGGCGATGCCCCAGGCAACGAAGGCCAGAAGCAGCGCGGCAATCAGGATACGCAAGCCGTGCCAGCCCCACCGCCCCTGACGCGCTTCGTTTTCAGGAATGATCTTGACCATGGTCGGTCCTTGTCTCGTTTCGCGCCAACCGACGCGCTCGGCAAAACACGGTCGGGTAACGGTTCCTCGCTAGGATGGTTCCGGGGAAGCCGGCTGGTTGCAGGCCGGCAGGTCCGTGAAGCGGGCAAGGCTGGGACGGGGCATTGGGGACTTGGGTGAATAGCAAGGCGGAAACAGTGCCGGATCTGCCGGCCGAAGTTGCGCGCGCGGTCAAGGACGAGGACCGGCTGGCCGTACTGCAAGGGCTGGAGGTGCTGGACACAGCGGCCGATCCGGATTTCGACCGCATAAGCAGCCTTGCCGCGGCGGCGATGCACGCGCCCATCGCCTTGGTGACGCTCGTCGACCACGAGCGGCAGTGGTTCAAATCCTGTGTCGGTCTGGACGAGACCGAAACCGCGACCGACATCTCCTTCTGCGCCCATGCGATTGCCGCCGGCGACGAGCCGATGGTGGTGACGGATGCAACGACGGACCCACGCTTCAAGGCCAACCCGCTGGTCACCGGCAGGCACCATGTGCGCTTCTATGCCGGCGCGCCGATGATCGTGGCGGGCGCCCGCATCGGCACGCTGTGCGTGCTCGACCGCAAGCCGCATGCCTTTCCGTCCCGCGCCAGGATCGAGCAGTTGAAGGCGCTCGCCGGCCTCGCCGCCAGCCTGTTCACCTTGAAGGATGCGACCCGCAGCGGCGCCATCGCCGAGGCAGCACTCGTGCGCGAGGAAAAGCGGCGCGCCATCGCGCTCGATGCGGCTTCGCTCGCCAGCTGGGCATGGGACATCCGCACCGACATCATCGAATGCGACACCTTGCTGTCGGAGCTGTTCAACCTGCCGCGCTCGAACCGGCTGCGGGCGCGCGACATCCTCACCGCCATCGATCCACGCGACGTCTACCAGACCGAAACCCGCTTTCGCGACGCCTTGACCGGCAGCGACGACTATTTCGGCGAATACCGGGTGAAGGACTTTCATCCACCGCGCTGGCTCGCCACGCGCGGCCGTGTCATCGAGCGCGATGGCGACGGCAGGCCGACGCTGATCTTCGGCGTCAACTACGACATCACCGAGCGCAAGCTTGGCGACGAGCGGCAACGGCTGCTGCTGCGCGAGCTCAACCACCGCGTCAAGAACACGCTGGCGACCGTCCAGGCGCTGGCGACGCAGACCGTGCGGCATGCCCGCCAGCCGAGCGAATTCCTCGAAGCTTTCGGCTCCCGGCTTCAGGCCCTGGGCATCGCCCACAATCTGTTGTCCGACCGCGAGTGGCGCGGCATCGGTATCCGCGAACTCGTCCAGATCGAGGTCAGGCCTTTCGACACGGCCGAACAGCCGCGCATGACGATTTCCGGCGACGAGTTGTTGCTGTCGCCCGACCAGGCCGTCGGACTTGGCCTGATCCTGCATGAGCTGGCCAGCAATGCGCTGCAATATGGCTCGCTGTCGGTGGCGTCCGGCAAGGTTGATCTCGACTGGAAGACGCAAGGCAGGAAGGGTGCCCGCCGCCTTGTGCTGACTTGGCGCGAAAGCGGCGGCCCGCAAGTCGCTCCCCCGGAGCGACACGGCTTCGGCTCGATCCTCATCCGCCGCAGCCTCGCCAAGGTCATTTCAAGCGAAGTGACCCATGAGTTCCGGCCGGAAGGCGTGTTTTGCCAGATATCGATGCCGCTGGAAGATCTGTCGAAGTGACAGATCATGAAGGTCAACGAAGCAAAAGTGGACGCCGGTTTTCGGATCCCCCAATTCACCCGGGAGACCGACGACCTTATTTCCGCTCGTCTTCATCCGAATCGTCTGACTTCACGTTTTCGCGGTAGATGGCGTAGGCGGCCAGCGCCACGGCCGGACCCAGAATGACGCCGAGACCGCCTTTTCCCTTGAGCAGCGCCGGCAGCACGGCAAGGGCGGCGGTGATGCCTATAGCTTTCATGTCGGCATTGCGTCGTCGCGCCCGGCGCCGGGCGCGCGCGCCTGCGGATATCTGGTAAATCAGCAGGATCAGCCCGGCAAGCACCAGGAAACCGGCGCCGAAGCTCAACGCGGCCACTTGCGACCCGTAACGAGTCGCAGCCCAGATGTAAGCTGCCCCGACCAGAAAGCCGAGGCCGCAGAGCGCAGCGATTGCGGCGAGCCCATAAACGATTGCCGCCGTGCGCGCGCGGCGCATGGCGGCAACGGTTTCGCCGGAGGCGAGACCGGAAATCAGGGATGCTAGCATTCCCATCTGGTATGCGACTAGCGACGCGCGAGGAGCGCGAAGAGGAAGCCGACGCCGGCAGCGATCGCCAGTGACGTCACCGGCTTTTCACGCACGCTTGCCATCATCTGCGCTTCGATGTCCTTGGCGTTGCCGCGCAGACTGTCAAAGGCTGCTTCGCCCTGCGCACGCAGCTGCTCGACCCCTTCGGTGGCCGCACGGCGCGCGGTGCCGTAACCATGCTCGCCGGTCTTGGCCAACTGCTTGGTAAGCTTGTCGATATCGGCCTTCAACTGCCTGATATCGGCTTCGAGGTCTGAATTCGGCCGGCCTTCGCTGGCGGTCTTTCCTGCGGCAGTTGCCATTGCTTAACTCCTTGTGATTGCTTGATTTCAAAACGCGCCGCATGTCTCAAGGTTCCGAGAACGGGGACAAAGTAGCCGAAAACGCATGCACGCGCACCCGATCCGACGGCCCTGGCAGAAAGTCGCTTTCGTCAGATCAGCGGCCGGCGCGCCTCGCCCAGCCCTTCCCAGCCGGCGAGTTGCTTGAGCCCTTCATTGTCGGTGACTTCGCAACCGCCGTCGCGCCAGACAATCAGCTTGCGATCCATCAGCTTGCGGATCGTCTTGTTGGTATGGACCAGCGACAGGCCGAGCGTGTCGGCGAGGTGCTGTTGCGTGATCGGGATCTGGACGGATTGCTTGCCGTTCAGCCCGACGACCTTGGCCCGGCTGCCTATGAAGGCGATAAGATAGGCGGCACGCTCGATTGCGCTGCGGCGTCCGAGGCTGAGCAGATTCTCGTCCAGCATGCGCTCTTCGCGCGATGCGATCCAGGTGATGTCGTAGGCCAGCCCGGGATGGTTGCGGTAGAGTTCGTGGAGATACTCGCGTTCGAAAACGCACAGCAGCATCGGCGACAGGGCCTCGACGGAATGCTGCATCTCACCCATCACGCTGCCCTGCAGGCCAATCAGATCACCGGGCATGAGATAGTTGAGGATCTGGCGGCGGCCGTCCCGCATCAGCTTGTAGCGAAATGCCCAGCCGGAGAGCACGGTGTAGAGATGGGCGCTGTGGCTTCCCTCCACCAGGACCGTGGCGCCCTTGTCGACAGCGAGCTCGCCCTTCTTGAATTTGCTGATGAAGGCCAGTTCCTGCTTTTCGAAGTCGCGGAAAACCGGTAACGGCCGCAACGGGCAGTTCTCGCAAGGATATTGGCGGCTGGAGAAAGCGCGACCGTTCTGGCCTGACATTTCGATCCCTCTTCGAAAGCCCGCTCTTCAGAAGGCTGCGTGTCAAACGCGTTGCGAGGATCGAGGTTCCGGGACGGGCGCATGTCTTTTTTAAATGACAGCTCATCAAATAGCGATCATGACTTCGGTACGTTTCAAGGAGCCTTTGCCTGTGTCCCCTTTGCTTGACGGATTGCGGATTCTGGTCCTGGAGGATGAATTTCTCATCGCCATGGATGTCGAGCAGCTTTGCCGTGACCATGGCGCCGGCGAGGTGGTGATCGCCCGCGATCTGGCCGAGATCGACGGGCAGGTCGCCACGCACTTCGACGCCGCCATTGTCGACCTCATGCTGGGCGGCGCCTCGACACTCGATTTCGCCTCGGGACTGCGCGCCGCGGGCGTCCCTTTCGTGTTCGCATCGGGCTATTCGGATCCCGATGAAATCAAGGCATCGTTTCCCGGCGTCAGGTTGGTCGGCAAGCCCTATTCGGGTGATGACCTCATGCAAGCGGTGGCGGCGGCCTGCGGGCGCGCTTCTGCTGATTAAGACACGATTCGACTTAAGGTGTGTTGAGATTCAGGTCAGTTGGCCGGCGTTCCGGTTACCTGGGCCGAAATCGCATCCGGACCATACTCGTCTTCCCCGGAGATCTTCAGAATCTCCTGCAATCGCGTGCGAGCCCGGCTGACGCGGCTCTTGATCGTCCCGACCGCGCAACCGCAAATCTCTGCGGCCTCCTCGTAGGAGAAGCCCGACGCACCGATGAGGATGATGGCTTCGCGCTGATCCTCCGGCAATTGTTCGAGAGCGCCGCGAAAATCCTTCAGGTCGAGCTGGCCATGCTGGGCCGGATGAACGGCAAGCCTGGCCGTCATGATGCCGTCGCTGTCCTGCACCTCACGCCCACGCTTGCGCATCTGCGAATAGAATTCATTGCGCAGGATAGTGAAAAGCCACGCCTTGAGATTGGTTCCGGGCTGGAAGCTCTCATGCTTGTCCCAGGCCTTCACCAGTGTTTCCTGGACGAGGTCGTCCGCCTTGTCGGCATTTTGCGTCAGCGACACGGCAAAGGCGCGCAAGCTCGGGATTGCCCCAAGCAGATCGGTCTTGAAGCCTTGGGAGACCGCAGCCATGCTCAGTCCTTCTTCTGTGCGGGTTCGGCCTGTTCCAGCTGACTGAGCAACTGGGCGAAGCGATCCGGCACATCGTCAGAGACCAGCTCGTCGTAATATTGTTTAAGTTTGCGTCCGATTTCGGAGTTCGGCCCGAGTGTGTCACCGGAACCGTTCCGGCGCCTGCCCGCGACGCCAGCCAGAATATCTTTCGTCATATCCTTCATTTTGCCCTTGTATTCCCAGCGCCCAAGCCGCTCATAACATTACTCAACACAACGCAAGCGGCCCCCTCGTCTGGTTGCCCATCCCGACTTCAAACGCCGTCCCGGCGTATTAGTTCCATCAAGTCCGGAACTTTTTCTCAAGACCCGCGTTGTTTGTCGGGGCTTGCAATCAGCTCGACCTGCAATCTATGCAATCACGTCATTCTGAGGGAGACGTCCTACCATGAGCTTATCCGCCACCATCGCACCACACCTGCCGTTCCTGCGCCGCTTCTCGCGGGCCGTTTCCGGATCGCAGGAGAGTGGCGACGCGCTGGTCGCCGCGATGCTCGAGGCCATCATCGCCGATATCGATATCTTTCCCGAGGCATCGAACGAGCGCATCGCGCTGTACAAGGTTTTCGCCAAGCTGTTCACATCGGTCGCCATCCGCGTTCCGCAGGAGCAGCCGCAATCGGCATGGGAACAGCGCGCCGCCGCCAACCTGAATGCGATTGCGCCGCGTCCCCGCCAGGCCTTCCTGCTCGTCGCCGTCGAAGGTTTCAGCGAGGACGAAGCCGCCGAGATCCTCGATGTCGGCGACCAGGAGTTTTCAGAGCTGCTTGCCCAGGCTAGCAACGAGATATCCCGCCAGGTGGCAACGGACGTACTGATCATCGAGGACGAACCGCTGATCGCCATGGATATAGAAGAAATGGTCGAGAGCCTCGGGCATCGCGTCGTCGGAACGGCGCGCACCCATGCCGAGGCGGTGACGATGTTCGCCAAGACGCGGCCGAAGATGGTGCTGGCCGACATCCAGCTTGCCGACGGCAGTTCGGGCATCGAGGCTGTGAACGAGATCCTGTCGTCGACATCGGTGCCGGTGATCTTCATCACCGCCTTTCCCGAGCGTCTCTTGACCGGCGAACGCCCCGAGCCGGCCTTCCTGGTCACCAAGCCGTTCAACCCCGACATGGTCAAGGCACTGATCAGCCAGGCGCTGTTCTTCGATCGCCAGGCGAAAGCTGCCGCGTAAGCCGCAGCACTTCCTGACGACACCACATCAAGGACCGCCTGACGCGATGCATCAGGCGGACTTTTGGCATGCCGGACCTGTCATCAGCGAATTGCCGGCGCCACCCTGCCCAGAACGATTTGCAAGCATCGTCTTTTTCGGCAAATGGTGGAACAAACCGCATCTAACCACGTTTTCATCGCACCATTCGAAGGAGATGGATCATGCTTTACTGGGCGCTCGTATTTCTCGTCGTGGCAATCATAGCCGGCGCGCTTGGTTTCGGCGGCATCGCCGGCACGTCGGCCGGCATAGCGCAGATATTGTTTTTCATCTTTCTCGCTTTCCTGGTGATTTCGCTTCTTGCTGGCCTGTTCAAACGGGCGTGAGACCGAGCGATCACCCGAGCGAACACTGGAAGCCGCACCCCTCAAACGGTTTCCAGCCACCGCCGGGCGGTATCCTTCAACGGACGCCGCTCGGCGGACTGCTTTTGGAGGCCGGTTTTCGGGCCCTCTTTGGAACCCATTTCACAGTGAGCCGTTCAGCCTGAGTTGGGTGGACAGATTGGCCGATGCGTTCCAGAACCGGAGATAGGAAGGACGACGTGCAGAGCGATGAAGTCATCGCCCTGCATCCTGCCGAAAGCGGTATGCAACTTGGCCGGGCTCTTCTCCACGCGCTGCACAATGCCGGCATTTCCGTTCTCTATCAGGATCGCGAAATGAAAACGGTATGGGCGCGCAACATGCGTGCGCCCTGGGTTTCCGACACCGCTGACGGCAACGGCATCCTGCCAGCGGCGCAGGTCGACCGCATCGGTGCGGCCAAGCGCGACGTCATCGCATCCGGCAATCCGCAACGCCTTGAAATCAGTGTTCCCGCCGAAGACGGTTTTCGCTGGTTTCAGGTGTGGGTCGACGCCGACCATGGCGATGGCGGCACGGTGCAAGGTGTCGTCACCACCATGGTCGAAACGACCGACCAGAAGCGCCGTGAGCAGACCCTGACGACGCTGTTGCGCGAAGTCAGCCATCGCTCGAAGAACCTCCTGGCGATCATTCAAAGCATAGCCACCCAGACCGGGCGCTATTCCGATGGCATCGCTGATTTCCTGACCCGCTTTCGCGGCCGGCTGCAATCGCTAGCCTCGTCCCAGGATCTGGTGACGTCCTCGAACTGGCGGGGCGCGGCACTTCGCGAGCTGGTGTCGGGCCAAGTCGGTCGCAACGGGGTGGATCCGTCGCACGGCCTGCGCTTCCGCGGAGCAAATCCCTATCTCAATCCCAACGCCGCACTGCATATCGGCCTTGCCATGCATGAACTCGCCGTCAATTCGGTCAGCTTTGGCGCCCTTTCGCATGCGGGCGGCTTTGTCGAAGTAACGGCCGATCTCGAAACCGCTGGCGAGGGTGTCGCGCTGTCGCTGACATGGGCCGAAGCGATATCGGCGAGCGACATCGAGCGCAGCCAGAAGCGCTTCGGCAGTGTCGCGCTCGAGCGGGTCGTGCCCGCCTCTATGAACGGAACCGCGACGCTTGAGATAATGCCGGGCCGCCTTGAATACCGCCTTGTCCTTCCGCACGGCAATTTCGAGACGGAATGAGCGCGCGCCTTCGCCAGCTCGTCCTTAACCGGCTATTCACCATAAAAGCGGATGCTGTTTTTCCCAGACACCGCTGGAACCTGCCGCGCCGCCGGACATTGCCGCAGCAGGACTTGCAGCTTGGTGCGGGAGGAATGGCTTGATGGTTGCCGACAT
Source organism: Mesorhizobium newzealandense (assembly GCF_042682145.1). Taxonomy (NCBI): domain Bacteria; kingdom Pseudomonadati; phylum Pseudomonadota; class Alphaproteobacteria; order Hyphomicrobiales; family Phyllobacteriaceae; genus Mesorhizobium; species Mesorhizobium newzealandense. The sequence continues at coordinate 21,440 of NZ_JBHUGZ010000029.1, read as the reverse complement.
GAACAGACTGGAGCAGGCCGCTCGCATTTCGATGGGCGGGTTTCAGGACTCTGAGGCGTCCGCGCCACCGCTACCTCCGGCTTCTCACACCTCGCTGCGCCTTGCCGGCCTGGGTCTGACCGCGGTGATCGTCGCGGTGGTCCTGTTCCAGCTGGTCTCCTGAGGTCTATCCTCGCCTGCAACCAAAGCCAGCGCCGGAATTGCCCATCGCGCCACGTTATTTCGCTGTCGGCCCGGCGGTCAGGAACTTTGGCGACCATCGACCGTTACTATGGCGAGAGGACATGTCGCCATGGAACACATCGCTGCGTTGCTGCTGGTCATCGGTTGCTCGAACACGATGGCCGACTGCCGTGAACTCCAGGTACCGGTAAGCGTTTTCGAGACCGCCGACCAGTGTGTCGCCGAACGGCCGTTCGCCATGGGCGACGTGCAGGGGCAGGCCCAGCGCATCGTGGCCAAATGCCTTGCCGTCGATCCGGCGCTGGAAGACGACTATGATCAGATCGTCTGGAACGTGCGTGCGGATGGCACGCTCGACGCTTCCCTGGCAATTTCCAACGTCGTGATGGCATCGAACGCGGTTCGCCCAGAAAAAGACCATCTTAGCCAACAATAAATTCGAGCAGCAAAGGCCGTCATTTCGTGCTAAATGGCTGCTGGAGCTTACCAAAAAGTGTGGACACAAAGTGAGGAGTGACTCTATGCGGAAGATGATTATTGCCATGATTGCGGTGGCTGCCCTCAGCGGCTGTACCAGCACCGAGCAGGATGTGGTTGGCGGCGGCTTGATTGGCGCCGGTGTCGGCGGCCTGGTCGGCGGTGGCAAGGGTGCGCTGATCGGGGCGGCTGTGGGTGCCGGGTCCGGCCTGCTGGTGCGCAACCTGCGCAACGGCTATTGCCAGTATCGCGATCATCGCGGCCGGATCTACACGGCTCGCTGCAACTAGTTCGGCGATAATCGAAATGTCGATCCGGAGACCGGTCCGCCGGCCTCCGGATTTTCGATGTCTGGACGCTAAATTTTGTTTGCCTGATGGTCGCCGTTAGAGCAATTCTCAGGAAAAGTGTGGAACGGTTTTCCGTCCGGAATTGCGTCAGACAAGGTTCTAGGCCGTCAGCGGAATTCTGATCTCCACATTCAACCCGTCATCGCGGTAATCGCGATGGATCGTACCGCGCAATTCGCGCGTGACGTTGAGGTCGATCAGCTTGGTGCCGAATCCGGTCTTGGCGGGCGCTTCGAGTTTCTTCTGCCCGGTTTCCCGCCAGTTGAGAGCCAGCACGATGTCGCGCCCGCGCCCTTCGACCGACCAGTCGACCTTGAGCGCGCCAACCGAATTGCCGGCTTCGCCATATTTCAGCGCATTCGTCGCCAGTTCGTGGAAAGTCAGGCCGAGCGCTTGCGTCGTGGTTTCGTCGAGCAGCACCTCCGGTCCCGACAACAGCTCTTCGGGCAGCTCCTTGCCGAACACCTGGCCAAGTTCGATGCGCAGGAGATCGCCAAGATCGGCCTTCTGCCAGCGCGAGCGCGTCAGCATGTCCTGGGATGCCGCCATCGCCTGCAGCCTGGCCGAGAACGATGAGGAAAACTCGTTGACGTCAGTGGCGCGCGAAGCCGTCTGGCGCGCGATCGCCAGCACCCTGGTGATCGAGTTCTTGATGCGATGCTTCATCTCCTGCAGCATCAGGTCCTTTTCGAGCAGGCTCTTTTCCGTCGTTTCGTGCAAGCGCGAGGCCGCCTCATAGGCCCGCTCCTGATAGCGTGCCACCAGCGCGATGGCGCCTGCCAGCAGCAGGCCGAGCAGACCCAGCATCACCGGAATGGCGCGCGACGACGGCTGCGAGAAGGCGCTTGTCGGCCGGAACAGGACCGTCCACGGCTGGCCGGCCACCATGACCTTGCGGGTGATCAGCAGCCTGTCCCCGAAGGAGGAAGCCGGCGGCGTCTCCGACCGGAACAAGAGATTGTCGCCACTCACCGCGCCGTCGTAGATTTCGGTGTTGACCGGCAGCAGCGGCGAGCGGCTGAGCGCTATCTGGAACAGGTCCCGGGCCCGAAACGCCGCATAGAGAAAGCCGGCCGTGGAGGACCTCGACGCATTGATGACATCGGGTGCGGTTTCGACATTGAGCCGCACGAAAACGAAGAAGCCGGTGAAGGTCTGCGCGGCACCCGTGTTCTGGCCCAGTTGCACCAGCCCGCTGGCGTGCTGCTGGTCGTCCGACATTGCCTTTTCGATCGCCGCGCGCCGCACCGGTTCGCTGAACATGTCGTAGCCGATGCTGGTCTGGTTGGACGGGTCCAGTGGCTCGAACAGCACGATGGGGGTACGCCAGGGCTGCGTGGTATCCGGATAGATCGGGTGGCTGACACCCCAGTCATGCAGCATATCGCGTTCGACCGCCGCCTCGTCGCCGGCCTTGGCCAGCCTGAGAAAACCGATACCCCGCAAGCCGGCGAAATTGTTGTCGACATCGAGTGCGTTGAAGAACGCTTTGAACTCGTTCTGGGAGATATCGCCGTTGCGCGCATCGAACAGCGCCTGGGTCGACCGCAGCAGCGACAGATGCAGGTCGATGCGGCTCTCGATCCGGTTGAGCGCATCGTCGGCTGTCGCTTCGAACTTGATGCGGGCGGCCTCCTGGGTCGCGAAATAGGCGAACCCCGCCATCGTCATGCTGATCAGCGCAACGGCGATGAACGCGACGATTGGAAAAAGCTTCTTCAACGTATGATGCGGTCCATGGGCAATGTCGGACCTTTATGGGCAAGTCGCCGTGCCAACACAATGGCAAGGCCAAGCCATCATGACAGCTGGCATATCACATGACCGGCAACCAGCGACCGGCATGTTCGTCCGGCCAGGGGGATACTGCCTGACGGCAGGCCGGAGCATGATCCCGAAAAGTGGGTCCCGGTTTTCGGAAGTGGTCATACGCAAACAGGCTCTAGGCGGCGATCTTCAGCGCGCCTGGCCCGGGAATGGCGCCGGGTGGGCATTTGCCCAGAATGATCATGCCAAGCACCTCGTCCTGCGTCACGTCAGTGGTGCGCGCGGTACCGACGACCTGGCCGTTCTTCATGACGCAGACCCGGTCGGCAAGCTCGAACACGTCGTGGATGTCGTGACTGATCAGGAAGATGCCGATGCCGTCCGACTTGAGCTGCTTGACCAGCTCGCCGACCTGCGCCGTTTCCTGCGGACCAAGAGCCGCCGTCGGCTCGTCCATGATCAGGATGCGCGCGTTGAACAGGATCGCGCGCGCGATCGCCACCGATTGCCGCTGTCCGCCCGACAGCTTGATCACCGGCTCCTTGAAGCGCTGGAAGCGGGGATTGAGCCGGCCCATCACCTTGCGCGCCTCGGCCTCCATCGCAACGTCGTCGAGCGTGCCCCAGGCGGTCATCAGTTCACGGCCGAGGAACAGGTTGGCGGCGGCATCGACATTGTCGGCCAACGCCAGCGTCTGGTAGATCGTCTCGATGCCGTATTTCTTGGCGTCGCGCGGGTTGGAGATCGATGCCTCCTCGCCATTGACAAAGATCTGGCCCGAGTCGCGCTTGTAGGCGCCGGACAGGATCTTGATCAGCGTCGACTTGCCGGCGCCGTTGTGACCGAGCAGCGCCACGACCTCACCGGGGAAAAGATCGATCGAGGCGTCGTCAACGGCGCGGATACCGCCAAAGGCGATCGAAATGTTCCTCATGTCGATCAGCGCGGTGGCGGCGGGAGCAGTCTTGTCAGTCATGGCCATGCCTCCTAGACGCGCTTGCGATAGACAGTGTCGAGCCAGACGGCGATGACCAGCACGGCGCCGACGACGATGCTCTGCAGCGGCGAGTCGACGCCGAGCAGCACCATGCCGGACTGCAGCGACTGCATCAGAAGTGCGCCCAGCATGGCGCCGATGATCGTTCCCGACCCGCCGGCGAGCGACGTGCCGCCAATGACGGCGGCCGCGATGACCAGCAGTTCATCGAGCGTTCCAAGCACGTTGGTCGATGAATTCTGCCGGGCCGAGGAGATCGCAGCGGCGATCGTCGCCAGCACGCCCATGATCATGAACACCTTCATGGTGACCCAGCGCGTGTTGATGCCGGCAAGGTTGGCAGCCTCCGGATTGCCGCCAATGGCAAAGACATAGCGGCCGAAACGGGTGCGGTTGGTGATGAAGGTCATGACCAGCCCGACCGCGACCGCCATCAGCACCGGTATGGCGATGCCATGGGCGATGAACAGGCCGCCTTCGGGAACGGTGATGTTGTTGGCCGCCGCATATCTGTTCACGATGCCGATCGGCCATGGATAGGAATTGGCGAGCCACACCGCACCCATGATGACCGCGCAGGTGACAGCGCCGAGCAACGTCTCGGCCCAGATCGGCCGCAGCGGGAACCGAAAACGCTTGCGCTGCACGCGCCCGTTGAACAGCGCAAACACCACGGCAAGGCAAGCGACGATACCAACAACCCAACTCCAGGTCGCGCCGATCGATCCCGCAGGCCCGCCGCCCATCAACTGGAAAGTGGCGTCAAGCGGCGCCACCGTCTGGCCGCTGGTGACCCACCAGGCGGCGCCGCGCCAGACCAGCAGGCCGCCCAGCGTGACGATGAAGGCGGGCACTTCGAGATAGGCGATGACAAACCCCTGGAAGGCGCCGATCAGCAGGCCGAGCGCCAGGCCGATGACCAATGCCAGAACCCAGATCCACGGATTGCCGAGTTCGAGCCCGACGAACCGCACCAGGAAATGCACTTGCGCAAAGCCCATCACCATGCCGACCAGGCCCTCGGCGGAGCCGACGGACAGGTCGATGTTGCGCATGACGATGACCAGCACCATGCCGCAGGCCATGATGGCCACCGCGGATGTCTGCACCGACAGGTTCCACAGGTTGCGCGGCGTGAGGAAGGTGCGGCTGTCGAAATCGAGCGGATTGACACCAAGGCGCAGGCTGGAAATGGCGTGCAGTCCGATCCAGATGATCAGCAGCGCGCCGACCATGCCGAGCATGCGGGTGTCGATCTCGGTCGCTTTCAGGAACCGGGCGACCACGCCGAGTTCCGACGCGCGCGCGGTGTCGACCTGCGGGTTGGACGTCGTGTCGGTCATGATTTCCTCCCACCGGCTTGCCGTCTGACGCGGATGCCGGAACCCAGCCTAGAAGCTATCCGCCTGATGCGGAAACACAAATCTTTTTGAGAAAACGCCGCGGCCTTTGGGCCGCGGCGTTGATATCGAGTAGGTTCGGCCAGCTTTAGTTGCAGGCCGCGACGGTGCCGGCGGCGACGCCCGCGCAGACTTCGTCCTTCTTGATCCAGCCAGCGTCGATGACGACGTTGAGATTGTCCTTGGTGATGGCAACCGGGGTCAGGAACAGCGACTTGACGGTGTTGCCGCCAGGCGTCGTGAAGTCCTTGGCGCCGGCGATGTCGCCCGTCTTCTTGCCGTCGGCCAGCTGCGAGGCGATTTCGGCGGCATTCTTGCCGAGTTCGCGCGCGTCCTTCCACACCGACACGGTCTGCGTGCCGAGCGCGATGCGGTTCAGCGCGGCGTGGTCGCCGTCCTGGCCAGAGACTGGCACGGTGCCGGCCAGGCCTTGCGCCGTCAGCGCCGCGACGACGCCGCCGGCGGTGCCGTCATTGGCCGCGACCACCGCGTCGACCTTGTTGTCGTTGGCGGTGAGGAACTGCTCCATGTTCTTCTGGGCGTTGGCGGGCAGCCAACCGTCCGTATAGGCCTCACCGACATTCTTGATCTTGCCGCTGTCGATGGCCTCCTTGAGCACTTCCATCGAGCCCGAGAACAGGAAGTCGGCATTCGGATCGGCACCCGAGCCCTTGATGAAGACGTAGTTGCCTTCCGGCTTGACCTTGAACACTTCGCGGGCCTGCATGCGGCCGACCTCCTTGTTGTCGAAGGTCAGGTAGAAGACGTCCTTGTTCTCGATCAGCCGGTCATAGCCGACGACCGGAATGCCTTCGTCCAGCGCCTTCTGCACCGCCGGGCCGATGGCCGAGGCATCCTGCGCCAGGATGATCAGCGAGTTGGCGCCCTGCGAGATCAGGCTCTCGACATCGGTCAGCTGCTTGCCGGGATTGGACTGCGCGTCTGCGGAGATGTACTTGTCGCCGGCGGCCTCGATCGCCGTCTTCATGGCGGCCTCGTCGGTCTTCCAGCGCTCTTCCTGGAAGTTGGACCACGAAACGCCGATGACCTTGTCCTTCGCCTGCGCGACCGACACGAGCGTCAGCGACATGGCGACACCCGCCAGGATGGCGGCTGTGAATCTTTTCATATTATCCTCCCTGCGCCGCGTATGGCGCGACCAAACTGACCCGTAGGCCGGCACAGAAGCTCTATTTTTTCGAGCCTCGAAAAAATACTGGTCCAACGGCCGAACGCTGTCAACATCGATTCTGATGGATTTTGATGTCTCTCTGAATTTTTTTCGAGCCCCGGAATAAATAATGACAGGATGGCAGGCTTCTGCCAGAATTTGGTCAGCGCATGTCGCCCAAAAGTGCGCAGCGGTTTGGGCGACGTGAGCGGAAACAACGCCTGAGGTGCGTCGCGCTTCAGGCTTCGCTGACAGCCTTCGGGGGGCACGAAAGGCTGCAGCGACCGGGAGGATGTGAAAAAACATGTCGGTCGGAATCCGCCACGACGATCTGCGCCGTCGCAACCGGGCGATGGTGATTGCGGCCGTGCGTCGCGCCGGACAGCCGTCACGCACCGAGATCGCCGCGACCACTGGCCTCAGCCACTCGACCATATCGGCGATCTCCTCCGACCTGATCGGCGAAGGCATCCTGGCCGAGAGCAAGCCGAGCGAGGCCGGCTCGCTCAAACGCGGCAGACCGCAGGTCGGCCTCAGCCTCAATCCGGAAGCGGCGGCGGTGATGACCGTAGTGCTGTCGCTGAACTTCCTCTCCGTCGCCGTCATCGACTATGCCGGCCAGGTGATCGCCGAGGAACAGCGCCGGCTCGATACGCTGACGATGTCGCGCGACGCGCTGGTCGGCGAATGCGTCGCCATCGTGCGGCGCCGCCTCGAAGACCCCGATCTCGACGTCCGCAATGTCGCCCGCATCGCGCTGGCGATCCAGGGCATCACCGACACGCGTGCCCGCGCCATGTTGTGGTCGCCGATCACGCCGCACACAGATATCGCCTTCGCCGACATACTCGAGGACGAGTTCGGCATCCCCGCCACCATGGAGAACGACTGCAACATGATGGCGGTGGCGCTGCGCTGGCGCGATCCCCAGCGCTACCGCGACGACTTCATCGCCATCCTTTTGTCGCACGGCATCGGCATGGGCCTGGTGCTGAAGGGCGAACTGTTCACCGGCACCCATTCCTCGGGCGGCGAGTTCGGCCATATGATCCATCGGCCGAACGGCGCGCTGTGCCGCTGCGGACGGCGCGGCTGCGTCGAGGCCTATGCCGGCAACTACGCCATCTGGCGCAACGCAAGGCAGATGAGTGAGGACGCAGAACCCGTCGCCGATGTCAGTGACGCTGACATGCGCGCTCTGGCAACTGCGGCTCGCGAAAGGGATGGACCCGAGCGCGAGGCCTACCGCAAGGCCGGCGAAGCGCTCGGCTACGGTCTCGGCAGCCTGTTCGCGCTGATCGATCCGGCGCCGGTCGCCATGGTCGGTGTCAGCGCCGCGGCCTTCGACCTGATCGAGCCGGCATTGCGCGAGGCGATTGCCCAGACCGCCGGCGGCCAGCACTCGAAATCGATATCCTTCGACACCGAGCCGAACGAACTGCCATTGATCCGCGAAGGCTGCGCCATGCGCGCGCTGACTTTCGTCGACCAGGAGATTTTCGCACCTGGCGCGCAGACAAGATCCGGCCTCGTTGGCAAGAACGTGGCGTGAATCAAACGGGAGTCAATCTTCCCTGATCGCGTATCCGGCACCGCGGATGGTGCGGATGACATCGGGCATGCGGCCATTGTTGACCGCCTTGCGCAACCGGCCGACATGCACGTCGACCGTGCGCTCGTCGATGTAGATCGTCTCGCCCCAGACATTGTCGAGCAGTTGGCTGCGCGAGAACACGCGGCCGGGATGGCGCATCATGAACTCGAGCAGGCGAAACTCGGTCGGGCCGAGCCTGATCTCGCTCTTCTTGCGATAGACCCGGTGCGATTCACGATCGAGCACGATGTCGCCGACCTTGAGCACACTGGACAGCACTTCCGGCTTGGCGCGGCGCAGCAGCGCCTTGACCCTGGCCATGAACTCCGGTGTCGAGAACGGCTTGACCAGATAATCGTCGGCGCCGGTCGAAAGGCCGCGCACACGATCGCTTTCCTCGCCGCGCGCGGTCAGCATGATGATCGGCAGCCGCTCGGTCTCGGGACGCATCCTTAGCCGGCGGCAGAGTTCGATGCCGGAAACCGCCGGCACCATCCAGTCGAGCACCAGAAGGTCGGGGACGTTCTCCTGCAACCGGATCTCGGCCTCATCACCGCGCGTCACCACCTCGACCTGGTAACCCTCGGACTCCAGATTGTAGCGGAGCAGCACGCCTAGCGGCTCCTCGTCCTCCACCACCATGATGCGTGGCGCGATCATCGACTGGTCACCCCTGTCGTCATGCCGCCGGCGCGGACATTGCCGTCTCGTCCTGCTTCGGACGATTGGCGGGCAACTGCGTACCGGTCAAAACATAATACGCATTCTCGGCGATGTTGGTGACGTGATCGCCGATCCGCTCGAGGTTCTTGGCGCAGAACAGAAGATGCGTGCAGGCGGTGATGTTGCGCGGGTCTTCCATCATGTAGGTCAGCAGTTCGCGGAACACGGAGGTGTATTTGACGTCGATGCGCTCGTCGTCGGCGCGCAGTTTCGCCAGCGCCGCGGCGTCGCGCGCCGCATACTCCTCGATGACGCCCTGCACCTGGATCAGCACCAGCTGCGCCATTCCATCGATGGAGTGCGACAGGTCGCGCGGTGTGACGCTGAGGCCGACGGTGCCGACGCGCTTTGCGATGTTCTTGGCAAGGTCGCCGATGCGTTCGAGATCGCCGGCCATGCGGATCGAACCGACGACATGGCGCAGATCGTCGGCCATCGGCTGCCGCTTGGCGATCAGCGTGATGGCGCGGTCATCGAGCTCGCGCTGGCGCGCGTCCATGATCGCGTCGTCTGAAACAACGCGCTGTGCCAGCGCGTTGTCGGAATTCAGCAGCGCCTTGGTGGCACCACCGACCATCGAGCCGGCGAGATCGCCCATGTCACTGATGAGCCTGCTGATCTGTCCGAGATCCTCGTCGAAAGAAGCGACTGTGTGTTCGCCCATGATCCTGTCCCTCGTATGCCTGAGCTCAGCCGAAGCGGCCGGTGATGTAGTCCTGCGTGCGCTTCTCGCGGGGCGACGTGAAGATCTTCTCGGTGCGGTCGAACTCGACCAGTTCGCCCAGATACATGAAGGCAGTCTGCTTCGACACGCGCGCCGCCTGCTGCATATTGTGGGTGACGATGACGATCGTGTAGTCGGCTTGCAACTCGTCGATCAGCTCTTCGATCTTGGCGGTCGACAGCGGGTCAAGCGCCGAGGCCGGCTCGTCGAGCAGGATGACTTCCGGCTTCACCGCCACGGTACGGGCGATGCAGAGCCGCTGCTGCTGGCCACCGGAGAGGCTGAGGCCGCTGGCGTTGAGCTTATCCTTGACCTCGGTCCACAGTGCGGCGCGCTTCAGCGCCTGCTCGACGCGGCCGTCCATCTCGGACTTGCTGAGTTTCTCGTAGAGCCTGACACCGAAGGCGATGTTTTCATAGATCGACATCGGGAACGGCGTCGGCTTCTGGAACACCATGCCGATCTTGGTCCGCAGCAGGTTGAGGTCCTGCGAGCGGTCGAGAACGTTCTGGCCGTCGAGCAACACCTGGCCCTCGGCGGTCTGCTTGGGATAGAGTTCGTAGATGCGGTTGAAGACGCGCAGCAGCGTCGACTTCCCGCAGCCGGAAGGGCCGATGAAGGCGGTGACGCTGCGCTCGGGCAATGACAGCGTGATGTCCTTCAACGCCTTGCTCTGGCCGTAGTAGAAGTTGAGGTTCTTGACCTCGATCTTGGCCTTGCTGGCGGTTGCCTCGGCGGCGATCGTCATGTCTGGAGACAACATCTGGCTCATTTGTCCTCTCTGCGTCCGGTCAGGCTGCGCGCAAAGATGCTGAGCGCGAGAACCGTCAATGTGATGATGAGTGCGCCGGTCCAGGCCAGTTGCTGCCATTCCTCGTAAGGGCTGAGAGCGAACTGGAAGATGGTCACAGGCAGGCTGGCCATCGGCGCGTTGAGATTGCTCGACCAGAACTGGTTGTTGAGCGCCGTGAAGAGCAGCGGTGCGGTCTCGCCCGAGATACGGGCGATCGACAGCAATATGCCGGTGACGATGCCGGACAGGGCGGCGCGGTAAGCGACCGACTTGATGACCACCCAGCGCGGCGCGCCGATCGCGGTGCCGGCTTCGCGCAAGGCGTTCGGCACCAGGTTAAGCATGTCCTCGGTGGTGCGCACGACGACCGGGATGACCAGGATGGCCAGCGCGACGGCGCCGGCGATCGCCGAGAAATGCCCCATCGGCCGGACCATCAGTTCGTAGACGAACAGGCCGATGATGATCGACGGCGCCGACAGCAGGATGTCGTTGATGAAGCGCACCACGGTGGTGAGCTTCGAAAAGCGACCGTATTCGGCCATGTAGGTGCCGGCCAGCACGCCGATCGGCGTGCCGACGATCACGGCGATGATGGTCATCACCACGCTGCCATAGATGGCGTTGAGCAGGCCGCCGGCATCGCCGGGCGGCGGCGTCATCTGCGTGAACACGTCGAAGGACAGGCCCGCAGTACCCTTGTAGACCAGCGCGCCGAGGATGAGCGCCAGCCAGGCAAGTCCAATGCCCGCGGCGGCGACGCAGAGCGTCATCATCACGGCATTCTTCCGCTTGCGGCTCTGGTGAAGCGATGTGGCTGTCGACATCGGTCAGGCTCCCGTGCGGGCGTCAATGCGCATCAGCATGTAGCGTGCGATGGCGAGGATCAGGAAGGTGATGACGAACAGGATCAGGCCGAGCGCCACCAGCGAGGAGGTGTAGAGGTCGCCGACGGCTTCGGTGAATTCGTTGGCGATGGTGGCGGAAATCGTCGTCGCCGGCGCGAACAGCGAGCTGCTGATGCGGTGCGCGTTGCCGATGACGAAGGTCACCGCCATGGTTTCGCCGAGCGCGCGGCCGAGGCCGAGCATGACGCCGCCCATGATGCCGATCCTTGTATAGGGAATGACCACGCGGCGGGTCACTTCCCAGGTCGTGCAGCCAATGCCGTAGGCGGACTCTTTCAGCACCGGCGGCACCGTGTCGAAGACGTCCTTGGTGATCGAGGTGATGAACGGCAGCACCATGATCGCAAGGATCAGCGACGACGTCAGCAGGCCGATGCCGTAGGGCGGACCGGCAAACAGGCTGTTTAGGCCGGGAATGCCATGGAACACGCCTATGATGAAGGGCTGCACGGTCGTCTGCAGGAAGGGCGCCAGCACGAACAGGCCCCAGATGCCGTAGATGATCGAGGGGATGCCGGCGAGCAGTTCCACCGCCATGCCGATCGGGCGCCGCAGCGGGCGCGGGCAAAGCTCGGTGAGAAAGATGGCGATGCCGATGCCAAGCGGCACGGCAATCAGGATGGCGATGGCGGATGTGATGATGGTGCCATAGATCGGCGCCAGCGCGCCGAATTTCTCCGTCACCGGATTCCAGCTTTCGCTGGTCAGGAAGGAGAAGCCAAAAGTCGACAGGGCTTGCCAGGAGCCGGCAAACAGCGAGATCGCAACGCCGCCGAGCAGGACCAGCACCAGTATGGCGGCGGCCCGGGTCATGCCGTGGAAGATCGCGTCGGTCAGCGCGAACCGCCTGACAGTCGCGTCGCGCGAACCTCGAATGGCTGGCAAGGCTTCCTGGACAGCGCTCATGTGAAGCTCGGCTCTTTGAGTGGAGGGAAAAGGAGCGCCGCGGCGCGGCGCTCCTTCAAGGGGATATTATTGGCCGACGTAGACGGGCTTGCCCTCGGTCTGGATGTCGGCCTTCCACGAAGCCTTGATCAGGTCGACGACGCTGTCGGGGATCGAGACGTAGTCGAGCGCCTTGGCGGTTTCCTTGCCGTCGTTGTAGGCCCAGGCAAAGAACTTCAGCGCTTCGCCGGTCGCGGCGGCGTCATCCGGGGTCTTGTGGATCAGCACCCAGGTCGAAGCAGCGATCGGCCAGGTGGCGTCGCCGGGTTCGTTGGTGATGATGACGTTGAAGTTCTTCGCGCCCTTGAAGTCGGCATTCGAAGCAGCCGAGCCGAAGGATTCGAGCGACGGCTCGACGACCTTGCCGGCGGCATTCAGCATCTTCGAGTAAGACAGGTTGTTCTGCTTGGCGTAGGCATACTCGACGTAGCCGATGCCGCCGTCGGTCTGCTTGACGGTGTTGGCAACGCCTTCGCTGCCCTTGGCGCCGACGCCGACCGGCCATTCGACCGCCGTGTCCGAACCGATCTTGTCCTTCCAGTCGGGCGACAGCTTGACCAGATAGTTGGTAAAGTTGAAGGTCGTGCCCGAACCGTCCGAACGGTGGACGACGGCGATCGCCGTCGACGGCAGGGTCAGGGTCGGGTTCAGCGCCTTGATCGCGGCGTCGTCCCAGGTGGTGATGGCGCCGAGGTAGATCTGCGCGATCGTGCTGCCGTCAAGGATGAGTTCGCCCGGCTTGACGCCGGTCAGGTTGACGATCGGCACGATGCCGCCCATCACCATCGGGAACTGCACGAGGCCGTTCTTTTCCAGGTCTGCGTCGGACATCGGCTTGTCGGTGGCGCCGAAGGTCACGGTCTTGGCGATGACCTGCTTGATGCCGCCGCCCGAACCGATCGACTGGTAGTTGAGGCCGACGCCAGTGTCTTTCTTGTAGGTGTCGGCCCACTTGGCGAACACCGGGTAGATGAAGGTCGAGCCGGCGCCGGAAAGATCAGCTGCCATTGCCGCGGAAAGGGTGAAGGTGGACGCCGTAGCCATTGCAATAGCAACGGCCGCCGAGCGGATGAAATGTCTCATGTGGCCTGCTCCTGTTCGGAAGATGGTCTCTCGGCGCCGTTCCTTCAGCGCCCGCTGAGGCCAATAGCCTTCGATTATTACAGTCGCATGACAGTTTGATGTCACCCCGGTAACGCGTCATCGGGGTGGGGGAAATGCCGGCCGACCGGCATTTGCGACTGAGCCCGGCTTTGCGCCCGGAATCAGGCACTTGCACGGTTTCAGGTCGGGACAGGCCTGCGGTTTCGCGATCGCCGGCTGGGCAAAGAAAATCCGGACGGGAGCGCGTTGCTCTCGGCCACATGTCGTGGCCGGGCCATCGCCGAAAACAGGTCCGTTGGGGTAGGTTGACGCTGTCTCATGCCGGCGGTCGCTGCTCCCGCCCGTAACTGAAGGAGCGGAATTCGATGTGGCCATTGTCTCGGCTGGACGCCGCCTTTGATATGGTGCGATCGCGCCATAGTCTGCATCGGCGCGCAAAGCGAATCTCCGCCGAATCCCCCACAACGAGGCCAATGCATGTCGCCCGAAACTTGCCCTGGTTGTGGGAAGAACGACATACACAAAAACAAAGACCTGAAGCGCGCGTCGCCTGGATCCGTTCAAACGCGACGCGCTTTAGAGCAATTCCAGGAAAAGTGTGAAACGGATTTCCGTCCGGAATTGCGTCAAAACAAAGAGATAGAGCGACGCCGGCCTTTAGCCGGCGTTGCGCTGAGCCTGGCGGCTGGCGCCGACCCAGCGCTCGACCTTCTCGAGCAAGGCCCTGGGACTGATCGGCTTGGGCAGATAGTCGTCCATGCCGGCCTCCAGGCAGCGTTCGCGATCGCCCTTCAACGCATGCGCGGTGACGCCGACGATCGGCACATGCGTGCCGGTTTCTTCCTCCAGCCGGCGAATGGCGGCGGTGGCTTCGAGCCCGTTCATCTCCGGCATCGAGACGTCCATCAGGATCATGCAAGGATTGAGCCGGCCGAATGCGTCGAGCGCCTTGCGGCCATTGCCCACGATCTCGAAACCATAACCGGTCTCGCCGAGAATCTGGGTGAAGACCATCTGGTTCACCTCATTGTCCTCGGCCACCAGGATATCCAGCCTGTCGCCGCCGCCCGTCGCGGGTGGCCGGGGGCGAACCGAAGGCGGCTGCAGCAGCGCCCGTTGTTCCGACGGTGTCGACGGCTGTGGCCGCGCGACGTTGCGTGGAGGAATTTCGGCTGCCAGCGGCTGGGTGTCGGTGGTGTTGTGGCGATGCCGCTGGATGGTGGCGACCAGCGTCTCCAGCAGCACCGATGACCGCGCCGGCTTGATCAGCTGGGCGTCGATGCCGAGATCGCGATAGCTGGTGTTGGCGAGCGACTGGTCGACCGAGGTCAGCATGATGATCGGCGTGCCAACAAGGCCGGCGGTGTTGCGCACGATCCGAGCCATTTCGGCGCCGCTCATGCCCGGCATCTGGTAGTCGAGCACGACGCAGTCGACCGGCACGCCATAGGCGGCGGCGGCGATCAGCACCTTGAGACCCTCGGCGCCGCTTTCGGCTGCGCAGGAATCGAACGTCCACGATGTCATCTGCTCGGTCAGGATGGCCCGGTTGACGGCATTGTCGTCGACGATCAGCACGCGTGCGCCGGTCACGTCGACAGGCATGATGCGTTGCCCGTTCTGCTGTCCGGCCCTCGGCAGCGTGACCGAGAACCAGAAGGTCGAGCCCTTGCCCTCGGCGCTCTCGACACCGATGTCGCCGCCCATCAGTTCGACGAGCCGCGACGTGATGGCGAGGCCGAGACCGGTTCCCTCGTGCCGCCTCGTCGACGAGGTGTCGACCTGGCTGAATTTTTCGAACACCAGTTTCAGCTTTTCCTCGGGGATACCTATGCCGGTATCGGTGACTGAAATCGTCAGTTTTGTTCCGGTTGGAACCCTTTCGCCGGTGACGTCGACCAGCACATGGCCTTCATCGGTGAATTTCACCGCGTTGCCGAGCAGGTTGGTGACGATCTGCCTGATGCGGCCGACATCGCCGACGAACAGGCTCTCGAGACGAGGCTCGATGCGCACGATAAGCTCGAGGTCCTTTTCCTTGGCGCGTGTCGACACCAGCGTCGCCACGTCCTCGATCGCCTCGGCAAGGTTGAAGGGCGCCGGATCAAGCACCAGCTGGCCGGCGTCGATCTTGGAGAAATCCAGGATGTCGTTGATAATGGTGAGCAGCGCGTTGCCCGATTTGACGATGATGTCGGTAAACGTCTTCTGTTTCGGGTCGAGGTCCGATTTGGCCAGCAGTTCGGCCATGCCGAGCACGCCGTTCATCGGCGTGCGGATCTCGTGGCTCATATTGGCGAGGAATTCCGACTTGGCGCGGTCGGCGAGTACGGCGCGCTGCCGCGCCTCGCGCAGCTCGGCCTCGCGCGTCTTCAGCTCGGTAATGTCGGTGGTCGATCCGATCAGGTAGAGCGAACCGTCGGACGCGATCATCGCCCCCTTGCGGGCAAACTGATGCCTGACGCCGCCGTCGGCGGCCGTCACCGTCTCTTCGACCTCCTGGGTTTCACCGGTGCGCAGCACCGCTAGGTCGCTGTCAACGAAGGCTTGGCCGTCCGGCCCGAAGATCTCGATGTCGGTCTTGCCGATCGCCTCTTCCTTGGCGAAGCCGGTCAGATCGCACCAGCCCTTGTTGACGTAGAACTGCCTGAGGTCGGAGCGCTTGGCATAGATCGACACCGGCACGTTGTCGATCAGGCTGCGGAACACCTCGTTCTCGCGCATGCTCTCTTCCAGCGCGCGCTCGCGCGCCTTGACGTCGGTGATGTCGGTGCTCGAACCGACCAGGTGCACCGATCCGTCCAGCGCCACCAGGCGGCTCTTGCGCGTCATCAATTGCCGAACCGTGCCGTCGCGATGGGTGACGGGTTCCTCGACCTCCTTGACGGTGCCTCTCACGGCGACTTCGGTGTCGTCATGGCTGTAGCTATCGGCGTCCTGCGCACCGAACAGCTGGCGGTCGGTGCGGCCGATGACGTCTTCCTTGGCGAGGCCGGTTATCGCGCACCAGGCCTTGTTGACGAACTCGATGCTCAGGTCCTGCGCCTTGATGAAGGCGGCCACCGGCAACTCGTCCAGCACGTGCCGGAACAGGTCAATCTGGCGCATGCTGTCGCGCAACGCCTTTTCGCGGCTCTTGATCTCGGAGATGTCGACGCGAACGCCGATGAACGTGCCGTCGTCGGTCCGCATGTCGTAGACCTGATACCAGCGGCCGTCGGGGTTGAGGCGCTCGAACGAGGAACTGGGCAAGCGGTAGCGGGCGAGGATCGCGTCCAGCCAGCGATCGGCGTCGTCATCGTAGAGCTTGTCGACTTGCGGGTCGCCGCTTGAGCGGAAATAGCCGTTCGAATGGCCGAGAACGAGCGCTTCGCGGAGTGTACAGCCGGGCTGCCATGCCGGATTCAAGGCCGGCAGCGTATCCTGGATCTTACGGTTGGCGAAAACGAACTTGTCGTCGCGATCGTAGATGATCACGGCCGCCGGCAAGGATTCCAGCACGCTGGCGAGATGCTTGCGCGCATCCTCGGCCTCGGTCTCGCGGCGCTTCATATCGGAAATGTCGAACAGGAAACCGGCGACGTAGTTGCGGCCGCTTGGCATGCCGACGCGGCTCTTCCTGACGATGCGCGAGCGGCTGGCGCCATCGGCCTCGAAATTTTCTTCCACTTCGTAAGCGCGCCC
Source organism: Mesorhizobium newzealandense (assembly GCF_042682145.1). Classification (NCBI taxonomy): domain Bacteria; kingdom Pseudomonadati; phylum Pseudomonadota; class Alphaproteobacteria; order Hyphomicrobiales; family Phyllobacteriaceae; genus Mesorhizobium; species Mesorhizobium newzealandense. Next base: position 4,620 of record NZ_JBHUGZ010000029.1, on the reverse strand, counting down.
GCTGGCAAGCACGTCCCGTTCGCTCTGTTCGAAAAGCGCGACATTGCTCGTCGAGAGGAAATCGCCGCCGGGCTTGCCAAGCATGGCTTGCGGCGTCTGGCCAAACAGGGCGGCGAACGCCTCGTTAACGAACACAAACCGCAAATTGTCGTCCTTGACGAAGATCGGATCCTTGACGGCGTTGATCACCGCTTCCGCCAGCCGCGCTTTCTCCAGCGCGTCGGCAAGTTCGGCCTCACGATCCTTCATGTCGGTGACGTCGACATAGGAGATCAGCCGCTTGCCGCCGGCGAGCGGCGCCATCGACGAGATCAGCGTGCGGCCGTCATTGCGCGGGAACTGCCGCGATCCAGCTGTGCCGGCCCTGATTTCCGCCTCGCGATCGGCGATATGCCGCTGCCATGTCGCGTCGTCGTGACCGTACGGGTCGACGTCGCGGCTGGCGTCCATCAGTTCGCGGAAGCTGCAGCCGATCTCGGCGCGCCGGGCGTCGATCTGCCAGAAATCGTAGAAGGCACGGTTGATGACTTCGGCACGCAAATCGGCATCGAGAACGAGGACACCGATCGGCATCTGGTCGACCATGGTGCGAAGGTTGGCGAAGGTTTCGGCGGTCCTGGCATTGGCGTTCTCGACTTCGGCGTCGCGAAGCTTCAGTTCGGTGATGTCGTAGTAGGTCAGCAGGCGCTTGCCGCCGGACAGCGCGGTGACCGAGAACATCATGGTCCTGCCGTCAGCGTGGGGAAACTCGCGCGGCGCAACGGAGCCGGCGCGGATCTCCTCCATGCGGGTGGCAAGGTAGCGTTGCCATTGCTGTTCGTCGATATCGCCATAGATGCCATTGCGGCGGTTGAGTTCCATCAACAGGCTGAACGGGGCGCCGACGGTCACGGCACCGTCCGGAATCCTGGAGAGGTCGCGATAGGCCTTGTTGACGATCAGCGTGTCGAGCCTCGCATCCAGAAGCACGACGCCCATGTGCATGGCGTCCATCGTCCGCTCGAGATCGGTAAGATGCTCGGCGGGTTCGCCGTCCGTCTGCGGTCTCTGCTCAAGGGTCCCGAAGGCGGCGGCCAGCGCCGTGACGTTGCGGCCAATGCCGCGATAGCCGGCAAATCTTCCTTCGCCATCGAACCTTGGAAGGCCTGATGTCAGGATCCAACGGCAATCGGCGCGGCCACCTTTCAGTTCATGGACGAAGTCGCGAAACGGCCGCTGCGCCTGCAGATCCGCCAGATGCGCGGCACCACTGCGGTCGCCGTTCAGGTCCTGGTTGAGGAAGTCGAAGCGGAACCGGCCAAGCACATCAGCCGGGTCGATGCCGGTGGCAGCCTGGTAGTTCTGCGAAAGCCAGGAGAAGCGCAGCTCGGCGTCGGTTTCCCAGACCCAGTCCGAACCGGCTTCGATCAGTTGGCGAAGCGTATCGGTCGAATCCATGTCGGCAACGGACGATGATAGATCGTCGCCATGCGCTGGCGGTTTGCGAGGCCCGCGCTTGCCGCGCGCGCCGGTTGTGTCGTCCGCTTCCGCCATGCCATCCCCACCCCGAAACCAAGGCCGAACCCTCCTTCGCGGTCCGTCGGCGGAATGTGCCCGAGAAGCATTAACGATCCGCTAACCTTAACGGGTCGGTTATATATATCGGCCGACACAGCCCGCGCTATTCCGCCGGGTTGTCGGCGGGGTCGAAGCCGCTATATAAGTCTCAAGGGATATTGCGGATGCTTGGACGGATTTTGCCTTTTTTCATGGGGCTGGCGCTGCTTTTCGGCAGCGGCTGTTCGCGCAGCTATGACGGCACCGTCATCATCCCGAGGCCACTCGATGTCAGGCGTTTCTGGGAAAGGCCGCCACCGCATGTCGAATACAGGCAGATCGAGGACGGCGCTTTCCCGGTAGCGCCGCAGCCGCCGCAGCGATTTTCCGAGCGCAGGGTCGCAACGCATGTCGCGCCAAGAAGGCACCGGACGAGGGTCTCGACACCGCCTTCCCTGTCTGAACCAACGAAGCCGCTGACCTGCAGAAACGTCAGCGAGCCCGGCAAGAGAGCTCGCATGGTCTGCGAATAGCGATCGATCAGCACAAATCTTCCGGTGAGCTTGCCTTCAGAGCGAGGCGGCGCCCTTTTTGGGCTCCTTCGCACCGAGCTTGTCGAGTGCGAAACGCACCTGGCGCAAATCGTCCTGCCAGCCATCTTCATCGCCCATCGAGCTCTCCGAGGCAGCGCGCTGCAGCCCACGCGCCTCCGATTCAATCTCGCGCAGCTCAGCGATTTTCTGTTCGGTGGTCAGGGAGCCGTCTTCGACGATCTCCAGCACCCTCATTTCCCTGAACGTGGCCATGGCGTTTCTCCTGGCTGATGTCGATGACAACGCCGTGAGCGCCCCTCTGTTCCAGACCAGGCTAATGTTCCAGCCAGATCGGGACAGCCCCCTGCAACCAGGCTTCCGCCAATCGGCAGGGCCAGCGGTCAGTTGCCCGGGAAGAAGGCTGGGCCAACCACGCGCACCGACCGCTTGCCGGCCTCGATCGACTGGTTCTGGACGGCACCCGGGTCTTTGGCATCGGACACTGTGGCTGCCACAACGGTGCCGATGTCCGGCTTTGCCGACGGCAGAGGAATGATGGCGTTGCTCATGTCGGCGGGCGTCACCGTCCTGGCTCGCAGTTCGGCGACCCGCCGGTAATAGCGCTTGACGTCGCATGCCTTGAAATTCGCGTCATCGCGATATCTGAAGGCCGCCGGCAGCTCGGCATAGGGCTTGCGCGTATCGAGGGCGACCATCCTGTCGGTTTCGAGGCTGGCGTCGCTCAGCGTGTAGAGGTCGACACCGGGATCGTCGCAAATGTAGCGGCACTGGTCGGCCGTTTCCTTGAGGTCGCCGCCTGCAGCGAATTGCGACTTTGGCGCCGGGAAGAAATACCCGTCCGACAGGCGCACGCAGAACAGCATCGCATTGCCGCCAATCGTTGCACCTGCCGATTGAGTCGTCGGCGCGGCGCGCCGTTGTTCCTTTGCCGAAGGCGCGCAGCCAAGCGCGACGAACCGCGCCCGCAGGCCCGATGTATCCCCCACCCGAATTGGCAGCAGCAGCGATCCGGCGCTGCACGTCCGCACGGCTCCTGGCGAGGTCGGCGCAGGCGTTGAAGAGGCCACCCGCGGAACTTTTCGCCTTGCACTGGCGCTGTCTCTCGAGATTCTGGATCGCGGCAAGTTGCCGGCGCAACTGGGCAAGTTCCGGGCTCGCCACGCCGCCGCGGCCGGCCGACAGCAACTGGCCTCTGATTGCGCTGCAGCTGTCCGCGTAGGACGAAAGCGTGCCGAGCAAAACCGCCGCCACCGATATCAGCGCGATCATCATGAGAGGCCAGAAACGGGTCATCGGGACGACTTGGTCCTTGTTGCGGAGAACCTGGAATTACAGTCTTTGACTTAGTCAAGCTTTGATTAAATGAGTAACATCTAATTTTCTCAAGCTTTTCAGAACGCATAGACTTTTACATAGTGTATTAGGTCGTCTACTGTAAATTCGATATTACATTTTTATTTCAAGATTGAGACGAACTCCCAGACAATCCGGCAAGGCCGGCGATCGCCGAGGGTCGGGAGCGCAATGGGGCGGAATCCGTCATTACCGCCCGCTGCTTTTGAAACCTTTGCCCGACCTTCAGCGTTAATGGCCAAAGGAGAACGCAGATGTCGATCCACTTCACGGTCTCGGACCTGACAAGAAACCTGTTTCACTCGCTTGGGCTGGATCACGAGCGCGCGCCAAGGCCTCTCAACGCCGAGCAAAGCCTGTTGCTGGAATGCTATCTGGCCGGCCATGTCCCGGAATCGGCCTGGAACGACTACGTCTTCGAGACGCCTGACCTGGCCCGGCATGCCGAGGCAAGGCGCAGTCATCACTGAGCCGGCACGGGCCGTGCGCACCACCGTGGCACGGCTTGAGCCGTTTGTTGGCTTACTTGGGGGACCGCGAATTGCAACGTGAACACGTTTGCCGGCGACCCCTTGCGCCAGCTCCGGTGAGAAGGTTCAGGGGCAAGCATTGTGAGTTCAGCGGCATTGGAAGGAACAGCGCGCCCGCCAGCATCACGCCCACAATCGCAACCTGCCTCGCAACGCTTTCATCCGCCAGCCCTCGTCTTGCTCATGACCGACAATCCATGCGGGACTGCCGAAATGGATGGTAGGGCCAACGCTGGCGATGACAATATCTGTCGGCAGAAAATTGGCGCCAAAAAAGCGACACCCCACGAGGCTTGCGTGGCCTGATCGCGGCTCGATCACGTCCCGGCGCCAGCGCGCGAAAGTAAAAAGGCCGGCATGCGCCGACCTTTCCTTCCACCTCGGCGCCAGTACATCCGTGGTCGCGGGGTGAATTATCGTCAGTAGACAGGGCTTGGGTTAACGAATCCTTAACCTCATGCCCTGGCCTGCGACTTCACATGGGCGATGTAGCCGCGCACGTCGCCGGCCGGCTCGCTATAGGCCTTGCCGAGCCGCCTTCTCGATCGCCGCCATATACTCCTTCGCCCATTTTCGGCAGAGGATAGTCGATGACCGCCAGGAACTCGAGCGTCGCCGCCAGGCGGATGTCGGCGATCGACGGGCTC